>NZ_AVOP01000011.1:0-92101 GCF_000733275.2 Enterobacter sp. EGD-HP1
CTGGCGGGTTTTTTTATCACTTCTTCGCGGCCGCTTTTCGCCGCTTGTCCAAATCCTTAATCAGCCTGTTCACCCCGTCATCGGCAAACATCTTCTCAAGCGTTGTGGAGAGCTTGCGACGCCAGTTCTTGTACTGATAGCTGGTACCCGGGATGTTCACCGGTTCCGCCATATCAATCCAGTCTTCCGGCTGCAGGCCCAGCAGGGCGCTGTTGCTGTCGGCGATATAGCGCTGCAGGCCGCGATTGAGGGTAGCGGTCATCGACATCAATGACGCCTTATGTCCGGCACGTTTCGGCAGACAGCCCTGCTTGTGCAGCGCATCCAGCAGCCCCTGTTTCGAGAGCTCGCGATCCTGATACAGGCCGCGCAAAACCTCTTCATCAGGATACAGGCCCAGCGTTTTGCCGAGCGTCAGATCGCCGCTTTCCCAATAGCCACGAAGCGTAGGAAGGTCATGCGTCGTCGCGACTGCCATTGACTGTTCAGGGTACGCTTTCGGCGCGCGGAAGGTTTTCTCATGGTCGTTTTCAAAATAGAGCACTTTATAGGAGTAGACGCCGCTGTCGCGGAGCTTGCTGACAATTTCCACCGGCACGGTACCGAGATCTTCGCCGATCACCATGCACTGGTGACGCTTACTTTCCAGCGCCAGGATCGACAGCAGATCGTCAACCGGATACTGCACGTACGCCCCGTGATCCGCGGTTTCACCGTACGGGATCCACCACAGGCGCAGCACGGACATCACGTGGTCGATACGCAGTGCGCCGCAGTTCTGCATGTTCGCGCGCAGCAGGTCGATAAACGGCTCGTAGGCGCGCGCCGCCATGACGTGCGGATCCATCGGCGGCAAACCCCAGTTCTGCCCGAGCGGGCCAAGAATATCCGGTGGTGCACCCACGGAGGCTTTCAGACAGTAAAGTTCACGGTCACACCAGGTTTCCGCGCCGCCTTCTGCCACGCCCACGGCCAGGTCACGATACAGGCCGATCGGCATCTTATAGCCCTGGCTCACCTGCCAGCAGGCGGCAAACTGGCTGTACGCCAGCCACTGCAGCCACAGGTAGAAGTCCACCTCGTCGGCATGATTTTTACAGAACGCTTTGACTTCCGGCGTGTCGACGGACTGATACGCTTCCGGCCAGACCGGCCAGCCCCAGCGCATTTCATCCTCTTTCACCTGATACGCGTGCAGCGCATCAAACGCCGCCTGCCAGTACAGGCTCTCGCCCTCCTGCGTCACAAACTGGCGGAACGCGGCCATCTGCTCGTCGTCACGCTGTGAAAAGCCTTTCCACGCCAGACGCAGCGCGGCCATTTTCAGCGCCGTGACGGTGGAATAGTCCACCCAGTCTGCGTCGCGCGCCTGCTTGAGAGCCTGCTGCGTGGTACTGAGTTTCCACCACGCCTGCGCCTCTTTGCTGTTTTTGAAGTCATCTAACGCGTTAACGTCGATATAAATCACGTTCAGCCAGCGGCGGGACGACGGGCTATACGGGCTGGCGCTCTCCGGATTGGCCGGATAGAGCGCGTGGATCGGGTTGAGGCCGATGAACGCGCCGCCGCGCTCGCCCACGGATGCCAGCATCTTTTTCAGATCGCCAAAATCACCGATGCCCCAGTTGCTGTCGGAACGCAGCGTGTAGAGCTGCACGCAGGCGCCCCACAGCTTTTTGCCTTCGAGCAACGCCTGCGGCTCGTAGCAGCGTTTTGGCGCGACGATCACCCGGCAGTGGAAACGCCGATCGTCCTGGGTGAGCGTGAGGGTGTGATAGCCCTCCGGCAGCTTCGCCGGAAGGTTTAACGTTTTGCCGCCGGTGGCGTGGCCTTTGTGCTGATGCCCCTCTTCGGTGGTAAGCAGCCAGCTAAACTCGCCGCGCCCCTCCACCGCCAGCGGCATCTTTTTGCCAGCGGTGAATACCTTCACGTTCGGCACCGGCGCAACCGACGCTTTCGCGTCGGCTTTGTGCATGGCATCCAGCAAACGTCTTTTGGTATCGGCGCCAATAGACTGCGGTTTGCCGTGAGCATTAATGTAACTGAGGCTGATCCCCGCCGCCTGCGCGGCGCTGTCCAGACGTTTACTCTCCATCGCGCTTCCTTAGCGTTTTGCCTGCCAGATACGGGCCTGATAATCACGGATTGAACGGTCAGAGCTGAACATACCGCAGCGGGCGGTGTTCAGGATGCACGCGCGGGTCCACGCTTCCTGGTCACGATACAGCACGTCGACCTGCTTTTGCGCTTCGACATAGGCCGTGAAGTCCGCCATCACCAGATACGGGTCACCGCCGTGTTTGTCCATGCTGTGCAGCATCTGGTCAAACGCGTGCTTGTCGCCGTCGCTGTATTTACCGCTTTCCAGCTCCTTCAGCACCGCGTCGAGCACTTTGTCTTTCTTACGCCATTTCACCGGGTCGTAGCCTTTGGCCTTGATGGCTTTCACCTCTTCCACGGTATGGCCGAAGATAAAGATATTCTCTTCACCCACCTTCTCGGCGATTTCGACGTTTGCCCCGTCGAGCGTACCGACGGTCAGCGCGCCGTTCAGCGCCAGCTTCATGTTGCCGGTACCGGACGCTTCTTTCCCTGCGGTTGAGATCTGCTCGGAGATATCCGCCGCCGGGATCAGCATTTCAGCCGCCGAGACGCAGTAATCCGGCAGGAACACGACCTTCAGCTTGTCGCCCACTTTCGGATCGCTGTTGATCGCCGCCGCCACTTTATTGATGGCGAGGATAATGTTTTTCGCCAGGTAGTAGCCCGGCGCCGCTTTCGCACCGAACAGGAACACGCGCGGCACGCGGTCGGCCTGCGGGTTCTCGCGGATCTCTTTATACAGCGCCAGAATGTGCAGCAGGTTCAGGTGCTGACGTTTGTACTCGTGCAGGCGTTTGATCTGGATATCGAAAATAGCATTCGGGTTGATCTCAATCCCGGTACGCACTTTCACGAACTCCGCCAGGCGAACCTTGTTCTCCAGCTTGATCGCGCGGTACTGCTCGCGGAACTTCGCGTCGTCGGCGTATTTTTCCAGGTTGATGAGCTGGTCCAGATCGTTGGCCCACTCTTTCTTCAGGGTCTTGTCCAGCAGGCCGGCCAGCAGCGGATTGCACTGCTTGATCCAGCGACGCGGCGTGATGCCGTTGGTCACGTTGTGGAATTTGGTCGGCCACAGCTGGTGGTATTCCGGGAAGAGATCTTTGACCACCAGGTCCGAGTGCAGCGCCGCCACGCCGTTAACGGCAAAGCCGCTGACCACGCACATGTTCGCCATGCGCACCTGCTTATCGTGAACCACCGCCAGCTTCGCCCAGACCGCTTTGTTGCCCGGCCAGGTTTTATCCACGAGCTTTTTAAACTGGTCGTTAATCTTGTTGATGATCTGCATATGACGCGGCAGCAGCGTTTTCACCAGCTTCTCATCCCAGCACTCCAGCGCTTCCGGCATCAGGGTGTGGTTGGTGTAGGCAAAGGTACGGCTGGTGATGGCCCAGGCGTCGTCCCAGCTCAGCTGATGCTCGTCGATCAGCACGCGCAGCAGTTCCGGGATCGCAATCGTCGGGTGCGTGTCGTTGAGCTGAATCACTTCGAAGTCCGGCAGCTGCGCCAGCTTGCGGCCCGCCAGGTGATGGCGACGCAGAATGTCCGCCACGGAGCAGGCGCACTGGAAGTACTGCTGCATCAGGCGCAGCTTTTTACCCGCCAGGTGGTTGTCGTTCGGGTAGAGGACTTTGGTCAGCTTCTCGGCGTCGATACCCTGCTGCTCGGCGCGCAGGAAATCGCCGTCGTTAAATTTGGTCAGGTTAAACGGATGCGCGTGCTTCGCCTGCCACAGACGCAGCGGCTGCGCCACGCCGTTACGGTAGCCGAGCACCGGCAGATCCCAGGCTTCACCGGTAAGGGTGAACGCCGGTTCCCAGAGCCCCTGCTTTGTGACTTTCCCGCCAATGCTTACCTGCACGTCCAGCTGCGCATTGTGGCGGAACCACGGGTAGGTATTGCGATGCCAGTCGTCCGGCGCTTCCATCTGATGTCCATCGGCAAACGACTGACGGAACAGGCCGTACTGATAGTTCAGACCATAGCCGATCGCCGACTGGCCGACGGTCGCCATAGAGTCCAGGAAACAGGCCGCCAGACGTCCCAGGCCGCCGTTGCCGAGCGCCGGGTCAATCTCTTCTTCCAGCAGGTCGGTCAGGTTAATGTCGTGCTCTTTCAGCACGTCCCCTACCTCCTGATACCAGCCGAGGTTCAACAGGTTGTTGCCCGTCAGACGGCCAATCAGGAATTCCATTGAAATGTAGTTTACATGACGCTGGTTCTTCACCGGCTTTGCCAAAGGCTGAGCATCCAGCTGTTCTGCGAGCGCACCGCTCACTGCCTGCCACCACTGGTGAGGCGTCATTTCGTTTGCAGCATGAAGGCCAAAACGCTGCCACTGACGCGTCAGGGCAGCCTGGAATTGAGCTTTGTTGAAGGTAGGCTGTGACATAGGGGATCGGCATCCTTTAGAAAGAAAACACAAGTTGGCGCTAGTGTGCCTGGCTCATTTCCCCTCTTCCTCCTCCCGTGGGGGATTAGACAGGGAGGAGTAGCGGGGATGAGCAGAAAAGTGTGATCAAGGCCACTCTCAGAGCATAGTTCGAGTGTGCCCTGAAGATAAAAAAGTAACCATCGAGAATGTCAAAGAAATGAAATGTGGTTTCGGGTGAAATTAAAACCCGCTGAAATGATTACTTACGTAGAATAATATTTCTGCAATCGGGTAATAACTAAGGAGATTATTAATCTCCCTTAACTTTACCCAGACTTTATTAAATTTGACGTCACTATCCCTTTCTGAAACCAGTTTCAGCGCAGCCGCAGCACAGCCATACAAGCCAGCATTGACGCGGCGTCAACGCCCTTTTCACAAAGTTCCATCATCTGTCTGAATGTTTTGTGACAGAGTGCAAATTCAGAGCCACCAAATCCAGACATAACTTGCAATAGTTCTCTTTCTGGCCGACCTTATATCGTATTAATTACGAAGCGCAAAAAAAATAAAAACTCTCGTTCCCCACAGTGAAGTGAAACCTATGTTGATTCCGTCTAAATTAAGTCGCCCGGTTCGTCTTGACCATACAGTGGTCCGCGAGCGTCTGTTGGCTAAACTTTCCGGCGCGCATAATTTCCGACTGGCGCTGGTTACGAGCCCTGCAGGCTATGGAAAAACAACGCTCATTTCGCAATGGGCCGCGGGTAAAAGCGATCTCGGCTGGTACTCCCTCGACGAGGGCGATAACCAGCAAGAACGTTTTGCCAGCTATCTGATTGCCGCCATACAGCAAGCAACCCATGGACACTGCGTCGCCAGTGAGGTGATGGTGCAAAAGCGCCAGTACGCCAGCCTGTCCTCCCTTTTCTCGCAGCTGTTTATCGAACTGGCCGAATGGCATCGCCCGCTTTACGTGGTGATTGATGATTACCATCTCATCACTAACCCGGTGATTCATGAGTCGATGCGTTTCTTCCTGCGCCATCAGCCGGAAAACCTGACCTTAGTCGTGCTGTCACGCAACCTGCCGCAGCTGGGTATTGCCAACCTGCGCGTGCGCGATCAGCTTCTGGAAGTGGGCAGCCAGCAGCTGGCCTTTACCCACCAGGAAGCGAAACAGTTCTTTGACTGCCGCCTGACATCACCTATTGAGGCCGCCGAAAGCAGCCGTCTATGTGATGACGTTGCCGGCTGGGCCACGGCGCTGCAGCTCATCGCGCTCTCTGCCCGACAAAACAACAGTCCGGCGCATCAGTCTGCGCGGCGTCTGGCGGGCATCAACGCCAGCCACCTTTCTGACTACCTCGTGGATGAGGTGCTGAACAGCGTCGATCCCTCGACGCGTAATTTCCTGCTGAAAAGCTCCCTGCTGCGTTCCATGAACGATGCGCTCATCGTGCGCGTGACGGGCTGTGAAAACGGTCAGCTGCAGCTCGAAGAGATTGAACGTCAGGGCCTTTTCCTGACGCGCATGGACGATCCGGGCGAGTGGTTTAGCTATCACCCTCTGTTTGGTAGCTTCCTGCGCCAGCGCTGTCAGTGGGAACTGGCGGTTGAACTGCCGGAGATCCACCGCGCCGCTGCCGAAAGCTGGATGGCGCAAGGCTTCCCGAGCGAGGCCATCCACCACGCGCTGGCCGCCGGTGATGCCAGCATGCTGCGCGATATCCTCCTCAATCATGCGTGGGGCCTGTTTAACCACAGCGAGCTGACCCTGCTGGAAGAGTCTCTCAAAGCCCTGCCGTGGGAAAGCCTGCTCGAGAACCCGCGTCTGGTACTGCTGCAGGCCTGGCTGATGCAGAGCCAGCACCGCTACAGCGAAGTGAACACCCTGCTGGCGCGCGCCGAGCAGGAGATGGAAAGCGAAATGGATACCACCCTGCACGGCGAGTTCAACGCGCTGCGCGCTCAGGTGGCCATTAACGACGGCGACCCGGACGAAGCTGAACGGCTGGCGATGGTCGCGCTGGATGAACTGCCGCTGGCTAACTTCTACAGCCGCATCGTTGCGACCTCAGTACACGGCGAAGTGCTGCACTGTAAAGGCGATCTCACGCGTTCGCTTTCACTGATGCAGCAAACCGAACAGATGGCGCGTCGTCATGATGTCTGGCATTACGCGCTGTGGAGCCTGATCCAACAGAGCGAGATTTTATTCGCGCAGGGGTTCCTGCAGGCCGCCTGGGAAAATCAGGAAAAAGCGTTCCAGCTGATTCGTGAACAGCACCTGGAACAGCTGCCGATGCACGAGTTTCTGTTGCGTATTCGCGCCCAGCTGCTGTGGGCATGGTCGCGTCTGGATGAAGCGGAAAGCTGCGCCCGCCAGGGTGTGGATGTCCTTTCCAGCTTCCAGCCTCAGCAGCAGCTGCAGTGTCTGGCGCTGCTGGTGCAGTGCTCGCTGGCGCGCGGCGATCTCGATAACGCCCGCAACCATCTTAACCGCCTGGAGAACCTGCTCGGCAACGGTCAGTATCATAGCGACTGGGTCTCTAACGCCGATAAGGTCCGGGTGATTTACTGGCAGATGACCGGCGATAAAAAATCCGCCGCCAACTGGCTGCGTCAGACGCCAAAACCGGAATTTGCGAACAACCACTTCCTGCAGAGCCAGTGGCGCAACATTGCCCGCGCGCAGATCCTGCTCGGTGAAGTAGAGCCCGCAGAGATTGTGCTGGAGGAGCTGAACGAGAACGCGCGCAGCCTGCGTCTGATGAGCGACCTGAACCGCAACCTGCTGCTGCTGAACCAGCTCTACTGGCAGGCGGGTCGTAAAAACGATGCCCAGCGCGTGCTGCTGGAAGCGCTGCAGCTGGCTAACCGCACCGGGTTTATCAGCCACTTTGTGATTGAAGGTGAAGTGATGGCGCAGCAGCTGCGTCAGCTTATTCAGCTCAACACGCTGCCGGAGCTGGATCAGCATCGCGCCCAGCGTATTCTGCGTGAGATTAACCAGCACCATCGGCATAAGTTCGCACATTTTGATGAGAACTTCGTTGAACGTCTGCTTAACCACCCGGAAGTGCCGGAGCTTATCCGCACCAGCCCGCTGACCCAGCGTGAGTGGCAGGTTCTGGGGCTGATCTATTCAGGCTACAGCAACGAGCAGATTGCCGGCGAGCTGGCGGTGGCAGCAACCACCATCAAAACGCATATCCGCAATCTGTATCAGAAGCTGGGTGTGGCGCATCGCCAGGATGCGGTACAGCATGCGCAGCAGCTGTTGAAGATGATGGGATACGGAGTGTAATTCATTGCCCGGCGGCGCTACGCTTGCACGGGCCTACGGGTTTTGTAGGTCGGGTAAGCGCAGCGCCACCCGACACACTTCCTAGCACAATTCCAGCTGCAAATTATTATCCTTAATCACCTGCATCACGCCCGCCGGCGGCATCACGTCGGTATAAACCGCATCCACCATGCTGATGCTGCCCATGTTCACCATCGCGTTACGGCCAAACTTCGAATGGTCCACCACCAGCATCACGTGGCGTGAGTTTTCAATGATCGCGCGTTTGGTGCGCACCTCGTGATAATCAAACTCCAGCAGCGACCCGTCGCTGTCGATGCCGCTGATCCCGAGAATGCCGAAGTCGAGGCGGAACTGAGAGATAAAATCGAGGGTCGCTTCGCCGATAATCCCACCGTCGCGGCTGCGCAGTTCGCCGCCCGCGAGGATGATGCGGAAATCGTCTTTCTGCATCAGGGTATTGGCCACGTTCAGGTTGTTGGTGACCACGCGCAGGTTCTCGTGATCCAGCAGCGCATGGGCGACCGCTTCCGGCGTGGTGCCGATATCAATAAACAGCGTCGCCCCGTTCGGGATCTGGCTGGCGACCTTGCGGGCAATACGCTCTTTCTCTGCCGTCTGCGTGGCTTTACGATCGTGCCAGGAGGTATTGACTGAACTGGACGGCAGCGCCGCCCCACCGTGATGGCGAAGAATGCGGTTCTGGTCGGCCAGGTCGTTCAGGTCACGACGGATGGTTTGTGGGCTGACGGCAAACTGCTCCACCAGCTCTTCGGTGCTGACGTATCCCTGTTTTTTTACCAGTTCGATAATAGCGTCATGACGTTGTGTTTGTTTCATCAATTATCCCTGAGAATTATGTTCGTTTTCGCGCATGGAGCGTGTCGGCAAACGCCATCGCCAGCCCCACGGCCAGCCCGGCGACGTGTGCACCGTTGGCGATAGACATACCAAACAGATCAAACCATCCGGCAATTAGCCATATTAACGCAAAGGTTATTAATCCGCGTTGCAGATAGATGCCGCTTTCCGGATCGCGCTCCCCGCGAAGCCAGACATAGCCCATCAGGGCATACACGACGCCCGACAGCCCGCCGAACCACGGTCCGCTAAACTTGTGCTGAACATAACCGCTCAGCAGGGCGCTGATCAGGGTGATAACGATCAGCTTGCCGCTGCCCAGACGCTTTTCAACGGCACCGCCGAGATACCACCACCAGAGCAGGTTAAAGAGGATATGCATCACCGAGAAGTGCATCAGCGCGTGGCTAAAGTAGCGCCAGACGTCAAACTCAAGAGACGGGTCATAGGGCCAGGCCAGGGCAATCATCACGCTCTGGTCGCCCACCACGTTCATAATAATGAAGACGATAATGCAGGCCGCCATCAGCAGCAGCGTAAACGGGCCCGCGCGTTCGCGGATGGTGGCAAGGAAGGGAAAACGGCTGTAATGCAATCCGCTGTCGGTCTGCCCGGACTGCCAGCTGGCCGCCAGATAGCGCGGGTCGCCGGGATTCTCAAGAAAACGCGCCAGCTCTTCGTTTACGCGCGCTGCCTGGCTCTCGTCGGCCAGCCAGACGTCGGTCTGGTTATGTTGCTGAATGGTCAGAATAACGCCCTGCGTCGCCATATAGTCGACAAACGCCTGGGCGACGCGCGGGTTGGTAAAAGAGGTGATCATCAACATGGGCAGCGGTCGCTTATTTCCACACAAAAGGGGACAGTATAGCGGGATCAGCGCTCAAAAGCGTATTCCACTTCTGCCGGGAAATGACGATGCCAGGCATCAAAGCCGCCGTCGACGCTGTACACCGCGTCGTAGCCCTGCTGAAGCAGATACTGCGCCGCGCCTTTGCTGCTGTTGCCGTGGTAGCACATGACCATGACCGGCGTCTCGAAGTCGTTATCGCGCATAAACGCGCCCAGCGTGTCGTTGGTGAGATGGAACGCGCCCGGCGTATGGCCCATCGCAAAACTCTGCGGATCGCGGATGTCCACCAGCACCGCTTTTCCCTGGTGCATCTTCTGGTGGGCTTCTTCTACGTTAATACATTCAAACTGATCCATGGTGTTCTCTTTACTGTGGTCAACGACAAGATTTTACCCCGTAGTGTACGTCCTGGCGGCGGGTAAACGCCATTATGTTATCCATATCACTCTAAATTGTTTTTTTGATGTTACCAAAAGCGCGTTCCTTTGCTATTATGAGCGATATCGAACATTTCTGAGCTTTAACGAAAGTGCATGAGGGTGTTATGGAAACCAAAGATCTGATTGTGATAGGCGGTGGCATCAACGGTGCCGGTATTGCGGTTGATGCCGCAGGACGCGGTTTATCCGTACTGATGCTGGAAGCTAACGATCTCGCCTGCGCGACGTCGTCCGCCAGCTCCAAACTGATTCACGGTGGCCTGCGCTACCTGGAACACTACGAATTCCGCCTGGTCAGCGAAGCGCTGGCCGAACGCGAAGTGCTGCTGAAAATGGCCCCGCATCTGGCGATTCCGATGCGCTTCCGCCTGCCCCATCGCCCGCATCTGCGTCCGGCGTGGATGATCCGAATTGGTCTGTTTATGTACGATCATCTGGGTAAACGCACCAGCCTGCCGGGTTCGAAAGGTTTGCGTTTTGGCTCAGAATCGGTCCTTAAGCCTGAAATCGTGCGCGGTTTCGAATATTCCGACTGCTGGGTGGACGATGCGCGTCTGGTGCTGGCGAATGCCCAGATGGTCGAGAAGAAAGGCGGCGAGGTGAAAACCCGTACCCGCGCGACCGCTGCGCGCCGTGAAAACGGCCTGTGGATTGTGGAAGCGGAAGACATCGATACCGGCGAGAAATTCAGCTGGAAAGCGCGCGGCCTGGTGAACGCTACCGGCCCATGGGTGAAGCAGTTCTTCGATGACGGCATGCATCTGCCTTCCCCGTACGGTATTCGCCTGATCAAGGGCAGCCACATTGTGGTGCCGCGCGTGCATTCGCAGAAGCAGGCCTACATTCTGCAAAACGAAGATAAACGCATCGTGTTTGTGATCCCGTGGATGGACGAATTCTCGATCATCGGTACTACCGACGTGGAGTACAAAGGCGATCCGAAGAACGTCGAGATCGACGAGAGCGAAGTGAACTATCTGCTCAAAGTGTATAACGCGCACTTTAAGAAACAGCTGTCACGCGATGACGTGGTCTGGACCTACTCCGGCGTGCGTCCGCTGTGCGATGACGAGTCTGACTCGCCGCAGGCGATTACCCGCGACTATACGCTCGATATTCACGACGTTGACGGTCAGGCGCCGCTGCTTTCCGTGTTTGGCGGCAAGCTGACCACCTACCGCAAGCTGGCAGAGCACGCGCTGGAAAAACTGGCGCCGTACTACAAAGGCATTGGCCCGGCATGGACCAAAGGCGCGGTACTGCCCGGCGGTGATATCGGCGACAACCGCGATGATTACGCCGCGAAGCTGCGCCGTCGCTTCCCGTTCATCACCGAAGGAATGGCGCGCCACTATGCCCGCACCTACGGCAGCAATACCGAGCTGTTCCTGGCCGATGCGAAGGACATTGCGGATCTGGGCGAGCATTTTGGCCACGAGCTGTACGAAGCCGAGCTGCGCTATCTGGTTGAGCACGAGTGGGTTCGTCGTCTGGATGATGCTATCTGGCGTCGTACCAAAGAAGGGATGTGGCTCAACGCCGAGCAGCAATCTCGCGTGGCGCAGTGGTTGCTGCAAAATGCGGGAAAGCGTGAATTGTCACTCGCGTCGTAATTAGAAAAAAAGCCCGGTGGCGCTGCGCTTACCGGGCCTACGGGATCGAGTAGGCCGGGTAAGGCGAAGCCGCCACCCGGCTTTGTTTTTACAACCTCACCGGATCAATATGCCAGATCGTCTCGGCATATTCCTTGATGGTCCTGTCGGACGAGAAATAGCCCATATTGGCGATGTTATACATCGCGGCGCTGGTCCACTTCTCCTGCTGACGATAAAGTTCGTCCACCTTATCCTGACAGTCCACGTAGCTGCGATAATCCGCCAGCACCTGGTAGTGATCGCCAAAGTTAATCAGCGAATCCACCAGGTCGCGATAGCGGCTCGGCTCATCAGGGCTAAACACGCCGGTCGCGATCTGCGTCAGCACCTGGCGTAGCTCTTCATCCTCTTCGTAATATTGACGTGGCGAGTAGCCTTTCCTGCGCAGCGCCTCCACCTCTTCCGTCGTATTACCGAAGATAAAGATATTTTCTTCGCCCACGTGCTCCAGCATCTCGACATTCGCCCCGTCCAGCGTACCAATGGTCAGCGCGCCGTTAAGGGCAAACTTCATGTTACTGGTGCCGGATGCTTCCGTGCCCGCCGTGGAAATCTGCTCAGAGAGATCCGCCGCCGGGATGATCAGCTGCGCCAGGCTGACGCTGTAGTTCGGAATGAACACCACCTTCAGCTTGTCGCCAATCTCCGGATCCTGGTTAACCACCTTCGCCACATCGTTGATGAGATGAATGATGTGCTTCGCCATGTAGTAGGCGGAAGCCGCCTTACCGGCGAAAATCTTCACGCGCGGCACCCATTCGGCCGTTGGATCGGCCTTGATGCGGTTGTAATGGGTGATCACGTGCAGCACGTTCATCAGCTGACGCTTGTATTCGTGGATGCGTTTGATCTGCACGTCGAACAGCGCTTTCGGGTTTGCCACCACGTTGAGGTGCATCGCCAGCCAGACCGCCAGACGCTTTTTGTTCAGCAGCTTGGCTTCGCGCACGGCTTTGTTCACCGTCGGGAAATCAATATGCTGTTCCAGCTCGCTCAGCTGGCTCAAATCGGTCCGCCAGGTACGGCCGATATTCTCGTCCAGCACCTCAGAGAGCGGCTGGTTGGCCAGCGCCAGCCAGCGGCGCGGCGTGACGCCGTTGGTCACGTTGCAGAACCGCGTCGGGAAGATCTTCGCGAAGTCCGCAAACAGCGACTGCACCATCAGGTTCGAGTGGAGCTCGGACACGCCGTTGACCTTGTGGCTGATGACCACCGCCAGCCAGGCCATGCGCACGCGGCGACCGTTCGATTCATCAATGATGGACGCGCGGCTCAGCAGCCCGGTATCGTTCGGGTACTGCTCCTGCAGCGTCTTAAGGAAGTAGTCGTTAATCTCAAAGATAATCTGCAGATGGCGCGGCAGGATTTTGCCGAGCATGTCCACCGGCCACGTTTCCAGCGCTTCGCTCATCAGCGTGTGGTTGGTGTAGGAGAACACCTGACAGGTCACTTCAAACGCATCATCCCAGCTGAACTTATGCTCGTCGATCAGCAGGCGCATCAGCTCCGGAATGGAAAGCACCGGGTGGGTGTCGTTAAGGTGAATCGCGGTTTTCTCCGCCAGGTTGGCGTAGGTTTTGTGCAGCTGATGGTGGCGGCTGAGGATATCCTGAATCGTCGAGGAGACGAGGAAATACTCCTGACGCAGGCGCAGCTCGCGGCCGGAGTAGGTCGAGTCATCCGGGTAGAGCACGCGGGACACGTTCTCGGAGTGGTTTTTATCTTCCACCGCCGCAAAGTAGTCACCCTGGTTGAATTTACCGAGGTTGATTTCGCTACTGGCCTGGGCACTCCACAGGCGCAGCGTGTTGGTAGCATCGGTGTCATAGCCGGGGATAATCTGGTCGTAGGCCACGGCCAGGATCTCTTCCGTTTCTACCCAGCGGGATTTTTTGCCTTCCTGCTGGATACGCCCGCCAAAGCGCACCTTGTAGCGCGTATTGTGGCGCTTGAACTCCCACGGGTTGCCGTACTCCAGCCAGTAGTCCGGCGACTCTTTCTGGCGCCCGTCGACGATGTTCTGTTTGAACATACCGTAGTCGTAGCGAATACCGTAGCCGCGGCCCGGCAGCGCCAGCGTTGCCAGCGAGTCGAGGAAGCAGGCGGCGAGACGCCCCAGACCGCCGTTGCCGAGGCCCGGGTCGTTCTCTTCATCGATCAGTTCTTCTAAATCTAACCCCATCTCTTCCAGTGCGGTTTTGACGTCGTCATAAATACCGAGCGACAGCAGCGCGTTGGACAGCGTGCGGCCAATCAAAAATTCCATCGACAGGTAGTAAACCTGACGCGTTTCCTGCGAGAGCTGGGCGCGGTTTGAGCGCAGCCAGCGTTCCACTAAACGGTCACGCACCGCAAACAGGGTGGCGTTCAGCCACTCGTGCTTGTTGGCGATAACCGGATCTTTCCCGATGGTGAACATCAGCTTGTAGGCGATGGAGTGCTTTAACGCCTCAACGCTGAGCGTGGGTGAAGAGTAGCTAAATGGAGCGTTCATATCAGTAACTTCGCCTCGTTACATCAAGCGTTGATAGAGATCGCGGTATGACTGCGCCGCGACATGCCAGCTAAAGTCCATGGACATCGCCTGACGCTGAACGTAACGCCAGAGCGATGGACGGGACCACAAGACGAAAGCACGCCGAATCGCCCGAAGCAGCGACCAGGCATTACTGTCCTCAAAGACAAACCCGCTGGCGATACCGTCCGCCAGGTTTTCCAGAGAGCTATCGGATACGGTGTCCGCCAGTCCGCCCGTGCGGCGTACCAGCGGCAGCGTGCCGTATTTCAGGCCATAAAGCTGCGTCAGGCCGCAGGGTTCGAAACGGCTTGGCACCAGGATGACGTCCGCGCCGCCCATGATGCGGTGCGAGAACGCTTCGTGGTAGCCAATCTGCACGCCCACCTGCCCCGGATGTTCCGCCGCGGCGGCAAGGAAACCTTCCTGCAGCACCGGGTCGCCCGCGCCGAGCAGCGCCAGCTGCCCGCCCTGCTCCAGTAAACCGGGCAGCGCCTCCAGCACCAGATCCAGCCCTTTCTGGCTGGTCAGGCGGCTGACCACCGCGAACAGCGGCACCTTGTCGTTAACCTTCAGGCCCATCGCAATCTGCAGCTGACGTTTGTTCTCCGCTTTGTCCTCCACGGAATCACGACCATAGCGCGCCGCCAGCAGGAGATCGGTTTCCGGGCTCCAGATCTGTTCATCCACGCCGTTCAGAATGCCCGACAGGCGGCCTTCGCGGTGGCGCTGCTGCAGCAACCCTTCCATACCGTAGCCAAACTCCGGCTGGGTGATCTCACGGGCGTAGGTTGGGCTCACCGCCGTGATGTGATCGGCATAGTACAGCCCGGCTTTCAGGAACGAGATCTGCCCGTTAAACTCCAGCCCGTGCATGTTATAGAACGATAATGGCAGATCGATTTCACTCATGTGATGGGCATAGTACATCCCCTGATACGCCAGGTTATGCACGGTAAAGACCGATTTGGCCGGATGGCCGCGCGCCGCGAGATACGCCGGGGCGAGCCCGGCGTGCCAGTCGTGCGCGTGCACCACATCCGGGCGCCAGAACGGATCCAGCCCCGTCGCCATTTCTGCGCCGACCCAGCCGAGCAGCGCAAAGCGCAGCACGTTGTCGGTATAGGCGAACAGGTTCGTATCGTGATACGGGCTGCCCGGTCGGTCGTACAGGTGAGGCGCGTCGATCAGGTAAATCCCTACGCCATTGTAATGTCCAAACAGCAGGGTGATGCGTCCGGCAAACGTTTCACGGCGGGTCACCACTTTTGCATCGGGAATACCACGCCGGATATCCGGAAAGGCGGGCAGCAGGACTCGGGTATCCACGCCTCCGGCGATTTGCGCTGCCGGTAATGCACCCAGAACATCTGCCAGACCGCCCGTTTTTAACAACGGGAACATCTCAGAACATACGTGTAAAACCTGCATCATCGCTCCTGTTTGATCTGCAGCTTCCGCAACATTTCCCGTGTGACTAACACGATCCCCTCTTCCGAACGATAGAAACGACGCGCGTCTTCTTCGGCGTTTTCACCAATCACCATCCCTTCGGGAATGACGCAGGCACGATCGATCACGCAGCGACGCAGACGGCACGAGCGACCTACCCAGACATCAGGCAGTAAGACTGCCGAATCGATATTACAGAATGAATTTATCCGCACGCGCGGGAACAGCACCGACTGCACCACCACCGAACCGGAGATAATGCACCCGCCGGACACCAGCGAGTTCAGCGTCATGCCGTGGCTGCCGGAGCGATCCTGAACAAATTTGGCCGGCGGCAGCGATTCCATATGGGTACGAATCGGCCAGTTCTGGTCGTACATGTCCAGCTCAGGCGTAACCGACGCCAGGTCGAGGTTCGCTTTCCAGTACGCTTCCAGGGTTCCCACATCGCGCCAGTAGGGTTCCGCATTCGGGTCGGACTGCACGCAGGACAGCGGGAAAGGATGTGCATACGCCATGCCAGCTTTCGTGATTTTCGGAATGATGTCTTTCCCGAAGTCGTGGCTGGAGTTTTCGTCTTTGTCGTCCTCTTCCAGCAGTTCATAAAGATAATCTGCATCAAAGACATAAATCCCCATGCTTGCGAGCGATTTGGTGTCATCGCCCGGCATGGTTGGCGGGTTCGCCGGTTTTTCAACAAAGTCGATAATTTTGTCGTCGGCATCCACGTGCATCACGCCAAACGCCGTCGCTTCAGCAACGGGCACAGGCAGACACGCCACGGTGCAGCGCGCCCCTTTTTCGACATGGTCGATGAGCATGTGGGAGTAATCTTGCTTGTAGATGTGGTCCCCGGCGAGGATCACGATGTATTCCGCGCTGTAGCGACGAATGATATCGAGGTTCTGCGTCACCGCATCCGCCGTCCCGCGGTACCAGTTCTCGCCGTGAACGCGTTGCTGAGCGGGCAGGAGATCGACAAACTCGTTCATCTCTTCGCTGAAGAATGACCAGCCGCGCTGGATATGCTGAACCAGCGTGTGCGACTGATACTGCGTGATGACGCCAATACGGCGAATGCCCGAGTTCAGGCAGTTGGAGAGCGCAAAGTCGATGATACGGAACTTACCACCAAAGTGAACAGCCGGTTTGGCGCGCTTGATGGTCAAATCTTTCAGACGGGTACCACGCCCACCCGCAAGTATCAGGGCAACCGTTTTTAATGGTAGCTGGCGTGCCAACATTAAGGGATCGTTCTTCTCTAATCTAACCATGACTAACTCCTTTTTTATCATCTTTGGAATACGCACACTCCGTGCGCAGGCCCGTGCCAGACAGCCATTACTACCGGATTATCCGCTCCGGCAAAGGGGGGAACAGCTCGCCATTCCCCTTCAGGTAAAACAATCTCTGCGACGTCATCCGTCGCGTTCAGCGTAACCAGCCATTTATCCGAGAGCAGGATTTGCAGGCGTGGTACGCCGTGTTGCCACTCTTGCGCGCTTAACGGTTGCGCGTCTTTATTCAGCCAGCGAACGTTGCCGTCACCCTCTTCCCACCAGCTGTTGGCGGTCAGCGCGGGGATCTGCTGGCGAAGATGGATCAGCGCAGCGGTAAAATGAATCAGCCCACTGTTGGCTTCACCCCAGTCGAGCCAGGTTAAGGTGTTATCCTGGCAATACGCATTGTTGTTACCGTGCTGGCTATGGCCGTGCTCGTCGCCCGCCAGCAGCATCGGCGTGCCCTGCGACAGTAAAAGCGTTGTCAGCAGCGCATGCACGCTGGCGCGTCGCCGCTCGATAACGTCAAGGCTTCCGCCTAACCCTTCTATACCATGATTAAAGCTATGGTTATTGTTAGTGCCATCGCGATTCTCTTCGCCGTTTGCCTCATTGTGTTTCTGATTGAAACAAACGCAGTCCCTGAGCGTAAAACCGTCATGCGCCGTCAACAGATTAACAGTGGCCGACGGGCGTTTGCCGTCGCGCTTAAAGAGATCGCTGGATGCGGCAAAGCGCCCGGCAAATTCCCCCAGCGACAGATTCCGCTCCAGCCAGAAGCGTCGCGCGGCGTCGCGGTAGTGGTCGTTCCACTCGACAAACAGCGGCGGGAAATTCCCGACCTGATAACCGCCGTCACCGATGTCCCACGGCTCCGCGATGAGCTTCACCTGCGAGAGCACCGGACAGTTTTTTATCGCCTCAAACAATGGCGCCTGCTGGCTAAACGCCGGCGTGCGCCCCATGACGGGCGCCAGGTCGAAACGAAAACCGTCGACGTGGAACGTTTCTACCCAGTATTTCAGGCACTCATAAGCAAAATGCGTGACCGCCGGATGGCTGAGGTTGAGCGTGTTACCGCAGCCGGTCCAGTTCTCATAATCGCCATCCTGCCTGATCCAATAATAGCTACGGTTATCAATTCCGCGCATGGAGAGCGTCGGACCGTCGAGATCGCTTTCTGCGCTGTGGTTCAGCACGACGTCCAGAATGACCTCAATGCCCGCCGCGTGGAGCGCCTTCACCGCATCGCGGAACTCGTCCCGCGCCTTTTCCGGATGGGCGGCATAGCGCGGCTCGAGCGCGAACATCGCCAGCGGGTTATAGCCCCAGTAGTTGCTCAGCCCCAGCCGCTGCAGACGCGGCTCGCTGGCAAAATGGGCAACGGGCAACAGTTCCAGGGCGGTGATGCCGAGGTGTTTCAGGTAGGCGATCATGGTGGGATGCCCGAGCGCCTTATAGGTGCCGCGCATCTCTTTGGGGATCGACGGGTGCAGGTACGTCAGCCCTTTGACGTGGGCTTCATAAATGACGGTATTGCCCCACGGCGTCTGCGGCGGGGCATCGTCTTCCCAGTCATAAAGATCGTTCACCACCACGCTTTTTGGCGCGACGGGCGCACTGTCGCGGTGGTCGGGCTCGCCGTAGCCCACGTGGAAGAGCGGGTCGTCTTTAAACTCGCCGTCCACGCGGTGCGCGCACGGGTCAATCAACAGCTTCGCCGGGTTAAACCAGTGCCCCTGCGCCGGATCCCACGGACCGTGTACGCGAAAGCCATAGTGCATGCCTGGCCGTCCTCCGGCCAGGTAGCCGTGCCAGGTATCCCCCGTGCGCTCGGGTAAATCGTAACGGTGCTCGTTACCTTCCCCATCAAACACGCACAGTTCTACCCGCTCAGCGTGAGCGGAAAAGAGGGTGAAATTGACACCCTTTCCGTCAAAACGCGCGCCGAGCGGTTCGGGTTCACCTGCCGTAAGCTGCGTCATTCGCCCTCCCGCATCAGCCAGATGGTGCCAAGCGGCGGCAGCGTCAGGCTCAGGGAGTTGGGTCGCCCGTGGCTTTCGATGGCATCGCTCTGTACCAGCCCGCCGTTACCGGCGTTGCTGCCGTGGTAGTGCATCGAGTCGGTATTCAGAATTTCGCGCCATTTGCCCGGCTGGTTAATGCCGAAGCGGTAGTGTTCGCGCGGCACCGGCGTGAAGTTGCTGGCGACGATGATCTCGTTACCCGCCTTGTCGCGGCGCACAAAGACAAACACCGAGCGCTCGTGGTCGTCCACCACCAGCCACTCAAAGCCGTACGGATCGAAGTCGAGCTCGTGCAGCGCTTTGTGGTGGCGGTAGGTCAGGTTCAGGTCGCGCACCAGACGCTGCACCCCGTGGTGCCAGTTGTCACCGCCTTCCAGCAGATGCCAGTCGAGGCTGGCGTCGTGGTTCCACTCGCGTCCCTGGGCGAACTCATTGCCCATAAACAGCAGTTTTTTGCCCGGGAAGGCAAACATCCAGCCGTAGTAGGCGCGCAGGTTGGCGAACTTCTGCCACGCGTCGCCCGGCATGCGGTCGAGAATGGATTTTTTGCCGTGCACCACTTCATCGTGGGACAGCGGCAGCATGAAGTTTTCGGTGTAATTGTAGAGCATCCCGAACGTCAGCTTATCGTGATGGTACTTGCGGTGAACCGGATCCAGCTTCATGTAATCGAGCGTGTCGTGCATCCAGCCCAGATTCCACTTATACCAGAACCCCAGGCCGCCTAATGACGGCGGACGGGAGACGCCCGCAAAGTCGGTCGACTCTTCCGCCATGGTCACGGCACCGTCCACCTGCTCGCCGATAATGCGGTTGGTATTGCGCAGGAACTCAATCGCTTCCAGGTTTTCACGGCCGCCAAACTCGTTCGGGATCCACTCGCCCTCTTTACGGCTGTAGTCGCGGTAGATCATCGACGCCACCGCATCGACGCGCAGGGCATCAATACCAAACCGCTCGATCCAGTACAGGGCATTCCCGACCAGGTAGTTTGAGACCTCACGGCGACCATAGTTGTAGATCAGCGTGTTCCAGTCCTGGTGATAGCCTTCGCGCGGGTCGCTGTGCTCGTACAGCTTCGTGCCGTCAAACTCTGCCAGCGCAAAATCATCCGACGGGAAATGGCCCGGCACCCAGTCGAGGATGACGTTCAGCCCGGCGGCGTGCGCGGCATCAATGAAATAGCGGAAGTCATCGCGCGTGCCGAAGCGGCGCGTTGGCGCATACAGCCCGGTGGGCTGATAGCCCCAGCTGCCGTCAAACGGATGCTCGTTGACCGGCAGCAGCTCAAGGTGAGTAAAGCCCATCCATTTGGCATACGGCACCAGCTGGTCGGCAAGCTCCCGGTAGCTCAGCCAGAAGTTGTTATCGGTGTGGCGACGCCAGGAGCCAAGGTGTACCTCATAGACGGAGATCGGCGCATCAAAGCGGTTGGCCCGTTTGCGCTCCTCCGTCTGAACGACCTTCTCAGGCAGGCCGCAAATCAGCGACGCGGTATCCGGGCGCATCTGCGCTTCGAAGGCGTACGGGTCGGCTTTAATGCGCAGCTTGCCGTTGGCGTCGATCATCTCGAATTTATAAAGCTGCCCGGGATGTGCGCCGGGGATAAACAGCTCCCAGATGCCGGTTTCCCGGCGCAGGCGCATCGGATGGCGGCGACCGTCCCAGTAGTTGAACTGACCGACAACGGAGACGCGCTGGGCGTTAGGCGCCCACACGGCGAACCGCGTGCCGGTAATGCCGTCCATGGTATCGGCATGGGCACCCAGCGTTTCATAAGGGCGAAGATGCGTTCCTTCGGAGAGCAGCCAGGCATCCATCTCTTTAAGCAGAGGGCCAAAGCTGTAAGGATCGTCAATCAGGTTTTGCTGACCGTGCCAGAGGACGGCGAGCTGATAGCGAAAAGGGTTTTTACGGCGGGGCATTACGCCCGAGAAGAAGCCACGGGAATCGAGGCATTCAAGATTACCGACCTTGCGGCCAGTTTTGGGTTCAATCACCCAGACCTCTGTGGCATCCGGTAACAGTGCCCGAACTTCAAGGCCATCCTCAGTTTGATGCATCCCAAGCACAGAAAAGGGGTCAGCAAAATGACCCGCAATAAGCGCATTAATCACGTCTCTATCCACACGATCGGACATGGTATTCATCCTGTTTTTTATGTCGTCCTTTTTAAGCGCTCCGGGACGACTTTTAATGTGACCTGAACGGGACAGCACAAAAATGTGCATCCATTCTGCTCCGTTCGAACCTCAGGTAAGAAATGACTCTTCCTTAAAGCATAGCCAACGCTCTAGATGACTCCTGATAAAAAATAAGACATACGCGTGTTACTCCATGTAGTACGCAAAAAAAAGGGGTGAAAATCACCCCCTGTAGTTAACAAATTATTACGCCAGCTGGCGCAGCATGCGACGCAGCGGCTCGGCGGCGCCCCACAGGAGCTGGTCGCCAACGGTGAACGCGGAGAGATACTCCGGCCCCATGTTCAGCTTGCGCAGACGGCCAACCGGCGTGGTCAGCGTGCCGGTAACGGCAGCCGGGGTCAGCTCGCGCATGGTGATATCGCGATCGTTTGGCACCACTTTCGCCCACGGGTTGTGCGCGGCCAGCAGCTCTTCCACGGTCGGAATAGACACATCTTTTTTCAGTTTAATGGTGAAGGCCTGGCTGTGGCAGCGCAGCGCGCCGATACGCACGCACAGACCGTCAACCGGAATGGTGTTCGCGGTATTGAGGATTTTGTTGGTCTCAGCCTGGCCCTTCCACTCTTCGCGGGTCTGGCCGTTATCCAGCTGTTTGTCGATCCACGGGATCAGGCCACCGGCCAGCGGTACGCCGAAGTTATCCACCGGCAGCTCGCCGCTGCGGGTCAGTTGGGTGACCTTACGCTCGATATCAAGAATCGCGGACGCCGGGTTTGCCAGCTCGGTCGCAACGCTGTGGTGCAGCTGGCCCATCTGGGTCAGCAGCTCGCGCATGTGGCGCGCGCCGCCGCCGGACGCCGCCTGGTAGGTCGCCACGGAGACCCACTCCACCAGATCCTGCGCGAACAGGCCGCCGAGGGACATCAGCATCAGGCTGACGGTGCAGTTGCCGCCGACAAAGGTTTTCACGCCGTTGTTCAGGCCGTCGGTGATGACGCCCTGGTTAACCGGGTCGAGAATGATGATGGCATCGTCTTTCATACGCAGCGAAGAGGCCGCGTCAATCCAGTAGCCCTGCCAGCCGCTTTCACGCAGCTTTGGATAGATTTCGTTGGTATAATCGCCGCCCTGGCACGTCACAATAATGTCGAGTGCCTTCAGCGCTTCCAGATCGTAAGCATCCTGCAACGTGCCTGTGGTACCACCAAAGGACGGAGCAGCCTGGCCGAGCTGGGAAGTGGAGAAGAAGACCGGGCGGATAGCGTCGAAATCGCGCTCTTCAACCATGCGTTGCATGAGTACAGAGCCGACCATACCGCGCCAGCCGATAAAACCAACGTTTTTCATAGCATTTTTTTCCTGCTGAGGGTGTGTGCTGTTTGTGCAAGCCAGTATTGAACTGGGATATGCTTCACATTACAAAATGCTGCCAAAGTCGCAAGCGAAATTAATCGATGATTGCCCGGCAATCAGAAATACAGCTAATTATCATAATAACCATAGAGAAATTCAGGGATAATTTACATGAGTGAAATCATTTCCGCAGCGGTTTTATTGATCCTGATAATGGATCCACTGGGTAACCTGCCGATCTTCATGTCGGTGCTGAAGCACACCGAGCCGAAGCGCCGCCGGGCGATCATGATCCGCGAGCTGCTCATCGCCCTGCTGGTGATGTTTATCTTCCTGTTTGCGGGTGAAAAAATTCTCGCGTTCCTGAACCTGCGCGCCGAAACCGTGTCGATTTCCGGCGGGATTATTCTGTTCCTGATTGCCATTAAGATGATTTTCCCGAGCGCAGAAGGCAGCAGCAGCGGCCTGCCTGCGGGTGAAGAGCCGTTTATTGTGCCGCTGGCGATCCCCCTCGTCGCCGGGCCAACCATTCTGGCCACGCTGATGCTGCTGTCGCATCAGTATCCGAACCAGATGAGCCATCTGGTGATTGCCCTGCTGATCGCCTGGGGCGGGACGTTCATTATCCTGCTGCAGTCGTCCCTGTTCCTGCGCCTGTTGGGCGAAAAAGGGGTAAACGCGCTGGAACGCCTGATGGGGCTGATTCTGGTGATGATGGCGACGCAGATGTTCCTGGATGGGATCAGGGCGTGGATGAAAGGATGACTTTCT
Source organism: Enterobacter sp. EGD-HP1 (assembly GCF_000733275.2). Taxonomy (NCBI): domain Bacteria; kingdom Pseudomonadati; phylum Pseudomonadota; class Gammaproteobacteria; order Enterobacterales; family Enterobacteriaceae; genus Enterobacter; species Enterobacter sp. EGD-HP1. The sequence goes on from NZ_AVOP01000011.1 coordinate 23,142, forward strand.
CCCTCTCCTCGTGGGAGAGGGCCGGGGTGAGGGCATCAGGCCGCAGAGGACAGCCCATCTAACCCTTACGAATCAAATACCGGTACGGCAGCGCCTCGGTCTGCTGTGCCACCAGCTCATGCTCCATAAAGGTACAAAAACCGGGAATATCGCGGGTCGTGGCCGGGTCGTCGGCAATAATCAGCAGCGTTTCACCGGTCTGCATGTTGCGCACGGTTTTGCGTACCATCATTACCGGCTCCGGGCAGCGAAGGCCCTGGGCATCAAGGGTGTGGTCTGGGCTGGAAAACAGGTCGGTCATGGTCTTCTCGGTCTGGTAAAAACGGCTGTAGTTTACGCCCGGTTGCGATCAATGCAAACCAGGTTAACGATTGCGTAAAAACTAACCATTGCAATGTCCTGCCAAAGCAGTATCATGCTGCGGTTTTTATTGGGTTCCCTCACCCCAACGTATAAAAAGGTCACAATATGACGTCGTTTTCTGAATCACAGCGCGTAAAAGCGTTGTTCTGGCTTTCGCTTTTCCATTTGCTGGTGATCACCTCCAGCAACTATCTGGTGCAGCTCCCGATCTCCATCTTTGGTTTTCATACCACCTGGGGCGCGTTCAGCTTCCCGTTTATTTTCCTCGCGACCGATTTGACCGTGCGTATCTTTGGCGCACCGCTGGCTCGCCGCATTATTTTTGCCGTCATGCTCCCAGCGCTGTTCATCTCGTACGGGGTTTCCTCTCTGTTTTATATGGGAAGCTGGCAGGGCTTTGAGGCGTTAACCCACTTCAACCTGTTTGTTGCCCGTATCGCCGCGGCAAGCTTTATGGCCTACGCGCTGGGGCAGATCCTCGACGTGCACGTGTTTAACCGCCTGCGTCAGAATCATCGCTGGTGGATGGCCCCCACCGCCTCAACGCTGTTCGGTAACGTGAGCGATACGCTGGCCTTCTTCTTCATCGCCTTCTGGCGCAGCCCGGATGCGTTCATGGCTGAGCACTGGATGGAAATCGCGCTGGTGGACTACTGCTTCAAGGTCCTCATCAGCATTGTCTTCTTCCTGCCGATGTACGGCGTGCTGCTCAATATGCTGCTGAAAAGGCTGGCAGATAAATCTGAAATCACGGCATTGCAGGCTGGTTAAGGGTTCGCTTTATCAGTTGTGATAAGATGAGCGAATGAGCCGTTATGGCCGTTTATCGAAAGGAAGAAGTCAATGCGCAATCTGGTTAAATATGTCGGGATTGGCCTGCTGGTTGTGGGTCTTGCAGCCTGTGATAACAGCGACACGAAAACGCCTGCTCAGGGCGCATCCGCAGAGAGCAACGCGACCGGCCAGCCGGTGAATCTGATGGATGGCAAACTCAGTTTCTCTCTGCCAGCCGATATGACTGACCAGAGCGGCAAGCTGGGCACCCAGGCGAACAACATGCACGTTTACTCCGACGCAACCGGGCAGAAAGCGGTCATTGTCATTGTGGGCGACGACACCAGCGAAGACCTGGCCGTTCTGTCCAAACGTCTGGAAGATCAGCAGCGCGGCCGCGATCCGCAGCTGCAGGTCGTCACCAATAAATCCATCGAGCTGAAAGGCCACACGCTGCAACAGCTCGACAGCATCATCTCTGCCAAAGGCCAGACCGCCTACTCTTCTGTGGTGCTGGGCAAGGTTGATAACAAACTGCTGACCCTGCAGATCACCCTGCCAGCGGAAGATCAGCAGAAAGCGCAGACGGCTGCTGAAAACATCATTAACACCATCGTGATCCAGTAACGCTTCACGACGATGACGTGGCCTCCGGTGCCTGCACCGGGGGCCATTTTTTTAGCCGCCACGTCAGCAGCAGCGCAATCACCACCAGACCCGCTGCGGCAAGATAGATCACCGGAACCCCTGCCCAGGCCATAACCAGCCCCGCCAGCGGGCCGGTAATCCCTAAAGACATATCCATAAACACCGTATAGGTCGCCAGCGCCGCCCCCTGATTCTGCTGCGGCACGGCTTTTACCGCCACCACGCCCAGCGCCGGGAAGACCAGAGAAAAGCCTGCCCCCGCGAGGAACACGCCCACTTTGGCGACCCAGGGCACCATCGCTATTCCGGTCAGCAGCAGCCCGACAATCTCTATCGCAAAGCAGATCGTTGCCACATTCAGCCCGCCCAGACGGTTGATGCCGTTAGGGAAAAGCAGGCGGGCACCAACAAACGCACAGCTGAACAGGGTTAATGCAAAGGCCGCGCCGTCCCAGCCTTTCGCGTCGTAAAACAGAGTAATGAAGGTCGCGATCACGCCGAAGCCGGTGGTCGCCAGCGCCAGGGCCATGCCGTACGGCCAGACGCGCCCCAGCACCGCCCGAAACGGCAGCGGCTTGCCTTTGCTGGCCTTCACCTTCGGGCGCGGCAGCGCAAAGAGGATCGCCAGCAGCGCGACCGCCATAATGGTGATGGCCAGCCCATATAACCCGCCAAGCGCATAGCAGGCCACGCCGAGCGGCGCACCGAGCGCCATCGCACCGTAGGTGACAATCCCGTTCCAGGAGATCACCCGGCCAATGTGCGGCGCGCCAACCACCCCCACGCCCCACAGCGTCGAGCCGGTTCCCGCCAGACTTTGCCCGATGCCCAGAATGACGCGGCCCAGGCAGAGCAGCGCCAGGCTGACCAGCGGCCAGTGGCTGGTTGCGGCAGCCAGCAGATAGCTCAGGCCACTGAGGAAACAGCCGCACAGCCCCACCACCACGATGCTTTTGGGACCGAACGTGTCCGCGTAGCGCCCGGCATGCGGGCGGCTGAGGAGCGTGGCGAAATATTGCAGGCTAATCACCAGCCCCGCCCAGAAGGCGCTGAAGCCCATCACGTCATGGACATAGCCCGGCAGGACCGCCAGCGGCAGGCCAATGGTCAGATAGCTGGCAAAGTTGAAAATCACAACGGAAACGATGCGCAGATTGAGGCGCAGTCCGCTCAGTGCCGGTTCAGCGGCAGGTTCGGGCATGGGGTTCTACCTGGGTTTTTCACAACAGTGTTTCACTATTACCACGGCGCAATAAGAAAATCAGCCCCGACTTTCAGATTAACGGTGCCAGACGAAGCGGAGCCCGGGCACTACACTTACCGGGTCATCACATTAAGGAACACGCATGATCGCTAACCCGTCCGACAAAGCAGGACTCCACATCTTATTAAAACTCGCCTGTCTGGTGGTTATCCTTGCGGGTATCCATGCTGCCGCCGACATTATTGTCCAGCTCCTGCTGGCGCTCTTTTTTGCCATTGTGCTTAATCCTCTGGTCACCTGGTTTCTCCGCCGGGGCGTTAGCCGCCCGGTCGCTATCACCATCGTCGTCATCGTGATGATGATTGCCCTGACGGCGCTCGTCGGCGTGCTGGCGGCCTCGCTGAGCGAATTCTCCACCATGCTGCCGCAGTACAACAAAGAGCTGACGCGTAAGATTGTGGCGCTGCAGGAGATGGTGCCCTTCCTTAATCTGCATATCTCACCCGAACGGATGCTGCGCAGGATGGATTCCGAGAAAGTCATGACCTACGCCACCACCCTGATGACAGGGCTTTCCGGCGCGATGGCCAGCATTCTGCTGCTGGTCATGACGGTGGTATTTATGCTGTTCGAAGTGCGCCACGTTCCCTATAAGCTGCGCTTTGCGTTAAATAATCCCCAAATTCACATTGCCGGCTTACACCGGGCACTGAAGGGCGTCTCTAAATATCTGGCGCTGAAAACGCTCCTGAGCGTATGGACCGGGATCATTGTCTGGCTGGGGCTGATGCTGATGGACGTGCAGTTCGCGCTGATGTGGGGCGTACTGGCCTTTCTGCTGAACTACGTGCCCAATATTGGCGCGGTGCTTTCCGCCGTGCCGCCGATGATTCAGGCGTTTCTGTTTAACGGCTTCTACGAATGCATGCTGGTCGGCGCGCTGTTCCTCGTCGTGCATATGGTGCTGGGCAATATTCTTGAGCCGCGCATGATGGGGCACCGGCTGGGCATGTCGACGCTGGTGGTGTTTTTATCCTTACTGATTTGGGGATGGCTGCTGGGCCCGGTCGGCATGCTGCTGTCGGTCCCCCTGACCAGCGTATGTAAAATCTGGATGGAAACCACCAAAGGCGGCAGCAAGCTGGCAATCCTGCTCGGGCCGGGGAGGCCGAAAAGCCGGTTGCCTGGGTAAGCATTCTCGTATGGTTAGCCATTACCGGGGACAATAGATTATAGTAATGGTTTCACCGCGAAACTTTGCGACTCTCTCTGTTTTGACTGAAGGCCAGACGTTATATGTACCAGGTTTTTCTGGGAAAAATCTCCTCGCTGAGCACCAATCGCTGGGCAGAGGCACTCTCCCGACACGCGCCCGAAGGCACCCAGCGCGCGCGCTGGCTGGCGGGACGCGGGTTGCTTTCGCGTCTGCTGGCGCCGAAGTCACTCCCGGAGATTATCCACAACGAACAGGGGAAACCCCTTTTTGCCGGCGACTATCCGCTGTGGTTCAGCCTTAGCCACTCGGATGATGACATTGCGTTAATTATCAGTGACGAAGGTAACGTGGGTTGTTCACTGGAACGTATTCGCCCCCAGGATAACTGGCACACGCTCGCCAATGCCGTCTTCAGCAGCGCCGAGCATGAAGAGCTGGAAAAGGAAACGCCAGAGAGCCAGCTTAGCGCATTCTGGCGCATCTGGACGCGGAAGGAAGCGATCGTTAAACAGAGCGGCGGTCACGCCTGGCAAATGGTTAGCATTGACAGTACTGCCCGCGCATTTCACTCAGTAAGCCACTGCCGGATAGACTCGCTGAGTCTTGCGGTCTGTACCGAGACGCCCTTTGAGCTCAGGGCTGGGCTGATCCATTCCGCTAACGACGTGCTGGCCGAAAAATCGTCAACACCCCCAGAATAATAAACCCGACGCCCACCAGTCCGTGCCAGGAAAAACGCTCCTCCCAGCCCGGCAGCAGGATCGCGGCACCCCACACCAGAATATAGCTGAGGCTCAGCAAGGCATAGGCTTTGCTGAGCGCCATACGATGCAGCGCCAGATACCAGCAGCCCATAGAGGCCACGTACCCCATCAACCCCAGCATCAGGGCACCGGTGCCGGACGAGAAGTGCCACAGCGCGGAAACAAACACCATGGCCTCACTGACCGGTGGCAATGCCTGCATGGCCTCGCGCAGCAACAGCTGCGCCGCGCTGACTAACAGCACGCTGCATAATGCCCAGAACGCCCCTTTCACAGGCTTCCTCCCAGCACAATAATCCCAATGATGATGAACCCCACGCCCAGCCAGTGATGCGCAGCAACGTGCTCACGCCAGAATGCCTTCGCAGCCAGCGTCACCCAGACAAAATTGAGGCTCAGCATAGGGTAGGCAATGCCAACGGGCAGCCGTTGCAGCACCACCAGCCAGACCAGCATCCCACTCCCCAGCGCCAGCAGTGCCAAACCCAGCCACAGTGCGATATGCACCCCACGCCGCCCGGCTTTCGCCGGACGGGTAGCTTGTTTCTGACACAGCTGCCCCGCGCAGCTGAGCAAGCTTGCCAGTATCAGCCAGATCCAGGTCATCACTTCGGCAGATACTGCAGGTAGGCCAGACGGCCCTGGATATACAGGCTGTCCGGTTTCGGCAGATTCGCACGCGCGATTTCATCGTGTTTTGACAGAAGAATCACCAGCGATACGCGCCCCTGCTGACGATGCTCCGACAACCACTGCGCGAAGTCATCTTTATCAACATAACGATCTTTCGCATCGGGATAATCCAGCCCGTAGCGCAGTTCGCCGCTTTGATCGAACATCGTGATGTCATTGCGCTTCAGCTCCCAGGCCAGGCCAGCGGCCACGCCCACGTTATTAGCCAATACGAATCGGCTGTCCTGAAGCGGCTCGCGCACGGTATCCACCAGCGACTGCGGCTGTTTGGAATCCACCACCAGATTAGGAATGGCAAAACCAATCAGCAGCGCCAGCCCTGCTGGGCACAGTGCCGCCAGCCACCAGCGCTGCTGGCTCTGTCTGAACGTAAACCAGCCTACCGCCGCCCAGATGAGGAACGCCACCACCGCACAGAAGACTTTATACAGTTCGACCGACGTCCAGACCGGATGCTTAGACAGCCCCCACGGCGAGACCACCAGCGCCGCTATCACGCCGATGACGCCAAACGCCAGGTTAATCCCGCCGTTAATGCGTAACGCTCTGGCACCTTTTTCCGCCGCGAGGCAGGCATAGCGCGCCATCAGGATAGCCAGCGGGGCAAAGCACGGCAGGATGTAGGTCGGCAGCTTGCCTTTGGCGATGCTGAAGAACAGCAGCGGCATCACCACCCAGCCCAGCAGATAGAACCCGCCACCGGCGTTTTGCCTGTCATTCCAGCCGAGACGAAACGCGCCGGGCAGCAGCGCCAGCCACGGCAGGCTGCCCGCAATCAGGAACGGCAGGTAGTACCAGAACGGGGCCTTGTGCTGCGCGTCGCTCTGGGCAAAACGCTGAATATGCTCAACCCAGAAGAAGTAACGCCAGAAATCAGGCTCACGGTGCGCAATGGCCAGCGCCCACGGCAGAACAATCAGCACGCAGCTCAGGATCGCGAGCCAGCCAAAAATCAGCACCTCTTTCCAGCGCTTCTGGGCAATTACCCACGGCAGGACGCCAATCACCGGTACCGCCAGCGCCAGGAAGCCTTTGGTCATCACCCCCATCCCGCAGGCCAGCCCAAGCAGCACATAGCCACCCGCTTTTCCGGCAACGGTTTGGGCCTGCGACGCCAGCCAGAAGCTGCACATCGCCGCCACCAGCCACAGGGTGATGATAGGATCCAGCACCGCATACGTGCCGATGCCATATACCAGGAACAGAGTCAGGAAGATAAGGCCGGAGAAAATGGCCGTCCGCTTATCCCGCCAGAGACGCCAGGCCATCCAGATCACCAGCAGCGCCGTTAACCCGGTAGAGAATATGGATCCGGCGCGCACGGCAAGGTTCGTATGCCCAAACAGCAATTGTCCGATACTGTTGATCCAGTAGCCGGCAATCGGTTTTTCAAAGTAACGCAGCCCCAGAAAATGCGGGACAACCCAGTCTCCGGATGCCAGCATTTCGCGGCTGATTTCCGCATAGCGCGTTTCATCAGGCTGCCAAAGCAGGCGGATATCGACCGGAATGAGGTAGTAAACGATAAACAGTGCGAGAAGCGCTAAGCCATAACGGGCTGTTTTCATGGGGCCGGACTCACGGTTTGTTGATAGCCAAGCCAGCCTTCCCGGCCAGCCAGTTCATTACGTACGACTTTGCCCACAGGCAGGGTGCTGAGGTCGTCCGGCAGCAGCTCGCTCAACGGGCAAAATTCAATGCCCTCCTGAGCGGCCATCGTCAGCAGTTCGTCGAAATCATGCTGATACGCAATCCCTTCCACTTCGGCATGGATGGTATACACCGGCGTACCGGCGTCACGATGGATGCGGTCCAGAATGTAGCGATTGAACTCATCGGCCTTCACCTCGCGCCCGACCACCTCATCCCAGGTGGGAAGCGTGACTGGAATTTGCACCGTACCGTAGCGATTTTCGCCTAACAGCGGCAAAAATGGCCCGGTTCCGCGGCAATCGCTGTTGTAGCGAAACGCGAAGGCTTCTTTGGCTTTCACGACGCGCTGATCCGCACGCCATCCCGCCACGGCGGAGCAGCGCACGGGCTGACCGGTAATGGCCTCCAGCTCCAGCATCCCACGCTCAACCTCACGGGCCAGGCGCGGGATGTCCCAGACGCCGGCCCAGGCTTGCCAGGCATGGTGATCCCAGGCGTGCAGGCCGACCTCATGTAGCCGGGCCGCCTCGCGGATAACGGCTTCATTACCCGCGCCGATGCGTCTGCCTGGCCAGGCGGTGCCGGCCAGCAAAATATCCCAGCCGTAGAGGGATGCCGCGCGCGAGCGCAGCATTTTGAACAGAAATGCCGGTTTAACCAGACGCCATAAATGGCGTCCCATGTTGTCAGGCCCGACGCTGAAGAAAATGCTGGAACGCACACCGTGCTTGCTCAGCAGTTCCAGCAGTTTGGGTACGCCGTCACGCGTTCCCCTGAAGGTATCGACATCAATGCGTAAACCGACTTTTCTCATGAGGCCTGATCCGAGAGCTCCACGGTGCGCAGGAAGAAATCGAGCGTTTCGTCAATGGTCTGCTCCATCTTCACCGTCGGCGTCCAGTTGAGGCAGCGCTTCGCGTTGCGGATGCTTGGCTTACGGTGCTCAACGTCCTGATACCCTTTGCCGTAGTAGCTGCTGCTTTCCACTTCGCGGAAACCGGCAAACGGCGGGAACTTATCGCGCAGCGGATGGCGCTCAAAGCTGGCCAGCAGCATCTCTGCCAGCTCGCGAATGCTCGCTTCGTTGTCCGGGTTACCGATGTTGATGATTTCACCGTTGCAGCGGTTATCTTTGTTTTCGATGATGCGGAACAGCGCTTCGATACCGTCGCTGATATCCGTAAAGCAGCGCTTCTGTTTCCCGCCTTCGATAAGCTTAATTGGCGAGCCTTCGACCAGGTTCAGGATCAGCTGGGTGATCGCACGGGAGCTGCCGATACGCGCCGCGTTCAGGTTATCCAGACGCGGCCCCATCCAGTTGAACGGACGGAACAGGGTAAAGCGCAGACCTTCTTTCTCACCGTAGGCCCAAATCACGCGGTCCAGCAGCTGTTTGGAGACGGAGTAAATCCAGCGCTGTTTGTTGATCGGCCCGACCACCAGGTTGGAGGTGTCTTCATCGAAGTTCTTATCGGTGCACATGCCGTACACTTCAGACGTGGACGGGAAGATGATGCGCTTGTCGTATTTCACGCAGTCGCGGATGATCTTCAGGTTCTCTTCGAAGTCCAGCTCGAACACGCGAAGCGGGTTACGGGTGTACTCGATTGGCGTGGCAATGGCGACCAGCGGCAGCACCACGTCGCATTTTTTAATGTGGTATTCGATCCACTCGGAATGGATGCTGATATCCCCTTCCACGAAGTGGAAACGCGGGTTGTCGAGGAAACGGCTGATCGCATCAGAGCCAATATCCAGACCGTAGATTTCGTAGTTATCGTCTTTGAGCAGACGTTCAGTCAGGTGGTTACCGATAAAGCCGTTCACGCCGAGGATCAGCACGCGGGTACGGCGTTTGATGGCGACAACCGGTGCGCTGGTGATGAGCGCCCCGGCCACCAGACCCAGAGACTGTGCCAGCTGCGTGCCCTGAACGTACAGGCCGTTGTCGGTTTGTCCGGTGACGATCTCCAGCGCCTGCTCGCCGCAGGTCACAATCAGCGGGGAGACAGAAACGACGGTGCCCGGTTTAGCGGCAGGGATGTCGTCACGCACGCGGGATTTCCAGACGATAAATTTGCTTACGCCAGCAAAGCTGTACGCGCCCGGCCACGGGTCGGTCACGGCGCGCACCAGGTTGTGCAGCTGGCGGGCGGGTTTATTCCAGTCCAGACGACCATCTTCCGGCGTGCGGCGGCCAAAGCTGCTTGCCTTGCTCTCATCCTGCGCGGTCTCGCTGAAGGTACCGTTGAGGATGGCGGGAAGGGCATCACGCAGCAGCGTCTGCGCCGTCGCATTCAGCTTTTGATGCAGCTGCAGCGCCGTTTCGTCCGCATCAATAGCGACCTTCTGCTGTGCCACGATAGCGCCCGCGTCCGCGCGGCGCACCATGCGGTGCAGCGTCACGCCCGTTTCCGTTTCACCGTTTACCAGCACCCAGTTCAGCGGAGCGCGGCCACGGTAGGCAGGCAGCAGAGAGCCGTGAAGATTAAAGGCGCCTTTTGCGGCCAGACCTAAGATTTCGTCGGAGAGCAGGTTGCGATAGTAGAACGAGAAGATCGCGTCAGGCGCGAGCGCGCGGATGCGATCCACCCACAGCGGGTGGTTGACGTCGTCCGGTGCATAAACCGGGATCCCGCGCTCGGCGGCGATACGCGCCACGGAGCCAAAAAAGTTATTCTCTCCGGCCGTGTCCGGATGGGTAAAGATTGCCGCAATGTCATAGCCCGCTTCCAGCAGGGCCAGCGTGCCCGTGCACCCCATATCGTGATAGGCAAATACAACAGCTTTCATGGGTGAATTTCCTCTTGAGATGCTTTGTGTTCCTGACGGACAACACGTTGAATAAAGTAGCGCGGACGCGCGCGAACATCGTTATAGATACGGCCAATGTATTCACCGAGAAGGCCCATCCCGACAAACTGGGCGCCGATGAACATAAACAGCACGGCAAAGAGCATGAAGACCCCTTCCGCCGCCCACTGCGGGCCAAAGACCAGTCGCAGCACCACCAGCAGAACGGACAGCGCAAACCCGGCCACGGCGATGATGCTGCCGAAAACGCTCAGCAGACGCAGCGGTGTGGTGGTCAGGCAGGTGATGAGGTCATACATCAGGTTGATGAGACGCATAAAGCTGTACTTCGATTCCCCATGCTCGCGCTCGGCGTGCAGAACCGGAATTTCCGTTGCCTTACGGGCAAAGGTGTTGGCGAGGATCGGAATAAACGTGCTGCGCTCATGGCAATGCAGCATGGCGTCGACAATATGGCGGCGGTAAGCGCGCAGCATGCAGCCGTAATCGCCCATCGCTTTACCGGTCGTACGCTGGATAAGACGGTTGATGGTACGTGAGGCCAGCTTGCGGAACAGGCTGTCCTGTCGGTTCTGACGTACCGTGCCAACCACGTCATAGCCTTCATCGGCTTTGGCGACCAGACGCGGGATCTCTTCCGGCGGGTTTTGCAGGTCAGCGTCCAGGGTGATGATCAGATCGCCCGTGACGTGGCTAAACCCCGCCATAATCGCCGAGTGCTGGCCGTAGTTGCGGTTGAGCAGCACGGCAACAATGTGGCTGCCTTCAGCCTGCGCGGCCTCGGTCAGCATTAGCGCGGAATTATCGCTGCTGCCGTCATCCACCAGCAGAATTTCGTAAGCCTTGCCCATCGTGTCGCAGGCGGCCGTTGTACGGCGGATCAGTTCGGGCAGGCTCTCCTGCTCGTTATAAACCGGGATTACCACGGAAACTTTTTGTACTGGCGGTGCACTGAACATATCAATGTCCTGCAAGCTGATGGAGTGCGGTAATGACGCGGGTTGTGTCGTCATGAGTCATGTCCGGGAAAAGAGGGAGGGAACAAATACGCGCGCTATTCCATTCAGAATTCGGGAGCGATACATCAGGAAAACGCTCGCGGTAGTATTTTTGGGTGTGCGCCGCGCGGAAGTGGAGGCCGGTACCGATGCCTTTCTCTTTCAGCGCCGCCATCAGGTTGTCGCGTGAGATCCCACAGCGCGCTTCATCAACGCGAATAATAAACAGGTGCCAGGCGTGCACGTGCGGCCATGACGGAATGGTGAGCGGCTGGAACGGCGTATCGGCAAGCTCCCGCAGGTAGCGTTCGGCGATGTCCTGGCGGCGTCTGTTGGCCTCTTTCAGCTTGCCTAACTGCACCAGCGCCAGCGCGGCGTTGATGTCTGCCAGGTTGTATTTATAGCCCGGCGCGATCACTTCCGCCTGCGGCGCACGACCGTGCGTCTGCCGGTCATAGGCATCCACGCCCAGGCCATGGAATTTCAGACTGCGGATCCGCTGTGCCAGCTGGGCATTATCCGTGACGACTAAGCCGCCTTCCGCGCAGGTCATATTTTTAATGGCGTGGAAGGAAAAAATCGCCGTCCCTTTCCAGCCCACATGACGGTTCTTGTAGTACGTTCCGGCGGCATGGGCTGCATCTTCAATCACCGGAATACCGTGACGTTCACCGATGGCATGGATAGCGTCGATTTCACACGGCGCGCCGGCATAATGAACGGGAATAATGGCTTTGGTACGCGGGGTAATGGCGGCTTCAACGGCTTCTGGCGTCACCATTAATGTATCTTTGTCCACATCGATCATGACCGGCGTGGCACCCAGCAACACGATCATATTCAGCGTGGATACCCAGGTCTGGGAAGGCGTAATGACTTCATCGCCCGGGCCAATATCCAGCGCCATCAGCGTGACGTGCATACCTGCGGTGGCTGAACAGACGGCAATCGCATGCTGATTCCCGGTAAGTTGACAGAATGCCTCTTCAAGTTCCTGATTCTTAGGCCCCGTGGTGATCCAGCCCGACATCAAAACGTCCTGAAGCGCCGCAATTTCCTCAGCGCCCATCGACGGTCGCGAAAAAGGCAGAAAATCACTCATTATTAATTTCCTTGCTGTATTAAAGGCGTCATCTTTTACTGCGCTGTCGTAATGGGCAGCTCAATGGGATCATGCAAGATGGTTATTAAATAAAGACCAAATAAAATTAAGTCGCGATACCAGTTATGTCAACAAACCATCAACTGAAGCAAAAGTAACGTCGTTTTCTTAGGAAAAAATTAAGACAGGCGAGAAGCAGAAGGGAAACAGTACATAGAAGAGAATAGAAAATTGTTTTACAACAGCAAGATAGCGATTCTAACTATTTTTTTTGTTTTTTGTGGATGGACTCACAGCGATTACTCTACTATTTCATTTCGTTTACATTAAAATTATAAGAAAAGTAAATGAATACTCAACCAAAATAAAAATCCCGGAGGTTTGGGCGGGAATTCCGTCATCCTCCGGGAACTTTCTATTAATATCAATTGTCGCGAATTCAACTGTCGCGCTTAGTTAAGATTAGCAGGAAAATCATTCGGTAATTCGCTGGCCGCGCAGGCGATAACGCTTTCATTATTTGCTCCGCAGTCGCGTACAAAGGTGATTGTGGCAAATTCATCAATTACTTCCGTTGGATACGCCGGGCCCGCATCGCGATAGCTATTCATCAGCGGAATATGGTCGTTCTGGAAGCAGACGGTTTTTTCCGGGTTGTTCATGACCCAGCGTGGGAAGAAGATGGTGCCGTGGAACAGTTTGTCGCCCAGGTTCACGATCAGGCTGACGTCGGTACCGGTTGGTTCGGTCCAGGAAATTTTATAGATGCTTTCCCCTACCCGCACGATGTAAGCCTGCTGATCTTTCACCCAACGGTTGGCCACGAGACCGCTGTGAATACGGTAATCAAGCGTGGTCTCATTTTTTACATAAATCTCGTAGTTCCAGCCGTTATCGTAAGTATAAACAAGGTGTTTGCCAACGAAGCCGCTTAAGTCGTGTTTGTCGAAGGTGTTCATAAGATGTCTCCTTTGTTTTGATGAGACGATCGTACCCCTTCAAAAAATGAATGAATAACGCTATGTTTTAATCAAATTCATCCAAATTTTAGATAAATTATGCACAAGACGACGCTGGAACAATGGTCCTTACTGGCGAAGGTGGTTGAAACGGGCAGCTTTGCCAAAGCCGCGGAAGAAACCCACCGCAGCCAGTCCTCGGTGAGCTATAACCTGTCGCTGCTGCAGGAGCGGCTCGGCGTGGCGCTCCTGGTGCCGGAGGGGCGACGGGCGGTGTTAACCCCGGCCGGCGAACTGCTTCTCAACCAGGTTAAACCGCTGCTGAAAGCGTTTTCGTACGTCGAGACGCGCGCAGCGACCCTTCGCAACGGGATGCGCACGCGGTTGGATCTGGTGGTGGACTCCATTTTCCCGCGCCGCCGCCTGTTCGCCATCCTGCGTCAGTTCCAGCAGCAGTATCCGCAGACCCAGGTCCGTCTCACCGAGGTGCTGGAAAATACCCGCGCCGACGCCATTAACGACGAAGCCGACGTGATGATCTTAACCCGCCGCCAGGACATTACCGGGCTCGGCGAATGGCTGATGAATATCGACTTTGTTGCCGTGGCCCATCACCAGCATCCCCTCTTTCACCTCGACGCGCCGCTAAATGATGAGATGCTGCGCCCGTGGCCGCTTATCCAGATTGCGGACAGCCAGCCCGCCGCGCGTGCTGCCGGCGAGTCGTGGACCTTCTCCACCATCGATGCCGCCATAGAGGCCGTCGTCTCTCAGGTCGGCTACGGCTGGCTGCCAGAGGAACGCATCCAGACCCAGCTGGATCAAGGCGTACTGAAACGCCTGCCGCTGAGCCACGGTGCGCGCAGGGCAACGCCGCTTCACCTGATCGTTAAGCGCTCCCTCGCCCCGCTTGATGAGCAGGTTGAGACGCTGCTGCGCCTTTTTAGCCAGGAGCCGTCATCCCCACCTGCTACGCTTTAAGGTCCGAACGTTAAAACGATAAGGAGCAGATGATGAAAATCGACTTTACGGGGAAAGTGGCGCTGGTGACCGCCTCAACCGGCGGGATCGGGTTCGCCATTGCCAGAGGTCTGGCAGAAAGCGGTGCCGAAGTGATCGTCAATGGCCGCAGCACGGAATCGGTGAATAAAGGCATTCAGCAGCTCCAGCAGGTGGTGCCGGGCGTGCAGGTGCGCGCCGCGATTGCCGATCTCAGCACGGCGGAAGGGGTCGAGTCGCTCCTGAAGGTGGCGAATAACGTCGATATCCTGGTCAACAACGCCGGGATCTACGGTCCACAGGATTTCTATGCCACCGACGATGAGACCTGGGAGCGTTACTGGCAGACCAACGTGATGTCCGGCGTGCGTCTGTCCCGCGCCCTGCTGCCGGGCATGGTGCAGAAAGGCTGGGGACGCGTGGTGTTTATCTCCTCCGAGTCGGCCTGCAATATCCCGGCGGATATGATCCACTACGGCGTGACCAAAACGGCGCAGCTCTCGCTGGCGCGCGGGCTGGCGAAGTTCGTGGCGGGAAGCGGCGTGACGGTCAACAGCGTACTGCCGGGCCCGACGATGTCTGACGGTTTCGCCGAGATGATGAAAGATGAAATCGAAAAAACCGGCAAATCGCTGGAGCAGCTGGCGAAAGAGTTTGTGATGGCCAACCGCCCCAGCTCGGTTATTCAGCGCGCGGCCACGGTTGAAGAGGTGGCCAATATGGTGATTTATGTCTGTTCGCCACAGGCATCCGCCACTTCGGGTGCGGCATTGCGCGTCGACGGCGGCGTCGTGGATGACATCATCTGATGCTGTCAGGCCGCACTGCCTGCGATCCGACGGGCGGTAATGTAGTGCGCTTGCCAGTAATCATCCGTCAGGGTTGAGACCGTTACCCCCTGGCTGCTTGAGGCATGAATAAACTGGCTATTGCCAATATAAACGCCGACGTGCTTGCGGTTCGGGCCGGTCTGGAAGAAGACCAGATCGCCGGCTCTCAGGCGGTATTGCGCCACCTGAACGCCGCGATGGATCTGCTCGCGCGTCGTGCGCGGTAAATTAAGATGCGCCGCATCGCTGAACAGGTGCTGCATCAGCGCGGAGCAATCCACCCCGCGATGCGTGGTTCCGCCCCACTGGTACTGGGTGCCTTTCCATTTCTGGTATTGATCGAGAATACGCGAGCGCAGCGGGCCTGTTTCAGGATGCACCAGCGCAGATTTCGCCGGCGATACTGCCAGCTCACTGTTCATCGATAGCATCGACGCTGGGAGTTGAAAGCTGAACGCAGAAAACGAAGCAAAACTTAACGTGAGGATTGAAATAAACGATCTAAGAGTCATATCAATAAAGAAGTAGTGAGTGAGTTTTTCCTTACCTGTGGGGCCCAATGGTTCCCCGAAATATCTTGCGATGTGGCGATAATATAGACAGTTCGTTTTTTCACCAATCCTTATCGAGGCCAAAATTGGACTCACTTTGAGATCGCAAGATCGAGAAAAAAATGGTGGTGATATAAGGACTGTCCAGCTAAAGCAGGTAAACTGATCCGCAGAATGTGTATTTCAGCTAAGACGTATTTATGACCAATATGATTGCCGACGAGACGGTGGCAAAATCCAGCGTGCTCTCCGTCTTTGACTTTGATGGGACGTTAACGCACCACGACAGCTTTATTCCTTTCCTGCGTTTTGCCTTCGGTAAACGTTACTTCGCGGGCCGCCTGGTGCGTATGGCGCTGCCCACGCTCCACTGCGTGCGTCGTAAGCTGACGCGCGATGAGCTGAAGGAAGTGCTGATTAAAACGTTCCTGACGGGCGTGGATGAACACTGGCTGCGCCAGCAGGCGGAAGCCTTTTGCGAAAAATACTGGAACAAGCTGATGCGCCCCGAAGGGGTTCTGGCGGTGGCGGCGGAGGTGAATTCCGGTGCGGAAGTGACCATCTGTTCCGCCTCCCCGGCGCTGGTGCTCCAGCCGTGGGCCGACAAGCTGGGCATTAAGCTGATTGGCACGCAGCTGGAAGTGAAAGACGGCAAGCTGACGGGGCGCATCACGGGCAATAACTGCCGCTGCGCCCAGAAGGTGGCAAGGCTGGAGAAAGTGTATGGCGATCTGAACGCCTATCACCTGCGCGCCTGGGGAGACACTCGCGGCGACCACGAGCTGCTGGCGGCGGCGCAGGATCCGCACTGGCGGCACTTCCACCACCCGCGCAAGCGCCGGAATTCACCCATCAAGTAGCCTTTTTGCCGGGTGGCGGCTGCGCCTTACCCGGCCTACATTCGAACAGTAGGCCCGGTAAGCGAAGCGCCACCGGGCGATGCATCAGGCAGTACGTTTCCCCGGGAACATCACGCTCGCAATAATCCCCAGCGCCAGCACGCCTAATACCACAAACAGACTGGCGGTCGCGCCAATGCTGTAACCGTGGTGCCAGAAGTGGTCGGTGGCATTTAATCCCAGCTTGAACGCCACGAAGAACAGCAGCAGCACCACGGCTTTCTCGAGGTGCACCAGATACTGCTTCAGCGCTTCCAGCACGAAGTAGAGCGTACGCAGGCCGAGAATGGCGAACATCATGGCGCTGTAGATAATCAGCGGTTCGCGGCTCACGGCAATAATGGCCGGCACGGAGTCAAAAGCGAACATGACGTCAGAAAGCTCGACGACGGCCACGCAAAGCAGCAGCGGCGTCGCATAGCGCTTCGCCTTCTTCACGCGGCCAACCATCACGTCCTGGTTTTCCGGCTTCTCCAGCTCCGCATCCACCTCTTTCTGCGTCAGAATGAAGGCGTTGCTGCTGATTTTCGGCCAGACCGGATAGAAGCGCTTCACCAGGCGATAGGCGAGATGACCCGAGTAATCTTCCACTTCGTCGCTCTCTTCATTGCGCCTGAGCATCATCACCGCCGTCCAGCCGACGACCAGCGCGAAAATCACCTCAACGTACGGCCCCAGGCTTAACAGGCTGGTGCCGATAGCCACAAAGATGCCGCGGAAGACAATCGCCCCCAGCACGCCCCAGTAGAGCACGCGGTGACGGTACTTATCCGGCACGCCGAACCAGGCGAAGATCGCCATCATCACAAACAGGTTGTCGACGGAGAGCACCTCCTCCAGCGCATAGCCGGTGAGAAACAGGCTCGCCATCTCGGCGCCGTGGTGAACATACAGGAATCCGGCGAAGGCCATCGCCATCATGACCCAGAAAATGGACCACATCGCCGCGCTTTTCAGCGAGACGGGTTTATCGTGACGGTGCATAAAGAGGTCGATAAACATCGCCCCAACGGCCATCACCACAAAGACAACAACGGTTTCCGTCGGGAAACCGAGATGAGCAGCAGACATACAAAACCCTTTTGGCAGACAAAACACCATGCAAACTGGCGTAAACCAGGAACAGAAAAGGGCGGGCCGATAATCAGCCTCTTCGCCCTCAAAGCCGCAGCCCTGTCGGCTGCGTAAAGAGGGGTGTACTTTACCTTACCCGAAGGGGATCGTGCATCTGCCGTTTAGGCGCTCATGCCGCGCAAACGCTGCAGAACTGCCACCAGAACCGCCACAGACCAGCCCACCATCAACGCGCCCACCAGCCCTTCCACACCGCCGATAAGCCGCCAGTGCTGGGGTAATGTGACGTCGCCGTATCCCACCGTGGCGTAACTGACCAGTGAAAAATAGAAGCTGGTGTTCCAGTCATTAAACGCGTCGATGACGAAATAAAACGCAGCAAACAGTCCGGCTTCAAGAAGATGGGCGAAGATCATGGAGATCACGATGCCGACATTGCGTAAAACAATGCGTACCGCCGAATCGACTTCTAATTTGATGAATTTTAAAACGCCAAACATCCACAGCGAATGGATCACCACGGTGAGGGTAAGCAAAATAATAATACTGAGTAGCTGCATGACGCGTGCTCGACCAAAAAGGAATAAGGCCCCACGAACGCGGCGGGGCAACCGGTCGAAGCTTAGTTGAATCGAGAGGAAAAGTTGGTGCAATAATTGCGTTGCGTGATTATTTCCCTTTCAGCGTGCCCTCTTTGCGGCTGGTTCGACTGCTGTGAGCGAAAGATCTGAAGCGCACTATCTGTGAGTCACCTCTTATTTACATCATTTAAACCTTCCGTTAACTGGATAAAAATAACGCGCCGTCGCTATAGTGGTTTTGTTTAATAAAACTGAGTTGTACCTAATAAAACAAAGAACAAACCCTGCGAGGACACAATGACAGAACATTTACGTAACGGCGCTACCGCCACCGAGGACATAGAAAGAGAGACGATGCGGAAGGTGATCTGGCGTATTCTCCCGTTTCTGATTGTCAGTTACCTGGTCTCCATTATCGATCGCGGGAATATCGGCATGGCTTCGCTGCAGATGAATGAGGACCTTGGCCTCAGCAAAGCGGCGTTTGGCTTCGCCAGCAGCCTTTACTTCGTGGCCTATTTTTTGTTTGAAGTACCCAGCAACCTGGCCATGCAGAAAGTCGGCGCCCGGCTGTGGATCCCGCGCATTATGATCAGCTGGGGCATCGTTTCCATGTGTATGTCCCTGGTGCAGAACACCACGTCGCTCTATATCGTCCGTTTTCTTCTCGGTGCTGCAGAGGCGGGCTTCTTCCCGGGCGTCGTGCTGTATCTGACCTGGTGGATCCCGTCCCGCTACCGCGCACGCATTATTGCGTCCTTTATGGTCGCTATCCCGCTCGCTAACTTCATCGGCTCCCCGCTTTCCGGGTTGATACTGTCACTGGATGGCTGGCTGGGTCTTCGCGGCTGGCATCTGCTGTTCATTATTGAAGGCTTGCCGGCGGTGCTGCTGGGTATTGCAGCCTGGTTTATTCTCCGGGATCGCCCGCATCAGGCGAGCTGGCTTAGCAGAGAACAGAAACAATGGCTGGAAACGACGCTTGAGACCGAGCGCAATCAGCAAAAGAATATCGGACACCAGACCACGTGGCAGCTGCTGAAGCATCGCCAGATCTGGCTGATGGCGCTGATTTACGCGGGCGCATCGTCCGCGGGCACCACCATCAGCGTCTGGTCTCCTCAACTGCTGAAATCCTTCCATCTCGATAATCTTGAGACAGGTCTGCTTAACGCCATTCCTTACGGTCTGGCATCTGTTCTCATGATCGTATGGGGACGGAATTCCGATCGTACCAACGAACGCCGCTGGCATACCGCACTCACGCTGTTCATGATTGCCGCAGGCGTGTTCGCCGCCTTTGTGAGCGTCTCGCTGTCTGCCACGATCGTTATCCTCAGCATTATGCTGATAGGCGCTTATTCAATGAAAGGGCCTTTCTGGGCGCTGGCGTCCGGTTGGCTGAGCAGTACCTCAGCGGCAGCGGGACTGGCCGCGATTGGCGCCATCGCAAACCTGATAGGCGGGGCAGTGATGGTAAACGCATACGGCATTATCAATGAGCGGACGGGAAGCTACACGCTGGCTATGCTTCCGCTGGCCGCGCTGTGCGTGGCCGGGGGGATCGCGGTGCTGATTATGGGGCGGCAGGCCCGCCGCGCTCAGCTACACGAAAAACAGGTTACGCATTAACGATGACAGAAGCGGGACATTTGTCCCGCTTCTGCGTTTATAGATTTTCTTCCGCCGTATCGCTCGTTTCACCAAAGAACTGCTGACAGAAGGGCTTGCTGGCGCCCATTTTCTGCGACAGACGGCTTGCAGCCGCCTTCATCAACTGTCCTATCTCCTTCTCACGACGATCTTCCGTCAGCCGCGAGATGGGGCCGGTCAGGGCTAACGCCGCAACCAGCTTGTCGTGAACGCCGAAGACAGGCATCGCAAACGCAGCGGTGTGGGGATCGCGTGCGCCTGACGTGTAGAAAGGGAGTTCAGCATCTTCCTCCGGCAGGCTCTCATTGAGCCCCCAATGACGTAATACCTTGCTGATGGCCGAATTATCGAGCGGGAACTGGCTGCCGGGAAGATTGCTGTGTCGCAGGCCGTGCGACGCTTCCGCGCGAAACAGGCAAAGGCGCTGCCCTCCCTCCAGCACATACCAGCTGGCACTCTCCTGAGACGCCAGGGAGAGGGCCTGAAGCTCTGGCTGAACCACCCGGGAAAGATGGAAAGATTGTTCATACAGCTTGCCGAGGTAAAGCAGACGTGGGCCAAGCGCATAATTGCCGTCTTCATGCCTGACGACGTAATTCATCCGTTCAAGAGAATTCATCAAGCGGTAAACCGTGGTTTTATGATAACCCGACAGCTGTGCCAGCGCGGTCAGCGTCAGGCTCTCATCTCCAGGACGGAAGCAATCCAGTAAAGCCAGCGCTTTTTCAACCGCTACAACGCCTTCATTCCCCATCGTTATCTCCTTGTTAGCCCGGCAGTGAGTGTACCTCAAATTTTGTGAGTCACTTCGTGTTTACATCACAAACGCCACCTCAGATCTGGCTAAAAGCAAAGCAACACCGCTATAGTTGTTTTGTTCTGTACACCTGCATTGTACCCAGTAAAACAATATGGAGGCATTTATGTCCGTTAATGAAAAAAAACCGATTAATCGCCATTTCGAGCGCGTTTCTGCCGAGGACGTTCGTCGGGCTGCCGAGTATCAGGCAGCTATTCTGGCCGACGTGGCTGGCCGCCGCGGTACGCTTCATGGCCGCATCAAACCGCTGGCCCCACACATGTCCGTTGCGGGTCCGGCCATCACCGTTGAAGTCCGTCCGGGTGATAATCTGGCGATTCATGCCGCGATGGCGGTGGCGCAGCCCGGCGATGTCCTGATCGTCGATGGCAAAGGCGACCTGAGCTGCGCGCTGCTTGGCGAAATCATGGCCACTCAGGCTCAGGCGAGCGGCATTGCGGGCATTATTATTGACGGCGCTGTACGTGACGCCGATACCCTGAGCAAAAGTCACTACCCCGTCTTTTCTGCCGGTCTGAACCCCTGCGGCCCGACAAAGTTAATTTCTGGCCGGGTTAATCATCCCATTTCAGTCGCCGGGGCGACGGTTCAGGCCGGGGATCTGGTTGTCGCGGATATCGACGGCGTGGTCGTTATTCCGCGCGATGAGGTTCAAGAGGTTATCGCTCTGGCAAAAGAAAAGCTGGAGATGGAGACCCGGCGTCTTGCTGCCATCCGTGAAGGCGATTTACGTCCACACTGGCTTGATGACGCGCTTCGTAAGGCGGGTATGTTGAGCAACGGGGAGACGCTTTGATGAGGGGCAAAGACGTCGTTCTGGTTACCGGAAGCGACCTGGCGGAGCAGGCCATGGTGATGTTGCAGGGCTTTGAGGTGGTGTTTGCGGGCCGCCAGCCCACAGAAGATGACCTGATCGCGCTGTGTAAACGACACAATCCTGTGGCGATCCTGGTACGTTACGGCAGGATCACCGCGAAAGTCATGGATGCCGCCCCGGCTTTGCAGGTTATTTCCAAGCACGGAAGCGGGATCGATGTGATAGACCAGACGGCAGCGGCCGAGCGCAACATCGCCGTCCGCGCTGCCCCGGGCGCAAACGCGGCGGCAGTGGCTGAACATACCTGGGCGCTGATCCTCGCCTGCGCAAAGTCAGTGGTGCCTCTGGACAAGCGGCTGCGAGACGGGCACTGGGATAAGGCGACGCATAAATCCATTGAACTGGAGGGCTTAACGCTAGGGTTAATTGGGCTGGGTGCTATCGGCTCGCGCGTGGCGACTATTGGGCACGCTTTCGGCATGAAGGTGCTGGCTTATGATCCCTATGCTAAGTCCATGCCTGCCCTGTGCGAACGCGCAGAGACGATCACCGGACTTCTTTCCCGTTCCGATGTCATCTCTTTGCACTGTCCGCTGACCGATGAGAATCGGGAATTGATCAATAGCGAGACGCTCGCACACTGCAAGCGGAACGCCATTCTGGTCAATACGGCACGCGGCGGACTGATCCACAGTGAATCGTTACTGACGGCGCTTCGAGATGGCACGCTGCACAGCGCAGCGCTGGACAGCTTTACCCACGAGCCGCTGACCGCGCCGCATCTCTGGCAGTCCGTAGAAAACGTGGTCATTTCTCCCCATATTGGCGGCGTTACCGCAGCGTCATATATCAAGATGGGAACCGTGGCCGCAAGCAATATTCTGGCCGTGACGGACATCACCACCGTCGGTCCGTAAAGCCAGCCGCGACGAGTGGCAGCGATCTTATGTCACTTGTCTTCTGCCAGCGCCTGAGCACACGCCCAGGCACTTGCCCATGCCCACTGGAAGTTGTATCCGCCGAGCCAGCCGGTCACATCCATCACTTCGCCAATAAAATAAAGCCCCGGCACGTTGCGTGCTTCCATGGTGCGGGACGAGAGCTCATTCGTATCGACCCCGCCCAGCGTGACCTCTGCCGTACGGTAGCCTTCGGTGCCGTTTGGCTGCACGCGCCAGTTTGTTAGCGTCTCGACCAGCGTTTCCTGCTCGCGGCTGTTAAGCTGCTTGAGCGACACATCCGGGATCTGCCCCAGCGCCTGCAAACATTCCACCAGTCGTTTTGGCAACTGCATTGCCAGCGTGTTTTTCAGGCTTTGATTCGGGTGCGCGGTACGCTGCTCGTTAATGAACGCGTCGAGATCGCAGTCCGGGAGCAGGTTCACCGTAACAAACTCCCCCGGCTGCCAGTAGCTGGAGATTTGCAGTACCGCCGGGCCGGAGAGGCCGCGATGGGTAAAGAGCAGATTTTCGCGGAACACGGTCCCGTCTTCGGCGGTAATAACGGAGGGAACAGACACGCCAGACAGCGTCTGAAGCTGTTCAAGAAGCGGTTTATGCAGCGTAAACGGCACCAGCCCGGCGCGCGTGGGCAAGACTTTCAGGCCAAACTGTTCGGCAATCTTATAGCCGAACGGGGAAGCGCCCAGCCCCGGCATGGACAGGCCGCCGCTGGCGATCACCAGGCGGTCCGCGCTGACGGTTTCACCGTTCAGCTGCAGCGTGTAGCCCTGCTCGTCGCGCGTGACGTCCAGCACTTCCGTGCGCAGGCGCATGACGACGCCGCCCTTCTCGCACTCGGCCACCAGCATATCGACAATCTGCTGCGCGGAGTCGTCGCAGAACAGCTGTCCCAGCGTCTTTTCATGCCACGCGATGCCGTGCTTACCCACCAGGTCGATAAAATCCCATTGGGTGTAGCGCGCCAGCGCAGATTTACAAAAATGACGGTTTTGGCTCAAATAGGCCGCGGGTTCAACATACAGATTAGTGAAGTTACAGCGCCCGCCGCCGGACATCAGGATCTTACGGCCTGGCTTTTTACCGTTATCCAGCAGCAGCACGCGACGACCCGCCTGTCCGGCCATGGCCGCACAAAACATACCCGCCGCACCGGCGCCAATTACCACGGCATCAAACCTTTCCACGTCAAAACCCTCTTTGTTAACTGCCGCGGATTGTAAAGTTTCCTCTGTGGTCACACCAGCGTAAAAAGATATTACAAAGCCATTTCATTGAAATTTAAAGAATATCCTTTCAGGCACTTTTCTCAAATCAGATGGTATGTCAAAAAAAGTCTATATTTCACTTTGCCCGCCGTGCATTTGTCCTGGATAATGCGCCGCGTTCATGTCCTCAAAATGGCGTAACGTCCTATGCTACATTTGTTTGCCGGCCTGGATTTACATACCGGGCTTTTATTATTGCTTGCTCTGGTTTTTGTACTGTTTTACGAAGCGATCAACGGCTTCCACGACACTGCAAACGCAGTAGCGACGGTTATTTACACTCGCGCAATGCGATCGCAGCTTGCGGTTGTTATGGCGGCGGTATTTAACTTTTTTGGTGTCCTCCTGGGCGGACTGAGCGTTGCGTATGCCATTGTGCATATGCTGCCAACGGATCTGCTGCTTAACGTTAGTTCTGGCCATGGCCTTGCTATGGTGTTCTCAATGCTGCTTGCTGCAATTATCTGGAACCTCGGTACCTGGTATTTCGGCCTGCCTGCATCCAGTTCTCACACACTCATCGGCGCGATTATCGGTATCGGGTTAACGAACGCCCTCATGACCGGTACATCGGTTGTTGATGCGTTAAATATCCCGAAAGTACTGGGGATCTTCGCCTCACTCATCGTCTCCCCTATCGTGGGTCTGGTGGTGGCTGGCGGGCTGATCTTCATCCTGCGTCGTTACTGGAGCAATACTAAAAAGCGCTCCCGTATTCACCTGACGCCGGCAGAGCGTGAAAAGAAAGACGGCAAGAAAAAGCCGCCATTCTGGACGCGGATTGCCCTGATCATTTCCGCTATCGGCGTGGCTTTCTCACACGGCGCGAACGATGGTCAGAAAGGCATTGGTCTGGTGATGCTGGTACTGATTGGCGTCGCACCGGCAGGATTCGTGGTCAACATGAACGCCTCTGGCTACGAAATCACCCGTACCCGCGATGCGGTGAACAACGTCGAAACCTATTTCCAGCAGCACCCTGAGCTGCTGAAAAAAGCGACCGGCGTTGACCAGTTAATTCCTTCTCCGGAAGCCGGTGCCACAACTGCACCAGGTGAGTTCCACTGCCATCCGGCAAACGCGATTAATGCGCTGGAACGTGCGAAAGGCATGCTGGGCAATATCGAAAGCTATGACAAACTGACCGTAGAGCAGCGTGGTCAGCTGCGTCGCATTATGCTGTGCATCTCTGATGTGACGGATAAAGTGGCGAAGCTGCCTGACGTGAATGCTGACGACCAGCGTCTCCTGAAGAAACTGAAAGGCGATATGCTCAACACCATCGAGTACGCGCCAATCTGGATCATCATGGCCGTCGCGCTGGCGCTCGGTATCGGTACGATGATTGGCTGGCGTCGTGTGGCGACCACCATCGGTGAGAAGATCGGTAAGAAAGGCATGACCTATGCGCAGGGTATGTCCGCGCAGATGACGGCGGCGGTTTCTATCGGTCTGGCGAGCTACACCGGTATGCCGGTATCCACCACCCACGTACTCTCTTCGTCCGTGGCAGGTACCATGATTGTTGACGGTGGCGGCCTGCAGCGCAAAACCGTGACTAACATTCTGATGGCCTGGGTGTTCACCCTTCCGGCCTCAATCCTGCTGTCCGGCGGTTTGTACTGGATTTCGCTGAAGCTGATTTAATCGGTTGAAGGCGACAAAAAGCGGGTCAGGAAACTGACCCGCTTTTTTTATGGCTGTTTTTTTTACTCAACCCAGTGCTGTAATCAGGGCAATCTGAACACTATCTGTTCAGATTTTTAGTTCACAAATAACTATTATCCTCGCGAATGTTCTCAATCCAAACAACACCCATGACGGAATAGACTATGCCATTCAAAACGGCTACTAAATGGATTCACTCCCTTGTGACGCTTTCGCTTCTGATTCTGGTCATTGGATTTGTATGGCTAAACCACCAGCCTAATCAGCGAAATCACGATGAACTTCAGCGCGTTTATAAATTATCTGACAGCGTCTGGCTCTATATGACCGTGAACAATCAGGGTGGCACAACCGTATCACCAATTTACCGTTACTATCTCTCGGGGGAGATCGCAGGAAAAGATTCAGACATTATCCATCAGTTGACCATGAAGCATCCTGTCATCGAAGGTACAGGCACGATAACCTCAGCCAGTATTGATACAAGCGGGGAAGTGAAAATTGCCTATAGCGGGAAGGTTATTTCGATTGAGAGCGATATCTCCGATCTCCGGTTCTCAGTTAAGCCCTGAGCCAGAGGAAAGAAGGCGGGGCTGACCCCGCCTGCTGTGGTGCTCAGTGCCAAATCATCAATGCAATCATACTGACCACGACCAGCCCGCACAGGGCGCTGGTCAAAATGAACTGACGACGCAGGCGCTCGCAGCGACGAATAAATTCTTCATCGTGATGATCGCGGTAGCGCTGGTAGTAGATGTATCCCACCAGACGCATCTGCTTGCTGGGCTGTCCATGCGAGGTGAAGAAACCTCCACCGTCCACATACTGATAAAGCAACGGATCGCAACCACGAAGTACCACTAACAGCGCACGTAACGATGAGAAGTAGCGCGCCATATTCACTATGCAAACCACGCATAACGCCCAAAACAATGCGACGGTGCTAATCATACATCCTCCCCGGCGTCCGCCCACGAAGCAAGGCTCCTGAGCTACCGCACCCCAATGCCCTGACAGACAGTTCAGTGAAAGAATGACCAAAAGTCGATCCGGTTCGCGTTTTAATATCCGAACGGCTCATTTAATAGTGTAGGAGATCCGTTAATTTTTTTGCCACAAGGTTAATCGTTATCAACACCAAAGCTTGAAAAATATGTTTAACTGGGCCGTAATGAAAGCATCAGACGACGGCTTTCCCATTTAGTCATCGATAACTTAAGGAAGGAGTAACACTATGGCTTACAAACACATTCTCATCGCGGTTGACCTCTCCCCGGAGAGCAAAGTGCTGGTTGATAAAGCGGTATCCATGGCACGTCCTTACAACGCGAAAGTTTCGCTGATTCACGTTGACGTGAATTACTCCGACCTCTACACCGGTCTGATCGACGTGAATCTTGGCGACATGCAGAAACGCATCTCCGAAGAGACTCACCACGCCCTGAGCGAACTGTCCACCAACGCGGGCTACCCGATTACCGAAACCCTGAGCGGTAGCGGCGACCTGGGCCAGGTGCTGGTTGATGCGATCAAGAAATACGACATGGACCTGGTGGTGTGCGGTCACCATCAGGACTTCTGGAGCAAGCTGATGTCTTCAGCGCGCCAGCTGATTAACACCGTTCACGTGGATATGCTGATTGTTCCGCTGCGTGACGAAGAAGACGAGTAAGTGCAAATAAGCCCGGTGGCGCTAACGCTTACCGGGCCTACAGGGTAAAAGCAAAACGGCAACATGGTTGCCGTTTTTAATGTTTGTTCCCTCTCCCTGTGGGAGAGGGTTAGGGTGAGGGCATCAGCCCGCACTATTCTGGCGTTCCCGAATAAATATCAAACCGGTGCCCTTTGGTGGTCACCGCATTGGTCGTGGCAACGTCCGCCAGCGGCGGCGCATAGTCCGGGCGCTTTACCACCACCCGCTTCGTTGCAAGCTGACGAGCTGGCTCCAGAAGGCCATCTGCATCCAAATCCGGCCCCACCAGCGACTGAAACACCCGCATCTCTTTCTTCACCAGCGCGCTTTTCTGCTTATGCGGGAACATAGGGTCGAGATAGACCACCTGCGGGCGCGGGGTGATATCCGTCAGCGCCGTCAGGCTGGACGCATGGATCAGCTGTAGTCTTTCCTGCAGCCATGGGCCGATTTCCGGGTCCGCATAGCCCCGCGCTAGCCCATCGTCGAGCAGCGCAGCGACCACCGGATTACGCTCCAGCATCCGCACGTGACAGCCAACAGAGGCCAGCACAAACGCATCGCGCCCCAGCCCCGCCGTGGCATCAACCACGTCCGGCAGATAGCTTCCTTTAATCCCAACCGCTTTAGCCACCGCCTCGCCGCGACCGCCGCCGAACTTGCGCCGGTGCGCCATCGCGCCGCCGACAAAGTCGACAAAAATCCCGCCGAGCTTCGGTTCGTCGCGCTTGCGTAATTCAAGATGCGCTGTCGTCATCACCAGCGCCATCAGGTTTTCTTCATCGTGCTCCAGCCCCCAGCGGGCCGCCAGAACAGATAAGGCGCCGTCTCCGGCACCTGTTTCATCCACTAAGCAGATCTTCACGTAACAATCAGCCTTTGATCCCGTAATGCTCAAGCATCGCATCCAGCTGCGGCTCGCGGCCGCGGAAGCGTTTGAACAGCACCATCGGCTCTTCAGACCCGCCACGGGTCAGGATGTTATCGAGGAACGACTGCCCGGTTTCGCGGTTGAAGATCCCCTCTTCTTCGAAGCGAGAGAAGGCATCTGCCGCCAGCACGTCGGCCCACAGGTAGCTGTAGTAACCCGCCGCGTAGCCGCCTGCGAAGATGTGGCTGAAGGCATGCGGGAAGCGGCCCCAGGTTGGTCCAGGAATAACGGCAACCTGCTTTTTAATCTCGGCCAGGGTTTCAAGGATTTTCGCGCCCTGCTCCGGGCTGAACTCCGCGTGCAGGCGGAAGTCGAACAGGCCGAACTCCAGCTGACGCAGGATGAACATCGCCGCCTGGTAGTTTTTCGCCGCCAGCATTTTATCCAGCAGTTCCTTCGGCAGCGGTTCGCCGGTTTCATAGTGACCGGAGATAAACGCCAGCGCGTCCGGCTCCCAGCACCAGTTTTCCATAAACTGGCTTGGCAGCTCGACCGCATCCCACGGCACCCCGCTGATGCCCGCCACGCCTGCGGTTTCGATGCGGGTCAGCATGTGGTGCAGACCGTGACCGAACTCGTGGAACAGGGTGATCACTTCATCATGGGTGAACAGCGCCGGTTTGCCGTTCACCGGACGGTTAAAGTTACAGGTCAGGTAGGCGACCGGCTTTTGCAAAGAGCCGTCGGCTTTACGCATCTGGCCCACGCAGTCGTCCATCCACGCCCCGCCGCGCTTGTTCTCACGCGCGTAGAGATCGAGGTAGAAGCTGCCACGCAGCTCGTTTTTCTCGTCATAAAGCTCGAAGAAGCGCACGTCCGGGTGCCAGACGTCGATATCGGTACGCTCTTTGGCGGTGATGCCATAGATGCGTTTTACCACCTCGAAAAGGCCGTTAACGGCTTTGTTTTCAGGGAAATACGGGCGCAGCTGCTCGTCGCTGATGCTGTAGAGGTGTTGCTTCTGTTTTTCGCTGTACCAGGCGATGTCCCACGGCTGCAGCTCGTCCACGCCGAACTCCGCTTTCGCGAAGGCGCGCAGCTGGGCCAGCTCTTTCTCACCCTGAGGACGGGCGCGTTTCGCCAGATCGGTCAGGAAGTCGAGCACCTGCTGCGGGTTCTCCGCCATTTTGGTGGCGAGGGATTTATCGGCGTAGTTTTCGAAGCCCAGCAGCTGTGCCAGCTCGTGACGCAGGGCAAGGATTTCCGCCATTACCGGGCTGTTGTCCCACTTACCGGCATTCGGCCCCTGATCGGAGGCGCGGGTGCTGTACGCGCGGTACATCTCTTCGCGCAGGGCCTGGTTGTCGCAGTAGGTCATTACCGGCAGGTAGCTCGGGATATCCAGCGTTAACAGGAAACCGTCCTGCTCTTTCGCTTCGGCCTGGGCTTTTGCCGCCGCCAGCGCGCTTTCCGGCATACCCGCCAGCTCCGCTTCGTCGGTAATCAGCTTCGTCCAGCCCATAGTGGCGTCGAGGACGTTGTTGCTGTACTGGTTGCCCAGCTCGGACAGACGCGCGGCAATTTCACCGTAGCGGGTCTGCTTCTCTTTTGGCAGGCCTATCCCGGACAGCTCAAAATCACGCAGCGCGTTATCGACCGATTTCTTCTGCGCCGTGTTCAGTTCGGCATAATGGTCGCCGTCGCGCAGGTCGCGGTAGGCTTTGTAGAGCCCTTCGTGCTGGCCGACCCAGGTGCTGTACTCAGAGAGCAGCGGCAGGGTCTGTTCGTAGGCTTCGCGTAGTTCCGGGCTGTTCTTTACCGAGTTCAGGTGGCTCACCGGGGAGAAGATACGCCCCAGCACGTCGTCCACTTCGGCCAGCGGCTGACACAGATTTTCCCAGGTGTACGGCGCGCCCTGCGCTACCACGCTTTCTACCGCCGCGCGGCAGTTGTCCAGCGATTGCGTAACGGCTGGAACCACATGCTCAGGGAGGATTTTAGAAAACGGCGGCAACGAAAAAGGCGTCAGTAATGGATTGGTCATAAACGCTGTCCTGTTGAAATAGGTGAATGAAGCGCGCATCCGGCGCTGTGCATATGGGATCTAGAATGGGGTTAAGTGTAGAGGATTTCAATGCCGAAGGTTGTCGAAAAACGCCCGGTGGCACTGCGCTTGCCGGGCCTACGGGTAATCTGCGCCGTTCTGCTGTAAACTGTGGCAAATCGTCAATTCAGCGGAATATCATTACCCATGCTCAGTTATCGCCACAGCTTCCACGCAGGCAACCACGCCGACGTCCTTAAACACACCGTTCAGAGCCTGATCATCGAATCGCTCAAAGAGAAAGAGAAGCCGTTTCTCTATCTGGACACGCACGCGGGCGCGGGCCGTTATCAGCTGAGCGGCGAGCATGCCGAGCGTACCGGTGAATATCTGGAAGGGATTGCCCGCATCTGGCAGCAGGACGACCTGCCTGCCGAGCTGGAGCCGTACATCGGCGTGGTGAATCACTTCAACCGCAACGGCCAGCTGCGCTATTACCCGGGCTCGCCGCTGATTGCACGCCAGCTGCTGCGCGAGCAGGACAGCCTCCAGCTGACCGAGCTGCACCCGAGCGATTTCCCGCTGCTGCGTTCTGAATTCCAGAAAGACAGCCGCGCCCGCGTGGAAAAAGCCGATGGCTACCAGCAGCTGAAAGCCAAATTGCCGCCGGTTTCCCGTCGCGGCCTGGTGCTGATCGACCCGCCGTACGAAATCAAAACCGACTATCAGGCGGTGGTAACCGGTATCCACGAAGGCTACAAACGCTTTGCTACCGGCACCTATGCCCTGTGGTACCCGGTGGTGCTGCGCGCGCAAATCAAACGCATGATCAAAGACCTGGAAGCCACCGGCATCCGCAAAATCCTGCAGATTGAGCTGGCGGTACGCCCGGACAGCGATCAGCGCGGCATGACCGCCTCCGGGATGATTGTGATCAACCCGCCGTGGAAGCTCGAAGCGCAGATGAACAACGTGCTGCCGTGGCTGCATAAAACGCTGGTGCCAGCGGGTACAGGCCACGCCACCGTCAGTTGGATCGTGCCGGAGTAATCGCAGCCATCGGTGGAAACTATTGATTTCAGGTATACAATCGCGGCAATTCACGATTAAGGACAAAAGCTATGACTAAGCATTATGACTACATCGCAATCGGCGGCGGCAGCGGCGGCATCGCCTCCATCAACCGTGCGGCCATGTACGGCCAGAAGTGCGCGCTGATTGAAGCCAAAGCGCTGGGCGGCACCTGCGTGAACGTGGGTTGTGTACCGAAGAAGGTGATGTGGCATGCGGCGCAAATCCGTGAAGCTATCCATATGTACGGTCCGGATTATGGCTTTGACACTACCATCAATAACTTCGACTGGGACAAGCTGATCGCCAGCCGTACCGCCTACATCGACCGCATTCACACCTCGTACGACAACGTGCTGGGCAAAAATAACGTCGACGTGATCCGCGGCTTCGCCCGCTTTGTGGACGCGAAAACGATCGAAGTGAACGGCGAGACGATCACCGCCGATCACATCCTGATCGCCACCGGCGGTCGTCCGAGCCACCCGAACATCCCGGGCGTGGAATACGGCATCGACTCCGACGGTTTCTTCGAGCTGCCTGCCCTGCCTAAGCGCGTTGCCGTTGTTGGCGCGGGTTACATCGCGGTAGAGCTGGCCGGCGTGATTAACGGCCTGGGCGCAGAAGCGCACCTGTTCGTGCGTAAACACGCGCCGCTGCGCAGCTTTGACCCGCTGATTGTCGACACGCTGGTTGAAGTGATGAACGCCGAAGGCCCAACCCTGCACACCAACGCCGTGCCAAAAGCGGTGGTGAAAAATGCGGACGGCAGCCTGACCCTGGAGCTGGAAGATGGCCGCAGCCAGACCGTCGATTGCCTGATCTGGGCGATTGGCCGTGAACCGGCGAACGATAACTTCAACCTGGGCGTGACCGGGGTGAAAACCGACGAAAAAGGCTATATCGTCGTCGATAAATTCCAGAATACCAGCGTACCGGGCATTTATGCAGTCGGTGACAACACCGGCGCGGTTGAGCTGACGCCAGTGGCCGTTGCGGCGGGTCGTCGTCTCTCCGAGCGCCTGTTCAACAACAAGCCGGACGAGCATCTGGATTACAACCTTATCCCAACCGTAGTCTTTAGCCACCCGCCAATCGGCACCGTCGGCTTAACCGAGCCGCAGGCGCGCGAGCAGTACGGCGACGATCAGGTGAAAGTGTATAAATCAGCGTTCACCGCGATGTATACCGCCGTCACCTCGCACCGTCAGCCTTGCCGCATGAAGCTGGTCTGCGTGGGCCCGGACGAGAAGATTGTCGGTATCCACGGCATCGGCTTCGGCATGGATGAGATCCTGCAGGGCTTCGCCGTGGCGCTGAAGATGGGCGCAACCAAGAAAGACTTCGACAACACGGTGGCAATCCACCCGACGGCCGCGGAAGAGTTTGTGACCATGCGTTAATCCTGATGCCCCTCCCCGGAGGGGCATTTTTTTTAACATTCATAAATCGTTGCAAAACGAATGCTCCGAAAATAGTGATCTACCGCACATATCCCTCCCCAACTACCGAAGCGAATGTCTACGCTTATAAGACGCCCGGATAAACCTGTCTTTTGAACACACAACCGGAGGTCCCTATCACCATGTTCAACCAGAAACTACAGGCTACCGAGAACATCGAATTCGAGATTGCAGAAGAGCTGCGCTACGAGACCGATCCCTGCGAGTTGAAACTGGATGAAATGATTGAGGCGGAGCCGGAACCCGAAATGATCGAGGGGCTACCCGCCTCCGATGCGTTGACGCCCGCAGACCGCTACCTTGAACTGTTCGAGCATGTGCAGTCGACGCGGCTGTTTGCTGACAGTAAAACCTTCCCCGACTGTGCGCCGAAGATGGATCCCCTGGATATCCTGATCCGCTACCGCAAGGTCAGACGCCACCGGGATTTCGACCTGCGCCAGTTTGTGGAGAACCACTTCTGGATGCCTGAAACCTACGGCACAGAATATGTCTCCGACCCGGGACTCTCCCTGAAAGAGCACATCGATAACCTGTGGCCGGTGCTGACGCGCGAGCCGCAGGATCATATTCCCTGGTCTTCCCTGCTGGCGCTGCCGCAGGCCTATATCGTCCCCGGCGGGCGCTTCAGCGAGACCTACTACTGGGATTCCTATTTCTCCATGCTGGGGCTGGCGGAGAGCGGCCGTAACGATCTGCTCAAATGTATGGCGGACAACTTCGCCTGGCTGATTGAACGCTACGG
The DNA here is from genome assembly GCF_000733275.2 of Enterobacter sp. EGD-HP1. Taxonomy (NCBI): domain Bacteria; kingdom Pseudomonadati; phylum Pseudomonadota; class Gammaproteobacteria; order Enterobacterales; family Enterobacteriaceae; genus Enterobacter; species Enterobacter sp. EGD-HP1. The sequence continues at coordinate 56,336 of NZ_AVOP01000011.1, forward strand.
CCATATCCCCAACGGCAACCGCACCTATTATCTCAGCCGTTCGCAGCCGCCGGTCTTTGCCCTGATGGTGGAGCTGTTCGAGGAGGACGGCGTACGCGGTGCGAAACGCTATCTGGATCACCTTAAAATGGAGTACGCCTTCTGGATGGACGGCGCGGAGTCGCTGCTGCTTAACCAGGCTTACCGAAGCGCCGTGCGCATGCCGGACGGTTCATTGCTCAACCGCTACTGGGACGACCGTGATACCCCACGCGACGAATCGTGGATTGAAGACGTGGAAACTGCGCGCCACTCGGGTCGTCCGCCCAATGAGGTGTATCGCGATCTGCGCGCGGGTGCGGCATCCGGCTGGGATTATTCGTCCCGCTGGCTGCGCGATCCGTCGCGGCTCGCCAGCATCCGCACGACGCAGTTTATTCCTATCGATCTGAACGCCTTCCTGTTCAAGCTGGAAAGCGCTATCGCCAACATTTCGGCGTCGAAAGGGGATAAAGAGACGGCAGAGGAATTCCGCCAGAAAGCCAACGATCGCCGCGCGGCGGTGAACCGCTATCTGTGGGATGAGGAGAGCGGCTGTTACCGCGATTACGACTGGCGGCGAGAAGAGCTGGCGCTGTTTTCTGCCGCCAGCATTGTGCCGCTGTACGTTGGCATGGCGACGCACGAGCAGGCCGATCGCCTGTCTGACGCGGTCAAAGCGCGGCTGCTGACCCCGGGCGGAATTCTGGCTACCGAGTACGAAACCGGCGAGCAGTGGGATAAACCCAACGGCTGGGCGCCACTGCAGTGGATGGCTATTCAGGGGTTCAAGCAGTACGGCAACGATTCGCTGGGCGATGAGATCGCCTGGAGCTGGCTGCATACGGTGAACCATTTTTATCAGACGCATCATAAGCTGATTGAGAAGTACCACATCGCCAGCAGTACGCCGCGAGAAGGTGGCGGGGGTGAGTATCCGCTGCAGGATGGTTTCGGCTGGACGAACGGCGTGGTGCGGCGGCTGATTGGGTTGTATGGGGAGCCTTGAGTGGGGTGCGGTCTGGTGCCCTCACCCTAACCCTCTCCCCAGAGGGGAGAGGGGACTGCACGGTGCGCTCTTTATCTCCCTCGCCCCTTTGGGGAGAGGGCTGGGGTGAGGGGAAAAATTTTAGCGGATCACCTCATAAATGGCACTCTGAATAGACTGCCATTTTTTCGTGGTGGCATCCGGCTGTGACTGCGCGCGGCGTGTGGCCATGTCGAGATCGTGCTGCTGGCGTTTCACCACGGCAGGCACGGTGCAGAAGGCTTTGAGGTACTCTTTACGTACCGAGGTCAGAGACTCGCCGTTCGACATGGCGTGGCTGAGCGTGTTGATGAAGCGACGGCACGGCTTCTCTTCCACCATGTTCTGCCGGTAACGTAACATCAGCTCCAGCACATCGTCATACCCTGCCGACATCGCCTCTTCGGTCCAGGAGAGCTTCCAGTCCATACCGCCCTGCAAAAATAGCAGGGTCACGCGGGTATCGTTGCGGTTAATGGCCGAGCGGAAATTATTCTCGTCCCAGGTCACCCCCATGCGCGTGAGCGTTTCGCGCGAGGAAGGCGTCTCGCGCATTTCTTGCGGAGGGGCCGCTTCAGCCGCTCTGGCGCTGGCTGGCTGCGGTTTGCTGCTGGTCACCAGCCAGAAGCCCCCCGCCACGATGGCAATCACCATGACGCCAACCGCTCCCCATAGCGCACCGGAAATGAGCTGCTCGCGTTGTTCTGGGGTGCGCGGCGCGCGCTGGGTCGGCTTTTCAATGGTGTCACGGACTTCAAACAGATCCCCACCGGTAACCCGATCCATTTTCTGCGCCTTTTCCCAGAAGGTATGCAGTTCGCTGGCATCTACCGCCATAAATCCGGCCGGATTGACGCGCGTTCTCCCCTCCTCAAACGCGCGTTGCACTGGCCGCGCGATCTGCGCGTAGTAGTTATCCAGCAGCTGAATTTGCGCCGAGCTTAACGTTTTCTGAACGGTAATGTTGTTGCGGATTTGCCGAATGTCATCGAGGAAGGTTTGCAGCGTTTTGCGCGGTTCAACCAGCAGCGTCAGCATAGACGGGTCGCTGAACAGCGAGGCGTAATAGCGGCTGAACTCTTTTTTATCCACCAGCATCTGCGCCAGCTCGCTGAACATCATGCCGCTCAGGACATCGTTGATCTCGCCAAGCTTCAGCCAGCGCCGCACGCGGTCAGCGTTAAACAGGGTCTTAAGATGGTTGTTCAGCCGCACCTGATCGGGCCAGGCCTGCTGGATGAGCCCTTTAATCATCAGCTCAATTGCGCGTACCTGCTTTTGCGCCTGCTGCTGCTGAAGTTCGCTTCCCGGCGCCAGGTCCGTGCTGTAGGTCAGCAGCGGCTGCTGCAGGCGAAGGTGTTCCAGCGCGGTCACAAACCGCATCGCCGCAATAAGCTGGTTTTCACTCACATCCTGTCCGCTTTCATACTGCGGAACGCGCTGCTGGAGCAGGCGCAGCTGGAGCGTAAATTCCGACATCTCGGCATCATTCAGGTTGAGTTTTTTCGCAACGGCTCCCCAGCCGCCCAGAGCTAATCGCGCGCTGTCGAGTTGTTCCAGGAACCATCGTGGATCTTTGCCCTCAGAAGCATGTACATTCAGAAGAAGCAAAATTTCCACCGACGCATGGCGAATGACCGCCAGACAGTGTTCGAACTGTTCGCGAATATGGTGTGATGTGCTGAGAGTCATTGTTTTCCTTAAGCGACAACGAGACATCCGGAATGGGCACGAGACGGCCCTTTTTCTTTTTATTTATACGCGGTTAACCATACCTGACTTTCTGTTGAAATAAAGTGACAACCCTAAAATCATTTAAAATGTTTCAGGAGAATCCGAATGCCGGTTTTAATTACCCCTCGCCTTACCTGTTCGCCCCTGCAGGAACAAGACTGGCCCTTTTTTCTGGCGCTACAGCAGCATCCCGACGTTATGCGCTTTGTGGCGGAAGACCGCCCCGTCGCGGCGATCCGCGAGGCGTTTGATTCGCGCCTGACGCCATGGTCACCAGGCAGCGCGCACTGGCTTTGTCTCGTCGTACGTGATACCGCTTCACAGGTCCCGCTGGGCGTTACCGGGTATATTCATCGGGAGGAGGACTGCGCTGAAGTGGGCTTCCTTTTCGCACCCGAGGCGCAGGGGAAAGGCTACGGCTTTGAATCCCTGAAAGCGCTTTGCGATTACGCTTTTCATCAGGGCGGTATACGGCGACTCACCGCCACCGTCACCGCGGGGAATGTCGCTTCACGACGCCTGCTGGAAAAAGCCCGCTTTCGCCTGGAAGGCGAATTACGCGAGAGCTATTACCTTGCGGGGCGCTGGCAAAATGACTGGCTATTTGGTTTATTACAGCAGGAATACCTGAATAATAATTCCTGATCAACAGCCATTTGGCGGATATTTCTCGGACATCGTTTCCTTTACAGTATCGCTATTAAGAGGAAACGAATATGAAAGGTCATGCGCTGAAAATATCTTCTGCCGCCATTGCGTTAATAAAAAAACATCAGGGTCTTTCTCTGGAGAAATATCGTGACGAGAACGGATTATGGGTTATTGGCTACGGCCACGTGATCCGCGATCGGGCGCATTTTCACGGTCCCGTCACGCCTGCCGAGGCAGAAGATTTGTTGCATGACGATATTCAGCTCTGTGAGGCGCTGCTGCGGGAAAATGTGACGCGTCCATTAACCCAACAGCAGCATGATGCGCTAGTTATGATGATATTCAGTTTCGGCGTGATGCCTTCACTCCCAAACGCGATTTTTCAGGCCGTTGCACGGGTATAGAGCAGGGCCGCCTGCGTTCTGTTTTTCACGTCCAGCCGCCGGAAAAGCGCCTCGAGGTGCGCTTTTACCGTGGCCGCACTGATGTTGAGATTGCGTCCGATCTCTTTATTTGACTCCCCCGCCGCCAGCAGTTTCAGCACGTCGCGCTGACGCTCGCTCAGGGATAATAACGCCTGAGGCGACGACGGCAGGCTGACCCACTCTCCGGGAAAACAGACCATCCCTCTGGACACCGAATCCAGCACGGCGGAAAACCGCTCGGGGCGGGCATTTCGGGGAATAATGGCCATGATGTTTCGCTGCCGCAACTGCTCAACCCATCTGGCCTCTTTTTTCGCCAGAACCAGAATCACGCGTATCGCCGGAAAGCGTTGCATCATCTCCTCCAGCAAAGCGCTCCCGTCGTCCTGGATGACATTACCGTCAATGATGACGATAGCTGACGGCGAAGCGGAAACCTGGGTCCATAAATCGTCTGCCTGACAGGTCCCTGTCATATCTATTTCCGGAATTAACGCCTGAAGGCTGTGTATCGCTCCGTGAATAAAGAGTGAATGCCTGTCAAACATGATTACTCGCATCGTTTTTCTCCCTCTGAGAATAGCGAAGGGCGATTCTACAGAGGGGTTGTTTAAGAAAAAACTCAACGAATGGAGACGTTACAAATCCCCCGTGTTCTTTATATCTGTCAGTATCTGGACACATTCGCCTTAAGGATTTCCTTAAGCGCGTACTTCACAGGAACATGCCGCCTGATACTTCAATACGTTGCGCGTTCATCCAGCCCAGTTTATCGCTGAGCAGTGCCGCAATGGCATCGCCAATATCGTCCGGCAGCCCCACCCGACCCAGCGCCGTCTGCGAGGCCAGCAGCTGATTCAGCTCCGCGTTGTCGCGTACGCGTCCGCCGCCAAAGTCAGTTTCTATCGCGCCCGGCGCAATGATATTGACGGAAATTCCACGCGCGCCGAGCTCTTTCGCCTGATAACGCGTCAGCACTTCCATCGCCCCCTTCATCGCCGCGTAGGTCCCTGAGCCCGGCTGGGTAAAACGGACCAGACCGCTGGAGACGTTGAGGATACGTCCCCCGTCGTTAAGCAGCGGCAGCAGGCGCTGTGTCAGGAAGAAAGGTCCTTTGAAATGAATGTTCAGCGCCTCATCGAACTGGGCTTCCGTCGTGTCGGTATAGGGCGCATATAAACCCGTCCCGGCATTGTTCAATAAATAGTCAAAGGTTTCACGCTGCCAGACGGTCCTAAGGGTTTCCTGAAGCTCCAGGGCAAAATTATCAAAACCAGTGATATCCCCGACGTTCAGCCGTAATGCCGCTGCGTTAACGCCTTTTTGCTGAATTTCATGCACAACATCCAGCGCTTCCTGCTGGCTACGGTTGTATGTCAGGATGACTCCCGTGCCGTCTGCCGCCAGCTTTAACGCAGCGTTTTTACCCAGACCGCGGCTACCACCCGTCACTAATGCGATACGTTCACTCATCATATACCTCGTTTTGGCTGTTATGGAGATTGAGAAAGAGCTTATTAGGTGATAGAAAATCAATAAAGATGGGTTAGAACGCTTCACTGTTTCAACTGCAACAACAATGAGCTTCCTCTATGGATAAAATTCACGCAATGCAGTTATTCGTTCGCGTCGCGGAACTGGAGAGTTTTTCCCGCGCAGCCGAAACATTAACCCTGCCGAAAGGTAGCGTTTCACGGCAAATTCAGGCCCTGGAAAACCGGCTTGGCACCCAGCTATTGCACCGCACCACGCGCCGCGTCAGCCTGACGCAGGACGGCATGGTCTATTACGAGCGGGCAAAAGATCTGCTGGCAAACCTTGATGAACTCGACGGCATGTTTCAGCACGATCCCTCCAGCATCAGCGGTCGGCTCCGCGTGGATATGCCCGTCGGCGTTGCTCGAAATTTAGTCATCCCTAAACTGCCTGCTTTTCTGCAGCACTATCCGGGCATTGAACTGGAACTCAGCAGCAGCGATCGCCTGGTGGATGTGATCCGTGAAGGGTTTGATTGCGTCGTCCGCGTCGGCACGCTGAAGGATTCAGGGCTGATCGCCCGTCCGCTGGGCAAGCTGTCGGTGATTAACTGCGCCAGTCCGGACTATCTGGCGCGTTTTGGCTACCCGGAAACGCTGGACGATTTAGGCTCACACGCCGTGATCCACTACGCCGCGATGCTGGGAGCCCGCCCACAGGGCTTTGAGTTTTATAACGGCAGTGCGACCCAGTGGATAAAAACGGGCGGGGTGTTAACCGTCAACAGCACGGAAACTTACCAGGCCGCCTGTCTCGCCGGGCTGGGCATTATTCAGGTTCCGCGGGTTGGGGTGCGTGATTTACTGCGCGCGAAGAAACTGATTGAGATCCTCCCGCAATACCGGGCCGAACCGATGCCTGTCTCGCTGATTTATCCCCACCGCCGCAACCTCTCCCGACGGGTCCATTTGTTCATGGAGTGGCTAACTGAACTCACAAAAGCTTACGTGGACTAGTCGCAGGCTATAATTCAAAAACACATCCAGCTCAACGAAAAGGAAAAGACGCGTGACGCCGGAAAACAATCCGCAACGACCCACCCAACATTTAGAGTATGAACCCGTCAAAAAGATGGAAACCGGGCCCGAAGAGGCCACTTCACCAGGCACCGCCAGTAAAGCGCTGGGGACCGTCACCGGCATCGCCGCGAGAATTCAGCAGTTTCCCATGGTGGCGCATCTGATCCGCGCGACCGAGCGTTTTAATGACCGCATGGGAAATCAGTTTGGCGCCGCCATCACCTATTTTTCGTTCCTGTCGATGATCCCAATCCTGATGGTGTCGTTTGCGGCAGCCGGTTTTGTGCTCGCGTCGCACCCGACGCTGCTGCAGGATATCTTCAATAAGATCCTGAATAACGTCAGTGACCCGACCCTTGCCAGCACGCTCAAGAGCACCATCAATACCGCCGTTCAGCAGCGTACTACCGTCGGCATCGTCGGTTTACTGATTGCGCTTTACTCCGGCGTTAACTGGATGGGCAACCTGCGCGAGGCCATCCGCGCCCAGTCGCGCGACGTCTGGGAGCGTAAGCCACAGGACCAGGAGAAAATTTGGGTTAAGTATCTCCGCGATTTTGTTTCGCTGATTGGCCTGCTCGTCGCGCTGATCGTGACGCTTTCCATTACCTCCGTGGCGGGCTCGGCGCAGCAGATGATCATCTCCGCGCTCTATCTTGATTATATCGAATGGCTGAAGCCCGCCTGGCGCGGCATTGGGCTGGCCATTTCTATCTTCGCCAACTACCTCCTGTTCTTCTGGATCTTCTGGCGCTTGCCCCGCCATCGTCCGCGCAAGAAGGCGCTGATCCGCGGTACATTGATTGCGGCGATCGGCTTTGAAGTGATTAAAATCGTGATGACGTACACCTTACCGTCACTGGTTAAATCCCCTTCCGGTGCGGCGTTTGGCTCGGTGCTGGGGCTGATGGCGTTCTTCTACTTCTTCGCCCGTTTAACCCTGTTCTGCGCGGCGTGGATCGCCACTGCCGAGTACAAAGACGACCCGCGAATGCCGGGCAAAACGCACCGGTAACTCCGCTCTCGGGCTGAAATTTCAGCCCGATTCATCATTTCAGCATATAAATCCAGTCCGTAACTTTTATTTAACCAAAAACCAGTTTAATTGACTGATATTTAAAATCTGTGAAGCATTTCATAGACGTGTTTTGGCTGGCCTGAAAATTATCCGCTTTTTGTTGCTTTTATAACCAGCACGCGGCTTTGTTACAGATTGAAATGTCGCTTTTGCTGTGCGTAATATGGCCTTTCGTTCGACAAAAATAAGAAAATATTATGCAAGCAACAGCCACCACACTCGACTCAGGAACGGAAAACGTTCCGGTAAACTCGCGCAATAAAGTCGTCGTCGCCTCGCTGATTGGCACTGCCATTGAGTTCTTCGACTTTTATATTTATGCCACCGCCGCGGTCATCGTCTTCCCGCATATTTTCTTCCCGCAGGGCGATCCGACGGCGGCTACGCTGCAGTCTCTGGCGACCTTTGCCATCGCGTTTGTTGCGCGTCCGATTGGCTCTGCGCTGTTTGGACACTTTGGCGATCGCATTGGCCGCAAAGTCACCCTGGTGGCCTCGCTGCTGACGATGGGCATCTCCACAGTGGCCATCGGTCTGCTGCCGACCTATGAAACCATCGGCATTCTGGCGCCGGTCCTGCTGGCGCTGGCGCGTTTTGGTCAGGGTCTGGGCCTGGGCGGTGAATGGGGCGGCGCGGCGCTGCTGGCCACCGAGAACGCCCCGGCGCGCAAGCGCGCGCTGTATGGCTCATTCCCGCAGCTTGGCGCACCGATTGGCTTCTTCTTTGCCAACGGGACGTTCCTGCTGCTCTCCTGGCTGCTGACGGATGAACAGTTCATGAGCTGGGGCTGGCGTATTCCGTTTGTCTTCTCTGCCGTACTGGTGCTGATTGGTCTGTATGTGCGCGTCTCCCTGCACGAAACGCCGGTCTTTGCCAAAGTCGCGGCAGCGAAAAAACAGGTAAAAGTACCGCTGGGAACGCTGCTGACCAAACACGTCCGCGTGACCGTGCTGGGCACGTTTATCATGCTGGCAACCTATACGCTGTTCTACATCATGACCGTATACTCCATGACGTACAGTACCGCCGCCGCGCCGGTGGGGCTGGGTCTGCCGCGTAACGAAGTGCTGTGGATGCTGATGATGGCGGTGATTGGCTTCGGTGTGATGGTGCCGATTGCGGGTCTGCTGGCGGATAAGTTTGGTCGCCGCTCAAGCATGATTGTGATCACCACACTGATTATTCTGTTCGCGCTGTTCGTCTTCCCGCCGCTGCTGGGTTCCGGTAGCCCTGCGCTGGTGATGGCGTATCTGCTGATTGGCCTGAGCCTGATGGGCCTGACCTTCGGCCCGATGGGCGCGCTGCTGCCGGAGCTGTTCCCGACGGAAGTGCGTTATACGGGCGCGTCGTTCTCCTACAACGTTGCCTCAATTCTGGGCGCGTCCGTTGCGCCGTATATCGCTACCTGGCTGCAGGCGAACTATGGTCTGTTCTACGTGGGCGTCTATCTGGCGGCCATGGCGGCGCTGACGCTGATTGCGCTGCTGCTGACGCACGAGACTAAGCACCAGGCTCTGTAATTCATTGCGGCCTGATGCCCTCACCCCGGCCCTCTCCCACAGGGAGAGGGAGAAAGGGAGCTACTTCTTCATCTGCGACAAAATAGTCCGGCACTGATTCGCTTCGCCTTCTGACGGGGAAATCAACGCCAGCAGCGCCGCGGCCGGGGTGACCAGCGTCGCAAGCGCTGCAGCCACTGCACCACGCGCAATCAGCGGACCGGGCTTCACGCCCGCCTGCGGATTTTTGAAGGTCCCGCGCACGTAAAGCGGCGAGCGCAGAGTGATGATACGGATCCCCTTACTTTCCGGATCAATCGTCAAATCAAGCTGCTCCGAGGCCATGCTGGCGGTACCGGTCACGTTAATCACCGCATTTTCCGTATCGAAGGCAAAAATCTGCGGGCGCGCCACGCCGTTAACCAGATCCAGATTGGCCGCCGCACAGTTCACCCGTACCTCGTCATCACCAAAAATTTGCCCGATGACGAAGTTACCGACGTTCAGCCCCAGGATCTCCATCAGGTTGCGGCTGACCAGCCCGTCGTTCATCAGCAGCTTCAGGTTACCATTGCCGCTGCCCAGCAGCGCCGCCACCGAGTTCCCCACGCCGCGAATGTCGGCATCACCGTTCATTTCACCGAGGGTTTTCTGCATCAACTCTACGTTCGGCATCAGCTCTTTCAGCTTCAATCGACGCGCCTGGATCTCCGCCCGTCCCTGCATCGGCTTCTTATCGCCTTCCAGATGAATATTCGAGGAAATCGTTCCGCCCGCCATGCCGAACTTCAGCGGCTGCAGGCGCAGGTCGGCGTTTTTGAGAAGGATATGGGTCGAAAGATTGCTGATCGGCAGCGTACTGCCATGTTCAATTTTTCCGCCTTTAAAGCGCACATCCGCATCCATCACGTCCCATTTGTCGGTTTCGAAGCGATCGTATGGCAGCACTTTGCCCGCAGGCTGAACATCCTTTTTGACCTCTTTCGACCTGGTTCCTTTACCCGAGTCCACGCCAATCAGCGGGCCCAGGTCGGCCAGACGCAGCTGGCGGGACTCAACATCCCCTTCCAGTTTCGGGCGCGGTTTTCCGGTGGTGTAGGTCAGCGTGCCGTGGATGTCGCTGTCGCCGATGCGGCCGTTGAAATCCCGGTAGTCAAAAACGGACGATTTTTCGGTGTCGATTTTGGCGACCAGATGCCCGTCCGTTTCGAACGGCGGGGTATCCGGCAGCAGTACGCCTGTCAGGTCATACAGCTCGCCCAGCGAATCGCCGGCAAATTTAAGCTGAAGGTCGACGCCCCCCATATTCATCGGGTCGTTTACCGTGCCCACGAACGCCACGCGGGTGTTACCGGAACGGAAGTCCGCCTGCACCGGGAACGGCGTACCTTCGCTCCGTAGCGCCAGCATGCCGCCTATTTTCCCTTTTCCGCTCAGCGGCTGGCCGTTGTAACGCCCTTTTGCCGTCAGTCCGAAGACATAGTCACCTACGCTTGCCGCGTCGCCTTTTGCTTTCGTGCCCGTGACCTCGCTAAACGGCAGCGGTTTGCCCAGCGGATCGACCAGGATCTCCACATCCGCCTTGCTGACCTTATCGTCGATGGCGATCCGTCCGCGATCGAAAAGAATATTGTCGAGACGGAATGACCAGGAAGAAGGGTGGGCATCCGGATCTTTTTCGCTGTCGCTGGCGAGGTTAAACGTCCAGTTGTTGTTTTTTTCTGAGAGTCGGATCAGACGCGCATCGGGCTGCTGAAGTTTGATCCACGGCAGATAGACCGTTTTGGTGAGGAGCGCCAGCGGAGCCAGCGTGGCTTCAACGCGCGGCAGGTGGATCATTGTGACGTCCGGGATATCCGGCGGGTTGCCGAGAATGATGTCGTCGGCATGGACGTGTGGCCAGGGGATCCAGCTTCGCCAGCCGGGCTCCTCTTTCTGACGCTCCCACACCACGCCTAAATCACCGCGTATGGCAAAGGGGCGGTTCAGTTCGGTTGAGACTTTCTGGTTGATGGTCGGCTTAAGACGGTTCCAGTCAAACGTCGCAATAATGATGGCGACGACCACGATCAACAACAAGAAAATCCCTGCTGTCCAGGAGATTACCCTGGTTGTTCTTGTCATTTTTATCCCCTTTCCTGATGACCTGTTCTGTAAAACTATAGTCCAGACAAAGGGAAGCGGGCTTATCAGAGGGTCGTTATAACGTTATCGAGGCGATCCATGGGTACCGGGCGAGAGAGATAATAGCCTTGCGCCGCCGCTGCGGGAGAGTTTTGCACATCACGCCACTCTTCCAGTGTTTCCACACCTTCAACAATCACGCCCTGGCAATAGCGGTTCATCAGCTGTAATAACAGCGTAAACAGATTCCGCCCTTCCGGGGTCTGACGCAGCATAATGAACAGATCGCGGGCCACTTTAATGTAGTCGTAGCGCACTTCACTCAGGGCGGAGAAGTTCGCCATGCCGGTGCCAAAGTCATCCAGCCACAGCGGGCCGTATTCGCATATCGACGCAAACGAGGAATCCTGCGGCAGGCGGACATGCTCCACCAGCTCAAAGCGCATCCACGGCAGGGTGGCGATCAGCTCCTGCAATTTCGCGTTCTGGCGCAGCGCCAGCAGGGTTGGGCCATCGACGTTCACCGAGGCGAGGATATCGTGCTGCTCGAAAAAGGAGTGCTTCGTCGCCAGCATACGAAGCTGCTCTTCCAGCACGTCCAGACGCTGGCGTACGGCCACTTCGGCAAAGTAGCGATCCGGCGCGATGCGCTGAGTAGGGTTTGAGGGGTGCGTCACGACGGTCAAAATTTCAATTGCCATCAGTCGACCATCTGTTCGGTAGATCGGCTGATAGGTGTACACACGCTCACATTGCAGCCAGTAGCGATGCTCCTGCAAGTTCTCAATACTTGCCTCAGGCGTAGTGCTCAGCCGCTGGATAACCTGCTCTGACTTCATTTCAGATGTCCTGTTGTTGGGATAGCCTTTCTGGACTCGTCACAGGATTATCGGCGCAACAATTGAGAACTTTATGTTCAATTCACCGGGAAAATGAAATTAAGATGACAGAAATGCGCGGGAACACGCGCTGGCTCAAATAAAATAATGGAACGTTGTTTTAATATAGTTGACCGGTTAATTCACTCAGCGCACACTGCTGATAATTCTTCTGTTCAGGTTCACGACTATGTCCAAAAAAATTGCCGTGATTGGCGAATGCATGATCGAGCTGTCACAAAAAGGCGCGGAAGTCAGCCGCGGATTTGGTGGCGATACGTTAAACACGTCCGTTTATATTGCCCGTCAGGTCGCGCCTGACGCGCTCACCGTGAACTACGTTACCGCTCTGGGCACGGACAGCTTCAGCCAGCAAATGCTGGAGGCCTGGCAGAGTGAACATGTTGAAACGTCCCTGATTCAGCGTATGGAAAACCGCCTCCCGGGGCTTTATTACATCGAAACCGACAGCACCGGCGAACGCACGTTTTATTACTGGCGTAACGAAGCCGCGGCCAAATTCTGGCTGGAGAGCGACGCGGCCGCAGCCATCTGCGAAGAGCTGGCGACATTTGACTATCTCTATTTAAGCGGCATTAGCCTGGCGATTTTAAGCCCCGCCAGCCGAGAAAAGCTGCTCTCGCTGCTGCGCGAATGCCGTGCAAACGGCGGTAAGGTTATTTTCGATAACAACTACCGCCCGCGCCTCTGGGCCAGCCGCGAAGAGACGCAGCAGGTCTATCAACAGATGCTGCAGTGCACCGACATCGCCTTCCTGACGCTCGACGATGAAGACGCCTTGTGGGGTCAGAAACCGGTTGATGAGGTGATTGCGCGCACGCAGGCGGCTGGCGTGAGTGAAGTGGTGATTAAGCGCGGTGCGGAGTCGTGCCTGGTCGCGGTGGCGGGTGAGGCCCTGATTGACGTTCCGGCGGTGAAGCTTGCCAAAGAGAAGGTGATTGATACCACGGCGGCAGGTGATTCATTCAGCGCGGGCTATCTGGCGGTACGTCTGACGGGTGGAACGCCGGAAGCGGCGGCACAGCGTGGGCACCTGACGGCCAGCACGGTGATTCAGTATCGCGGGGCGATTATTCCGCGCGAGGCGATGCCTGTTTAAGTAAGGTGCGGGCTGATGCCCTCACCCTGACCCTCTCCCTGTGGGAGAGGGAACGTTTAAGCATTACTGCCCCTGCGGAATATCCGTCGCGTCCGGATGTAAATCATCGGCCGTGGCGGCCTGAGCTGGCTGCGGCGCGGTAGCCATAATGGAATCCCAGGTCGTCTGAAGTTCCTTCATGTCATATTCCGGCTCGCCCTTCGGTTGCAGGAGGATCAACGCCATCTCCTGCGACAGCTGCTGACGTAGATCCTGATTGAGCATATCGACGGTCAGACCGTTCAGGAAGTCCTGACGAAGCTTCTGATACTGTTCCGGCGCAATGTCCACCACCTGATTCTGCAGGGAACGAATACGCTGGCTGATCAGAATGTCGGTATCGGCGCGAGCGTAGGTCGCAAACAGCTTCTGCAGCTCGAGTTTTTTCTGCGCCACAAGCGCGTTGAATTCCTCTTCGGAAAGCCCCTCTTTACGCACTTTTGCCAGCTCTTTCGCGACCACACCCAGATTGGCATTCAGCTTATCGCCCGGCGATTCAACGTTAATGGCGCACTGCGCACGCTGGAAAAGCACGCGGCAGTCAAAGCCAAGACCGATATTCTTCACGTTGTTCTTACTCAGCGTCTGCTGGACGTGCCAGAACAGCGCTTCACGCGCCAGGTCGGCACGCCAGTAGCGCAACATCGCCGAGGACTCGCGGATGGGCTGCCAGGCGTTATCCCACATGACGGAGAGGCGATCCTGACGCACGGCGTCCGTCATAATACTGACAGGCTCGGCACGCAGCGGAGAGAGCGTCGGAACAGGGGCTGGCGTTTCACGCTTGCCTTTCAAATCACCAAACGCTTTGTTGATCTGCTCCACCACCGCGCGGCTGTCCACGTTACCCACCACGATCAGCGTCATGGCGTCTGGGGTGTACCACTTCTGGTAGAACGATTTTACCTGTTCGGCGTCCACCGGCTGCTTCAGCGGTTCAGCGGGATCGTGTCCCAGCAGCGTCGAGCCCTTCAGGCGGTAACGCCACCAGCCCTCTTTGGTATCTCCAGGCCAGGTCGCCACCATGTCGCTGTTGCTCAGCGCATAGTTGACGGTGTCCGGCGTAATCGCCAGGTTGCCAGAGGCATCGGAGAGATACGTAAGCGCTTCTTTAAGCAGGTCGTTACGGTTGTTTGGCAGGCTCAGGTTAAACATGGTGTAGTCATACGAGACAACAGCCGGGGGGAGTGGGCGTTTCGGATCGATGGCCTGTTGCCAAAGCGAACGCACCTGAACCGCTTGCAGGCTGCCGCTCTGCGTGAGCGCCAGCCGGGGAATAAAATGGCTAAAACCGGTTTGCTGAGTGCTTTCCGTGAGGGAACCGGTATTAATGGACAGACGGATTTCAATACGGTCACTGGGACGTTGCGGAGTGGCTAACACCTGCCACTGAAAACCGTTCGCTAATGTCCCTTGTTGCCAGGCCGGGTCTGGCTGGAGCGCATCTGCCTGCACATAACTGGCTGCTGCCATCATCAGCAAACCGCCGGTTAAGAGTCGAATTTTTGTGCCCTGCATGTGAACCCCTGATCAACATTCCTGGTTAAAAAAGAGTGTTTCGCGACGCGCTTCACTCTTAAAGATGACGATGAAAACACGTCGATTAGACCGCGTGTTCGGCAAAACGTCACGGTCAGAAGTGAAATATACCCAAAAAAAATCTTGTCGAATTATGACAGGTACGAACAGTTATTATGCGCAGGAGCCCGCATCCCGACAAGGGAATACGGGCATTTGTGACAAGATTAAGAGGATAAGCCAGGATTTTTGCTGTCAGTTGAGCGGTTATTCAGAGTATCGTCGAGCTTTTTGTGATCCAGCTCTTTCACCCATTTCGCCACCACCACCGTTGCCACGCCGTTACCCACCAGGTTGGTTAACGCACGCGCCTCTGACATGAAGCGGTCAATACCCAGAATCAACGCCAGACCCGCCACCGGCAGGTGACCCACCGCGGAAATGGTGGCAGCCAGCACGATAAAGCCACTGCCCGTCACGCCTGCCGCGCCTTTAGAGGAGAGCAGGAGCACCACCAGCAGGGTAATCTGATGGAAAATATCCATATGGCTGTTGGTCGCCTGGGCGATAAACACCGCCGCCATCGTCAGGTATATCGAGGTGCCGTCCAGGTTGAAGGAGTAGCCCGTCGGGATCACCAGCCCGACCACCGATTTACGGCACCCCAGCTTTTCCATCTTGTCGAGCATACGCGGCAGCGCCGATTCTGAAGAGGAGGTCCCCAGAACAATCAGCAGCTCTTCGCGGATGTAACGGATAAATTTGAAGATGTTGAAGCCTGTCGCGCGGGCGATGGAACCCAGCACCACGACCACGAAAAGGATACAGGTAATATAGAAGCAGATAATCAGCTGACCCAGCTGCACCAGCGTACCGACGCCATACTTACCGATGGTGAAGGCCATCGCACCGAAGGCACCGATCGGCGCCAGGCGCATGATCATATTGATGATGCCGAAGATCACCTGCGAGAAGCTTTCGATCACATTAAAGATAAGCTGGCCTTTGCTGCCCAGACGGTGCAGGGCAAAGCCAAACAACACGGCGAACAGCAGAACCTGCAGGATGTTTCCGCTGGCGAACGCGCCAATAACGCTACCCGGTATCACGTCCAGCAGGAAGGCCACCACGCCCTGATCCTTCGCCTGCTCGGCATACACCGCGACCGCTTTGGCATCCAGCGTTGACGGGTCTACGTTCATCCCCGCGCCTGGCTGCACCACGTTGACGATGATCAGACCAATAATCAGCGCAAGGGTACTGACCACTTCAAAATAGAGAAGCGCCACTGCACCGGTACGACCGACCGCCTTCATGCTTTCCATGCCAGCGATGCCCGTCACGACGGTACAGAAAATCACCGGAGCGATGACCATTTTGATGAGCTTAACGAACGCGTCGCCAAGCGGTTTCATTTGCGCGCCCAGTTCAGGGTAATAGTGACCCAGCAGAATACCGATGGCGATGGCTGTCAGGACCTGGAAATAAAGACTTTTGAAGAGTGAGGTTTTCATAAGGTGTCCTTGGGAAGAAAAACCACAGGCTTTGTAAGGTTATGGTTAACCTGCGGCTTTAAAATAACACCCACATAACAGGACAGAAATAAACTCAGTTCAAATTTGAAACACAAATGTTAAGAACTTTGAGCTGGCTCGCACAAGCCAGCAACAAAATTACACTTTTGCGTGGTTGTCAGCACCAGAAAGGTATCGTTGTTCAAAGACATCCGAAGGAACAGCAGGGGCAAAAAGGAAGCCTTGCCCGCTCTCCACACCCGCCTCTGCCAGCCAGGCGCGCTGTGCTTCGGTTTCAATTCCTTCGGCAATAAGATGCAGGTTGAGGCTGCGCGCCATCTGGATAATCGCCTGCACCATGCTGCTGTCGTCCGGCAAACCGTCAACAAACGCTTTGTCAATTTTGAGCACATCCACCGGAAGGGTTTTCATATGCTGAAGCTGGCGCAGCCCGGCGTAGCCCATACCAAAATCATCCAGCGCAATGCGAATGCCGGCATTACGCAGCGGCTTCAGGATCGCGACCGCCTCATTGGGATCGTCAATGCGTCGGCTTTCCGTCACTTCCAGGGTTAACGTATCAGGCTTGATGCGGTAACGGTGGATCAGCTCCAGCATCTCTGAAACCATGGTCGGGTGCTTAAGCTGCAGGGCAGACAAATTGACCGAGAGCGGCAGCGTCACGCCGCGCTCCTGCCAGGCGGCAAGCTGACGGCAGGACTCCTCCAGCACCCAGTAGCCGACGGTAACCATCAGGCCGCAGGACTCAATGCGCTCAATCAGCCCTTCCGGCAGCTCCCACGAACCATCCGGCTGCTGCAGACGCAGCAGCGCCTCGGCGCTTTTCACTTCTCCCGTCAGCAAATTCACCTGCGGCTGTAGCCAGAGAGCAAACTGGCGGTTATCCAGCGCGGTCAGGATGTCGCTTTCTTCCGTCAGGCGCTGCTGCGCCTTTTCCATCTGCTCAGGGTCGAAGAACTGGATCTGATTTTTCCCTTTGCGCCGGGCGGTAAACGCCGCCGAGAAGGCGCGACGATAAAGCTGTTCCGCCGTTAAATCGCCATAGTACATCGCAATACCGATGCTGGCGCTTGGACGAAGCTGAATACCCTGAATGGGCAACCGCTCATTAATGACAGTGAGTACTTGCTGACCTAATGTGATCGCATGCCACGGCTCTTTTACGCCATTGGCAATCACCACCAGGTCGTAACCGCTGACCTGGGTCAGCACCATGCGCGGGGCAAGGACAGACTTCACTTTTTCCACCAGAGTCAGCAGCAGCATTTCGCGCTGGCTCTCCTTGAGCACGCCAGCCGTGTCCTGCAGGGTTTCACAGGCAATTGCCATCAGCGCCGTGGTTTGCTGACGGGCAACGGTCTGCTCCAGCATCGCCATCAGAAACGCTTTATTGGGAAGCTCCGACACCGGAAAGCGCGTGGCGCTGCTGTTTAACTCATCCTGCTGACGCTGGATGCGCTGCTGGTTGAGGTTATAGCTACGCACCAGCATACCTATCTCATCGTCATGATGCAGACGCGGCAGCTCAAGCTGATGTCCCATCTGATCCTGCGGCGCAAGCGTATTCAGCTCGCGGGCGATACGGCGCAGCGGATGAACAATCAACCGGTTAATACACCAGGTGAGCGCCACGCTGAGGATCAGCGTCATAAGTAAGCAAGTGGTCACTAACGTAACCACCCAGCTCATGACGAATTTATACATGCGGTAGGAGTCCGCCTGTAAAACCAGGTAGGCCAACGGCTGCGGATTCGCAGGACGTTCAAGAGAATAAACGGGCAGCGAAATTTGTACCGGCAGTTCAAACAGGCGCATCACCATCATCGGGACGGGACGCTCCGGGATAAAGCTCATCCGCAGCGCCTGAAACTGGTTAGGCAAGACGACATCGGCGCGGCTAACGACGCCGGCAGGCTGAATGCGTTTTAAAATGGTTTCCGCTTCGGGAATATCCCCTTTCAGGATAGAGGCAGAAAGCGGGCCGCGTACCGAGCGGGCGATACTTTCTAACTGTGAAGCCGTGTTATAGCGATTCTGCTGTACGGCATGAAACAGCAAAATTACGCAGAAGAGCAGTACAAACAGCATGGTGACGCCAGAGACCATCGCCATCTGTTTGATTGTTAAGGAACGGCTGACACGCAAAATGACTCTCCACAAAACTCGAAGCGCAGGGCTCGCCAGGGTGCAAACCTGGCGCGCCTGAGTATACCCGATTGCCGCGCTATTAAGAGAGACTTACAAATGGATTAAGGAAAATCCGATTACCAGTCTGCGTAAGGGATGAGCGGCTGCGGCGGCAAGTCCATATCACCCTGCCAGCCTGCAGCAGAGTAACGCACATAGATCAGAGCATGGCTTGGGGTATAATCTTTCGCTTCCTGAATATCCACGCCCATGCCCACAAACCAGTTGGACGTTACGCGGCGCTCGATAATGGCCCGCGCGGTATAACCCGTGCCTGAAGAACTGCTGCCGGTTTCCATCGCGCCCCGGTCAGTATAGCGGCCTGGCTCATCGGTCGGGATCAGACTCTGGATCGGGTAGCGCAGCTCGTCTTTGGTTTTGGAATGAGACCAGGACACCGAGCCACCCAGCTCCCAGGACCAGTTCTCCGTGCGTTTACGCCAGGTCACCGGCAGTGCGAAGGAGACATACTCCTGCGGGCTGTAGTAACCGCCCTGACCCAGGGTATAACCGCTCAGGTCTTTGTCGTAGTGCCAGAGCATATTGGAGACGCCGACCGTCAGGCGCTCATTGTTTTTATTAATGAGCTTGTAGTAGTAACCCGTCATCCAGCGCACGCGCCAGTTATCTTCCACATTTTTACCCGTCAGCGTTTCCGCGTTCAGGCTTGACCAGACGCCGTTCGCTTCCCCTTTGTCATAGCTCAAGCTTATGCCGCCACCGGTGGCACGTACGCCGCCCCAGGTGGTGCCGGTGTTGGTATCTTTTTGTCCGGCAAAGGCCAGCAGAGAGCTGGAGATTGGACGACGATGGGCGTTAACGGTATAGCCGACAGGCCCCAGGTCGCTGCTGTAGCTGATGCCGCCCACCACGTCGACGACGTCAAAGCCCATTGGCGTGGTGCCAATATCCATTGCCCAGGTTTTATTCTGCCAGCCGACGGCGACGCTCGCGCCATTGTCTGACTGGTGAGTGTTGCCGCTACACGGCGTCGCAGAACACGTGCCCCAGCTCGGATCGTACTTCCCGTCTTTCGTCGCAAACGAGCCGGCATCCATATTGACCAGATCGCTTCTGAAGAACATTCGCCCGTCAGAGAGCGGCGCATCCACCTGCAGCATGGTGGTATGCGCTTTCAGGTCGGAATAGCCGCCCGTACCGCTCGAGCCCCAGTAGTCGTGCTGCAGCGTGACGTTAACATCCTGCTGACGGTACAAGTCACCGGCATCGCTGCGCACGCCGCGCTTCAGCCAGTCGTCCTTTTCATCGTTACGCGTCAAACGGGTGAAACTGTCATTGTCGGCCGGGCGGGTCGTCGTGATGCCGGACGACACCATCGCATCTTTATAGGTTTCCAGCGCCTGCTGAGGCTGCCCGTTTTGCGCCTGGAAACGCGCGGCATCACGTAACACCAGCGCATTTTCCATGGAGCCGGGCTGCGATTTAGCCTGCGGAATAATTTTGTTGAAGGTCTGTTCTGCCGCAGCGGAATCGCCCAGACCTGCCTGCGCCATCGCGATCCGGCGCTGCATGTTGAGCGACTGAGGCTGACCATTTTGCGCGGCGGGCAGTTTCGCCAGCTCTGCGCGCGCGGCATCTTTGTTACCCTGCGCACTATAAATCTCGGTCAGGCCGAGGATCGCGTCTTCGTTCTGCGGTTCACGCTGCAGAACGGCGCTGTACGTCGTTTTCGCCGACGCCAGATCGCCACGCTGCTGCGCCCAGTCCGCCAGCGTCAGGTCGATGCGGGTGGAGGTTGGCTGCTGACGCAGAAGGTTTTCCGCCTCCTGCTCTTTGCCGCTGTCGCGCAGACGGTTGGCGGTTTCCAGCACCTGGTTGCTTTGCAGGCGGTCGGCAAGCTCCTGAATATTGCCGTTCCACTGGCTGCGCGGCAGCGTGTCCAGATGCGCCAGCGCGGCGCGATCCTGATCGTTGCCCGAAAGATAAAGCCCGTTGGCGTATACCTGATCCGGGTCGGACGGCTTCTGGCTGGCAAGCTGGCGCATCAGGGTATCCGCCTGGTTGCGCTGACCCGCGCTGTAGAGATCGCGCGAGAGACGATAGGTTATCCAAACGTCGCCGGGCGAGAGCGCCAGACGACGACGCTGAATCTCTGCCGCCTGAGCGTATTTCCCCTGATTTTCCAGCTGTTCTGCCTGAGCGGAGAGCTGCTCGTTGGTCAGACTGCGTTCAATATCATCAATGCTCCGGCGCTGGCTGGCGGAGAGAGACTGGATAAACTGCGAGGCCTTTTCCGGAGACTGCGCGCGGTAGATATTGGCCAGGCCGCGGACCGCATTGCTGTTGCCGCTGTCCATACGCAGCGCCTGGCGATAATAACGTTCCGCCGCGTCGTTATCTTTACGCGCCGCGGCGGCATCGCCCAGCCCCAGCACGGCATAACTGTCGGTATTGTCGATACCGCGTGCCTGCTGATAGTAACGCTCCGCCTGCGCCGGATTATTCGCCTTCAGCGCCGCATCGCCCTGCTGGATCAGCAGCCAGTAACGGTTAACCTTCAGCAAACTGTCCCATTTACCCCGGTTATCGCTCTGGGGATCGAGGGCAATCGCCTTTTCAAACTGCGCCACCGCGCGGGCGCGGTCGCCTTTCTGGGAATAGGCCTGGCCGAGGGCGCCCACCGCTTCACTGTCGGCATGGTTGGCGCTGACGGCTTTTTGCAGCTCTGCCACCGCCTTGCTTCCCTGCCCGGCATCCACCGCCGCCAGCCCTTCCGCTTTCGCGCGGAACGCCGGATCGGCGAGCTGTTTTTGCTGCGCTTCAAGCTGGGCACGCGCCGCCGCGACGCTGTCTCCGTCGCTGAAAACGCTCAGGTATTTTTGCAGCGCGCTGACGCTGGCGCTGCTGGCAGGCTGACCTTTTATTTGGTCATACCACATATCAGACGCCTGGTTACGGCCATTGTTAGATTTGGCCATCTCCTGCAACACCGCAAAGCCTTCGTCACGGCGTCCGCTCTGGAACAAAAGCTGGGACAGCGTCGCCTGCAGCTGTGTGTTTCCGGGGCTGCTGCTGTTTATTTTCTTAAGCTGGTTAATGGCTGCATTCCGGCGAGCGGGGTCTTTCGCCACGACGTTCCAGTATTCCGTGGCCACATCGCCGCCCGGCGGGTTGCCGTCAAACAGCTTGTCATAGGCCGCAATCGCCTCCTGCGTGTGCCCCGTGGTGGCGAGCAGTCGCGCCTGCTGGAGCTGCTGGCGGCCATCCGGCGTGGAAAGCAGCATCGTGTTGCGAGATGACTGGTACGCACTCGAACCCGGCGCGATCCCTTTCAGACGATCCAGCTCTTTTTGCGCGCCGGCGTTATCGCCCTGACGCAACAGGTAGCGAAAGCGTGCGGCAATCACGTCAGGGTTGTTCGGGTCAATCAGCTCAAGGCGATAGAGCGACTGACGAACCAAATCCTCACGCTGTGTCGATTCGCCCAGCCTCACCTGCTCCAGCAGCTGTTTCTGCTGCGGAGAGTTGGCGGCCTGGGCCCATGGCATAAGCGCCAGGCCAAGCGATAAACTGAGTAGATTTACTGTGAACTTGCGCATTCCTGGCCCCAATCCGGTATTAATTCACCTTTTGCGGTGAAGCGAAAACGATGCTGATCCCATCCTTGCCCAAAAAGAGTCAGCACGTAGCTGTAATAGGCATTGTTATCGGGAAAATAGTCTGCAACGCGCTGGCGCTGAACCGCCTGGGCATCACGTTGTTGTAAAAACGGCAGCATGGCGGCAGAGAACCCGACCGGGCCGTCGCCGGTGCGTTTCCCCGTCGCCACATCCACTTTCTCCGGTGGCACACCCCGTTTCATTGTCTTTGCCGCCATCGGATGGAAGCGCGTCAGCAGCCGGGTTTTCTGAGGATCGTTGTCACTCATCATGCCCACCCAGAGATAAACGCGGATGGCGTCGTAGCCGCCCACCAGCGATTTATCCTGCTGTAACCGCCAGCCTTTGTTTTTCTGATACTGCACCCAGTCCGGCGAAAAACCTTTCGGCGCACTCTCCAGCAGCAGACGCAGATTGGTTTCACGAAGCTGGGTCCACGGGTTACCAAAACGCGTGAAATAACTCGCTAACTGCGGAGGAAGATAGCTGGGGTTAAAGCGCCAGACGTGTTCATCGTCAAAACCGACTTTACCGGGAAGCAGCATTGCGCCAAGCCCAGGCACGTTCACCACTTCCTCGCTGGCAATGCGTTTCAGCAGCGCCTTGCCCGTGCGGATATAGTCCGGATGTTTCCACAAACGACCCGCTTCGAGCAGTGACCAGGCGATCCAGACATCGGCATCAGAGGCGGAGTTGGTATCAATCACCGCCCACGTCTCTTTATCTTTCTGACCCCACAGCCAGGCTGGCAGATGGTCGTTGAGATTGCCGCTGGCAAGATTATCGCGCGTCCAGGTTAGCACCTGGTCAAACGCGTTGCGATCGTTCGCCGCCAGGGCAAAGAACAAGGCGTAGCTTTGCCCTTCCGAGGTCGTAATTTTGCGCGTGTCGCTGGGATCAACGACACGCCCGCCCTCACTGATGTAATCCTTTTTAAACTGCTCCCAGGCAGGCCAGGTACAGGCGGCGCGCAGAGGAAGCGCCGCCAGCATCAACGCTGCTAATACACACCAGCGAAAGGCTTTCATCACATCTTACTCATCCGGGTTCAGGCGACGACGGCTGATGATACGCAGCAGACGCCACAGCACCCATGCCAGCAAGACCACGCTGACCGCAGCCAGAATGGCAAGCAGAACCGGATGGTTAGCCAGCGCATACCACAGGCGTTCGAACCACGGCAGATGGCCTACGTAATACACATCACCTACGCGCAGGCTATTAACGCCGGACTCACGGATCACCGACACAGAACCAAACATCGCGGCACGTTTACCGCTGTCGTTCATGGCCGTATTGAGCAGTTCATACCCGCGCGGGCTGTCCGCCAGGAGAGCCACCACGCTACGCTGGTCGTTGTAAGGTGACTGGAAGCCCACCACCGCAGCCATTGCCCCCTGAGACGTTACCGTCGTCTGCGCGCTGGCCTGACGATCGTTCACATCCGGCATAATGCTCGGGAACTCGGTCTGACGCAGCGGCGTGTTAACCCAGGACTGGGCCGCTTTCACCAGCAGATCGATACGTTTGTCATCCTTCAGCGTATCCGGAATGGTACCGATCACCATGATGTCAGCGTCTTTGTTCTGAATCTGGCTGCCATCGTCCGTCAAGGTGACGTTAATCGCCGGTAATCCCGTCTGCCCCCCAACGGCCGCCATAGTGTCCAGCAGGGTCGTGACCTGCCCTTCGCTTGGCGCTTTTGGCATCACAACAATGGAGTCAGAGAGATCGGCCATGCGGCTGAACGGGAAGCCCGCGTTAGCAAAGGCGCGCAGATCCGGCATCGCCAGGAAGTGATAGTACTTCGAGAAGTCGATGGTCGACTCATCGCCAATCACGACGTGGTTCTGGACCGGCTGGAAGGTGATGCAGTTTTCCGCCGAGCCGCCAGGCATCGGGTTCATGTACTGGAAGTCAAAGCGCAGCTGGTTTATCGCACCCAGCTTCAGTGCCGGGATGGAGACATCCGTTTTACCGTCCAGCAGCCCCTGCAATACCGGCAGGCGAAGCATCAGGCGGTTAGTATCCTGGGTGCTTTGCAGGCTGAACGATTGCAGGAACTGGTTGTTCAGGCTGATATCCATGCGCGAGCTGTCTTTGGTCGCTGGCGCGGTATAGCGGTAGTTCAGATTGATATCAATGCCGTTGGTACGCAGCAGATACAGATCCGGCGGCAGATTCAGTGACAGGCTAATCGGCGCGGGCTCAAGCCCCGTTGCCTGCAGCTGTTCTTCATAAGTTTTCAGTTCGCCAAATGTCACCGCACGGTCGGTACGTACCCAGTTTGGCGCATCATAAGGTTTACGCGCCAGAAGCGGTTTAACCTCATCCACCACCACGCTGTTACCGCGGAAAAGGACATTGCCTTGGGCAATCGCTTTTGCGGCCTGCACCAGATCTTTATCATCACGGCCAAAGACCACCAGCAGCTTCACGTACGGGTTTTCCGGGTGGCTTATCATCTCAACGGTCGGCGCTTTGACGTCCGGATGATCGCGCAGGAAGGCCGGGCGTTTTGCGTTGGTCGCAAACACAATGGCATTTCTGTCCGGCAGTTTGTCATACAGCGCCGGGAAGCTCTGTCCACGCCACCCGGCACGTGAACCAAACCAGGACGCCACGATGGTGGCCGCCAGCTGCTCGGTCACGTCCGGGGAAGAGGCAAACACCATCGGCAGCGTGAGCGGACGGTTATCACGCGGGTCAAAGAACGGAACCGGGAATGCCGAGAGATCGTTTTTCAGCGCCAGCGACTGGTAGGTCATCTGCAGCGAGGAGTTACGTCCGACGTCCATCCACAGCGTGTTGCTGGACGGGTTTTCGCAGACATCGCGGTAGTGACCGACAAATTCCAGACGAATACGGTTAAAGTCAGTGATGAACAGCGGGTTGATCGGCACCTGAGCCTGGGTTTTCTTGCCCAGCTGCTCTTTCGTGACCGGCAGCACGTCCATCAGTTCATCATTCAGGTAGACCTTCAGCTGAGACTGTGTCGGCAGCAGAGACGGCGACGGGGTGTATTCAAGGTTCAGCACCGCATTAGAGACGACCTCATCGCTGCGCATACCAAACTCAATGCCGCCGTTAGGGTTGATGCCGCGCAGCACCATACTGCCCGGAGGCGGTGCGATTTGCGCGAAGGTCAGCTTCACGTCCCGCGACGGCGCATTGTCCGCGACGACGGGCGCATTTGCCCCCCGGACGCCGGGCATCACCTGCCCGATGACCTGGCCGTCTGCCGGCAGGGTGTTCCCCTCCGTTGGCTGGTTCGGCGTGATATTTTCTGTTTGGCCAGGTGCCGCGGTCACAACCGGATCGGTTGCCTGCGCGACGACAGGTACCGTTGGCGCAGGCGTTGCCGCTGCGTTATCAGGAGCTGCGTTAGCCATTGTTGCGGGGAGGACATTCATCCCCATTGCCACTGCACATAACCAGGAAAGTTTTGTTTTCATCGCGTTATCATCATTGTTGAGCCATAACCGGGTCCGCCTGCTTCGCTTCATCTCGCTCAGGTCGACGCGGAATGAACGACACGACCCAGGAAACCAGTGAAGTAAGTGACCGGAAAATTAATTTCACCGACGACGGGGCAAATTCTGCAAGGTGACGATAGCCACGGAACCCCAGCTTAAGAATATCCAGCAGGCTTTCCAGAGGCTTATCCTCAGGGAAGCTGTCCTGCCAGAGAGCCCACGTATCCGCGCGGGCAAACGTACACTGCACAAAATCGATATGTTGCTTTTTGGTCAACGGCATCAGCTGCAGACCGACTTCATTGCCCGCCACGCGAACCACCTGCGTCGGGAAGACATACTCCTGCTGACCGCGCTTAAGCAGCAGGTTGACTTTCTGCCCTTCCAGCACCTTCGCCTGGCCGTTGATTTTGATCCCCAGACCACCGTCAGAGAAGTCGTGCACGGTACAGGAGAAGAGATGGCCATCTTCACGGGCGATCGCCGCAGGCATGCAGATTTCCACGCGATGCGCACGACGAACCTGTTTGCTCTCCACCGACACGGCTACCGCGCCGCCGAGGATAATCAGGTTGTAGAAGACCCATGCCATACTGACGAAGACGGTCAGGATTTCGTTTTCCGGGCCGTAGAAGTAACGCCAGATACCGGCGATGACGCCCACAATATTCAGCAGTACCAGGAAGATATACGGACGGGAGATCACCCAGTCGACATACTCCTCTTCGACCAGGCCGCCCTTCGCGGTGACGTTGAATTTCCCCTTATGCGGGTTAATCAGCGCTACCATCGTCGGCGGCGCGATGTACCAGGCCAGCACCGTTTCGTAGATTTCACTCCAGAAAGAATGGCGGTATTTACCCTGTATCTTCGAGTTCGTGAGGCTCGCATGGATCATGTGCGGCAGAACAAACAGCGCAATCATCAGCGCCGGGGCGTAAATGA
Source organism: Enterobacter sp. EGD-HP1 (assembly GCF_000733275.2). Classification (NCBI taxonomy): domain Bacteria; kingdom Pseudomonadati; phylum Pseudomonadota; class Gammaproteobacteria; order Enterobacterales; family Enterobacteriaceae; genus Enterobacter; species Enterobacter sp. EGD-HP1. The sequence continues at coordinate 82,765 of NZ_AVOP01000011.1, forward strand.
TATAAGCGTGAAGGAGCAGGAACGCCAGCGGCGCGGTCAGGAAGATCAGCCGCGGAATACCGGATAAGAAGTGGAACATGGCGTTGACGTAGCAGAGACGTTGCGCCAGCTTGAGTCCTTTCCCTATCAGTGGGTTATCAAGACGGAAAATCTGCACCATCCCGCGCGCCCAGCGAATACGCTGGCCAATGTGCGCCGACAGTGACTCCGTTGCCAGACCGGCAGCCTGCGGAATACGCATATAGGCTGAGGTATACCCACGACGGTGCAGACGAAGAGAAGTGTGCGCATCTTCAGTCACCGTCTCGACGGCGATACCGCCAATTTCATCCAGCGGTTTACGGCGGATAACCGCACAGGAGCCGCAGAAGAAGGTGGCATCCCACATGTCGTTTCCGTCCTGCACCAGGCCATAGAATAGCGTGCCTTCGTTCGGGGTTTTACGGAAACGGCCAAGGTTACGTTCAAACGGATCCGGCGAGAAGAAGTGGTGCGGCGTCTGCATCATCGCCAGCTCTTTCTCCTTCAGGAACCAGCCCATGGTCATCTGCAGGAACGAGCGCGTCGGCACGTGGTCACAGTCAAAGATCGAGACAAACTCCCCTGTGGCATACTTCAACGCGTTGTTGATATTCCCGGCTTTTGCATGCTCGTGAGTTGGACGAGCGATGTACTCGACACCGACCTCCTCTGCGAACTGGCGGAACGCCGGGCGATTGCCGTCATCAAGGATCCAGACCTTGAGCTTGTCTTTTGGCCAGTCGATGCCCAACGCGGCATAAATGGTGTTTTTCACCACACTCAGATCTTCGTTATAGGTCGGTACAAAGAGATCGACAGACGGCCACTGCGCGGTGTCTTTTGGCAGTGGAACCGGCTGGCGGTTGAGCGGCCAAATGACCTGGAAATAGCCCAGCACCAGCACGATCCAGGCGTAGGTTTCTGCAAACAGCAGCACCAGGCCGCACACCAGGCTGACCGGGTCGTCCCAGTTCAGGGTTGAGGTATAACGCCACCAGATGTAGCGACAGGAGACGGTCAAAGACAACACAATCAGCATCAGCGCCGAGAAGCGGCCCGGAATGCGGCGGACCAGCAGCGCCACGCCCCACAGCAGAATCAGGAAGGTGAACTGCGCCAGAGGGTTAAAAGGTTGCGTAATACAGACCAGCGCCAGAATGAGCGAGAACACGACGATCACCCCGAGGATAAAACGCCGCAGGCCCGGATGGAGATGCCCGAGCTCTTTATGGTTATCCAGATGGCTGGTCTTATCGCTTACGCTGTCGGGCAGTTTATCCAGCCACTGGTGGTAGCGTTCACGTAACTGTTGCACGCGGGAGAAGCTGCGCCAGTGCGGCGTTATTGTCTCTGAGCGGGATGACGTGACCGCCAGCCAGATGGCCTGAATGAGATAACGCGCCGGATCCAAAGGACGCGGCCGGTCGGGGTTAATGTGCGGATAGAGCTCACTGTGCCGTGCGCGTATGCGCTGCCAGCGCGGGTGTTCGAGTGGAATAAACATCCAGGCCAGAATCATCCAGAAACAGCCGAGCGCGGCGCTAAATGCCGAAGCACCGTGCCGGCGGAAATGCCGGTAGTGTTCGCTCAAACGCGAACTGACCGGCGGGATGAGTAACCAGCTGGCGAGACGACTCATACAGAACTCCCTGCATGCTCCGCACCGTTGGCGAAGTTCAGCAGACACCAGTTAGCCAGGGTCAGGATCTCTTCTGCCGCCAGTGAATCGCTGCGGTATTCGCCGAGCGGTTGCTTAGACGCAAGGCATTCCGCCATCCCCTCATCACGATGAATGACAATGGGAAGCAGACGGCGCTGGCTTTGCAGCCACACCTGATACAGATCGTCCTGGATCTGGCTGCCAATGCGCAAATCGTTAATCAGAAGGTGAGCGTTCTGAGGCAGCCCCTGCTGATGCAGGCGGATATGGCAGTTAGCATCGACGTTGACGATGGAAAGTATATGATCGCACTGGGCGATAAGCTGTCGGGTCAGCGTGCCGGCGCCGTGCGGCAGATCCAGCAGGATCCACTTGTAGTGTCCCTTTTCTTTCAGGGTTTGCAGCGCCAGCGTGAATTGCGAAAACAGGCGCTGATACGCGGCTTCATTCTCGCGTTCCGTGGTGGTCAGTTGACCAAACGGCAGCAGGTCAAGCTGGGAGGTATAGCGCATCCCTGCATCCTGCCAGTCTTTATCATCAAGCAGCGCGCGGGCCCAGCCCTCTTCGCGAGAAAAGTCGACGTTAAACGACATACGCAACAAATTATCGGCGCAGGCGTCAATAACCAGCACCGATTCACCTAAAAGCTGTAATGACCACGCGAGCGCCGCGGTAACTGATGTGGTACCCACACCGCCACGGACACCCTGTAATCCGAGTATGGCCATCAATGGCTCCCTTATTGTTGATGGGCGAATTCAGCTAATAACGGCCAGCGTTTAATAGCCGCAGCCAACTGTTCCCGCTGGGAAATATCGGTGTAATCTATTTCAGGTAAAGAAAAGGCCTGCGTCAGCGCCAGAAAATCGTTTTGGAATGTGTAACCCAGGGTCGAATCGACTGGGGTACCGGGTTCATTATTATCCATTCTTTTTCCATCCCTTTGCGTAGAATCGCCAGATCAGAAGTAGCGAGGCATCCTGCCCTATGAAATTTCATTTACATGCTAAATCTGATGTTCTTTAATTTCAATGTTAGGTTTATTTCTACGCTTTCGCTAGTAAACTGAGATACAGATAAATTAGACGAAAAGAGGGACACCGTGGACTCCATATTTTCTATTGGCATCCAGTCATTATGGGACGAATTGAGCCACATGCCAGTCGGAGGAGTCTGGTGGATTAATACGGACCGTAATGAAGATGCTATCGGTCTGGTAAACCAGACAATTGCTGCTCAGGATAAGGATTCCCGCGTGGCCGTCATTACCATGGGCGAAGATCCAAAGAAAATTATCACGCTTGAAAGTGGTCGCGGCCCCCAGACGGTGCGATTATTTTCCATGACATCGGAAGCCGATAGTCTATACTTTTTGTCCCGCGACGTTCAGTGCTCTATTGATCCGGATCACTATTTAGTGATTCTTAAATGTGCAAATAACGTCCTGCAAAATATCCCTGCTGAAAAACTGCTGCCGTGGCTGGAAAAAATCAATAAATGGGCAAAATTTCAAAATTGCACGCTATTGATAGTCAATCCCGGCAGTAATAATGACAAGCTGTTCTCACTTTTAATGGGTGAATATCGCTCCCTTTTCGGTCTGGCAAGCGTTCGTGACCAGGCGGGAAGCTATCTCTACGATATTGCATTTTGGTGTAATGAAAAAGGCGTGAGCGCCAGACAACAGCTTACGCTGAAACATATTGAAGGCGAGTGGCACCTGGCGCAGCAGGAAGAAACCGTGGTGCAGCCGCGCAGTGATGAAAAACGTATCCTGAGCCATATCGCGGTTTTAGAGGGAGCACCTGCCCTGTCGGAAAACTGGTCACTGTTTGAATCTAACGAAGCCCTTTTTCATGAAGCCCGCACAACCCAGGCGGCAACCATTATTTTCTCGCTGATGCAGAATAACCAGATTGAGACGCTGGCAAGGCAAATCCACACCTTACGCCGCCAGCGCGGCAGTGCGTTAAAAATCATCGTGCGCGAAAATAATACCAGCCTGCGCGCCACCGATGAGCGGCTGCTTCTTGGCTGCGGCGCCAACATGGTTATTCCATGGAATGCGCCATTGTCACGCTGCCTGACGCTTATCGAAAGCGTTCAGGGCCAGCAGTTTAGCCGCCATGTACCGGAAGACATCTCCACGCTGCTCTCCATGACGCAGCCAATGAAGCTGCGCGGATATCAAAAATGGGATACCTTCTGCGACGCCGTCGGCAACATGATGAGCAACACGCTTCTTCCTGCTGACGGAAAAGGGGTCATGGTCGCCCTGCGTCCTGTACCGGGTATTCGCGTTGAACAGGCTCTCACCTTATGTCGCCCGAACCGTACAGGGGACATTATGACCATTGGTGACAATCGCCTGGTGCTGTTTTTGTCCTTCTGCCGGGTAAACGATCTCGATACGGCGCTTAACCACATCTTCCCCCTGCCTACCGGGGATATTTTCTCGAACCGTATGATTTGGTTCGAAGATAATACGATCAGCGCGGAGCTGGTGCAGATGCGTGCACTCCAGCCTGAACAATGGGTTAAGCCGATTGCTATCAAGAGCGATGCCAAGCCGATCCTCAATGCCAGACACGATGGACACGTCTGGCGTCGGGTTCCGGAACCCCTTCGCTTATTAACAGACAACGCGGAGAACGCATCATCATGAATATCAGCGATATCATTCAACTGGTTATATTCTGTGCGCTGATCTTTTTCCCGCTTGGCTACTATGCGCGCCATTCCATACGCCGTATCCGTGATACGGCCAGAGTGCTGTTTATAAAACCTCGCTATGTAAAACCAGCCGGAACACTGACACGGGCATCACACGTCAAGGCAGACCGAAAACATGACTAACTCTACCTATACCGCTTCGTCACCCTCGCCGCTCTGGCAATACTGGCGCGGCCTTTCCGGCTGGAACTTCTACTTTCTGGTGAAGTTTGGTCTGCTGTGGGCAGGCTATCTGAATTTCCATCCCCTTCTCAACCTCGTGTTTATGGCCTTCCTGCTGATGCCGCTGCCGAATATCAGGCTGCATCGCTTACGCCACTGGGTCGCTATACCTGTCGGCTTTGCGCTGTTCTGGCATGATACCTGGCTACCGGGGCCGGACAGCATTATGAGCCAGGGGTCGCAGGTGGCGGGCTTTAGCGCCAGCTATGTCCTCGACTTGACCGAACGCTTTATTAACTGGCAGATGATTGGCGCGGTATTCGTGCTGCTGGTTGCCTGGCTGTTCCTGTCACAGTGGATCCGCATCACGGTGTTTGTCGTTGCGATTATGATCTGGCTTAACGTGCTGACGCTGGCTGGGCCAAGCTTTTCGCTGTGGCCTGCCGGTCAACCGACCACCACGGTGACCACCACAGGGGGCAGCGCAGCGGCAACCGTCACAACGGCAGGCGATACGCCTGTGGTAGGCGATATCCCAACCCAGACCGCACCGCCGACTTCAACCAACCTAAACGCCTGGCTCTCCAGTTTCTATACCGCGGAAGACAAGCGACAGACGAAATTCCCGGATGCGCTGCCGGCGGATGCTCAGCCGTTTGAACTGCTGGTAATCAACATCTGCTCTCTCTCCTGGGCCGACGTGGACGCCGCCGGTTTGATGTCTCATCCGCTGTGGTCACACTTCGATATTCAGTTTAAAGATTTCAACTCTGCCACCTCCTACAGCGGCCCGGCGGCGATCCGCCTGCTACGTGCAAGCTGCGGTCAGACATCGCATAAAAACCTGTATCAACCCGCCGGTAACCAGTGTTATCTGTTCGATAACCTCGCAAAACTGGGCTTTACGCAGCATCTGATGCTGGGGCATAACGGCCAGTTCGGTAACTTCCTGAAAGAGGTGCGCGAAGAAGGCGGCATGCAGGCACCGCTGATGGATCAAACCGGTCTCCCTGTCTCTCTGCTTGGCTTCGACGGTTCACCCGTTTATGACGATACCGCCGTCCTGCAGCGCTGGCTGCAGACCATCGAAAAAGACAGTAATCCACGCAGCGCGACGTTCTTTAATACCCTGCCGCTCCACGACGGTAACCATTTCCCGGGCGTAAGCAAAACGGCAGATTATAAAGTGCGTGCGCAGAAATTCTTCGACGAGCTGGACGCGTTCTTCACGGAGCTGGAAAAATCGGGCCGTAAAGTGATGGTGGTTGTGGTACCTGAGCACGGTGGCGCGCTGAAAGGTGACAGAATGCAGGTGTCCGGTCTGCGTGACATCCCGAGCCCATCCATCACCAACGTGCCTGCAGGCATTAAATTCTTTGGTATGAAGGCACCGCATCAGGGCGCACCGATTGAGATTACACAGCCAACCAGCTATCTGGCGATCTCAGAACTGGTTGCCCGCGCCGTTGATGGGAAGCTGTTTGTGGAAGATAGCGTGAACTGGGATCAGCTCACCAGCAAACTGCCGCAAACGGCGGAAGTTTCCGAGAACGCCAACGCGGTGGTGATCCAGTATCAGAACAAACCGTACGTTCGCCTGAACGGCGGGGATTGGGTACCGTATCCGCAGTAACACGGTATGACGTCCCTCTCTCCGTCCGGGGGAGGGACTATATCGACATTATTGCTGGGCGATCCACACCAGCATTTTCAGACTTGCTGAATAGTAGTCGTCTTTAGCGGTGATTTCGGGTTCACCGGAAGACTGTCCCATCGTGAAATCCCTCACTGCCAGCAGGCCGCCTTCCATCATGTAGGACGCATGCTCGTTGGTCGTGACGTTAACCCAGGCGGGAGTTTGTTCCCGGGGGAACTGACCGAACCAGGCCTTCCACGGCGTCAGCAGCGGGCTTTGCTTATCAGACCAGGCAACATACAGCGGAATGCGAATCGCGTCATAGCTCATTCGCGGCGGCCAGCCTTTGGCAGGAGACAGCTTGCCACCTGATGCCAGTGAAACCCAGTCAGTGGGCAGATTCGCTTTGCCCGAGCCCATTTTCCCCAGCAGGCGTTTCCCGTCCTTAATCAAATCGCGCCAGACCGGCAAATGGCTGCGGCCGGCGAAGGCCTGCCAGGCCGGGAACACGAAATAGGAAGGATTAAGGACCACTTCACCCTCAAGCTTAAACCCCTCGACGCCGGGCAGCATCACGCGGTAACCGGCATAGCGGATCACGCTGTGGTCAATCAGTGCTTTTGTAATGGCATCCGATGCGGCGCTGTAGCGCTTGTCATGCCAGCGGGCGTCGGCTTTGAGCAACGCCCAGGCAATCAGCACATCACCATCTGCAGCGTTGTTTTTGTCGGCGACCGGGTTGGGCTCTGCGGGGTTATAGCGCCAGTAAAAGAGACCATTCTCTTTGTTCTTTAGCTGACTGTCTGTCCATTGCCAGAGCTTATCAAACGTGGCCTTATCGTCGTTAGCCACCGCCATCAGCATGGCAAAACCCTGACCTTCCGTGTGCGACACGCCGCCATTGCCGGTATCAACAATGCGGCCTTCCGGTTTGAAAAAACGGGCCTTGTAACTTTCCCAGGCCCGATCCGCATGAGAGAGAGGCGAGAACAGCAGACTCATCATGACGGCCAGCGTCGCGCAGACGGGTTTTCGCATCATTCACTCCATCCGATTATTCGGCACTCCGAAGGGAAATCTCACCGCCCATCCAGGGTTTGATCACGCCATCCTGCTCCAGGAGCAGCGCGCCCTGTGCGTCAATACCGCGTGAAGTCCCGTAGATCTCTTTATCACCAATCAGCAATTTCACCGGGCGGTTGATGAAGTTATCCAGCTTTTCCCAACGAGACAGGAACGGTGCCAGCCCTTCCTGCTCAAAAAGCGTCAGCGAGCTGCGCAACTCTTTAATCATACGCACGGCGAGGGTGTTACGATCGATGACGATGCCCGCCTCCTGAAGGTTAGTCCAGGCCTGATTCACCACATCATTTTGTACATTGCGCATCACCATATTGAGGCCTGCACCAATGACGATTTGCGCCGCATCGCCCGTTTTCCCCGTCAGTTCGACAAGAATACCCGCAAGTTTACGATCGTTGAGGTACAGGTCATTAGGCCATTTAACACGGACTTTATCCGCTCCCAGATCGTGCAGCACTTCCGCCATGACGATGCCGATGACCAGACTCAGGCCAATGGCAGCGGCCGGGCCCTGATCGAGTCGCCAGTACATGGACAAATAGAGGTTGGCGCCAAATGGCGAAAACCATTTGCGCCCGCGGCGACCACGACCGGCCTGTTGATATTCTGCAACGCAGGCATCGCCGGATTTCAGCTCAGGCAGACGATCCAGAAGATACTGGTTCGTCGAATCAATCACCGGCAGCACCGCAACATTGCCGTGTCCAATCTGGCTGCGGATCGTTTCTTCATTCAGCAATTGAATCGGCTCCGGCAGGCTGTAGCCTTTTCCGGGAACCGTGAACACATCAACACCCCAGTCGCGAAGCGTCTGGATATGTTTATTGATAGCAGCACGGCTCATGCCAAGCTGTTCACCCAGCTGCTCGCCAGAATGAAACTCGCCGTCAGCAAGGATGCTAATCAGGGTTAAGGGAACGGTATTGTCCTTCACGCGATGGCCTCCACGGCATTGACTTCACCTGTGCGGCCAATGAAGCGAACTTCTGGCTCCAGCCAGACGTTAAACTTTTCGCCCACACGCTGACGAACATAATGAGCCAGCTGTATAACATCATCGCTGGTCGCATCGCGTTGATTAATCAGCACCAGAGCCTGCTGTTGATGAACGGCAGCACCGCCTACTGAAGCGCCTTTTAGCTGGCATTGATCGATAAGCCAACCCGCCGCCAGCTTCACGCTGCCATCCGCCTGAGGGTAATGTGGCGCTGCTGGCCAACCTTCAAGAAAGACTTTTGCATTTTCGCGGCTGATAACCGGGTTTTTGAAGAAACTGCCAGCGTTTCCGTTTACTTTTGGATCGGGAAGTTTGGTCATTCGCATATGGCAAACCGAGTCAAAAACGTCGCGGGCGGTAACGGTCGCAGGATCGAGACGCGTTAAATCTCCATAGGTCAACACCGGCTGCCAGTTCTTCAACAGGCGCAGACCCACGGCAACAATCACGTAGCGATCCTGATATTCATGTTTGAAGATACTGTCACGATAGCCAAATCGGCACTGTTCTGCCGTTAAACGCTTAGCCGTTCCGGTCGCCAGTTCGATGCAGTCGACATATTCACAGACATGTTTCAGTTCGATGCCGTAGGCGCCGATGTTTTGAATAGGTGATGATCCGGCGCAGCCAGGAATAAGCGCAAGATTTTCCAGCCCCGGCATCCCTTTTTCGAGGGTAAATTGCACCAGATGATGCCAGTTTTCTCCGGCCCCAACGTGCACATGCCAGCTGTCGGCACGCTCTTCAACATCAATACCCATGATGCGGTTAACGATCACTGTTCCCGCAAAATCATCGAGAAACAGGACATTACTTCCTTCGCCCAGAATCAGTACGGGTTCATTATTTTCTGTTGCGCTTTGCCATGCATCCAGCAGTTGCTGTGCAGTATCGGCACGTACAATTTGTTTAGCATTGCGTTGAATGCCAAAGGTATTCCAGGGCTTAAGGGAGTGGTTCATAGACGCTATCCTGATGCAAAAACGCAGGTAGTTTACCGTATAAGCAGGGGATTGGGGGATTAGTTTGTGCAGCGTATAAACGC
>NZ_AVOP01000012.1:0-531053 GCF_000733275.2 Enterobacter sp. EGD-HP1
CTCGGGCGTTCTGTTTCAAAGCGATTGATCATGCTGGCAGCAAAATGCTGTGCGTTGGCGGCTGACGTGCCGTTGCCACAACAGAGGATTTTGTTGCCATTAAGCAGGGATTGCACCAGCGTCATTGCGGCACGCGAGATAGCATCCGGAAGGGCTTCCGCCGCGGCAATCTGAGTCTGGATGCTTTCTGTGAAGCACACTTTAATTCTTTCGAGCACGTTATCCCTTTTAAATCTTAATTATGCGTCTTCGCCAAAAGCGTTTTTAAGCCATTCGATCTCATTTCCGGTGAAGGCTATCACATCGAACCGGCAATCCACAGTATCAAAGCTCCCATTATGGCGGGCAAGCCACAAGTGGGCAGTCTGTAATAATTTATGTTGTTTGGCGAGCGTCACGCTGGCGGCAGCACCGCCAAAACGGGAGGACTGTCGAAAGCGGACTTCTACAAACACGATGACCTGACCGTCTTTCATGATCAGGTCAATTTCGCCGCCACGCCCGCGGACGTTAGCGGCGATAAAGCGCAGTCCATTGCCTTCAAGCCAGCGACGCGCCTTTAACTCCCACGCATCGCCGGTCTCTTTACGGCTTAACTGGCCGGGACGATTTGCCCCTGCTGGTATTTGAGCCATGATAACTTCCTGTTGATCACGCAGTCCTGAGTCGCGGTCAGATCGCCGGTGTTGCCGTTAAGCTCAAAGCCCGGCACCTGACGCATCTGGGTAAAGTGGTTCGCCAGCGCCCATGCATCGACACCCATCGCATACAGACGCGCCAGCGAATAATCGTTACGAACGGTACTCAGCGCCTGCTGCATCAGCGCCGGGTTGCTGCCTGCCAGCATCGGGATTTCGCTGTACTGCAGACCGTCCATTTCCAGACGGAAATCCGGGCCTGCGGTGCCCTGCGCGCTGCGTGAGCTGGCGTAGAGCGTTGCGCCGCTCTGGCTGCCGTTACGCATCGCGATCATCGGTTTGATAAAGGCGATCTCCTGCGGTGTGGCAACGATATAGGCCGCATCCACTTTACCGCCACCGCTAATCTGCGCGTCGGTAGGCGGGGCAGGGATCGTCAGGCCGCCAATCGTCACGCTCTGCTGCTGCGGCAGGCTCGCGGTGACAGGACTGCCGTTAAGCGCGATACCCGCTCCGCCGTTTACGCCCGCGCGCAGTTCAGAGACGGAACCGAATTTCTGCTGCAGCACCACGCCGCCACCGAGCTTCTGCCACTCGTCGGCAAAGGCATTGGCCACGCGATCGCCCAGCGCGCTGCGCGGGATGAGCAGCAGCGGAGCCTGCTTACCCTGCTCGTGAATATGACGCGCCGCATCGCGGGCTTCATCTTCAGGGGAAAGCGCGAAATAGCAAATATTGGCCCGGCTCTGAACCTGCTCAGGCTGGTTGAGCGCCAGCACGTTCAGCGTGGTATTGCTCTTCATCAGCTCTTCCACGTTGTTTTTCAGCAGCGGACCGACAACGATGCTCGCCCCGTCCTGCTGAACCTGCGCCAGAACCTGGTCGAGCGGCTGCGAGCTGGTGTCGTAGATTTTCAACTCAGCGCCCGGGTTGGCGCTGGTGGTTGCCACGGCCTGCGGCTGCGCGGCAGGTTGAGCCGCGGGTTGTGCTGGCTGCTCTGCTGTTGCGTCAGGCGCTGGCGCTGCTTGCGTCTCGGTCGGAGCCTGAGTAGCAGGTGCTGTAGTAGCCGGTGCAGCTGTAGCCGGAGGCGTCGTCGGCGCCGTCACCGGGTTTTGCATCGTACCCTGCGCCGGCGCTTGCGCCGTGGTCAGGTCGCTGGTCTCTGCGGCGGACGGGCTGACAACATCATTTACGTTAGCCGCCTGAGCCGCCTGGGCGGGAACCGCACTGCCGGTTACCGACGTCGTGCCGTTTTTCGCTGCTTCAAAGCCCTGCTGAATAGTTCGGCCAAACACCGCCGCCTGGCCGTTGAGCGGCAGAAGCAGGGCTATTTTGCTGGTGGACGCTGGCTTAAAGTTCTGCACGTTCACCAACTGGGTTGGCAGCATTTTCGCACCCGGGTTTTGCGGGTAGCGCGTCTGCCAGTCCGTAATACCGGCCTTCAGCATCTTTGGATCGCTGCGGTTGTTAAACCACATCTGCTGCAGATCCAGCCAGCCCTGCAGGACGTTTTCATCGGCGTTGATGACCAGTGCCTGCGCCTGTTCCTGGGTCATAGAGGCAAGCGCTTGCCAGGTGGCATCAATATTTTTCTGCTTATCAGCACCGCCAAGCAGCGGCTCTTGCGCGATGAGGGCGCGGAGCAGCGTCAGGGAAGGGCGCCCCTGCTCAGCGGTAATGCCCGCCTGCCAGAAGCGAGCCTGCTGATTTTTATCCAGCGCGCTCACGTCGATGTCACCGAGGATCTTCTTCGCGGAGGCGTAATCTTTCAGCGCGACTTTCAGCTCGGCAGAGAGAAGGCTCTGCTCACGACGCTGGACATCGTTAAGATCTTTCGGCGACTGGTTAAACAGTTCGGCAGCCTGCTGGGTTTTACCCTCTTTCAGCAGTGCACGAATGGCGAGTAATTGCCAGTTGGTCTTGGTATCATTTGAACTCTGCGACATTTGTTGCAGATAAAAGCCAGAATCAGCCTGAGCAGAACCCTGAAGATGGGCGGTGCTCTGGTCAGGTGCCTGGGTGCCACAGCCTGCAAAGATCAGGGCTGCCAGCAGAAGCGGCACGCTGCGCGTGGCTTTTTTTCGAAGAAACGTTAACGGTACCATACTGTATCCAGTGATTTTTTTTACGCAATGCTCAATATTAAATCGGCAATACGGACGAAACAATGAAACAACACGAAACGGCAGATAATTCTCAAGGCCAGCTTTATATTGTACCTACTCCTATCGGGAATTTGTCTGATATTACCCAACGTGCGCTCACCGTACTGCAAGCTGTTGATTTAATTGCTGCTGAAGATACCCGCCACACCGGACTACTGCTGCAACATTTCGCGATTAACGCCCGTTTGTTTGCTCTGCACGATCACAATGAGCAACAAAAAGCCGAAACGCTGGTGGCGAAGCTGAAAGAGGGGCAGAACATTGCGCTGGTCTCCGATGCCGGTACGCCGCTGATCAACGATCCTGGCTATCACCTGGTGCGTACCTGTCGTGAAGCCGGTATTCGCGTTGTGCCCCTGCCGGGTCCATGTGCTGCAATTGCTGCGCTGAGCGCTGCGGGTCTGCCGTCGGACCGTTTCTGCTATGAAGGTTTCCTGCCAGCCAAATCCAAAGGCCGTCGCGACGTGTTAAAAGACCTGGAAGCGGAACCGCGCACCCTGATTTTTTACGAATCCACGCACCGCCTGCTGGAAAGCCTGGAAGACATGGTGACCGTCTGGGGAGAAGCCCGCTACGTGGTGCTGGCGCGCGAGCTGACCAAAACCTGGGAGACTATCCACGGCGCGCCGGTGGGTGAACTGCTGGCTTGGGTGAAAGAAGATGAAAACCGCCGCAAGGGCGAAATGGTGCTGATTGTCGAAGGGCATAAAGCTCAGGAAGACGCGCTGCCTGCCGACGCGCTGCGCACGCTGGCGCTGCTGCAGGCGGAACTGCCGCTGAAGAAAGCGGCGGCATTAGCGGCGGAGATCCACGGCGTGAAAAAAAATGCGCTGTATAAGCATGCGCTGGAGCAGCAGGGGGAGTAATCCCTGCTGTTTTGCCGGGTGGCGGCTGCGCCTTACCCGGCCTACAGATCTTTATATGCCTTTTAGTTAACAGGTATCGCCTCAAACACCAGCGTTTCCAGCGGCTGCAGCGTAATCACCACCGCGTTTTTATACTCCTCCGGTACGGTTGAATTACTGCCGTACACCGCTTTCAGACTAAACTGCGCCGCGTTGCCTGTCGGGATTTCGAAATCTTTCGCCAAATCCAGGTAGTAGCTCTGCGGCTTATCCGACGGGTTACGTAAGCCGAGAATCGCTTTGTCCTTGCTCCAGGATGCCCAGCCGTAAACCTGCAGCGCGGTTGGATCGCCACCAATCCAGTGCGTATCTACCAGCACGCTGGCGTTATCCCGGGACCACTTCGCCGCCTGCGCAAGGGTATCCCACTTCGCCTTGTTCAGCATTGAAGGGGTGATATACAGCTCCTGCAGCTGCGTGCCGGTCGCGAAGTAGCTCCAGACCTGATCGGCAAAATCGCTGTCCGTTTGTACTTTCTCCAGTCCGTAATAGGCATTTTCCGCGCTGACGATCCCGTGGTACATCAGCGAGTTCAGCGGGAACAGCGGACCTTTACGCACGATGGAGCGGTATGTTTCCGCATCGCGGTAGGTCATCCACTGCTGCACCGGCGTGCCGGGGCCGTACAGGTTGATGTCATCCCCCTGGCGCCAGATTGAATCAGCGTAGAACAGCCAGGACGGGCTGGCGTTGGTACCGGTCGTCAGGTTAATAAACAGATTCGGGTTGGCGCTGCGCATGTTATGCAGCAGAGCGATAGAGGCGTCAAAATCCGAGGCGAACGGGCTGCCCTTAATGTGTGAGTTGGCATTGCCCATTCCGTCGAGCTTGAATGAGGTAATGTGTTCGTTTTTGATAAGCTTAACGATCTGCTCATTGAAGTTCTTAAAGTAGTTCGGCCCTGACAGCGCCAGCTTTCCCTCGACGGTTTCGAACCCATACTCTTTTGCATGCGAGACGCGCACGTCGCGCGGTTTGTTATATCCGCCCCACGGTGAAAGCCACAGTCCGACCGAGCTGTGCAGGCTGTCGGCTTTTTCCCGTACCTTGCCAAAACCGTTGCTGAATGCCGGACCAAACAGCCAGCGCCCGGTAAGGTCGTCCCAGCCGTCATCCAGCAGGAAGGCGTCCAGCGCCACGCCGCGCCCGGAAATAAACTCTTTATTCCACTCGTCCATCCGTCTCAGCACATCCTGTTCGGTGTACGGATTGAAAAAGCCGATATCCATCCAGCTGTTGTAGTGCAGGTAAGGCTTGTACGGCCGTGGACGCACGGCATCAATAAACTGGTTCACGCTGCGGCGCAGCTGGCTGATTTCCGGGAAGGTGCCGAACCAGGTGGTAAAGCTGACCGGCGACTCTGGCTGGATCGGCGTTTTCAGCTCTACGTTGAGATTGGTGGTCGCTTCATAGGCATAAGTGTTAACGATGGGCTTGTCCGGCAAAATAAAGAACGAATCAGCAACGATCGGCGAGCTGTTGATCGCGCCGTCAACATAGGGTGCCTGAGACTGCTTTTTCGTCGGGAAGAAGGTAATTTTCGCCACCTCTCGCGGCTGGCCGACTGCGGCAACGGTGTAGTCGATGCTGGCGTATTTTCCCTTCACCAGGTTCAGCTTCACCGTCACGTTAAAGTCCGGATGGGTAAAGTCGATGACAATTGCATTGTCCTGCTTTTCGACGTGCTTGATGGTGAAATCCGCGGTGTGGATTTTTGTCTCATCCGGCAGCGTCAGAAAAAACAGCTCCTGCGGCGTGAGCGGATGGTTTGCCTTATTGTCCTTAACCACTACCGTTGAGTTTGCGTCATCAAACGACAGAGCAATATTGTCGTTATTGAGCGCGTAGTTCGCTGCTACCGCGCCATGAGAAACAGAGAGAGCCAGCAGCGAGAGAGTGAGCACTTTTTTCATCGATTAAGATCCTAATCAGTAATGCTTCAGCATTCGGTTGATGGATTGTTCCAGCCAGTAGCGCTGGGTGCCGAAGTTAATCCGCAGGTAGTTTTCGCCGTTTTGCACGTAGTGGCTGCCGTCTTCAATCACGACGCCGGCCTGTTGGGCGAAATGTTGGGTCAACGCTGTGGCGCTGCGGTCGTCGGCGCTTACGTCTATCCAGGCCAGATACGACGATTCCGGGTTCATCATCTTCCACGCCGGAAAATGGGTCTGAATGGCGTCCGCAAGGTAGCGGGCATTGCCCTGCAGATACCCGTTCAGCGCGTCGAGCCACGGCAGGCCGTGCTGGTAGGCGAGGATAATCCCCCATAAGCCGAACATATTGGGTGAGGTAATCGAGTTCTTCTCAAGCTGCTGGCGGAAGCGCTGGCGCAGCGAATCGTCCGGGATCATGGAGTAGGACGTTTTCAGCCCGCCCAGGTTGAAGGCTTTATTTGGCGACGTCAGCACGATCAGGTTGTCCAGTGCGGCACAGCCCGAGGTCAGACAGCTGACGAATGTGCCGTCCAAAATGTGCTCAGCGTGAACCTCATCGACAACCAGAATCGTGCCGTAGCGTTTACAGAGATCGGAGACCTGGCGTATCTCATCCGCGCGCCAGATCCTGCCCGAGGGGTTATGCGGCGAGCAGAAGAACCACAGTTTTGGACGGTGGGTTTTGAGCTGATCTTCAACCAGATTAAAATCCAGCTGATAGCGGTTTTGCTTCACGGACAGCGGGTTAGCAAGCACCCGCACGCCCTGGCGCTGCGCTGCCATCGCAAACGGATCGTAGACCGGCGTGTTCATCATCACGCTGTCGCCAGGCGTGCAGAATGCCTGGACCGTGTAATGCAGCGTGGAGACGGTGCCGTAGGTCAGGGTGATCCACGACTTCTCCACCTCAACCTGATGACGCATGCGCTGGAAGGCCATCACCGCGTCGTAAAATTCGTCGAAGCACCAGGTATAGCCAAAGGTGCCGTGCTCCACGATGCGCTGGAAGCCTTCAATAACGGCTGGCGGCGAGGTGAAATCCATGTCTGCGATCCACAGCGGGATAAACCCCTGCGGGACATCACCAAAGCGCGAGCGGACAAACGCATGGTCCCATTTACGGCACTTATCGCTTTTACGCTCGATGATTTTGTCGAAATCAAACACAACAACCCCCTGTTAGATTAAGGCTTCAATGCCGGTTTTGACGCTCTGCACCTGCGGGCCGATGATCACCTGAACGCTGTGAGCATCCAGCACCATCACCGACAGGGCGCCAGCCGCTTTCAGCGCCTGCTGATCGATAAGCCCCATCTCTTTCACGACCAGGCGCAAGCGGGTGATGCAGTTGTCGAGCGACTCGATATTTTCTTTGCCACCGAGTGCGTGCAGGATAAGCCCGTGATCGTATTTCGATTTTCCACGCGCGCGGGTGTTGGCTTCGACGGCCTGCTGCGCACCCTGCGCGTCCACCTCACGGCCCGGCGTCTTGATATCGTGTTTGAGGATGTACCAGCGGAAGACGAAGAAGTAGATGGCAAACCAGGCGATACCGACCGGGAACAGCAGATACCATTTGGTCGACATCCCCTGCATCACGCCGAAGATCAGCAGATCCAAAATCCCACCGTCGGTGTTGCCGATGGTGACCCCCAGCAGGGCCATCACCATCAGCGCCAGGCCCGACATCACGATATGGAAGGCGTAAAGCGCGGGGGCGATAAACAGGAACAGAAATTCAATCGGTTCTGAAATACCGGTGACGACGGAAACCAGCACGCCGGAAAGCAGCAGCCCCTTAATCACCGGGCGGTTTTCCGGGCGCGCGGTGCGGTAGATGGCGTACGCCACGGCAGGCAGGCCAAAGATAAAGGTCGGCATAAAGCCTTGCGACAGAAACGCGGTAACGTGCGGGCTAAACGGCAGTCCGGCTTTCAGCTCGGCGTAGAAGATATTCAGCGCGCCGGCCACTTCATGACCGTTGACCATCTCAATGCCGCCTGCCGGCGTGAAGCGCACCATCGCCAGCAGAATATGGTGCAGACCAAAGGGTTTAAGCAGCAGCACGCCTACGCCGTACAGGAACGGTCCGAAAACGCTGGTGCTCTGGATGATATGGCCAATTCCGGCAATCCCCAGCGCGACGTATTCCCACAGCAGCGGGATAAACAGCCCGACCAGCGACAGCGTGAGGGCAGTAATGATGGGCACAAAACGAATGCCGCTAAAGAAGGCAAAGGCGTCATGTAGCACGGTGTCCTGAAAACGCTCGTGCAGGAAGTAAGTGATCACCCCGACCACGATGCCGCCCAGCACGCCCATCTCCAGGGTCTGGATCCCCAGCACGATCGATTGTCCTACCTGTCTCATGGTGGCGGCGTCAGCAAGCTGGTGGGTGGCGGTCAGGTAGTAGTTGATGCTCATGTTCATCAGCATATAGCCAACAAACCCGGCAAAGGCGCCCACGGCCTTGTTGCGTTTGGCAAGACCCATCGGGATCGCCATGGCAAACATCAGCGGCAGATAGGTAAAGGCGAACCCGCCTACCATGGCGATAAAGCCAAAGGTCAGCTGCGTTAACTCACCGCCCAGAAAGGGAAAGCTTTTAATAGTTGAAGGGCTAGTGACGGAGCTACCGATACCCAGCAGCAACCCCATAAAGGCCAGCAGAGAGACCGGGAACATAAACGTCTTTCCCAGGCTTTGGAAAAATTCCCACGCTTTCGATTTAAACGACTTTTCCTGTGTCATGTAGGGACTCCTCGGATTTTTAGGATAATGGAAGGCGCTGTCCGGCTTAAGGACGCGCCTTCATATTTGCGAGGCTTATAGTTATTTTTTAGGTATTGACGTAATGCGCGATGGGATCAGGCTTCGGCAGGAAGCAGGAGCCGGTTTGCCGAGCCGCAAACGGCGATCTTGCTTCTGACCACCTCTTTCATGGCGTCCATGCCGACCCGCATGTAGAAGCGCGGGTCGTTCCCCTGCGGGTTTTCGGCAAACCAGGCTTTAACCGCGTCAGAGAAGGCGATTTTCAGCTCGGTGGCCACGTTGACTTTGCACACGCCCAGCTCGATGGTGCGGCGAACAAACTCATCCGGCACATCGCTCGCGCCGTGCAGCACCAGCGGTACGGTGACCACTTCGCGGATTTCCGCCAGCCGCTGGAAGTCGATTTTCGGGCGTTTGGTATACAGGCCGTGCGCGGTGCCGATGGCGACGGCAAGGCTATCGACGCCGGTCAGTTCGACGAAGCGTTTCGCCTCCTGCGGATCGGTGAGGAACGCGCTTTCGGCGTCCACGCTCATGTCATCTTCCACGCCGCCCAGGCGGCCCAGCTCGGCTTCGACGCTGCAGTCGTTGAGGTGGCAGAAATCGA
Source organism: Enterobacter sp. EGD-HP1 (assembly GCF_000733275.2). Classification (NCBI taxonomy): domain Bacteria; kingdom Pseudomonadati; phylum Pseudomonadota; class Gammaproteobacteria; order Enterobacterales; family Enterobacteriaceae; genus Enterobacter; species Enterobacter sp. EGD-HP1. The sequence continues at coordinate 9,022 of NZ_AVOP01000012.1, forward strand.
CCACCGACTTCACCAGCTTCACGTTTTGTTCAAATGGAAAATGGCTGCCGTCGATCATCGCGCTGCGTACGCCCGCGTTCACCTTGCGGCGAATATCGTCCAGCGATTCGTGGTGATCGAGGTGCAGCGCCAGCGGCATGTCGTAGGTGTGGGAGTATGCGCTGCACAGGGCGTAGATCTCTTCCAGCGCAATATGCTTAAAGGTGCCCGGCGTGCCCGCGAGGATCACCGGCGATCGCATTTCGCTGCACGCTTCGAGGATCGCCTGGATCGTCTCCGCGTTGTGGATGTTGAATGCCGGCACCGCGTAGCCTTTTGCCTGCGCGTCCTGCAGAAGATATTTCGTTGAGATAATGCTCATAGTGCGATCCTCTTAAGCCTGCCACGGATGAATAACAACGCCCTGCACCACGCGGTTGACCGTCCCGCTGGCGGATGGCGTATCGGGCGTATTGCCCACGCTGAGGGACTGGGACAGCGCAAAGACCTGGGCGTACATCAGGAAGCAGAACGCCTGTTCCATATCGATAAACGGGCGGGAAGGCGGCAGCAGGATGTGCGGACCCGCTTCGATGACCGGATCGTTTTCAGCGGCGATGGCGACGACGCGCAGGGCCTGGCGATCGCGGCGCAGCTCGGCCAGCAGATCCAGATCGTACTGACGCGTATACGGATGGCTGGAGATGAACACCACCACCAGCGTTTCGCTATCGACCAGAGACTTCGGCCCGTGACGGAAGCCCGTCGGGGAATCGTAAAACGCCGCCAGCTTGCCCGCCGTCAGCTCCAGCACCTTCAGCGCCGATTCGCGCGCCGCGCCCTGCAGGCCGCCGCTTCCCAGATACACGACGCGTTTCCATGGCTCGCTGCCAAAGACGCCGTGGCTGAAATCACCGAGTGAGGCGAGGATCGCCTGACAGCGATCTGCCACGTCGCGGAAGGTGTGGCTATTGATCGTTTCCGGCGCGAACACCGCCAGACAGCTTGCCATCATGGTGGTAATGCTGCTGGTCATCGCGAACCCGCGATCGTGCGTTTCGGCAGGCATCAGCAGGGCACAGGCGTTATCGCTGTCGACGGCGTTCTGGTACAGGCTCCCCGCCTCGTTGCAGGTAATCGACAGGTGGTAGCACTCCGGCACGAACTGGTTTGCCAGCTCGACGGCCGCGACGCTTTCCGGGCTGTTGCCGGAGCGGGCAAACGAAATCAGCAGCAGCGGATGCGCAGGGCTGAAGTAGTCCATCGGGTTTGTGACCAGATCGGTTGTCGGGACGGCAGTGAAGTTTTTTCCGGTGTAGCTCGAAAGCCATGGCGCAATGATATCGCCGATAAAGGCGGACGTGCCCGCGCCGGTCAGGACGATCCGCAGATCGTCCTTGCGCAGCAGCGGCGTCAGGAAACTGTCGATCGAAGCACGCAGGTTATCAATATTGTTGAGCGAGCGGATCCAGCTGGCAGGCTGCTGGCGGATCTCTTCCTCGGTCCAGGTGCCGGTTGTGGCGGCGGTAGTGGTTTGTGGCATAACTCAGTCCTTAGTCGTGTGAATTCCACATCAGACGCTGGCAATCGTGTCGCTATCTTTCGTTTCGTTTCACTTGTTCACTTAAGCAGTTAAATAAAATCTATAGAAAAGAAATCGAAACTTCAATGAAAGAAAAGAAATAAAACGAAAAGTGTGATCGTGAAAGGAAAGGGAAAATTTAAGGAAAGGAAAAGAAAGGCCTTACGATCGGGTGCCGTAAGGCCAACAGGAGACACAATGAAAGGGCTAAAGGGGGAGAGCCTGGCCCTGAATCCAGATCTGCTGGAGGTGTAAACCCCCGTCCAGCGCAATGACACTGGCGCGTTTACCCTGGGCTAAGGATCCGAGCTGACCGTCAATGCCCAGCAGCCGGGCAGGGTGCAGCGAGGCCATATGGATAGCGTCTTCGGCGGTTACGCCCGCATGCTCCACCATATTCCTGACCGCGGCATCCAGCGACAGCGTGCTGCCCGCCAGCCCGCCGGACCCGGTTCGAACCACACCGTTTTGCATCGAGACCTCTTCACCACAGAGCGTATACCGTCCGTCCGGCATACCTGCCGCCTGCATGGCATCGGTAATCAGCACCACGCGATCCTTCGCGCAGCAGCAGCATAAGCGCATCGCCCCCGGATGGACGTGGTGGCCGTCGGCAATCAGCTCAAGCCACGCCCGTTTGTCCGTCAGCCCTGCGCCGACCATGCCGGGCTCTCTGTGATGCAGCCCCGTCATGCCGTTGTAGCAGTGAACCAGCCCATCGGCACCCGCATCAAACGCGGCGAGAGTTTGCCGGTACGTGGCAGCGCTGTGGCCCAGCATCACGCGTATACCGCGCTGTTTAAGATGGTGAATCGCCTGCAGCGCGCCGGGCTTTTCTGGCGCGAGCGCCACTACCCGCAGCGTGCTCTGTGAAACGTCAACCAGCCTGTCCAGCTCGGCGATATCCAGCTCCCGGAACAGCTCCGGCGGATGCGCCCCTTTGTTCTGCGGCGTAAAGTACGGTCCTTCCAGATAACTGCCCAGGACCTGCGCGCCGGGTCCGCCGGACTGACTGCGCTGGGCGATACGCATCAGCGCGGCGTAAATACTCTCCAGCGGCGCGGTCACGGTGGTGGGCAGAAATGCGCCCACGCCTTCGCGGGCTTTATGCATCGCCAGAGTGTCCAGCACGTCAGGCGCATCATCCATGACGTCCACGCCCGCACCGCCGTGGACGTGCGTATCGATATAGGCCGGGCAAAGCAGCTCCGCATCGCGCGTCGTAACGCCCGCCGGGATGGGTTCAATCGCTGCAACCGCGCCGTTTTCAATGCGTAGCTGGTGGTCGTCCAGCCAGCCCTGTTCGTTCAGCACCCGTCGTGCGCGCAGCACCTGGCTCATATCCCTTCCTCGGCAGGGGCTTCCTCGCGACAGCGCCCCAGCTCGTCCACCAGGCTCGTCAGGCCGCGGTGTCCGCACTCCAGCGCCTGCAGACGAAACGCTTCGCTGCTTAATCCGTCGCGCTCCAGCACCATCTCCAGCAGCAGCTGCAGGTTGGTGCCGGTGATCACTTCGCTGCCCGGCCTTTGCATCGCGAGCGTTGACGCCACGCGAAACGGCGTGCCGCCGAGCAGGTCGGTGAGAAACACAATATCGTGCTGCGCATCAAGTTCGTTCACCGCCTGCTCAAGCTGAGCGGTCAGCCGCGCGGTGGTGGAGTTTTCAGGAAAATCGATGGCGATAAACTGCGGCTGCTCGCCGAGGATCTGCTTCATCGCCTGCTCAAGCCCGCTGGCAAACCCGCCGTGACCCGTCAAAATAATGCCTAACATCGCAACCTCTTTGCTTTTACAGGAAGTGACAGAATTTACCGACAACGCCCAGCAGCACGGTGATACCGATTAGCCGCAGCGGGCTCCAGCCGCGGCGCACCAGCCAGAACATCGTCAGGGTGTAGACCAGCGGCAGGAACGCGGGCATCAGCTTGTCGATGACGTCGGCCTGCAGTTTGACGACCGCATCACCCGCCTTGATTTCGAGCGTGGTATTGAGGCGGACGTAGGTTGCCACCAGCGCGCCGATCACCGTCATCCCCACGATAGACGCCGCGTGGCCGACCTTTTTGGTGTTGGCTTTAATCAGCGGAATGGCCGCGACGCCCATCCGGTAAGCGTAGTGCGCCAGGCCAAAACGCAGGCCGAGGTGTACCACGTTAAACAGCACGATAAAGACCACCGCGCCCAGAATCGAACCCTGCAGCGCCAGGCTGGCACCAATACCGCCGCAGATGGGCAGCAGGGTCAGCCAGAACATGGCGTCGCCAATACCGCCAAGCGGCGCGCCGACGGCAATTTTAGTGCTCTGGATGCTGTTCACATCCTGCTTGGATCGCTCCATCGCCAGAATGATGCCGATAACAAAGGTCACCAGGAACGGGTGGGTGTTAAAGAAGCCCATATGGCCTTTCATCGCCCGCGCCAGGTCCCGCTTGTTGGTGTGGATCTTTTTCAACGCGGGCAGCAGCCCGTACAGCCAGCCGGAGGCCTGCATACGTTCGTAGTTAAACGAGGCCTGCAGCAGCATGGAACGCCAGGCCACGCGGTTGATATCCTTTTTCGTCAGCTCGGCACCGATGTTCTGGTCTTCGTAGACGTTTTCATTCACGCCGGTCAGCAGCGTCTCGTCGCTTTCAGACACGCCCGGCAGGGTGGTTTGGTTAGATGCCATCTTCGAATTCCTCTTTCTGGGCTGCGGGAGCCGTCGGTTCAGGTGATTTACGCATCAGGTCGATCAGCGCCATGGCCAGCGCGGCCGCCGCAATCGCCAGCACCGGAAGCTTGAGCCAGGCGGCGGCGACAAAGCCAATAATGAAGTAAGGGATGTAGACGTTTTTCATCATGATCTTCAGCAGCACGGCGAAGCCGATGGCTGGCATGATGCCGCCCGCGACGCCGAGGCCGTCAATCAGACGCGCTGGCAGAACGTCAATGGCGGTTTTCGCATGTTCCGCACCGAAGTAGATCGGCAGGAACGCGCACAGAAAATAGAAGATGCCGAGCGCCAGCAGCGCCAGATAGTTAACCCGTTCAATACCGTTTGTATCTGCATTGGCCGCCATGCGATCGCAGCGCGACATGACGCCGGACATCACCGAGAAGAGGAACGTAATCCCCATCTGAACCGCCACGGCAAACGGCACGGCGATGCCAACCGCGACTTCTGGCTTCACGCTGGTGCTGATGGCAAATGCGGTACCCACGATGGTGCCGATAATGACGTTCGGCGGCTGGGCACCGGCGAGCGGGGCCAGCCCCATCCAGACCAGCTCTAACGTACCGCCGGTCAAAATGCCGGTGTGCAGATCGCCCAGAATCAGGCCGACCAGCGGCCCGAGGACCACCGGGCGGTGCATGTGCGTTAACCCGTTAAACATATCCAGACCGGCGATAAAGGCGAGTATGCCCAACCCCAGCGCCTGCAACAGACTGATTTCCATTGTGAATCCCTCAGAGCAGTTTAAAGAGATCCAAAGCAGTTTCTGTTGGAACGCCCTGAACGAAGCATTCCACTCCGGCCGCTTTCAGGCCGTTGAACGCGGCGATATCGTTCGCGTCGACAGAGACCGTTTTGGCAATTTGTTGTTTGCCACTGGCGTAGTGCATGTTTCCGACGTTAATACGGGTGATGGGCACGCCGCCCTCAACCAGCTTCAAAAAATCGGCGGGTGATTTGCAGACCAGCAGGATTTTCTGGCGGTCAGCGGCGCGGTGAATGTTGTCGATCACTTTTTGCAGCGACCAGAAGCGCACGGCGATCCCTTCCGCGAGCACCATTTCCATCAGGTTCTGTTGAACCGGATCCTCTGCGACCTCATCGTTAGCGACCAGCACCAGGTTTGCCCCCGCAAACCCCACCCACTGTACGCCCACCTGACCGTGGATCAGGCGTTCGTCGATGCGGCATAAAACAATGTTTGGCATAGCGTTTTCCTCATTTTTTAATTATGCGTTTTGAGTCGTTACGCCTTCGCAGGCGGCGTGGTACTGCTGGAGTATGTCCTGAATGTGGTCGATGATGAGTTCCCGTGGCGTTGACTTGAGAGCGCCCTCGCGAACTTTGCCGTACTGCAACGGCAGGTACTGGCTGATCAGCGGCAGAGGAATAGGCTCGTCTGCCAGGTTACGCACCAGCCGTTCAAAGGCGTTGTCGATCTGGCTGTCCGGCCAGTAGTAGCGCACGCGGTCAGAGTAGCTGTAGCCGCGCGCCAGGCGACGCGCGTTGCCGTCACCGTGGTAATGGCTTTGCCAGTATTCCGGGCGATCGAGCATGACGTTTTCCAGCACGTGACGCAGGCCCGAGCTGGCTTTTGCCGGCAGCAGCTCCTCTTCTATGGCGGCCAGCGAGAACAGCGCTTCGCGCAGGGCGAAGGTCAGGGCGGGGCCAACTTTTAGAATCGCAAAGTGATCGTTGACCAGCTGACGCAGCGCCTGCGGCGTCTGGTAGTCGGTGGAGTGGGCTTCAAACACCAGCGTATCGTAGGCTTCAACCATTTTGCTCAGGGCAACGGCTTTCTGCGGCTGATAGTCGCAGACGTGCGCGTGGTCGAACTCCACGCCAGGCTGGACCACCAGGCCAATAATGCGCGGCCAAATGTCGCTTAAGCCTTCCTTTTCGAAGGCGTGGCGATGGGCTTCAAGCGTGGCGCGGGCCGCGTCCGGCATGGTGACGGCAAGTTCGGTGAGCGTCTCGTGCGCGCCGCCGGGAACCGGCACTTCCGTACCGATAACGTAGACCAGATCGGATTCACCAAACTGCTCGCGACGGGTCGCTTCGGCGATCTTCGCCAGGCGTGCGGCGCGTGCGGCAACGATCGCATCGTTCAGGGGAACGGGGTCGTCCTCGCAGGACATGCTGCAGTCGAGGTGGATCTTTTTGAATCCGGCAGAGACATAGCTTTTGATCAGATCGTCTGCATTGGCCATCGCCTGTTCCGCAGGGAGATTTTGCCAGCGGTTGGGGCCTAAATGATCGCCGCCGAGGATCAGCTGTGACGTCGGGAAGCCGAGCGACTCGGCGAGCTGGCAGACAAACCCGTGAAAATCCGCAGGCGTCATGCCGGTATAGCCGCCAAACTGATCCACCTGGTTGGAGGTGGCCTCGATCAGCAGCGGCGACTGATGCGAATGCGCGTAACGAATGGCAGCTTCAAGTACCAGCGGATGTGCGGAACAGACGGCATAGATCCCGTTTGCATTCCCTCGTTTATGGTGTTCCACCATTTCTGTCAGATGTTTCACTTTCCTCTCCATTTCGGATGGTAATGACACTTTTCTTTCGTTTTGTTTCATTTAATCCTGCATCATGGTGGTATAAAAATAAAACGAAAGATAATAGATTTCCGATCTGTTTCACAAAAGAAACATAATGAAAGGTTTCAGCGCAGTGTCGGCTTGCGTCTGTCCGTAAGGCGGGGCTTGCATTCCCGAAAAAGAAAGGCCTTAATAGGCAAAACGAAATGAAACGAAAGACTATTTATTAAGGAGCTCGTATGAGCAGCACCGATTCATCCGCGGAAAAGCGCATCACCGGCACCAGTGAAAGGCGAGAGCAGATCATTCAGCGGTTGCGGGCGCAGGGAAGCGTGCAGGTTAACGACCTGTCTCATCTGTACGGCGTCTCGACGGTGACGATCCGCAACGACCTGGCGTTCCTGGAGAAGCAGGGCATTGCCGTTCGCGCTTACGGTGGGGCATTGATTTGCGAAGGCACCATGCCGGGCGCTGAGCCTTCCGTAGAAGATAAAAGCTCGCTGAATACGGCGGTGAAGCGCAGCATCGCGCAGGCCGCTGCCGCGCTGGTCAAACCCGGGCACCGTATTATTCTGGACTCCGGCACCACGACGTTTGAAATCGCCCGTATGCTGCGCCAGCACACGGACGTCATTGCGATGACCAACGGAATGAACGTGGCGAATGCGCTCCTGGAAGCAGACGGGGTGGAGTTGCTGATGACCGGCGGGCATCTGCGCCGTCAGTCGCAATCCTTCTACGGTGACCAGGCAGAACAGTCGCTACAGAATTACCATTTTGACCTGCTGTTCCTGGGCGTGGACGCCATCGATCTCGATCGCGGCGTGAGCACGCACAACGAGGATGAAGCCCGTTTGAACCGCAAAATGTGCGAGGTGGCGGAGCGTATTATCGTTGTCACAGACTCCAGCAAGTTTAATCGCTCAAGCCTGCATAAAATCATTGATACGCAAAGGATTGATATGATTATTGTCGATGAAGGCATTCCGGCGGAGAGCCTGGACGGGCTGCGGAAAAGCGGGATTGAGGTGGTGTTGGTTTAAGGGGGCTTTCCCCTCACCCTAACCCTCTCCCCATAGGGGAGAGGGGACCGTTCGGTGCGGTTGGGAATGTGAATCACGTCACCGGTGCCGGGTTGAACACCGCAAGCTGGTTATGCAGCCCCCATTGGTCAGAAAAGGTTTTCTTCCGCCCGCTCGCCACGTCCAGAATGAAGTGGAACAGTTTCCAGCCCACGTCCTCAATGCTCTCTTCCCCGGTGGCGATGGTGCCCGCGTTGATGTCCATTAAGTCATACCAGCGGTTTGCCAGTTCGGTGCGGGTCGCCATCTTGATCACCGGCACCGCCATCAGGCCGTACGGCGTGCCGCGCCCGGTGGTAAAGACCTGTACCGTAATGCCGGATGCCACCTGCTGCGTGCCGCAGACGAAGTCGCTGGCCGGCGTTGCCGCGTAAATCAGGCCGCGCTTCGTCGGGCGCTGGCCTGGAGAGAGCACTTCTGCAATGGCGCTCTGGCCGGATTTCGCAATAGAGCCAAGGGCTTTTTCCACCACGTTTGCCAGGCCGCCTTTTTTGTTGCCCGGAGACGGGTTGGCGCTGCGGTCGGTTTTGCCCATATCAAGATAGCTATCGTACCAGGCCATCTCCTCAAGCAGGCGCTTGCCGACCTCTTCATTAACGGCGCGTGGCGTAAGCAGATGGATGGCGTCACGCACTTCGGTCACCTCGGAGAACATCACCGTGGCGCCGCAGCGAACAAGCAGGTCGGACGCAAAACCCACCGCCGGGTTGGCCGTCACGCCGGAGAAGGCATCGCTGCCGCCGCACTGGGTGCCCACGACCAGATCCGAGGCCGGGCACGTTTCGCGCTGGCGGCGGTTGAGTTTGTCCAGATGACGCTCTGCTACCTGCAGAATATCGTCGACCATTGAGCGGAAACCAACGTGGCGTTCGTCTTGCAGCCGCACGATGCTGGCATCGTCTACCGGAATGGCTTTCATATCTTCGGTGCCCTGCAGCAGGCGCTCGGGCTGCAATTTTTCACACCCCAGACCGATGACCATCACCTCGCCGCCAAAATTCGGGTTCAGGGCGATGTTGTGAATGGTACGGATCGGCACTACGGCAGCGGGTGCATTAATCGCCACGCCGCAGCCGTAGAGGTGGTTCAGACCCACTACGCCATCCACGTTCGGGTATTTCGGCAGCAGATCGCGCTCGATGATTTTCACCACGTAATCCACCACGCCCGCCACGCAGTGCACGCTGGTGGTAATGCCGAGCAGATTTTTGGTGCCAACGCTGCCGTCCGCGTTGCGGTAGCCTTCGAAGGTATAGCCCTCCAGCGGAGGAAGCGGTTCCGGCACGCGGGTCGCCAGCGGAAGCGTGTTCAGCGGCGGCGCTTCCGGCAGCGCCACCAGCGACTCCTCAACCCAGCTACCCTGTGGTATAGAGCGAACGGCATAGCCGATGACTTCACCGTAACGTACGATTTCGCTATTAGCAGGGATATCCACCAGGGCGACTTTATGTCCCTGTGGAATATGCTCAATCAGTTCCAGCCCGTCCGGGAAGCGGGTGCCCGCTTTTAAGCCATTATCGTTGACAATAATCGCCACGTTATCGGTATCGTGGACTTTTATATAAAACGCCGTCGGCGATGCCTGTCGAATTTCAATGTCGGCCATTGTTCACTATTCTCCAGCAAAGTGTCTGATAATAAATTCAGCCAATTTTCTAATGGTAGAAATAAATACGCGGCTTTCAGAAATAAAGCATGGCAGCATAGGGGATATGAAAATGTGATCGCGATCGCTCCCGAACCGGCAATCCCTGATTCTGTGCATTAGCGCCCAGTGCCTTGTGCATATGCAAAAGATTTTATCAAAATGTACCGCAATGCTTGAGCATTACAACAATGTGTGGTCGTGGATTGCGTCTTATACTGAATGACGATTTTATAACGCCAAAATACGTCAGAATAATAAATATAATGCTGGCGCGGTGTCTGAATAAATAAAATGATACTGAAAAAGGCTGCGGAATAAAAAAGGTAAATACGATGAGTAACGATATCTTCCCGAATAAATTTAAAGCGGCTCTCGCGGCGCACCAGATTCAGATTGGCTGCTGGTCCGCGCTGGCAAACCCTATCAGCACCGAAGTGCTGGGTCTGGCCGGTTTCGACTGGCTGGTGCTGGACGGCGAACATGCGCCGAACGATATCAGCACGTTCATTCCGCAGCTGATGGCGTTAAAAGGCAGCCACAGCGCCCCGGTGGTGCGCGTACCCACCAACGAGCCGGTGATTATCAAGCGTCTGCTGGATATCGGTTTCTACAACTTCCTGATCCCGTTTGTGGAGACGGAAGAACAAGCGGCACTGGCCGTTGCGTCAACGCGCTATCCGCCAGAAGGGATCCGCGGCGTTTCGGTTTCGCATCGCGCCAATATGTTTGGCACCGTGCCGGACTACTTCGCGCAGGCCAATAGCAACATCACCATTCTGGTTCAGATCGAGAGCCAGCAGGGCGTTGATAACGTTGACGCAATTGCAGCCACAAACGGCGTGGACGGTATCTTCGTCGGCCCAAGCGATCTGGCTGCTGCCTTTGGCCATCTGGGTAACGCCAGCCACCCTGACGTGCAGCGCGCGATCCAGCACATCTTTGCCCGCGCCAAAGCACACGGCAAACCGTGCGGGATTCTGGCGCCGGTTGAGGCTGACGCTCGTCGCTATCTGGAGTGGGGAGCCACGTTTGTTGCCGTCGGCAGCGACCTCGGCGTATTCCGCTCGGCTACGCAGAAATTAGCGGACGCTTTTAAAAAATAACCATCATGAGGAAACAGATTATGACGCTGAAAGTGGGTTTTATTGGCCTAGGGATCATGGGTAAACCAATGAGTAAGAACCTCATCAAAGCGGGTTACTCCCTGGTTGTATCCGATCATAATTCGCAGGCCGTGGCGGAGGTGATGGCGGCGGGCGCAGAAACGGCCACCACCGCTAAAGCCATTGCCGAGCAGTGCGATGTTATCATCACCATGCTGCCAAACTCCCCGCATGTTAAAGAGGTTGCGCTGGGTGAAAACGGCATTATCGACGGTGCGAAGCCGGGCCTGGTACTGATCGATATGAGCTCTATTGCGCCGCTCGCAAGCCGTGAAATCAGCGAGGCGTTAAAAGCGAAGGGCGTCGATATGCTGGATGCGCCGGTCAGCGGCGGTGAGCCGAAAGCGATCGACGGCACGCTGTCGGTGATGGTCGGCGGTGATAAAGCCGTTTTCGATAGATTTTACGACCTGATGAAAGCCATGGCGGGCTCCGTGGTACATACCGGGGACATCGGGGCAGGTAACGTGACCAAGCTGGCCAACCAGGTGATTGTGGCGCTGAACATTGCCGCCATGTCCGAAGCGCTGACGCTGGCAACCAAAGCGGGCGTCAATCCGGATCTGGTCTATCAGGCCATTCGCGGTGGTCTGGCGGGCAGCACCGTGCTGGATGCCAAAGCGCCGATGGTCATGGATCGTAATTTCAAACCCGGTTTCCGCATCGACCTGCATATCAAAGATCTGGCGAACGCGCTGGATACGTCACACGGCGTGGGCGCACAGCTACCGCTGACCGCGGCGGTCATGGAGATGATGCAGGCGCTGCGTGCCGATGGTCTGGGCACGGCCGATCACAGCGCGATTGCATGCTACTACGAGAAACTGGCGAAGGTGGAAGTGGCGCGTTAATCACGCCTTGCCCACACCTTAGGGTGACAGCGGCGCGCAAACCCTCTATACTGCGCGCCGAAGCTGACCAGACAGTCGCCGCTTCGTCGTCGTCCCTTTCGGGGGAGACGGGCGGAGGGGAGGAAAGTCCGGGCTCCATAGGGCAGGGTGCCAGGTAACGCCTGGGGGGGAAACCCACGACCAGTGCAACAGAGAGCAAACCGCCGATGGCCCGCGCAAGCGGGATCAGGTAAGGGTGAAAGGGTGCGGTAAGAGCGCACCGCGCGGCTGGTAACAGTCCGTGGCACGGTAAACTCCACCCGGAGCAAGGCCAAATAGGGGTTCACATGGTACGGCCCGTACTGAACCCGGGTAGGCTGCTTGAGCCAGTGAGCGATTGCTGGCCTAGATGAATGACTGTCCACGACAGAACCCGGCTTATCGGTCAGCTTCAACTTCTTCTAAAACAATACGTTGGTGTGTCTCAGGCTTTCTAAGGCAAAACTGTGACACAGACTGTGATACAAACGAGGCACACCAACGGCTGTTCCATCCCGAATATTCTAAAGCGCGGCAACCCCTACTGCCTTCATTTCCGATTACCTTCAGGCGGTTTTTTTCGCGTGTCTCTGGGCTGCGATTCAGCCAGCAGAGCAAGGTTTATATCTTCCCGTCTCCCTATGTTCATTTCATTTGTAAAATCGTCCAGGCTTGAGCCAGCCCTACTATTGGATATTGTTCAGAAAAGCAGGAAATTCGAACAAAAATGCATTGATGATTATTTACTCAGCATTCAGGCCGCATTCTATGCCGCAGCAAAAAAATTCCCTCAAACGTGCGTAGTACCTTGCGAAAGTCAGGTTCGCTAGCTGATGAAAAATATAATGTGTTTGAATTTGGATACCTGCGTCAGCAGGTCGAAACATCGTCCATACAGCAAAAGCTTCAATATTTCACAATCCGAATGAAATAACATAAATTATTCACCGAGTGAATTATTTAAAACGTCGTTTCAATTTGTGTGGAAAACCGCTTTCGGGAGCATGGGGGTTATTTGTACAATGAATGCTGGATACAGCCAAATTCACAGCAAGCAGAGGGATTTATGCAGCAGTATACCAATGAACTTACTCCAGAGATTCTGGCTTCTTTTGATAAACCAGCTTTCAGTAATGAGCAACTTTCCGGAATGACGGAGGAATGGCAGGAGTTACTTGCTAAACAGCAAGCTGACTTGAAACAGCATCCAGTTATTGAGTTCTACCGCATCGCGGTTGAAGGAAGCCTGACTCGTGACGGCGGCATACTCAAAACCGCAACTGCTACCACGGAAGTGGAGATCAGCAACGGTCAAAAACTGAGAGTAGCTCAAACTCTGGATACTGTTGTTTATCCCGATGGCACAGAAGCGGCAATAATCAGTGGCGCAGGAGACGCTGGGCATAATGGCAGTCGTCAAAGCGTTGCGCTTGTTGGCAGTCGCCTCAGCAATAGTGATGAAATAATAAGCACGCCACAAGGCACAACAATACTGGTGCTTCGCCTTGGCATCCCAGCAGCTAAAGGATTTCTTGTTGAGCATTTCGAAGTAGAAAAAGTATCTGAAACAGAGCTGACTCATTGAGGGATCGCTGATGGTTACGCAAAGAACGCTTGCAAAGCTGGGTAATAAAACGAGGTACGGGCACATTGTTTCCGCCTCATCAACTATTTTTGATGAAGACCACAATCCATTGGTGAGGGCTGGTGATAAAGCATGGTGTGATGTTTGCAAAGGTGCTTTTGAAATCAATGCAACCTATACCGGCCTCCTCGAAGATGGTCTTATCGCGGGTGATGGTGATCTGGTTTTATGCCACTGCAAAGATAACTTTGTGATCGCTGTATCTGGTTTTACAGGTGAACGTCATCCGGGAATAATGACCGCTAAACCAACAACCTTTGGAATAGCCCCGGAACAACAAACTCAGCAAGAGCCAGAACAACATGCTCAGACAGCTAAAAAGAAACGCACAGGTGTAGATGCTGGTTTTTGCGTAGTCCCTCGACATTCGACAACCGAAACTTTCGAAAGCATCCTGTTTGCTGGCGGTCAGCCAGAAGGAACCCGAGAACTTTACCGATCACTTAACGGCGCGGGTAAGGAATACAAAGCAGGATCTATTCTGCTGGTGGTTGACCCTGATAAACAGGACAGCGAACAAATTGCACATATGCAGGCCGCGAAAGCGCGAGTGGATGCAGCGTTAGCTCCTCTTTCCATTCAACAAGCCAACTTTCTCTACAAGCACAAAGACACCATTGAGATGTTCGCTGCTGCTGCCAGTACGGCGAGCGATACTTATGGATACTCAGGACAAGCAACCGAAGCCGCGAAAGGGTATTTTGAACAGGTAGAAAAAATCCTTGTCGAGATCGAGAAAACCTACAAGAACCAGTACATCACCAGCGGCACACTGATCGGTGAACAATTCTTTGTTGAGCGCAGTCGCCTGTTCGGGCAACTCGATAGTGTGCTGAAGATGTTCATGAAGCATCGTTTCATGTTCAATGAATACACCGACCTTAAAAGCGCCCTCGGCCTTTCCAGCCGTTCAATCACCCACCGCTGGAACGAAACTGGTGTTAGTGATATTGAAGGTTACGCAACCCACATTGAGAAGCTGGCGAAGTACGTCAAGTGGATGGAAACAGCCGGGAAGATCGGCATTGGTCTGTCTGCTTTGGATACTGCAGCGAAGATCACGGAAGCCTGTACCGTGGGGCGAGATTGTGCGAAAACGACGTTTACCTCTATTGGTGAGTTTTCCGGTAGCCTGATCGGCGGTGCGATAGCTGGAAAAATTGCGGGTACAGCCGCAGCAAATACCGTCTGTGCGATAGTGCTTGGCGCTGCAACCATAGAAGCCGCAGGTGCAGGAGCATTACTTTGTACGCTTGGGGTAAATGGCGCTATTGCATATGGGAGCGATAAAGCCACATCCGCGTTCGGTGGCTTCGTTGGTGAATCGCTATATGAGGTTACAAGCAATGACTATTGATGACCTACTTAGCGCCAAGGCAACAGTAATTATTGGTGCACTTGCTTTCGGCTTCGGTATAGCCAGTATCATAGCCTCAGTTCTGAACAGGGATAGATTTAAAGAGATCTGCATCCTGTACAAAGAAAGATACGGTAGTTTGCCTGATGCTGTACTGCTGTTCGAGAACGTTAACACGCTTTATGTCAAAGTGGCATACAGCACGAAAGTGAGTTTTATATACATGCCGCTGTTGTGGAATAAAAGCTCAATCCTGACCAAAAACGATGACAAGGACTTTATTCGTGGGCTACCAAAACGACTTATTGGCCCATTCTACGCGGAGATATACCTAGCGGTTGTCAGTCTTTTGTTTTTTGTCGTTGGTATGTTACAAATGTTAGCAATTAGGCATGGTTGGGTGTGAAAGGCACGTCCATTGTAGAGCTTTACTCTGTCACACGGAGTGAGATACAGTCTGCGACACACGACAACCCCAGCGCCTCAGATGCCTGACGTATGGTTGAACGAAGCCGCCTTATCGGTCAGCTTCAACTTCTTAGAAAACCCCGCTTCGGCGGGGTTTTTGCTCTCTGGGGTTGTAGACCAGGGTAAGCGCAGCGCCATCCGGCACCGGACAAACGACATCAATTCTCATATTTGCGACATTAAGCACATTTCACTGTTTTTATCCCCTCAGTATCGCTCCTGAATCTGTAGACGATCGCCATCACAAAATTTCACGCTAAAAAACAGGCGATTTTCAGTATTGATAATTTGTTATGATTGTTACCTTAATGATCGCGAAACTTTTCTCGTTTGATATAGATATATTGAATTCAAATACATTTCTCCCGTGAATATGTGACGTATTCCACTCTTTTCCGCAAGCCTGAAAATTCGCGTCGGAAAAATTTGATAAATTGAAAGAATGTTTCAAACAAATAGCGGTTATTTATTGGCCTTTAATTGCCTGAAATATCGTCTTTATTGATTTTTTCCAGACGGTAAAATTTATCCGGGTTATCGCCATAAAATAAATTTATTACCGCTATTTTTGTTGATCAATATCAGCGTAGTAGCATATTTATACTGCTGTATCTCTTTGATAGATATCGGTTTTATTGGATTTTTGATGTATGGGTTAAGGGGCCTGGAAAGCAAATTGTGAGTAACAGCACATACCCCTTCAAACATTATTGAGTAGAATTCACCCCGTCATAGGGAAATAAGCGCAGAATATTATGAACACTATTATTCTACCGAAAACACAGCACCTCGTGGTATTTCAGGAAGTCATTAAAAGTGGCTCCATAGGTTCTGCAGCAAGACAGCTGGGCCTGACGCAGCCTGCCGTCAGCAAAATCATCAGCGATATCGAATCCTACTTCGGCGTGGAAGTGATGGTGCGTAAAAACACCGGCGTAAAACTCACTGCCGCGGGCCAGGTTCTGCTCTCGTACTCTGAGTCGATCACCCGCGAAATGAAAAACATGGTGAGTGAGATTAACAGCCTGAGTTTCAGTACCGTTATGGACGTCTCCTTTGGCTACCCGTCGCTGATCGGCTTTACCTTCCTGTCTGAGATGATCAAAAAATTCAAGGAAGTGTTCCCGAAAGCGCGCGTCTCGATGTATGAAGCCCAGCTCTCCTCTTTCCTTCCGGCCATCCGCGACGGTCGTCTGGATTTCGCTATCGGCACGCTGAGCGATGAAATGCTGCTGCAGGACCTGCACGTCGAACCGCTGTTTGAGTCCGAGTTTGTGCTGGTCGCCAGCAAAACGCGAACGTGCACCGGCCCGACGACACTGGCATCGCTCACGCACGAGCAGTGGGTGATGCCGCAAACCGATATGGGCTACTACAAAGAACTTCTGACCACCCTGCAAGACAACCACATCAGTATCGAAAACATCGTCCAGACCGATTCCGTCGTCACCATTTATAACCTTGTCCTGAATGCCGATTATCTGACGGTCATTCCCCGCGACATGATTGCACCGTTCGGTTCTGACCAGTTTATTGTCTTGCCAGTGGAAGATGAATTACCCGTGGCGCGTTATGCCGCCGTGTGGTCAAAAAATTACAGGATTAAAAAATCGGCGTCAGTATTAGTTGAGCTGGCAAAACAATATTCGTCGATGAATATCGAAAGACGACGATGAATAATTAGCACCCATTTTAAAAACACCCAGAGCGTTAACATGTTAACGCGCTGATACCCTGACTTTGCCTGAAAAGAATGAATTATTATAACGAGGATATTATGCATATTACCTACGATCTCCCGGTAACGATTGAAGATATTCAGGACGCCAGAAAACGACTGGCAGGAAAAATATATAAAACCGGCATGCCACGCTCAAATTATCTCAGCGAACGCTGTAAGGGCGAAATATTCCTGAAGTTTGAGAACATGCAGCGTACCGGCTCGTTTAAGATCCGCGGCGCGTTTAACAAGTTAAGCTCGCTGACCGACGCTGAAAAACGCAAAGGCGTTGTCGCCTGCTCCGCGGGGAACCACGCGCAGGGTGTGTCCCTCTCCTGCGCCATGCTCGGCATCGACGGCAAAGTGGTGATGCCGATGGGCGCGCCGAAATCCAAGGTTGCCGCCACGCGCGACTACTCCGCCGAAGTGGTGCTGCACGGCGAGAACTTCAACGACACCATCGCTAAGGTCAGCGAAATCGTCGAGATGGAAGGGCGTATTTTTATTCCCCCTTACGACGATGCCAAAGTCATTGCTGGGCAGGGCACCATCGGCCTGGAAATTCTTGAAGATTTATACGACGTGGATAACGTCATTGTGCCTATCGGCGGCGGCGGATTAATTGCCGGGATTGCCACGGCGATTAAATCCATCAATCCGACCATTAATATTATCGGCGTGCAGTCAGAGAATGTTCACGGCATGGCGGCGTCTTATCAGGCCGGAGAAATAATGAGCCATCGCGTTACCGGCACGCTGGCCGACGGCTGTGACGTTTCTCGTCCCGGTAATTTACCGTTCGAAATTGTTCGCGAGTTGGTTGATGACATTGTGCTGGTCAGCGAAGACAACATTCGCGACAGCATGATCGCGCTTATTCAGCGAAATAAAGTGGTGACGGAAGGCGCGGGTGCGCTGGCCTGTGCCGCGTTATTAAGCGGCAAGCTCGACCACTATATTCAGGGTCGTAAAACCGTCTGCATTATTTCCGGCGGCAATATCGATCTCTCTCGTGTTTCCCAAATTACCGGCTTCGTTGACGCATAAAGGTGACCTATGAGCAACACAGAAAGCATTATCGTTGGCCAGACAAAAACGTCCTCCTGGCGTAAGTCTGATACCACCTGGACGCTTGGCCTGTTTGGTACCGCCATTGGCGCAGGCGTGCTGTTCTTCCCCATTCGCGCAGGCTTTGGTGGATTGATCCCTATCCTGCTGATGCTGGTTCTCGCGTTCCCGATTGCGTTTTACTGCCACCGCGCGCTGGCGCGTTTGTGCCTGTCCGGCAGCAACGTTTCCGGCAACATCACCGAAACGGTGGAAGAGCACTTTGGTAAGACCGGCGGAGTGGTGATCACGTTCCTCTACTTCTTCGCCATTTGCCCGCTGCTGTGGATTTACGGCGTCACCATTACCAACACCTTTATGACCTTCTGGGAAAACCAGCTCCAGCTGCCTGCGCTGAACCGCGGCGTCGTGGCGCTGTTCCTGCTGCTGCTGATGGCCTTTGTTATCTGGTTTGGTAAAGACCTGATGGTGAAGGTCATGAGCTTCCTGGTGTTCCCGTTTATTGCCAGCCTGGTGCTGATTTCCCTGTCGCTGATCCCTTACTGGAACTCGGCGGTGATCGACCAGGTCAACCTGAGCGATATCGCCTTCACCGGTCATGACGGCATTCTGGTCACCGTGTGGCTGGGTATCTCCATCATGGTCTTCTCCTTCAACTTCTCGCCTATCGTCTCCTCGTTTGTGGTCTCCAAGCGCGAAGAGTACGAACCAGAGTTCGGTAAAGAATTTACCGAGCAGAAATGTTCCAAAATCATCGGTCGCGCCAGCCTGCTGATGGTGGCCGTGGTGATGTTCTTCGCCTTTAGCTGCCTGTTTACGCTCTCTCCGCAGAACATGGCGGACGCCAAGGCGCAGAACATTCCGGTGCTCTCCTACCTGGCGAACCACTTTGCGTCAATGTCCGGAACCAAATCGACGTTCGCGACGGTGCTGGAATACGGTGCCTCCATCATCGCGCTGGTGGCTATCTTCAAATCCTTCTTCGGGCACTACCTCGGCACGCTGGAAGGGCTGAACGGCCTGATCCTCAAGTTCGGCTACAAGGGCGATAAGAAGAAAGTCTCTGTCGGCAAGCTGAACACCATCAGCATGGTGTTCATCATGGGCTCCACCTGGGTAGTGGCCTACGCCAACCCGAACATTCTGGACCTTATTGAAGCCATGGGTGCGCCAATCATCGCCTCTCTGCTGTGCCTGCTGCCGATGTACGCCATCCGCAAGGCGCCTGCGCTGGCGAAATACAAAGGGCGTACCGAGAACATCTTCGTTACCGCGGTCGGCCTGCTGACCATTCTGAATATCGTTTACAAACTGTTCTAACCCATTGCTCAGGAAGAGCGGAGTCACATGATGATTGAGTTTCCGGTTGTACTGGTTATTAACTGCGGATCGTCCTCTGTTAAGTTTTCGGTGCTCGACGCCAGCAGCTGCGATCCCCTGATGACGGGCATTGCGGACGGCATCAACACCGAGAAGGCCTTTATTTCCGTGAACGGGGGTGAGCCGGCCAGACTGGCTCACCAGGACTACGAAGGGGCGCTGGCTGCCATCGCCCTGGAGCTGGAGAAGCGTAACCTGATGAGCAGCGTGGCCTTAATTGGCCACCGCATTGCGCACGGTGGCGACCTCTTCAGCGAGTCGACCCTGATCACGGAAGAGGTGATTGCGCAGATCCGCCAGGTCTCCCCGCTGGCGCCGCTGCATAACTACGCCAACCTGAACGGCGTGGAAGCGGCAGAGCGTCTGTTCCCGGGCGTGCAGCAGGTGGCGGTATTTGATACCAGCTTCCACCAGACGCTGCCGCCGCACGCGTATCTGTACGGTCTGCCGTACCGCTATTTTGAAGCGCTGGGCGTGCGCCGCTACGGCTTCCACGGGACCTCTCACCGTTACGTTGCCGCGCAGGCGCATACGCTTCTCGGGCTGTCCCCCGATGACAGCGGCCTGGTGATTGCCCATCTCGGCAACGGGGCGTCCATCTGCGCGGTGCGCAACGGCGAAAGTGTCGACACCTCGA
This sequence comes from Enterobacter sp. EGD-HP1, assembly GCF_000733275.2. Classification (NCBI taxonomy): domain Bacteria; kingdom Pseudomonadati; phylum Pseudomonadota; class Gammaproteobacteria; order Enterobacterales; family Enterobacteriaceae; genus Enterobacter; species Enterobacter sp. EGD-HP1. The sequence continues at coordinate 28,869 of NZ_AVOP01000012.1, forward strand.
TGGGGATGACGCCGCTGGAAGGGCTGATGATGGGCACGCGCTGTGGCGACGTGGACTTCGGCGCGATGACGTGGATTGCCCGGCAGACCGGGCAGTCGTTTGAGGACCTGGAGCGCGTGGTCAATAAAGAGTCCGGGCTGCTGGGGATCTCCGGCATCTCCTCCGATTTACGCACGCTGGAGAAAGCCTGGCACGAAGGCAATGAGCGGGCGCAGCTGGCAATACACACCTTTGTTCACCGCATTGCGCGACATATCGCCGGGCACGCGGCGTCGCTGCACCGCCTGGATGGGGTGGTCTTTACCGGCGGCATTGGCGAAAACTCGAAGCTTGTCCGCGCGCTGGTGGCGGAACATCTGAACGTATTCGGCATCCGCCTCGACGACGCCAAAAATACCCTTCCTGGCAGCGCGGGTGAGCGCGTGATCTCCACCGAGTCGTCCCGCGTAGCCTGCGCGGTTATCCCTACCAACGAAGAAAAAATGATCGCGCTGGACGCCCTCCGTCTTGGGAAGGTTATTCCGGCCGCGGCTTACGCCTGATAAAGCGAGAAACACATGAAAGTAACAATCGATACGGGCGTCGCGCCCTACAGCGACGCATGGGCCGGGTTTCGCGGTGAAGAATGGAAAAACGCCGTCAACGTCCGCGATTTTATTCAGCATAACTACACCCCTTATGAAGGCGATGAAGCTTTCCTCGCGCAGGCGACGCCAGCAACGACGGCGCTGTGGCAGAAGGTAATGGTCGGCATTCGCCAGGAGAACGCCACCCACGCCCCGGTGGATTTTGACACTAACATTGCCACCACCATTACGGCCCACGGGCCGGGCTATATCGACCAGGATCTGGAGACGATCGTCGGTCTGCAAACCGATAAGCCGCTCAAGCGCGCCCTGCATCCGTACGGCGGGATCAACATGATCCGCAGCTCGTTCGAAGCCTATGGCCGGGAGATGGATCCGCAGTTCGAATACCTGTTTACCGACCTGCGAAAAACCCACAACCAGGGCGTATTTGACGTCTACTCCCCGGAGATGATGCGCTGCCGTAAATCCGGCGTGCTGACCGGTCTGCCGGACGGCTACGGGCGCGGACGCATCATCGGCGACTATCGTCGCGTGGCGCTATACGGGATTGCTTATCTGGTGCGCGAGCGTGAACTCCAGTTTACGGATCTGCAGGGCAGGCTGGAGCGCGGTGACGATCTGGAGGCGACGATCCGCCTGCGTGAAGAGCTGGCGGAGCACAAGCGCGCGCTGCTGCAGATCCAGCTGATGGCGGCGAACTATGGCTTTGATATCTCGCGCCCGGCGATGAACGCCCGGGAGGCGGTGCAGTGGGTCTATTTTGCCTACCTTGCCGCGGTGAAATCCCAGAACGGCGGGGCGATGTCGCTGGGGCGCACGGCCTCGTTCCTCGATATCTACATTGAACGCGACATGCAGGCGGGGCGCCTGAACGAAGTCCAGGCGCAGGAGCTGATCGACCACTTCATCATGAAGATCCGCATGGTGCGCTTCCTGCGGACGCCGGAATTCGACACGCTCTTCTCCGGCGATCCGATCTGGGCGACGGAAGTGATCGGCGGCATGGGGCTGGACGGGCGCACGCTGGTGACCAAAAACAGCTTCCGCTATCTGCACACGCTGCACACCATGGGGCCTGCGCCGGAGCCGAACCTGACGATCCTCTGGTCTGAACAGCTGCCGATCGCGTTCAAGAAATACGCCGCGCAGGTGTCGATCGTCACCTCTTCGCTGCAGTATGAGAACGACGATCTGATGCGTGCGGACTTCAACAGCGACGACTACGCCATTGCCTGCTGCGTCAGCCCGATGGTGATCGGCAAGCAGATGCAGTTCTTTGGCGCGCGCGCCAACCTCGCCAAAACGCTGCTGTACGCGATCAACGGCGGGGTGGACGAGAAGCTGAAGATCCAGGTCGGCCCGAAAACCGAGCCGCTGCTGGACGACGTGCTGGATTACGACACCGTGATGGCGAGCCTCGATCACTTTATGGACTGGCTGGCGGTGCAGTACATCAGCGCCCTGAATCTCATTCACTATATGCATGATAAGTACAGCTACGAAGCCTCGCTGATGGCGCTGCACGACCGGGACGTCTATCGCACCATGGCCTGCGGCATTGCCGGACTGTCGGTAGCCGCGGATTCCCTGTCGGCCATTAAATACGCCACGGTGAAGCCGGTGCGCGACCATACCGGACTGGCGGTCGATTTCGTGATTGAAGGGGACTATCCGCAGTACGGCAACAACGACGACCGCGTGGACAGCATCGCCTGCGACCTGGTGGAGCGCTTTATGAAGAAAATTCAGGCGCTGCCAACCTACCGCAACGCGGTGCCAACCCAGTCGATCCTGACCATCACCTCCAACGTGGTGTACGGGCAGAAGACCGGGAACACGCCGGACGGACGCCGCGGCGGCACGCCGTTTGCGCCAGGCGCGAACCCGATGCACGGTCGCGACAGAAAAGGGGCGGTGGCCTCGCTAACGTCGGTCGCCAAGCTGCCGTTCACCTATGCGAAAGACGGGATCTCCTACACCTTCTCCATCGTGCCGCAGGCGCTGGGCAAGGACGAGCTGGTGCGCAAAACCAACCTGGTGGGGCTGCTGGACGGGTACTTCCATCACGAAGCGTCCATTGAGGGTGGGCAGCATCTGAACGTCAACGTCATGAACCGGGAAATGCTCCTCGATGCCATTGCGCATCCCGAGAATTACCCGAACCTGACGATCCGCGTTTCAGGCTATGCGGTGCGGTTTAACGCCCTGACGCGCGAGCAGCAGCAGGATGTGATTTCGCGAACGTTTACCCAATCTATCTAAACGTGAGTTCTCATGCCCCCTCAACGCAGGGGGCATTTTTTTGCCCGCTAAACATACAAAATTGTTTATATAATTACTCACACATATTCATCCGCTCTTGAAAAACAATACGCCTGCTTTTCCCTATAACAGCATGTAAGGACAGTAAGATGATGAAAATGACCCGTATTGCGCTGGTCGCCGCCGCGCTGGCAGTGTGCAGTTTTACGGCACAGGCCGCGAACGTTGAGGCTGCCCCGTCTCCCTCGCAGGATCCGCTGGTACAGCACCTGAAGCTCAGCAATGAGCAGGTTAAGAAGATTGAAGATCTGCATAAGCAGCTGGAACAAAATGTCCGCAAGATCCCGATGACGGGCGTGAAGGACGGCGCGCTGATTGACATGTTCCAGGCGGGTAAATGGGATGAAAGCACGGTGAAAAGCCAGCTCGCTGCCTTCAGCAAAATTGAAGAGCAGACCCGCTATTACCGCGTGAAATATTACTTCGACGTCAGCCAGGTTTTGACGCCGGAACAGCGTAAACAGATTAGAACGGATATGGCTAACGCGCTGGCTAACTGATTTCCTACCCGCGCATGGCGCGGGTTTTTATTTCTTGATCGGCGTCACTTTTAGAAAGTTAGCTTTTAATATCCCACTTCAGAAGCAAAATTTCCTCCAGAAGCAGAATATCCTTATTAATGTTGTGACATTTTTCTCCCGCTCTCCGGATATGATCTTCCCACACCAATAACACTCACCTGCAACCATCTGAATCGCAGTCGCTGGCGATCGGAAACCTATAAAAACAACTGTTTACCCTACAAAATAAGCAAGTGCCCAATGAATACGGCAACAAACAGCAGTGTGATTGTGAGTGATTCCCCTGCGGCAAGGCGGGCGGGAATGAGCGAAAGCGAGTGGCGAGAGGCGATTAAATTCGACAGCACCGACACGGGCTGGGTCATCATGAGTATTGGGATGGCTATCGGCGCGGGGATAGTTTTTCTCCCCGTGCAGGTCGGATTAATGGGGCTGTGGGTATTTTTGCTCTCATCAATAATCGGCTATCCGGCCATGTATTTATTCCAGCGTCTGTTTATTAATACGCTGGCGGAATCACCGGAGTGCAAAGATTACCCGAGCGTGATTAGCGGTTATCTGGGTAAGAACTGGGGCATCTTATTAGGCGCGCTCTATTTCGTGATGCTGGTGATCTGGATGTTTGTCTATTCCACGGCCATCACCAACGACAGCGCCTCGTATTTGCACACCTTCGGCGTGACCGACGGTTTGTTATCCGACAATCCGTTTTACGGTTTATGCCTGATCTGCATTCTGGTGGCCATTTCGTCGCGCGGTGAAAAGCTGCTGTTTAAAGTCTCCAGCCTGATGGTGCTGACCAAATTATTCGTGGTAGCCGCGCTGGGGTTGTCGATGATTGGGCTCTGGCATCTGGCCAACGTGGGCATGCTGCCGCCTGCGGGGTTGTTGATTAAAAACGCCATCATTACGCTGCCCTTTACCTTAACCTCCATTCTGTTTATTCAGACCCTGAGTCCGATGGTGATCTCATACCGTTCACGGGAAAAATCAGTGAAGGTGGCGCGTCACAAGGCGCTGCGGGCGATGAATATTGCCTTCGGCATCCTGTTTGTGACGGTCTTTTTCTACGCCGTCTCCTTCACGCTGGCGATGGGACACGACGAGGCGGTGAAAGCCTACGAGCAGAATATCTCTGCCCTGGCGATTGCGGCGCAGTTTATCAGCGGTGACGGTGCGGGCTGGGTCAAAATCGTCAGCGTGATCCTCAATATCTTCGCTGTGATGACCGCGTTCTTCGGCGTCTATCTCGGCTTTCGCGAGGCGACGCAGGGTATCGTCATGAACATCCTGCGCCGCAGAATGCCGGCTGAGAAAATCAGTGAAAACGCCGTCCAGCGCGGGATTATGCTGTTCGCTATCCTGCTGGCCTGGAGCGCGATCGTGTTAAACGCGCCGGTACTGAGCTTCACCTCCATTTGCAGCCCTATCTTCGGCATGGTGGGCTGCCTGATCCCAGCATGGCTGGTCTATAAGGTGCCGGCCTTGCATAAATATAAAGGCGTATCGCTGGTGATTATCGTCATCACCGGACTGCTGCTTTGTGTTTCTCCTTTCCTCGCATTCTCCTGAGGGCAATTAAGGTCGTAACGATGTTTAAGCAAACTCATCCTTTATGGAATCAATTTATTCGCGCGGTGCAGGAAGAAGTGAAGCCTGCCCTTGGGTGCACCGAACCCGTGTCTCTGGCGCTGGCCTGCGCGATGGCCGCAGACCTTCTGCCGGGGGAGGTCACGCAAATAGAGGCGTGGGTATCGCCGAACCTGATGAAAAACGGGCTGGGCGTAACGGTGCCGGGCACCGGCATGGTCGGGTTACCCATTGCGGCGGCGCTGGGTGCGATTGGCGGTAACGCCAACGCCGGACTGGAGGTGTTGAAAGATGTCACCGCCGATGCGCTGATACGCGCCAAAGCCCTGCTTGAGGCGGGGCTGGTGCAGGTCAAACTGCAGGCACCGTGCGATGAGATCCTTTACTCGCGCGCCCGCGTTCATGCCGGGGATCTCTCGGCAATGGTGACCATCTCTGGCGGACATACGCGGGTAGTGGAGGTGGTTTGTCAGGGCGAAACGCGCTTTACGCTTGACGATCATCAGTGCCAGACGAAAGACGATCCGCTGGCGGTACTCTCAACTACCACGCTGTCGCAAATCCTGGAATTTGTCGAGCAGGTGCCGTTTGAGGCGATCCGCTTTATCCTGCAGGCACGGCGGCTGAACGATGCGCTCTCCCGCGAAGGTTTGCGTGGCAACTGGGGACTGCACATTGGCGCAACGCTCAGTAAGCAGCGCGCGCGCGGATGGATGGCGCGGGATCTGGGGTCAGATATTGTCATTCGTACCAGCGCAGCCTCAGATGCCCGGATGGGCGGTGCGACGCTGCCGGCGATGAGCAATTCGGGCTCTGGCAATCAGGGGATTGCCGCCACTATGCCGGTGGTGGTCGTGGCTGAACACGTTCAGGCTGACGACGAACGGCTGGCGCGGGCGCTGATGCTGTCACATCTTTCGGCTATCTATATCCACGTCCAGCTTCCGCGGCTGTCGGCGCTGTGTGCGGCGACAACGGCAGCGATGGGTGCTGCCGCGGGGATGGCGTGGCTGATGGGCGGTTCTTACCAGACCATTTCAATGGCGATAGGCAGTATGATCGGTGACGTCAGCGGGATGATCTGCGATGGGGCGTCTAACAGCTGCGCCCTGAAGGTCTCAACCAGCGTCAGTAGCGCCTGGAAAGCGGTGATGATGGCACTGGATGACTCTGCCGTAACGGGCAACGAGGGGATTGTGGCGCACGATGTAGAGCAGTCGATCGCAAACCTGTGCGCGCTGGCGTGCCGCTCAATGCAGGAAACGGACCGGCAGATTATTGAGATTATGGCGAGTAAGGTGTAGCGCATTTCCCTCTCCCTGTGGGAGAGGGTTAGGGTGTAAGTATTTTCTAAACCGGCAAATCAATCAGCAGCGCGCGCAGCGGCGTATCCGCCACCAGGGTGATATTCGCTTCATCACGAATAAACGCCCCGTCGCCGCAGGTGAGCGCTTCTTTCTCTTCCGTGTGCGTTACCGCATGCACCGTACCGTGAATAGACTGCAAATAGGCGCGCGGACCATGAAGCTGGAAGCTCGCCTGTTCACCTTTCTTCAGCTCGATATGGTGCAGCCACACCTGCTGACGCAGTTGCAGACTCTCTTTACTGCCGTCCGGCGATGCAATCAGCTGCTGCTTATCGCCCGTTAAATCTAACTTCTGTACCAGCGGATTTTCCCGCTCAGGGCAGGCGTCCAGCCACAGCTGCATGCGGGTCAGCGTTTTGTCTTTGCTGAGGTTATGCTCGCTGTAGCTGATGCCCGGCTGCGTGGAAATTAACAGCGCTTCGCCAGCCTTTGCCTGGACATGATTGCCCTCGCTATCGCGGTATTCTGCCTCGCCTTCCAGGATCAGGTTCAGGATATCGACTTTCGGGTACGTACGCGGCTGGAAGGAGGCGCCCGGGGCGAGCACTTCCTGGTTCAACACGCGCAGTGAAGCGTAACCGAGGAGTTTAGGGTCAAAGTAGTGTCCAAAGGAAAAGGTGTAGCGGGCCTGCAGCCAACCGAAATCGGCTTGTCCGCACTGTTTAGCTGTTCTTGTCGTAATCATAAACTTGACCTCTCTTTACACTAAAACAATGGTAAAGGTATGGACGCTGCATTGTTAGCCAGATATTCTGCCCGGTATGTTCAAATTTCCTGAATGAGAACGAGATGGCTAAAGAGAGAGCATTGACGCTTGAGGCGCTTCGCGTCATGGACGCGATTGACCGGCGCGGCAGTTTTGCGGCGGCGGCAGACGAGCTGGGGCGCGTTCCGTCTGCGCTAAGCTACACCATGCAGAAGCTGGAAGAAGAGCTGGACGTGGTGCTGTTTGACCGCTCCGGTCATCGAACAAAATTCACCAACGTCGGACGGATGCTACTGGAGCGCGGCCGCGTGCTGCTGGAAGCGGCGGATAAGCTCACGACGGACGCCGAAGCGCTGGCGCGCGGCTGGGAAACCCATCTGACGTTAGTTACTGAAGCGCTGGTGCCGACTGAAGCGCTGTTCCCGCTGGTAGACCGCCTGGCGGCGAAGGCCAATACCCAGCTGTCGATTATCACCGAGGTGCTGGCAGGCGCGTGGGAACGTCTGGAGACGGGCAGGGCGGATATCGTTATTGCGCCGGACATGCACTTCCGTTCCTCATCGGAAATTAATTCGCGCAAGCTTTACAGCGTGATGAACGTCTATGTTGCCGCACCCAATCACCCGATTCACCAGGAGCCGGAGCCGCTCTCTGAAGTGACGCGCGTGAAGTATCGCGGCGTGGCGGTAGCGGATACCGCGCGCGAGCGTCCGGTGCTGACGGTGCAGCTGCTGGATAAGCAGCCTCGTCTGACGGTGACCTCGCTGGAAGACAAACGGCAGGCGCTGCTGGCCGGTCTCGGCGTGGCAACGATGCCTTATCCGTTTGTGGAAAAAGACATTGCGGAAGGACGGCTGCGCGTTGTCAGCCCGGAATATAGCCACGAGGTGGATATCATTATGGCGTGGCGTCGCGACAGCATGGGCGAAGCCAAATCGTGGTGTTTACGCGAAATTCCGAAGCTTTTCACGCAATACAATAAATAAAATCGTAATTGGTAGGCCCGGTAAGCGAAGCGTCACCGGGCTTTTTTTATGCACCGATCTTAGGATCCGGACCAAAGCGGTTTTCGCCCGGCGTCCCGCTCTGGCAGTTGAAGATCAAAATCACGATCCAGCCAATAATCGGGATCAACAGCAGCAGTAACCACCACGCCGAACGATCGGTGTCGTGCAGTCGACGGAACAGCACCGCCCATGATGGCAGCAGGACTAACAGGCCATAAATGGTGGTCAGCACGCCTTCACCGCCAGCCCGCTCCCAGCCAAGAATTTTATCCACAATACCCAGCACCATGATGAGGATGAAGTTCACCAGAACGAACATCCAGTACTCTTTACGGCGGGCACGGCCACCAAATCCAATGTAGTTGCGCAGTACTTTTAAATACCAGTCCATTTTCCTTGCCTCATTAGTCAGTCAATCACTTGTTTTCTAAGCGATCGAGGTAAGGATAGATGGAGATTGTGAATTAAAAAAGGGCATTTACCCGTCATACTTCAAGTTGCCTGGGCGTTGGCTTTCCTCGCTCACCCCAGTCACGTACTTATGTACGCTCCTGGGGATTCGCTGTGTCGCCGCCTTCATGCAACTTGAATTATTTAGGGTATTGATTGATGCCCTCAATATTTATCCAAAACGGACGTCGCGCCCGTGAGGTTCATCGAGATCCTGCCACGGCCCAATGGAGATAATGCCCGTCGGGTTGATGGTTTTGTGGCTGCGGAAATAGTGGGTGCGAATATGGTCGAAGTCGACCGTGTCGGCAATACCCGGCATCTGGTAGATGTCGCGCAGAAAACCGTGCAGGTTCAGGTAGTCGCTGATGCGGTGTTTGTCGCACTTGAAGTGGGTGACGTAAACCGGATCGAAGCGGATAAGCGTGGTCCACAGGCGGATATCCGCTTCCGTCAGGCGATCGCCCGTCAGATAGCGATGCTGGCCGAGAATCTGCTCCAGACGCTCCAGCGATTCAAACACCTTTCCAACCGCTTCGTCATACGCTTCCTGGCTGGTGGCGAAACCGGCCTTGTAGACGCCGTTGTTGACGTTGTCGTAAATCCAGCCGTTCAGCTCATCAATCTTATCGCGCAGCTCAACCGGGTAGTAATCCCCGGCGCGGGCGCCGTGCGCGTCAAACGCGGTATTGAACATGCGGATGATTTCCGCAGACTCATTGCTGACAATCGTCTGGTTTTTCTTGTCCCACAGCACCGGCACGGTAACGCGCCCGGTGTAGTGCGGATCGGCGCGCAGATAGAGCTGGTAAAGGAAATCGTGATGATACAGCTCATCACCCGTCGCGGCCGGGAAATTGCTGTCAAACGTCCAGCCGTTTTCGAGCATCAGCGGGTTGACCACCGAAACCGGAATTAACGATTCGAGACCTTTAAGTTTGCGCACAATCAGCGTGCGGTGCGCCCACGGACAGGCAAGCGAAACATAAAGATGATAACGGTCTTTCTCGGCTGCGAAGCCACCTTCGCCGCTCGGGCCGGGCGCACCGTCGGCGGTCAGCCAGTTGCGGAAGGCCGAAACTGAGCGCTTGAAGCGACCTCCGGTGGATTTGGTGTCATACCAGACATCCTGCCATACGCCGTCTACGAGTTGTCCCATTTTTTCTCCTCCGTCAGATAGCAAAAGCGAGGAGATGTCTCCTCGCTTTGTGTTCATTCAGTATAGCGTGCTTACCACTTCTTATTCAGAACGCGGTCAATGCTGTATGCGCCTGGGCCAGTGACGGCCAGCAGCAGGAAGCCACCCGCGATGGTCAGGTTTTTCATGAACATCAGGGAGTTCACGCCTTCCGCAAAGTTGCTGTGGAAGATAAACGCCGTCAGCAGGGTGAAGCCTGCGGTAAACAGCGCGGTAGTGCGGGTCAGGAAGCCGAACAGTACCGCCAGGCCGCCGCCGAACTCAAGAAGAATGGTCAGCGGCAGCAGGAACCCCGGAACGCCCATGGCTTCCATATACTGCTGGGTACCCGCATAACCGGTGATTTTTCCCCAACCTGCCACGATGAACAGAATTGGCATCAGAATACGCGCGACCAGTACACCAACATCTTCTAATTTTTTCATTTTACTCTCCAGGAAACCACATCAGCGGCTGAACATTATTTGTCTGCAATTCCGGGTAGATACCGCGTCGTTGCTGTCGATGGAGAGGATAATAAACGGGGCGGGTGACAATTGTTAGCAAGGAAAACTGTCAATCTTCTTCAAAGATATTGAGTAAGGAAGGGGGGCGACTTTGCCGGGTGGCGCTGCGCTTACCCGGCCTACGATTGCATGTAGGTCGGGTAAGGCGTAGCTAGCGTAATTGCTGCTGACGGATCGTGGCTTTTACCAGACGCCAGGCGCTCCAGGCGCCGAATCCACGACGAGCCCAGCGGATGAGCATATTCGGATGACGAACGGACCAGATTGCCATCACGCTGCTGCCGACCAGCGCCCACGAACGCAGGCTCAGGACGGTATTCCAGCCCCGGTCAAACCGTCGCGTCGCGTCAATCCAGTCGCGACGACTGGCAGACAGATCCAGCCGTTGCTGCTGGATCTGGCTTAACAGGTACGCTTTTCGCTTTTGACGTTCGGCTTTATCGCTCACGGCTAGTCATCCTCCAGCAGAGCGCGATCGTTCGCCAGCTCCTGACGCGTATGGCGCAGGAATGTGGACTTGCGCGCTTTACGCAGCGTCCAGATACCGCCTATCAACGCGGCGACCAGCAGAACGACGGTGGTGGCAATCATCGCGTTAAGACGATACTGCGGGTCAATGGCCCAGATGATTAACACCATCAGGCTCATCAGACCAAACGCGGCGAAAAGCATGGTCAGCCCAAGCATCAGCAGCATCTGGAAGAGGTTGGCTTTCTCCTCTTCCAGCTCGACCACTGCCAGCCGGACGCGCGTTTCGGCAATCCCGACCAGCGTCGTTAAAATACGCTGGCCGATGCCGAGGACGTTGTTAGCAGGCCCTTGTGCGTGACGAGGATCTTCCATATCAGCGACGCGTCAGAAGGACACCCAGTACCACACCTACTGCGGCACCAATTCCTACACCCGTCCATGGATTATCACGCACATATTCGTCCGCGCGGGCAGCCGCTTCGCGGGTCTGTTTCGCCAGTGCATCACCGGTTTCACCCAGGCGATAGCGGCTCTCTTTCAGCGCCTGCTCCGCCTTGCTGCGCAGTTTGCTGACCTCTTCTTTTGACTTGTCAGCAGAGGAGTTCAGCACCTCTTCAAGGGTATCGGCCAGGGATTTCAGTTCAGCGCGCAGATGTTCAGACGTCGTATCTTTTGACATGATTCTCTCTCCTGTTGAGATTTCCGTTAACTCAATAATCGCGAGCTTCCAGCGCTTTCAGATCATCCTGCGCTTCTTTCAACTTCTTCTCGCGCTTAGCAATTTTTTCCGCATCTCCTTTCTCTTTCGCTTCCTGCAGGTCGCGACGGCGCTCGGCTATCTCGTCCTTCTGTTCAGCGATTTTCTTCTGGTGGTCGGCACGTAGCTTGCTGTCTGAACAGTTCGCTTTCACTTCGCTCAGCGCTTTTTTAAGACCATCAACACGGTGCTGATTGTTATGCTTTTCGGCATAACCGATCTCACGCTGAATATCCTGTTCTTTCTCCTGACAGAGAGAGTTTGCGAAGGATGCTGTGCTTAAAGAAAAAAGGGCCAGAGCCAGAGTCATGCGGAATTTCATTATCGAAACCTTCCATTGTGTGGCGGCATAAGCCGCTATCCAAACTTATGCGGAGTACGTTGAGGGGTGCTCCGCGTACTTAAGCATAGTAAGTAAACGGGGGATTCACCAAAGTGAGTGAAAAGATTCGGAATCCTGGAAGTTATCCAAACCGATGCGACGTATCGCGAATCAATGACAGCCAGGCTGCAGGCTGGCTATCATCTTCCTGCTGGGCAATGATATACCCGTGCGGCAGCGTACGGTCGAGAACCACTTTCGCCGCGGCACTTTGCGCACGGGAATCAAACTTGATCAGTAAAACATCGTCCTGCGGGGTAATGCTCTTAAAGCGGATCCCGTTCGCATCCAGATGATGCCAGACAGAAAAACCGTCAGGCACGCTCGCACCCTGGTTTACCGGGCGGATGGCCAGCGTCGATTCCTGATGCGAAAGCGCGCTCCATGCCAGCAGCATGGCGCTGAGCACCACCAGCGTAACCACGGCAAAGGCAAAACGGCGCAGAGCGAGCGGTGAGATTGCCATCGTCAGCCTCTGGCTCCGTATTTCTTTTTCCACAGGACAACCAGTGAGCCAATCAGGCCGAAGACCAGCAGAACCACGGGCAGCAGCATCAGGCAGGACATCAGCTGGTCCTCATATTTCATAAAGACCGGCGTTTTGCCCAGCGCATAGCCGAGCGTCGTCAGAATAAGGACCCATAACAGGCCGCTCATCCAGTTAAAGAACTGGAAGCGGGCGCTGCTCAACCCTGACAGGCCGGCAATGGTCGGCAACAGGGTGCGAACGAAGGCGATAAAGCGGCCAATCAGCAGCGCGGAAAGCCCGTGCTTGTGGAAAAGGTGGTGCGCCCGCTGGTGATAATGGGCAGGCAGGTGCGAGAGCCAGTTCTGGACGATCCGGGTATTGCCCAGCCATCTTCCCTGGATGTAGCTCACCCAGCAGCCGAGGCTGGCCGCCACGGTCAGCAATAAAATGGTGTGTGGAAACGCCATCGCGCCTTTGGCACACAGCACGCCGACAAGCACCAGCAAACTGTCACCGGGCAGGAAGGCCGCAGGCAGCAAACCGTTCTCAAGGAACAGGATCATAAACAAGACGAAATAGAGCATGCCAATCATGGAGGGGTTGGCCAGCGTTTCAAAATCCTGCGCCCAGAGGGCATGCAGTAGTTGGGTCAAAAGTTCCATTCAGTGTTCCTGGAAATCGGTTAACGTCACGCCTGTTATCCGGGACAAACAGCACGGCGACATTGTTGTGATTTCATTATGGTCGCTCGCGGACACATTGCGGTGTGGCCAACACTGTTCCCTGTTAATTGGCTGGTTAGCAAGCACTAACTTACAAAATAAGGAATTGAATCCAATTGTAACAAAGCCCAACGTTCTGCGTCACAGAATTTGCAGGGGTGAGTTGATTTTGGCGTAAGCCCAGGAAGTGAGCGAGGGGATTTACAAAGGCTGACACTATATATGTTTTGCTTACCCACGTAAGCCGGAAGGCGCAACGTAGCGCCTGCCAGCAGAAATGTCATCTATTTTACGGCACTGGATGCCGTATCGAGATGAACAACGGGATTATCGGCAAAAAGATAGCGGTCAGCGTTAAATTCGAAGTCATCGCTGGTTTCGTTGAACAGCATCTGCTTCGTGTTTTCCAGGTGCTGCCACATCGCCAGCTTAGCGGCATGCGGATCTTTACGAATCAGCGCCTTAAGGATTTGGTCGTGATCGTCACACCAGTTGTCGACTGTGCGGGAATCAATATGGTCGTGCAGTTTTTTCCAGTACGGGTTGTGAACGCGCTGAGTCCACATTTTTTCAACGATTGCCGCCAGGGCCGTATTTTGGGTTGCCAGGGCGACCTGAACGTGGAACTGCAGGTCCCACTCTGAATCGCGGAAACATTTTTCCTTACGGGCATTCTCCTGGATCTCCATCAGCTTCATGATGTCCTGCTTGGTCACCTGCGTCGCCGCAAACTCAGCAATATTGCTTTCGATCAACTGGCGGGCCTGGAGCAGCTCAAACGGACCATAGCTGGCGAATTCCAGACTTTCGTCGGCGACGGGAGAGTGTTTCGGCAGATTAGAAATCACGTGAATGCCGGAGCCTTTGCGTACCTCAACGTAGCCTTCCACTTCCAGCATGATGATCGCTTCACGCACCACGGTGCGGCTGACGCTTTTTTCATCCGCGATAAAGCGCTCGGCGGGAAGTTTATCACCGACAAGATAGACCCCTTGCTCGATGCGATCTTTCAGCTCCGCAGCAAGTTGTTGATATAAACGACGTGGTTCGGTGATTTCCATATGCGCTCCAGGCAGGGTACGGCAGATGATTTGTTATACCACTTTTGCGTGCCACTCTCCAGATTTTGCCATTAAAAAAGCCGCCCGGAGGCGGCTTTTGAGAAGATGTTGCCGGGTGGCGCTGCGCTTACCCGGCCTACGATTTTATTGGGTTTTGTAGGCCGGGTCAGGCGAAGCCGCCACCCGGCTCCCGGCACAACAATGCTAACTCTGCGTGGCCGGTTTCCCGAGGGACTCTTTCGCCAGCTCCTCTGCCGATTTGCTTTTCAGCACCGTCCAGATAACCACCGCACCCATCAGGTCGAAGATCGCCAGCACCGCGAACAGCGGGCTGAAGCCGATGGTATCCGCCAGCGCGCCGACCACCAGTGCAAACATCGTACTCGCGGTCCAGGCGGCCATGCCGGTCAGGCCGTTGGCGGTTGCCACTTCGTTACGACCAAAGACGTCAGACGAGAGCGTAATCAGCGCGCCGGACAGGGACTGGTGCGCAAAGCCACCGATGCACAGCAGGGCAATGGCGACGTACGGGCTGGTGAACAGGCCGATCATACCTGGGCCGATCATCAGCAGTGCGCCCATGGTGACGACCATCTTACGGGAAACAATCAGGTTCACCCCAAACCAGCGCTGGAACAGCGGTGGCAGGTAGCCGCCCACGATACAGCCCAGGTCAGCGAACAGCATTGGCATCCAGGCGAACATCGCGATCTCTTTCAGGTTAAAGCCGTAGACTTTAAACATAAACAGGGGGATCCACGCGTTAAAGGTACCCCAGGCCGGTTCAGCCAGGAAACGCGGCAGGGCGATACCCCAGAACTGACGGGTGCCGAGAATCTGCCAGACGGTCATTTTTTTGCCGTTGTTGGTCTGATGCTGCGCTTCCTGTCCGCCAATGATGTATTCGCGTTCTTCTTCGGAGAGCTTTTTCTGATCGCGCGGGTGTTTGTAGAAAATCAGCCACGCCATCGCCCAGGCAAAGCTCAGCACGCCCGAGATGATGAACGCCATCTGCCAGCTGTGCATCACGATAGCCCACACCACCAGCGGCGGTGCAATCATTGCCCCGATGGACGAGCCCACGTTGAAGTAGCCAACCGCAATGGAGCGCTCTTTTGCCGGGAACCACTCGGAGCTGGCCTTCAGGCCCGCGGGAATCATCGCGGCTTCAGCCGCACCGACCGCACCACGCGCCAGCGCCAGTCCACCCCAGCTGCCTGCCAGCGCAGTTGCGCCGCAGAACACCGCCCAGGCGATGGCGAAGAAGGCATAACCGATTTTGGTACCGAGAATATCCAGCACATAGCCAGCAACAGGCTGCATGATGGTATACGCCGCGGAATAGGCGGCAATGATGTAGGAGTATTGCTGCGTGGAGATATGCAGCTCTTCCATCAACGTTGGCGCTGCTGCTGCCACGGTGTTACGCGTCAGGTAGCCCAGCACGGTGCCTAACGTCACCAGTGCGATCATATACCAACGTAACCCTTTAATTTTACGCATCTAAAACCTCATCGTTATGTTATTTCCGCGCCAGAGCACGGCAACCTCTCAACCGTTTCCGGGAGCAGTTGTGTAACGGGAGGGGCGTAGCCGGGAGCATGTCCCGGAACGGCCCGAACCTTGCCATAAGTAAGCGTGCATAAGTCGGTATCCGTACCGTTAAACCCGATGTCTCTCTCACCGGTAATGCATTCCGTCGGCTTATAGTTTGCGACGGCGAAAAGATAACTTGTCATACAACTTCAAAAGGTGAGTGACATCACAAATGTATGATTCTTTGTGTGGACATTAATCGTCGCGCGTAAAGCCAGTACTGGCGCGGGTTGCAGGAGGGTTTACGCCATCGAGGGTAATTTATTTGTTGGCGTTTATTGATCTCACTCACGAAAAAAGCTTCGGTTGGTGGAAATTGGTGTGATAACTTTGCAGCATATGAGCATACGCTTTCTGCGCTCCCTTAATGAGGAAGACGATAATGACGCCGTTTATGACCGAAGATTTTCTGTTAGATACCGAATTTGCTCGCCGCCTGTATCACGACTACGCAAAAGACCAGCCGATTTTCGACTACCACTGCCATTTACCGCCGCAGCAGGTTGCCGAAAATTATCGCTTCAAAAACCTGTATGACATCTGGCTGAAGGGTGACCACTACAAATGGCGTGCCATGCGCACCAATGGCGTCGCCGAGCGCCTGTGTACCGGCGATGCGACCGACCGCGAGAAGTTTGACGCCTGGGCGGCGACCGTTCCGCACACCATCGGCAACCCGCTCTACCACTGGACGCACCTTGAGCTCCGCCGTCCGTTTGGCATCACCGGCAAACTGCTCTCCCCAACGACCGCCGATGAAATCTGGGAACGCTGTAATGCGCTGCTGGCGCAGGATAACTTCTCCGCGCGCGGCATCATGAAGCAGATGAACGTGAAGATGGTCGGCACCACCGACGATCCTGTCGATTCGCTCGAGCATCACGCCGTCGTTGCGAAAGACACCTCTTTCGACATTAAAGTGCTGCCAAGCTGGCGCCCGGATAAAGCCTTCAACATTGAGCAGGCCACCTTCACCGACTACATGGCGAAGCTGGCGGAAGTGTCGGATACCGATATCCGTCGTTTCGCTGACCTGCAAACCGCGCTGACCAAACGCCTGGATCACTTCGCGGCGCACGGCTGTAAAGTGTCTGACCACGCGCTGGACGTGGTGCTGTTTGCGGAGTCAAACGAAGCCGAGCTGGACAGCATTCTGGCGCGTCGTCTCTCCGGCGAAGGCTTGAGTGAGCACGACGTGGCGCAGTTTAAAACGGCGGTGCTGGTGTTCCTCGGCGCGGAATACGCGCGTCGCGGCTGGGTACAGCAATACCATATCGGCGCGCTGCGCAATAACAACCAGCGTCAGTTCAAGCTGATCGGTGCGGATGTGGGCTTCGACTCCATCAACGACCGTCCGCTGGCGGAAGAGCTGTCTAAGCTGCTGAGCAAACAGAACGAACAAAACCTGCTGCCCAAAACCATCCTGTACTGCCTGAACCCGCGCGATAACGAAGTGCTGGGCACCATGGTCGGCAACTTCCAGGGCGAAGGGATGCCGGGCAAGATGCAGTTCGGTTCCGGCTGGTGGTTCAACGATCAGAAAGACGGCATGGAGCGTCAAATGACGCAGCTGGCGCAGCTGGGTCTGCTGAGCCGCTTTATCGGCATGCTGACGGACAGCCGCAGCTTCCTGTCCTATACCCGTCATGAATATTTCCGCCGCATTCTGTGCCAGATGATTGGCCGCTGGGTACACGCAGGCGAAGCGCCAGCGGATATCCAGCTGCTGGGCGAAATGGTGAAAAACATCTGCTTTAACAATGCGCGTGACTACTTCGCCATTGAACTGAACTAAGGCCGTTTGAGGTTGATATGCAATACATCAAAATCCATTCGCTGGATAACGTGGCCGTCGCGCTGGCTGATTTGACCGAAGGAACGAACGTCACGTTCGACGGCCAGTCGGTCACGTTGCGCCAGGCTATTGGGCGTGGACACAAATTTGCCCTGATCCCCATTGCGAAAGGGGAGAACGTGGTGAAGTACGGTTTGCCCATCGGCCATGCGCTGGCGGATATTGCGCCGGGTGAATACATTCACTCACACAATACCCGCACCAATCTGAGCGATCTGGACGAGTACAGCTATCAACCTGATTTACCTGCGGAAGCGATGCAGGCGGCGGATCGTGAGGTGCAAATCTACCGTCGCGCCAGCGGCGAGGTGGGGATCCGCAACGAGCTGTGGATCCTCCCGACCGTCGGCTGCGTGAACGGGATTGCGCGCCAGATTCAGACGCGCTTCCTGAAAGAGACTAATGATGCCGAAGGTACGGACGGCGTGCATTTGTTCAGCCACACCTACGGCTGCTCCCAGCTGGGTGACGACCACATTAACACCCGCACCATGCTGCAAAACATGGTGCGTCACCCAAACGCGGGGGCGGTGCTGGTGATCGGCCTGGGCTGCGAGAATAATCAGGTGGACGCCTTCCGCGAGACGCTGGGTGAGTTTGACCCTGAGCGCGTGCATTTTATGGTGTGTCAGCATCAGGACGACGAAGTGGAAGCGGGCATTGAACAGCTTCATCAGTTGTACGACGTGATGCGCCACGACCGGCGCGAGCCGGGCAAGCTGAGCGAGCTGAAGTTTGGGCTGGAGTGCGGCGGGTCGGATGGCCTGTCCGGCATTACCGCCAACCCAATGCTGGGCCGCTTCTCGGACTACGTGATCGCCAACGGCGGCACGACCGTGCTGACCGAAGTGCCGGAAATGTTCGGCGCGGAACGTATTCTGATGAGCCACTGCCGCGACGAAGAGACGTTTGAGAAGACCGTCACCATGGTGAACGACTTCAAACAGTACTTCATCGCCCACAACCAGCCGATTTATGAGAACCCGTCGCCGGGCAACAAAGCGGGCGGGATCACCACGCTGGAAGAGAAATCCCTCGGCTGCACCCAGAAAGCGGGCGCGAGCCAGGTGGTGGACGTGCTGCGCTACGGCGAGCGCCTGAAAACCCACGGTCTGAACCTGCTGAGCGCACCGGGCAACGATGCGGTCGCCACCAGCGCGCTGGCGGGTGCCGGCTGTCATATGGTGCTGTTCAGCACCGGTCGCGGCACGCCGTACGGCGGGTTTGTGCCGACGGTAAAAATCGCCACCAACAGCGAGCTGGCGGCAAAGAAAAAGCACTGGATCGATTTTGATGCGGGTCAGCTGATACACGGCAAAGCGATGCCTGAATTGCTGATGGAGTTTGTGGACTCTATCGTGGAGTTTGCTAACGGTAAGCAGACCTGCAACGAGAAGAACGACTTCCGCGAGCTGGCGATTTTTAAGAGTGGTGTGACGCTGTAAGTTTTTTGTAGGGTGGCGCTGCGCTTACCCGACCTACTAAACCCTGTAGGCCCGGTAAGGCGTAGCCGCCACCGGGCTTTTCTTTTTAACCTCGCAGGGCGTTCTTCGCTAAACGCGCGTCTTCCGCCTGACAGGCCGCTGCGGTAAACAGCACGTCGGTAGAGGAGTTCAGTGCGGTCTCGCAGGAGTCCTGCAGCACGCCGATGATAAAGCCGACGGCCACCACCTGCATCGCGATCTCGTTCGGGATACCAAACATATTACACGCCAGCGGGATCAGCAGCAGAGAACCGCCCGCCACGCCGGATGCGCCACAGGCACACAGCGACGCCACCACGCTCAACAGCAATGCGGTTGGCAGATCCACCGGAATACCCAGCGTATGTACCGCCGCCAGGGTCAGCACGGTGATGGTGATCGCCGCGCCCGCCATGTTCACGGTTGCACCCAGCGGGATCGACACGGAG
Source organism: Enterobacter sp. EGD-HP1 (assembly GCF_000733275.2). Taxonomy (NCBI): domain Bacteria; kingdom Pseudomonadati; phylum Pseudomonadota; class Gammaproteobacteria; order Enterobacterales; family Enterobacteriaceae; genus Enterobacter; species Enterobacter sp. EGD-HP1. Next base: position 48,351 of record NZ_AVOP01000012.1, read on the forward strand.
TAGGTATCGCGGTCCAGGTTCAGCTTCTCTGCCAGCGCCATGTTCACCGGAATGTTCGCCGCCGAGCTGCGGGTGAAGAAGGCATAAACGCCGCTTTCACGCAGGCAGGTCAGCACCAGCGGATACGGGTTGCGGCGGATTTGCCAGAACACCAGCAGCGGGTTGATCACCAGCGCCACCAGCAGCATACAGCCGACCAGCACAACCAGCAACTGCGCGTAGCCCCACAGCGCGTCGAAACCGGTGGTTGCCAGCGTAGAAGAAACCAGACCAAAGATCCCGATTGGTGCAAAGCGAATCACCAGCTTCACCATAAAGGTCACAGCGTTGGACACATCGTTGACCAGGTTTTTCGTGGTGTCGTTACCGTGACGCAGCGCGAAGCCCAGACCAATCGCCCATACCAGGATGCCGATGTAGTTCGCGTTCATCAGCGCGGTGATGGGGTTAGAGACCATGCTCATCAGCAGGCCGCGCAGCACTTCGACAATGCCGGACGGCGGGGTGATATCACCGGCCGCGCTGGTTAGGTGCAGCGTGGACGGGAACAGGAAGCTAAACACCACAGCCGTTAAGGCAGCGGAGAAGGTTCCCAGCAGATACAGGAACAGAATAGGGCGAATGTTGGTTTTTTGTCCGTGCTGGTGGTTGGCAATCGACGCCATGACCAGCATCAGAACCAGTACCGGTGCGACGGCCTTCAGCGCGCCAACGAAAAGGGTGCCGAGAAGCCCTGTCGCTTCCGCTGCAGGTTTTGACACCATCGCCAGCAGAATACCCAGAACCAGCCCGACCAGAATTTGTTTTACGAGGCTGCCCTGCGCCAGGCGCGCGAACAGACCGCTTGATTGTGTGCTCATACGTTATTCCTGAGTGAAATTGCGTTCCATCCTGGATGTGCTCTTAGTCACATTTATGTCCGGATGTAAGTATTTGTTTGCCTGGTTGAGTATCAGGGAAAGCAGCGAAAGGCGGAAGCGTAAAATGCTGGATTTTACGTGGTGCATCATGTTTTTTAACTATTGCTTAACGAAAATGCCCGGTAGCACAGCGCCGCCGGGCAAAACGCATTAAGCCTGCTGCTTCTTATCGTGCTGGCGGTTAACCCAGGTATTGATAATCAGCGTCACGATCAGAATGCCAAACACCACGCCGAGCGAAATGGCGATCGGGATATGGTAGAAATCAACGATCAGCATCTTGATACCGATAAACACCAGAATGACCGACAGACCGTACTTCAGCATCGAGAAGCGCTCCGCCGCGCCCGCCAGCAGGAAGTACATCGCACGCAGGCCGAGGATGGCGAACAGGTTAGACGTCAGAACGATGAACGGGTCGGTGGTCACCGCGAAGATCGCCGGAATGCTGTCCACCGCGAAAATCACGTCGCTCAGCTCAACCAGAATCAGCACCAGCAGCAGCGGAGTGGCAAACAGCAGGCCGTTCTTGCGCACGAAGAAGTGCTCGCTCTCAATCTTGTCGGTCATGCGCAGATGGCCGCGGATCCACTTCACCAGAGGGCGATCGCCAATCGCGGAGCCGTCCTCTTTCGCCAGCGCCATTTTGACCCCGGTGAACAGCAGGAACGCGCCGAATACATACAGCAGCCATTCGAACTGGGTGATTAGCCAGCTGCCGGCGAAGATCATAATGGTACGCAGAACAATGGCACCCAGCACGCCGTAGACCAGCACGCGGCGCTGCAGGGCAGCAGGCACGGCAAAGTAGCTGAACAGCATCAGCCAGACGAAGACGTTATCGACCGCCAGGGCCTTTTCAATCAGATAACCGGTGAGGAAGGCGAGCGCCTGAGGATCGGCCACCGCGCGGCCTTCGGTCGAGGCCAGATACCACCAGAAGGCAGCACAGAACAGCAGGGAAAGGGTAACCCACACCAGAGACCAGGCCGCGGCCTGCTTCATGGACATGCCGTGCGCGCCGCGACGGCCCTGCAAAAAGAGGTCGATCGCCAGCATGATGAGCACGACAACCGCGAATCCGCCCCACAAGATTGGAGTGCCGACAGAATGCATACTATTTTCCTTACACATAAAAAACAAAAACGGCCATGGTCAGAAGACGATAGCCGTTAGCTTTTTATGCATAGACCTCGCCTTCCGGCAAGGTCTCACTTACAACCACGAGGGTTGCCCGGCGACCGGATGCGGTATTGCACGCATCGTAATGACGATCCACCGACGAAGAAGTTACTCCCCTTTGCAGGTAACAAAATATGTCAGACCATCAGTTTCGTCAATGGTCTGCGCCGTTTCATTACACAGCTTTACGCGATCGCTTCCGCACTGACGTCGTCTGCCGGGAACACCACGCCGGTCTGGCGGCGGATCTCCGTTTGCAGCTTCGCCGTGGTGCGGCTCACCGCGAGGCCAGGGTGATTCACTTCGTTGTCTTCCACCAGGCGGGCGAAGACCTCTGCCTCATAGAGCATAGTGTTAATATGCTGAGGCTGCGTCAGCTCCTGCGCTTTGCCGCCGCGCGGCACAAAGCTCACCTTCTGGCATTCCGAGATCTTCTCGATAACCAGCGAGCCCGCTTCGCCCTGAATTTCGCTCGGCAGCACGGAATCGCTCACCTTGGAGTGCTGCAGCGTAACGCTGAAATCACCGTAGTCCAGCACCACCAGGCCGTGCGCATCCACGCCGCTCTCCAGCAGGCTGGCGGTGGCCGTTACGCCGTGCGGTTCGCCCCATAGCGCCACGGCGGAGGCCAGGCAGTAGAAGCCGATATCCATAATCGAGCCGTTCGAGAAGGCCGGGTTAAAGGTGTTCGGGTTCTCGCCGTCCAGGTAGCGCTGGTAGCGCGACGAGTACTGGCAGTAGTTGATAAAGGCTTTACGCACTTTGCCAATTTTCGGCAGGGACTGCTGTAGCAGCAGGAAATTCGGCAGGCTGGCGGTTTTGAACGCCTCGAACAGCACCACCTGATTTTCGCGGGCAAGCGCAATGGCCGCTTCCACTTCCTGGATGTTTGACGCCAGCGGCTTCTCGCAAATCACATGCTTTTTGTGGCTGAGGAACAGCTTCGTTTGCGGGAAGTGCAGGGAGTTCGGGCTGGCAATATACACCGCGTCTATGGCGTCGCTTTGCGCCATCTCATCAAGAGAAGTGAAGAGGTGCTCAACGAGGTAGTCGTTAGCAAAACTCTGCGCCTGCTCAAGGCTGCGGGAATAGACTGAGGTAAGTTTAAGTTTGCCGGTTTCGTGGGCGGCGTCGACGAACTGGCGTGTGATCCAGTTCGTACCAATGACTGCGAAACGTATCATAAACGTTTACGTACTCCGTAGCGGGGAACCTTTAGCCACTGTAGCACGTCATCATGACAATTCGCGTGCGCTATTCCGCATTACCATTTAACGATAAATGCGTAAGCCACAGGCGGGTATCAAACTCCAGCTGGTGGTACTGCGGCTCCATGTGGCAGCACAGGGAGTAGAACGCTTTGTCGTGCTCTTTCTCTTTCAGGTGCGCCAGCTCATGCACCACGATCATCCGCAGAAAGGCTTCCGGCGCGTTACGGAACACCGTCGCGACGCGGATTTCGGCCTTCGCTTTTAGCTTGCCGCCCTGCACGCGGGAGATGGCGGTGTGCAGGCCGAGCGCGTTTTTCAGCACGTGGATCTTGTTGTCGTACATCACCTTGTTGATCGGCGGCGCGCTCTTCAGATACCGGCTTTTCAGATCCTGCGTATACTGCCAGAGGGCCTTATCGGTCGCGAAATCGTGCGTGCCGGGATAGCGTTTTTCCAGCACTGCGCCGAGCTTCTGCTCGGCAATCAGGCTGCGAACCTGAGTCAGTAAATGCTCCGGATAACCCTGGAGATAAGTAAGTTGGTTCATCAAAAGCCCAAATTTATGCGAAAACGGGTATACTCACGCACCCTTTTCAGGGATACGCCAAATTTTACCATTCAGGAGGGCCGATGAGCCACTTAGACAACGGTTTCCGTTCACTCAACCTTAAACGTTTCCCGGAAACGGACGACGTTAACCCGCTCATGGCGTGGGAAGCGGCGGATGAATATCTGCTGCAGCAGTTGGATGAGACTGAAATCCGCGGCCCGGTTTTGATCCTGAATGACGCGTTTGGCGCGCTGGGCTGCGCCCTGGCGGAGCACACGCCTTACAGCATCGGCGATTCCTACCTGAGCGAGCTGGCGACGCGTGAAAACCTGCGCCATAACGACATCGAAGAGTCCAGCGTGAAGTTCCTCGACAGCACTGCGGACTATCCGCAGGCGCCGGGCGTGGTGCTGATCAAAGTGCCAAAAACCATGGCGCTGCTGGAGCAACAGCTTCGCGCGCTGCGTAAGGTCGTGACGCCGGATACGCGCATTATCGCGGGCGCCAAAGCGCGCGATATTCACACCTCGACGCTGGAGCTGTTCGAGAAAGTCCTCGGCCCGACCACCACGACGCTGGCCTGGAAAAAAGCGCGCCTGATCAACTGCACCTTCAGCGCGCCGGAGCTGGCCGACGCGCCAGAAACGCTGAGCTGGAAGCTGGAAGGGACCGACTGGACCATCCACAACCATGCGAACGTCTTCTCCCGCACCGGGCTGGATATCGGGGCGCGTTTCTTCATGGAACATCTGCCGGAAAATCTGGAAGGTGAGATTGTCGATCTGGGCTGCGGTAACGGGGTGATTGGCCTGACGCTGCTGGCGAAGAACCCGGACGCCAGCGTGGTGTTCAGCGACGAATCGCCAATGGCGGTGGCCTCCAGCCGTCTGAACGTGGAAACCAACATGCCGGAAGCGCTGGACCGCTGCGAGTTTATGATCAACAACGCGCTGTCCGGCGTAGAGCCGTTCCGCTTCAACGCGGTGTTCTGCAACCCGCCGTTCCACCAGAAGCACGCCCTGACGGATAACGTCGCGTGGGAGATGTTCCACCACGCGCGCCGCTGCCTGAAAATCAACGGCGAGCTGTACATCGTGGCGAACCGCCACCTGGACTACTTCCACAAGCTGAAGAAGATTTTCGGCAACTGCGTCACCATTGCGACCAACAACAAGTTTGTGGTGCTGAAGGCGGTGAAGCTGGGGCGTCGTCGTTAAGATTGTTTTGCCTGGCGGCGCTTCGCTTGCAAAGGCCTACCTAGTGTGCGGTCTGATGCCCGGTGGCGCTGCGCTTACCGGGCCTACAACGGCCTCGAACCCGTAGGCCCGGTAAGCGCAGCGCCACCGGGCAATGTTCTAGATCTCCAGAGCTAACTTCGTTCCCTGCGCAATTGCCCGCCGCGCGTCCAGCTCCATCGCCACATCGCACCCGCCGATCAAATGCACCGTTTTTCCCGCCTCACGCAGCGGATCCGCCAGATCGCGCTTCGGCTCCTGCCCGGCACATAAAATGACGTGATCCACGCGCAGCAACTGCGGTTCGCCGCCGATCGTGACGTGCAGCCCGTCGTCGTCGATCTTCTGGTAGCTGACCGCCGGGATCATCTTCACCCCGCGCGAGAGCAGGGTGGCGCGGTGGATCCAGCCCGTGGTTTTTCCCAGACCTTCACCCGGCTTGCTGGCTTTACGCTGGAGCATCACAATCTGCCGCGGGCTTTTCGGCAGCTGCGGACCTTCCGGGCGTAAACCACCGGACTGACTGAGACTGGTATCAATGCCCCATTCCACGCAGAACTCAGCGATGTTCTGGCTGGTGGCTTCGCCCGGCTGGCTTAAGTACATCGCGGTATCAAAACCGATCCCGCCGCAGCCGATAATCGCCACCTTCTCGCCGACCGGCGCTTTGTCGCGCAAAACGTCCAGATAGCTCAACACCTTTGGATGATCGATGCCTTCGATCGCCGGCAGGCGCGGTACGATCCCGCTCGCGAGGATCACCTCGTCGAAATCGATCAGATCCGCCGCGCTGACAAACTGGTTAAGCCGCAGATCGACGCCTGTAAGATCGATCATCCGGCGGTAATAGCGCAGCGTTTCATAGAACTCCTCTTTGCCGGGGATCTGCTTGGCGATATTAAACTGCCCGCCAATCTCCGCCAGCGCATCAAACAGCGTTACGCTGTGCCCGCGCGAGGCGGCATTCACCGCAAACGCCAGCCCCGCCGGGCCAGCGCCCACCACGGCCAGGCGTTTTTTATTGACCGCCGGAACGACCGGCATTTTGGTTTCATGGCAGGCGCGCGGATTCACGAGACAGGAGGTGACCTTGCCGACGAAGATCTGATCCAGACAGGCCTGGTTACAGCCGATGCAGGTGTTGATCTCATCCGCACGGCCGCTTTGCGCTTTGGAGAGCAGTTCGGCATCCGCGAGGAACGGACGCGCCATCGACACCATATCGGCATCGCCGCGTGAAATCACATCGTCCGCCACCTGCGGGTCGTTAATGCGGTTAGTGGTCACCAGCGGAACAGACACTTTGCCCTTCAGCCTGCGCGTTACCCAACTGAACGCCGCGCGCGGCACCGGCGTGGCGATGGTCGGGATGCGCGCCTCGTGCCAGCCAATTCCGGTGTTGATAATCGTGGCGCCTGCGGCTTCAATCGCCTGCGCCAGCTGCACGGTTTCGTCGAACGTGCCGCCGCCCTCCACCAAGTCGAGCATCGACAGGCGGAAGACGATAATAAAGTCCGCGCCCGCACGTTCGCGCACCGCGCGCACCACCTCCACGGCAAAGCGCATCCGGCGGGCATAGTCGCCGCCCCATTCGTCGTCGCGCTGGTTGGTGCGGGCGGCGAGGAATTCGTTGATCAGGTAGCCTTCCGAGCCCATTACCTCAACGCCGTCGTAGCCCGCCTCGCGCGCCAGCGCCGCGCAGCGGGCGAAGTCGTCAATCAGCGCCAGGATCTCGTCGTGGGTGAGGGCGTGAGGTTTAAAGCGGTTAATCGGCGCCTGTAGAGCCGACGGCGCGACCAGGTTCGGCTGATAGCTGTAGCGTCCGGTGTGCAGGATCTGCAGGGCGATTTTGCCGCCCTCGCGGTGGACCGCATCGGTCACAATGCGGTGGTGCGGCAGCTGTGACGCATCGTTCAGGACCGCGCCGCCCTCCATGCCTACGCCGGAAGGCGCTGGGGCCACGCCGCCGGTGACAATCAGCGCCACCCCATGGCGGGCGCGCTCGGCATAGAAAGCTGCCAGACGCTCGGCCCCGTCCTGATGCTCCTCCAGCCCGGTGTGCATCGAGCCCATCAACACGCGGTTTTTGAGTGTGGTGAACCCCAGATCGAGAGGGGCGAATAACGACGGGTAGCGGCTCATAGTCTCTTCCAGTGTAAAATTATTGTTATGTGGTCGGATGAGTTACTAATTTAGCCAGCGGCAGCGGAAAGGTAAAAGCGGGATCGAATGATTGTGATAGATCTCAAAGAACTTCCCCGGTGGCGCTGCGCTTACCGGGGCTACAAAACCGTAGGCCGGATAAGCGCAGCGCCATCCGGCGTTATTTACGGCGCAGCTGCCCGTACTAACCCCGGGGCCTGCCACATCGACGTCGTCAGCCCGCTGTCCACCAGCCCAAGCTGGTCGGCGTACACCGCCTGCCATTTCTGCATCATGCCGTCGTACAGCTCGCGGTGCTGCGGGTTCGGCGTGAACTCGCGGCTCCATTTCACCAGCCGCTCGCCCGTCGAGGCCATATCCGCGAACAGCCCCGCGCCAGCACCTGCCGCGATGGCGCAGCCGAGCGCTGTCGCCTCTTTCACCTCCGGCACGCGCACCGGCAGCCCGGTGACGTCGCTTAATATCTGGCTCCAGAGGGCGCCTTTGGCCCCGCCGCCCGCAAACACCAGGCTCTCAAACGTCACGCCGGAGAAACGCGAAATCTGCGCCAGGTTGCAGGCCGAGACGATCGCGGCGTTCTCCTCCAGGGCGCGGAACAGCGTCGCTTTGTTGCACTTTTCCGGGTCGATGGAGAGGTTAATAAACGACGGCGCGGCGTGGTACCACTGCTTGAAATGCATCGCGTCGGAGAAGATCGGCATCACCCCGTGGGAGCCCGCCGGGACGCGGCTCGCCATCTCTTCCAGCAGGGAATAGGTGTCCATCCCCATCCGCTCGGCAATCAGCTTTTCCTCGGCGCAGAAGGCGTCGCGGAACCAGCGCATGGTCAGCCCGGTAAAGAAGCTGATCGACTCCGCCTGCGCCATGCCGGGGATGACGTGCGGGTTCACGCGGATGTTCATCTCGGGGTCGGTGCGTACCTGCGGCAGGTTCACCACCTGCTGCCAGAAGGTACCGCCGAGCACCGCCGTTTGCCCGGCGCGCACCACGCCCAGCCCCAGGCAGCCCAGCTGCACGTCGCCGCCGCCCATCACCACCGGCGTGCCTTCGCGCAGGCCGCTCTGCTGCGCGGCCTGTCTGGTAATCGCCCCCAGCACGGTGCCGGTCTCTTTCACCGGGGAGAGGATATCGGCGCGCAGCCCGGCCATGTCGAGCAGCGCCGGACGCCAGTCGCGGGAGAAGAGATCCAGCATGCCGGTGGTGCCCGCGTTAGACGGATCAACCGCCAGCTCGCCCGAGAGCTTCGCCGCCAGCCAGTCGCTGATCATGGTGATGGTGGCGGCTTTACGATAAATATCCGGACGATGGTGTGCCAGCCACAGGAGGCGCGGCATGGCGCTCAGCGCTAGCGTCTGGCCGGAAACGTCATACACTTCGGATTCAAAACGGTCGTCGTGGATCTCTTTGAGTTCGGCCACCTCGCGGCTGGCGCGGGCGTCGACGTTGGCGCAGGCCCAGATGGCCTCGCCGTTGCGGTCGTACAGCACGATCCCTTCGCGCATGGAACAGCAGGCGACGGACTGAATATCCGCCGCGCTCAGGCGCGCGCGCTCCAGCGCCTGATGAATGCACCGGCAGGCCAGCTGCCAGTTGGTCTCAAGGTCGAACTCCATCGACCCCGGCACGTTCTCCACGCTCAGGTGCTTCCACTCGGCCTGGCCGACGGCAATCTGGTTGCCCTGTAAATCGAAAATCACGGCGCGAACGCTGCCTGTCCCTGCATCTAACGCTAAAAGGTAACTCATGAGCTTGCCTCATTGTTAGCGCAGGGCAGACTCTTATCCGGCCAGAGCCAGCACCGCGCGGGCTGTCGTCTCCTCCGTCACCAGGCCATTGATACGGCGACCTTTCAGTGCGGCATAAATCGCATCGGCTTTCTCTTCCCCTCCGGCCACGCCAACGATGGTGGGCAGCTGCGCCAGTTCATCGAGCGTGACGCCCAGCAGTTCTTTGTGGATCTCCAGCTCTTCAACGCACTCGCCCTCGGCATTGAGGAAGTAGCCGAGAATGTCGCCGACCGCCCCTTTGCGGGCGTACATCAGCTGTTCACCTTCGCTGATATAGCCGGAGCGCAGTATCGTGGCGTCACGGCGCTGGTTCACCGAACCAATGCCGACTACCGCCACGTCTGCAGCGGTGGCGGCGAGGATCACGTCCCGCACGCTGGTTTCACGTTTTAAGATCCCGGCCACCTCGGCGGATGACACGCGAAGCGGGGCGGGGATCATGCTGACGCTGCAGGCCGCGTCCAGCTGGCCGATACCGGTCATGTACGGTCCGACGCCGCCGGAGAGCGTCACCAGGCGGATCTGCTGCGAGCTGATAAAGCCGCTCAGGTGCTGCAGGCTGCTCATGGTGGTTTCACCAAACCCCACCGCCAGCAGCTGGCCGGGCTCCAGTACGCCCATCAGCGACTGCGCCGCGCCAATGCCGAGCCGCACGTTCATCGGCGGCGTATTTAACGCGGGCATCACGCGCACCAGCTTCAGGCCAAAGCGCTGCTGGAGCTCGGTCTCCAGCGCCAGGCAGCCCTCGTAGCGGGAGTTGATCTGCACGCGGATCACCCCGGACTGACGGCCCTTCTCCAGCAGGCGAGAAATCTTCAGGCGCGGCAGCCCGAGCCGCTCGCCGATGTCGTTCTGGGTTAATCCGTCGTGGTAGTAGCACCAGGCCACGCGCGCTACGAGTTCCTCTTCCGCCAGTGCCAGCCCGGCAAACCGTCCTTCTTCCGCAGTGCGTTTATCGCTCATAGTTGAACTCTTATAAAAATTTAGATCATATGTTCGTGATGGCGCGAAGGGAAAGTGTGAGCCACGCGACAAAACGGATCTTTTCGATCGTTTCTGGTTTATCTGAATCTCAATCGATAAAACTGTGATCCCTGCACGGTTGTAAATATAGTTCACCGTCTACGCTTTTGAACATTATTAAATCTAAAAATCATTTGTTCAATAGCGGAGCGATGATGACACCACTTCTCGACGCGCGAAATATCAGCAAGCAGTTCTCAGGCGTGCCGGTTCTGAAAGGCATTGATTTCACGCTGCTTGCGGGCCAGGTGCACGCGCTGATGGGCGGAAACGGCGCGGGAAAATCGACGCTGATGAAGATCATCGCCGGGGTGGAAACGCCGGACAGCGGTGAACTTTCCGTCGAGGGGCAGTCATATGCGCGGCTCACGCCCGTGCAGGCGCACAGGCTAGGCATTTACCTGGTGCCGCAGGAGCCGCTGCTGTTCCCCAACCTGACGGTGCGGGAAAACATCCTGTTCCGCCTGCCGCGCGAGCGCGATCGGGAAAAGCGCCTGGCGGAGAAGCTCCAGCAGCTCCAGTGCCAGCTTAACCTCGACGCCACCGCCAGCACCCTGGAGGTGGCGGACCAGCAGATGGTGGAGATCCTGCGTGGATTAATGCGCAACGCCAGGATCCTGATCCTCGACGAACCCACGGCCTCCCTCACGCCGGGTGAAACCGAACGGCTGTTCCGCCAGATCCGCTCCCTGCAGGCGCTCGGCGTCGGGATTGTCTTTATCTCGCACAAGCTGCCGGAAATTCGCCAGCTGTCGAGCCATGTCTCGGTGATGCGCGACGGCGCGGTGGTGCTGAGCGGCGAAACCGCGCAGTTTGACGACAGCGCCCTGATTGCCGCCATGACGCCGGTGAGCCGGGAGAAATCCCTCAGCGATACGCAAAAGCTGTGGCTGGCGCTGCCGGGCAACCGCCGCACCCAGGCCCAGGATTTCCCGGTGCTGCGGGTGGACGAACTCACCGGGGAAGGGTTTATCGATCTCAGCCTTGAGATCTACGCCGGGGAGATTGTCGGACTGGCCGGGCTGGTGGGATCCGGGCGCACCGAGTTTGCGGAAACGCTCTACGGCCTGCGGCCGGTACGCGGGGGCCGCGTCTGGCTGGAGAATCAGGAGATCACCGGCGAGCCGGTAAGTTCACGCCTGGAAAAAGGGCTGGTCTACCTGCCGGAAGACAGGCAGGTGTCCGGCCTGTTCCTCGACGCGCCGATCCGCTGGAACACCGTGGCGCTGAACGAGCCGTCGATTTGGCAGCAGAGCAAGCGGGAGTCGGCGGTGGTAGAGCGCTATCACCGGGCGCTGGGGATCAAGCTCAACCATGCGGATCAAACCGTGCGCACGCTCTCCGGCGGCAACCAGCAGAAGGTGCTGCTGGCGCGCTGCCTGGAGGCCAACCCTTTACTGCTGATCGTCGATGAACCGACGCGCGGGGTGGACGTCTCGGCGCGCGCCGATATCTACCAGCTGATAAAAAGCGTGGCGGCGCAGAACGTGGCGGTGCTGATGATCTCAAGCGATCTCGACGAGTTTCCCGGCCTTGCGGACCGGGTGCTGGTGATGCATCAGGGCGTGCTCAGCGGCGAGCTGCCGCGTCACGCCGTCAGCCTCGACAAGATGATGGCGCTGGCGTTCGGAGGGCAATCATGAAGACCTTACTCAAAAACCGCGAGCTGAGCGCGTTTCTCGCCATTCTGGCGCTGTTCGCCGTGCTGGTGGCGCTGAATCCGTCCTACCTGAGTTTACAGACGCTGGGGATGATCTTCTCCAGCGCGCAGATCCTGATCCTGCTGGCCATCGGCGCAGCGCTGGTAATGCTGACCCGCAATATTGACGTGTCCGTTGGCTCCATCGTCGGGCTGTCCGCCATCGCCGTCGGTGTGGCGCTTAATAGCGGCTACAGCCTGCCCGTTTCCATTCTCTTCGCGCTGTCTATTGGCGCGCTGGCCGGGGCGTTCAACGGGTTTCTGGTGGTGGGGCTGCGCATTCCGGCGATTGTCGCCACCCTCGGCACGCTGGGGCTGTACCGCGGGGCGATGCTGCTCTGGACGGGCGGGAAGTGGATTGAAGGACTGCCGCCAGCGCTGAAATCTCTCTCTGAGCCTGCCGCCGTCGGCATATCGCCGCTCGGCATGCTGGTATTAATTATCGCCGTCTTTGGCGCGTGGACGCTGTCGCGCACCGCTTTCGGGCGTGATTTCTACGCGGTGGGGGATAACCTCGCCGCCGCGCGCCAGCTGGGCGTGGCGGTGAACCGCACGCGAATGCTCGCCTTTACCCTGAACGGCATGCTGGCGGCCTGCGCCGGGATCGTGTTTGCCGCGCAGATTGGCTTTGTGCCCAACCAGACCGGCAGCGGGCTGGAGATGAAGGCCATCGCCGCCTGCGTGCTCGGCGGCATTTCGCTGCTGGGCGGCACGGGCACGCTGGTTGGCGCGCTGCTCGGCGCCTTCTTCCTGACCCAAATCGACACCGTGCTGGTGCTGTTCAGGCTCCCGGCGTGGTGGAACGACTTTATCGCCGGGCTGGTGCTGCTGGGCGTTTTGGTGCTCGACGGACGTCTGCGCCAGGCGCTGGCGCGCCACCAGCGGGCGCTAAAGTACGGCCGCTTCCAGCCGGGTAACAGAGGGGGAAAGCACGTGACCCCTTTTCCAAAACGCAAAAAAGAGGTGGCGTAAATGAGGCTTAACTGGGAAAGCGCGCTGCTCATTTTACTGGTGCTGGAGATCCTGCTCTTTGGCGCCATCAACCCGCGCATGCTTGATATCAACATGCTGCTGTTCAGCACCAGCGACTTCATCTGCATCGGCATCGTGGCGCTGCCGCTCACGCTGGTCATCATCAGCGGCGGAATCGATATCTCTCTCGGCTCGACCATCGGCCTGTGCGCCATCGCGCTGGGCGTGATGATGCAGGCGGGGTGGCCGATGGCGGTCGCCGTTCCATTGACGCTGCTGCTAGGCCTGCTGTGCGGATTATTTAATGCCGCGCTTATTCACTACACCGGCATCAGCCCGCTGGTGATCACCCTCGGCACGCTCTACCTCTACGGCGGCGGCGCGCTGCTGCTCTCCGGCATGGCGGGGGCGACGGGCTACGAGGGTATCGGTGGCTTCCCGGACAGCTTCACGGCGTTCGCTAACCTCACGGTGTTTGGCCTGCCGATCCCATTGGTCCTGTTCGCGGTAATCACCGTCTTCTTCTGGCTGATTACCCATCGCGGGCGCTTTGGTCGTCACCTGTTTTTAATCGGCCAGAATCCTCGCGCGGCGCGCTATGCGGCGCTGTCGGTGAACGGCATGCCCTATGCGCTGTACGGCCTGGTGGGCGTGGCCTCTGCGGTTGCCGCGCTGGTGATGGTCTCCTATTTCGGCTCCGCGCGTTCGGATTTGGGGCGCGATTTACTGATGCCTGCGCTCACCGCCGCGGTGCTCGGCGGGGCGAATATCTACGGCGGGTCAGGTTCGGTTGTGGGTACGGCGCTGGCGGCGCTGCTGGTGGGCTACCTGCAACAGGGTTTACAGATGGTCGGCATCCCTAACCAGGTGTCGAGCGCGCTGTCAGGGGCGCTGCTGGTTGTGGTGGTGATGGGACGTTCGCTGAGTCTGCACCGCGAGTGGGTGCGTTCTCTCTTTAGAAAACTATCCGGAGCGTAAGATGAAAACAAAACTGTTCGTCCTGGCAATGGCCCTCAGCTTCGCCTCGGCGCAGGCGGCGGACCGCATTGCCTTTATCCCGAAGCTGGTGGGCGTGGGCTTCTTCACCAGCGGCGGCAACGGCGCGAAAGAGGCGGGGAAAGATCTCGGCGTGGACGTGACCTACGACGGCCCGACCGAGCCGAGCGTCTCCGGCCAGGTGCAGCTGATCAATAACTTCGTCAACCAGGGCTATAACGCCATTATCGTCTCCGCCGTGTCCCCGGACGGCCTCTGCCCGGCGCTGAAGCGCGCGATGCAGCGCGGGGTCAAGGTCCTGACCTGGGATTCCGACACCAAGCCGGAGTGCCGCAGCATCTACATCAACCAGGGTACGCCGGAACAGCTGGGCGGCCTGCTGGTTGAGATGGCGGGCAAACAGGTCACCAAACCGAACGCTAAAGTGGCGTTCTTCTATTCAAGCCCCACCGTTACCGATCAGAACCAGTGGGTGAAAGAGGCAAAGGCCAAAATCGAGAAAGATCATCCGCAGTGGCAGGTCGTGACGACCCAGTTTGGCTATAACGACGCCACCAAATCCCTGCAAACTGCCGAAGGGATCTTAAAAGCGTATCCGGATCTGGATGCGATCATCGCCCCGGACGCCAACGCGCTGCCTGCGGCGGCGCAGGCGGCGGAAAACCTGAAGCGGGAAGGGGTGGCGATTGTCGGCTTCAGCACGCCGAACGTCATGCGCCCGTACGTTGAGCGCGGCACGGTAAAAGCCTTCGGCCTGTGGGATGTCGTACAACAGGGCAAAATTGCGGTCAATGTCGCCGATCGCCTGCTGAAAAAAGGCGATCTTAACGTCGGCGACAGCGTGGACGTAAAAAACATCGGGGCGCTGAAAGTCGAGCCGAACAGCGTGCAGGGCTACCAGTATGAGGCGAAGGGCAACGGCATCGTGCTGCTGCCGGAGCGCGTGGTGTTCACCAAAGAGAACATCAGCAAATACGATTTCTGACGGGGGAGCAAATGGCTGATTTAGACGACATCAAAGACGGTAAGGATTTTGGCATCGGCACGCCGCAGCAGAATGTGCCTTACACCCTTAAGGGCTGCGGCTCGCTGGACTGGGGCATGCAGTCCAGGCTTTCGCGCATCTTCAACCCGCAGAGCAACCGCACGGTGATGCTGGCCTTTGACCACGGCTACTTTCAGGGGCCGACCACCGGCCTTGAGCGTATCGATCTCTCTATCGCGCCGCTGTTTGGTGAAACCGACGTGCTGATGTGCACCCGCGGCATCCTCAGGAGCCAGGTGCCAGCCGCCACGAACAAACCGGTGGTGCTGCGCGCCTCCGGCGGTAATTCGATTCTGGGCGAGCTGTCGAACGAGTGCGTGGCGGTGGCGATGGAGGACGCGCTGCGCCTGAACGTCTGCGCGGTGGCGGCGCAGGTGTACATTGGCAGCGAGTTCGAGCACCAGTCGATCAACAACATCATCAAGCTTGTCGATGCGGGCGCGCGCTACGGCATGCCGACGCTGGCGGTGACGGGCGTCGGCAAGGAAATGGCGCGTGACGCGCGCTATTTCTCGCTCGCCAGCCGCATCGCCGCCGAAATGGGGGCGCAGTTCGTCAAAACCTACTACGTGGACGAGGGCTTTGAAAAAGTGACCGCCAGCTGCCCGGTGCCGATCGTCATCGCCGGGGGCAAAAAGCTGCCGGAGCACGAGGCGCTGGAGATGTGCTGGCGCGCGATCGACCAGGGCGCGTCCGGCGTGGACATGGGGCGCAATATCTTCCAGTCCAGCGCGCCGCTCGCCATGCTGAAGGCGGTGAAAAAAGTGGTTCACGAGAACTGGAACGCCCGCGATGCGTTCCAGTTCTGGCAGGAAGAAAAACAGGGAGAAGCAAAATGAACGTGACGCTGGTAGAGATCAACATCAAGCCCGAGCGGGTGGACGAGTTTCTGGAGGTGTTTCGCGCCAACCACGAGGGGGCAATCAAGGAGCCGGGAAACCTGCGCTTTGACGTATTGCAGGACCCGCGCGTGAAAACCCGGTTCTTTATCTACGAGGCCTATAAAGACGAGGAGGCGGTGCTGGCGCATAAGCAAACCCCGCACTACCTGGCGTGCGTGGATAGGCTTGAAGAGCTGATGTCGGAGCCGCGTAAGAAACGCAGTTTTGTGGGATTGTTGCCGGAATAGCGGATTTGCCCGGTGGCGCTGCGCTTACCGGGCCTACGGGTGGCGGGACGGTGCGGTAGGCCGGGTAAGCGTTAGCGCCACCCGGCGTTTTTCAGGCCAGCTCAAGAGCCGCAAGTAACCCGGCGAGCGCTTCACGCGGCTCACCCTGAACCGCCTGTAACGGGAACGGCAATGTAGGTGCAGCTACTTTCCCCATCATCTCTGCTGCCGCCGCGATAACCCGTAAGCTGCCGTATCGACGGAATAATTCCCAAAGCGGCTCCAGCCGCTCGGATTGTACCGCCTCTTTCGAACGGGCAATCGCCAGCGCTGCTTGCGGAAACAGCCCGCCAACCACCGAGTACCATACGTCAAACCCGGCCTGCAGGGCGGAGGCCGCTCGCCAGTCACCGGCGATGCCCAGCGTGACGGTATCAGGAAGACGAGCGCGTACCTGCGACAGGTCCTCCGGCACGCGGCCAAGCTTTATGGACCCTATATTCGGCAAGGCCGCGGCGGCAAATAACAGTTCATCGCTAAACGAAAAACCAGTCGTGGCGGGATTATCGTAAATGCACAGCGGTACGGAGATCTGGCGGGTCACCGTTTCATAGAGATGAAACACTTCGTCTTCCGTTAATCGCTGGTACGACACGGGTGCCAGCAGCACGCCGGAGACGCCTGCCGATTGCGCGTCGTCAGCCAGACGCAGAATATCGTCCAGCCGCAATGCGCCGATGCTGACGATGACCGGAATGTCATCAGCATGCGCCACCGCGCAGCGTGCGATCCGGCCGCGCTCTTCAACGGTCAGATAGGCATAACTTCCCGTTGAGCCCAAAATGCCCAGTGAATCCACGCCAGCGTCGACAACGGGGCGCAGAAGATTGATGAAGGAGTGCTCGTCAAACGTCCCCTCTTTCAGGGGGGTTAACGGAAACGCGCTTAATCCGTGAAACATTGTGTTGTCCTCTTACAGCGTCAGCATCTTAACCCGAGCCGTGGCCCCCGGCATCAGCTGCTGCAGGTTGTTAACCAGCTCTTCTCCTGCCGCTTCCAGTGCCGCAAGCGGCATCGACGGCAGGCTTTCAAGAATAAACCACATGGTTTGCGCCCGACTGTCCAGGCGGGTACGCACTCCCTGTCGCCAGTTCCAGCGGCGGCAGGTGACGCCGAGATCGTCGCGCCAGATAACCTCACCAGCATCCGGGTATTCCACCACCGGCTGGCCCTCTTTGAGTGTATCAAACGGCTCGCTGCCGTCGGCCAGCGTCAGGCGCGGTGCACCGGAATAAGCCGCGAGATTTTCACCGCCAACCGGAATCGCGTAGCGAATACTCACTGCGTTATAGATATCCACGACCGGATCCAGCGATGGCAGCGAACCGTCTTTCAGTACCCGCTTGCGCAGAGCCGCGGTGGAACAGGGCGTGCGTTTCGGTTTCGCGCCGAACGCTTTAAACACCTCATCCCAGTCTGAAAGGTGCGCATCAGCCCACGGCACATCATCATTCAACATTTGCTGGCAGGCCTGCGCCAGCGCGGCGGGCGCAACCTCCGGTTGGGCGATCGGCGCAGCTTCAACCAGAATGCTCAGCGCCCGAAAGCCCGGGGCAATCCGGGCAAGTCGCGAATCTATTGACGGCGTAGCGAGAGACATAAATAATCCTGTATTGACTGTTTTATACCATGGTAATGACCAATGACTGATAAAGTCAATATAATGACTGATTCGGGTGCCGATGTTGCCCAGGTAAGCCTGGCCGTGGCGAACCGCATCCGCAACTGGCGTAAAGAGAAAAAGCTGTCGCTGGACGAGCTGTCCCGTCGCGCAAGCGTCAGCAAAGGCATGCTGGTGGAGATCGAAAAGGGTGCAGCCAACCCCAGCATCGCCATCTTGTGCAAGCTTGCCGCCGCGCTCGGCATCTCCGTGGCGGATATCGTCAACGTCTCCAGCGAGCCGCTGGTGCATGTTATCGAAGAACAGGCTATTCCGGTGCTGTGGCAGGGTGCGCAGGGTGGTTACGCCAGACTGCTGGCGGGCACCGCGGGCCCGGATATGATTGAGCTATGGCAGTGGGAGATGCAGCCGGGAGAGCGCTTTACCTCTTCGGGGCATCCGGCGGGCACCTTTGAGCTGCTGCACGTGAACGAAGGCATGTTAACCCTGACGGTGGACGAGACGGTAACGCAGATGGCTGCCGGGGCGTCGGCGGTGGCGAAAACGGAAGCCGCGCACGGTTATGCCAATGAAGGTGATACTGTGCTTCGCTTCACCATGACGGTGGCGGAGTTCCACCGATAAAAAGCAGCCCGGTGGCGCTACGCTTACCGGGCCTACATATGCAGTATTTGGTAGGCCGGGTAAGCGTAGCGCCACCCGGCGTTGATTACGCCTCTTCCACGCTCACGCGCAGCGCTGCCAGCGCTTTACGCGCCGCTTTAAGCACCTGCTCACACTGCTCAATCGTCAGCGTCAGCGGCGGTTCAATGCGGATGGTTTTCGAGTTGTTGAGCGTTCCGGCGACCAGTACCCGCTGGCGGAACATCTCGCTCGCGAAGCGATAGCCGGTTTCGTTATCGACAAACTCAATCGCCATCAGCATTCCTTTCCCACGCGCGTCCTGCACCAGGTCCGGATACTCCCGACCTAGCTGACGGAAACCGTCCAGCAGCATGTCGCCTTTCTGCTCCGCCTGCGCGGGCAGGTTTTGCTCCAGCAGCACGTTGATGGTTGCCAGCGCGGCCGCACAGGCCAGCGGGTTACCGCCAAAGGTGGTGGTATGCAGGAACGGGTTGTCGAACAGCACCGAGAACACCTCTTCAGTCGCAACCGTCGCACCAATCGGCATCACGCCGCCACCGAGCGCCTTCGCCAGGCACAGGATGTCCGGCTGAACGTTTTCATGCTCGCAGGCAAACATCTTGCCGGTGCGCCCCATCCCGGTCTGGACTTCGTCGAGGATCAGCAGCGCGCCAAACTCATCGCACAGCTGACGCACGGCAGGCAGATAGCCCTGCGGAGGGAGGATCACGCCGCCTTCACCCTGAATCGGCTCCAGGATCACCGCCGCCACGTCATCGCCGGTTTTACGGCATTCGCTCAGCACGGTGCGCATGGCGTTGATGTCGCCAAACGGCACGTGGCGGAAGCCCGGCAGCAGCGGCATAAACGGTTTGCGGAAGGTGGATTTGGCGGTAGCAGACAGTGCGCCCAGGGATTTCCCGTGGAACGCGCCGCTGGTGGCGATAAAGGTGAATTTCCCGCGCGGCGACTGGTACGCTTTGGCGAGTTTAATCGCCGCTTCGACCGATTCCGTGCCGCTGTTGCTAAAGAAGCTGTACTTCAGTTTGCCGGGCGTTAAGGCCGCCAGCGTTTTCGCGAGCATGGCGCGAAGCGGGTCGAGCAGTTCCTGGCTATGGAGAGGTTGTTTCGCAAGTTGATTCTGTACGGCGGAAACCACAACTGGATTACGGTGCCCCACGTTGAAGATACCAAAACCACCCAGGCAATCGATAAACTCCTGTCCCTGGGTGTCGACAAGCGTGTTAAGACTCCCCGCTTGCCACTCTACGGCTCCGTAATCCCCGCCGGCGGTAACAGATTTGCGATACTCCAGAAAACCTGGATTGACGTGCTCTTTAAAGTAATCGATGACCTCTCGGTTAAGTTGTTTCATCTCCTCATGATCGAGCGTTTGCTTCTCAATGAGATTCAGTGCGTGCGCGGTACAGGCAAGAGCCGAGGCGCTGGAAGGTAACCTGTTCAAAATGTGCTCCCGGGGATCGCGTATCACATGATACTGGTTTAAGTATTGCAGGGATTACGCCACTTCAGATGACTTAACGAAAATCGGGATAAACGCCAGGTTAAAATAATGTTGCACAATATTTAATCATGCCGAAGCAACCGAAACGGGATTTAGCGGTCCAGGACAGAGAGGGCAAATGAGGGCGAAAAAGCGCAATTGCACTAAAGAAGTGCATTCGCTGCTACTTAAGTGGGCATTAACTGGTCATGCTTTACAGGTAATTTCTTATCGAAAGTATTTGAAATCAATGAATTATAAAATCGTACAAAAAGTATGGTTTAAGTCAAATCTGCGATCTTCATCAAGTTTAACAACTAAAGATAAATTGTTTACCGCCGAAAAAACATTGACCCACAAAATTAACATTCAAATAACCTGCAAGGGATGCCCACGATGTCCTCTCCAACTTATGTCACCCAGAATGAATATCCTCTGGACGATGACACCACCTTAATGTCTACCACAGACCTCCACAGCTACATTACACACGCCAACGACACCTTTGTGAAGGTGAGCGGCTACCAGCTCGATGAGCTGACGGGCCAGCCGCACAATATGGTGCGCCACCCCGATATGCCAAAAGCCGCGTTTGCCGATATGTGGTACACGCTGCAGCAGGGCGAGCCGTGGAGCGGAATTGTCAAAAACCGGCGCAAAAACGGCGACCACTACTGGGTGCGTGCGAATGCGGTGCCGATGGTGCGCGGCGGGCAGGTGACTGGCTATATGTCCATTCGCACCAAAGCCACAGCGGAAGAGATTGCCGCCGTGGAGCCGCTCTACCGGGCGCTGAACGACGGAAGCTGTAAGAAACGTGTGCACAAGGGGCTGGTGGTTGGAAAAGGCTGGCTGGGCAAACTGCCGTCAATGCCGCTGCGCTGGCGCGTGCGCAGCGTGATGGCGGGGCTTTTTGCCGTGCTCGCCGCCACGCTGGTCGCGACCTCCGCCGGGTGGATGCCGCTCGCCGCAGCCGCGCTAGTGATGCTGCTGGGGACACTGCTGTTTGAGCAACAGATTGTCCGCCCGGTAGAGAATGTGGCGCGACAGGCCCTGAAGGTCGCAACCGGTGAGCGCAACAGCGTGCAGCATCTGAGCCGCAGCGACGAGCTGGGGCTGACGCTGCGCGCGGTCGGGCAGCTGGGCCTGATGTGCCGCTGGTTAATCAATGACGTGTCGAGCCAGGTGGTGAGCGTCCGTGACGGCAGCGACAGGCTGGCGCAGGGAAATGAAGACCTGAACGATCGTACGCGTCAGACCGTGGCGAACGTGCAGCAGACCGTCGCAACAATGAACCAGATGGCCGCGTCCGTTCAGAGTAACTCTGAAACCGCCGCCGAGGTGGATAAACTCTCCGTGGCCGCGAGCAGCGCGGCCACGAAAGGGGGCAACGCGATGCAGACCGTGGTTAAAACCATGGACGACATTGCCGACAGTACGCAGCGAATTGGCTCGATTACCTCTCTAATTAACGATATCGCTTTCCAGACCAATATTCTGGCGCTGAACGCGGCGGTTGAAGCAGCAAGGGCTGGGGAGCAGGGCAAAGGTTTTGCCGTGGTCGCGGGCGAAGTTCGCCACCTTGCCAGCCGCAGCGCCAACGCAGCGAATGATATTCGCAAACTCATTGATGCCAGCGCCAGCAAGGTGCAGTCCGGCTCTGAGCAGGTGCACGCCGCAGGCCGCACGATGGATGATATCGTTGTGCAGGTGAAAAACGTGACGCAGCTTATCGCCCAGATCAGCCACGCGACCTCCGAGCAGGCAACCGGGCTGTCAGAGTTGACGCGCGCGGTGGCCGAACTCGACAGCATCACGCAGAAAAACGCCGACCTGGTCGAGGAGAGCGCCCACATTTCTGCGATGGTGAAGCATCGCGCCGGACGTCTCAAAGATGCGGTGACCGTGCTCCATTGAGTCAATAATGTTCCGGAAAAGCCGTTTATTTCGTAAGGAATAAACGGCTTTTTATTTTCTGGTTGTAACTATTAATGTATTTTATTGTTAATTTAATATTAAATAACTAAAGAAAGTGCCTCAGTTATTTATCCCTGCCTAAGTCAGTTCTTCAGAATGCTATTTCAAAAATACCCCGTTTGACGGTCTGGTAACGATCGATGAGGCAATATTAATAGCCTACACCTATGCATTGCGGGGGTTATGAAATAAAAAAACGATCAAACTCATAAAGTTAGCTAAATCGTTACCGATAACAGCGATCGTCTGAGAAATAATCACATCGATGGAGAAAATATGTTCTTACATGACGTAAAGATCGGCACGAAATTATTTCTGGCGTTTGGATTCTTTATTGTCCTGATGGCGATCAGCGCGAGCCTGTCTCTTCTGAGTCTGAACCGGGCTAATAACGGGATGCAATCCATTATTACCAGTGATTATCCGACCACGGTAAAAGCGAACCAGTTAATCGATAACTTCCAGGAATTTATTAGCACTCAACAGCTGATGCTGCTGGACGAGCAGGGCACTTACACGGGGCAATCTCAGCAGCGCCTGAAAGAGATCAGCGAGCACATCACGGTGATCCTGGGCGAGCTGAACAACGCGTTGCAGGATCAAAAGTCTCAGCAGGTGCTGGCGGAAATCCGCAGCGTGCGCCAGCAGTATCTGGACTCGCGCTACCGCATTTTGCAGGCGGTGCAGAACAACAATCGTGCGGGCGCTATCCAGGAGATGATGACCACTACCCTCGCCGTGCAGCAGGCTTATAAAGCGAAGGTGAAGGAGTTGATTACCATTCAAAACAGCGAGATGCAGAGTGCCGGCGCGCAGGTGGAAGGGGATTTCAGGTCTAACCGCCTGCTGCTGATCCTGCTTACGCTCTTTAGCGTCGCGGCAGGCAGCCTGATTGGCTGGTTTATCGTGCGCGCTATCACGCGTCCGCTCGGCGAGGCGGTGCATTTTGCGAAAGCCATTTCAGAGGGCGACCTGACGGGCAGCATCACGCCACACGGCAAAGACGAAACGGGTCTGCTGCTGCATGCGCTGATGGAGATGAAAACGCGACTGCTGGATATTGTGCAGCAGGTGCAAACCGGCTCGGAGAATATCTCCAGCGCAGCCGCGCAGATTGTCGCCGGGAACCAGGATCTGGCCGCGCGCACGGAAGAGCAGGCAAGTTCTGTCGAACAGACCGCCGCCTCGATGGAGCAGATCACCGCGACGGTGAAAAATACCGCCTCGCATACCGGGGAAGCAACCAACCTCTCGGCGGATGCCGCCAGGGTGGTCAAAAACAACGGTGAGATGATGAAGCAGGTGACCAGCAAAATGCGCCTGATTAACGAGACGTCGAACCGAATGTCCGACATTATCGACCTGATCGACGCCATTGCTTTCCAGACCAACATTCTGGCGCTGAACGCAGCGGTGGAGGCGGCGCGCGCCGGCGAGCACGGTCGTGGTTTTGCGGTGGTCGCGGGTGAAGTTCGCCAGCTTGCCCAGAAGAGCGCGTCGTCTGCCAGCGAAATCCGCGAGCTGATTGAAAGCTCAACCAGCCAGACTCAGGACGGGATGAACCTGGTCGAGAAAGCGAGCGCGCTGATCAACGGGATGGTAGGCAACGTAGAAGAGATGGATGTGATCCTGCGCGAGATCCGCCAGGCCAGCCATGAGCAGACGGAGGGGATCTCCCAGATCAACAGCGCGATTGGCCTGATTGATGCCACCACCCAGCAAAACTCCGCGCTGGTGGAGGAGTCCGTCGCGGCGGCGGCATCGCTTAACGAACAGGCGATGCACCTGAAGGCGCTGGTGCGCGTCTTCCGCGTGAGCGAGCACGCTCCGGCTTAGTCCAGCTGGGAGATCTCGAGCGCCGCGCGGTCGATTACGCCGATAATCTGCTTAAGCTGCGCGTCGCTGAGCTCTCCCTGATTCACCTTCAGGTCTAACACCGCTTTGAAGTTATCCAGCGCCCGCTTCATCTGCGGGTTTTTGCGCAGCTGAAAACCGACGGAACGCGCTTTGATACGCACCTGGATCTGTTCCAGCTGTTCCCGGTTTTCGTCCAGCCAGCGTTGTCCTTCAGCGGTAATCGCAATCTTCTTACGACCGCTCTCTTCTTCCGTGATGGTGATAAAAGTCTGATCCTGAAGATAATCCAGGGTCGGATAGATCACTCCTGGGCTCGGGGTGTAGTTCCCCTGAGTCAGATTCTCGATCTCTTTGATCAGCTCATAGCCGTGGCTCGCGCTGCGGGTCAGGATATCCAGAATCACCAGCCGCAGATCGCCGTGGCCGAAAAAGCGCGGTCGGCGCCCGCCGCTGTCGTGTTCGTGTCGCATAAAAGGCCCTTCAATTTGATATATCTAAACTATATCTAAGATATATTCAGATGCAATCTAAAAGATCTTGCATTTTTACTGACTAGTAATCATTATCATTTGAAAATTGATTTAGATATATCGTATTCACCAGAGAAGGGGCTACAAATGGCATCTACCCGTTACCCACAGCGCGTTCGTAACGATCTGCGCTTTCGCGAGCTGACGGTGCTCCGCGTTGAGCGCGCCAGCGCGGGTTTCCAGCGTATTGTTTTAGGCGGCGAGCAGCTGGAGGGCTTTAGCTCCCGCGGTTTCGACGACCATACCAAAGTCTTTTTCCCGGCGCCCGGGGCAACGTTTGTGCCGCCGGTGGTTACCGATGAAGGCATCGAGTGGGGCGACGGCGTACGGCCGCAGGCGCGCGACTATACGCCGCTGTACGATGAGGCAACTCATGAGCTGGTGCTCGATTTCTTCATTCACGACGGCGGTATTGCCAGCGGATGGGCAGTACAGGCGAAGGTGGGAGACAAACTGACCATCGGCGGCCCGCGCGGTTCACTGGTGGTGCCTGAGGATTACGCCTGGCAGCTGTACGTGTGCGACGAGTCCGGCATGCCCGCGCTGCGTCGACGCTTAGAGAGCATTGCTAAACTGCCGGTTCGCCCGCAGGTTCATGCGGTAGTGACGGTCGGGGACGACTCTTATAAGGATTATCTGGCGCACCTGAGCGAATTCAACATCACCTGGGTTGTAGGCCACAACGCGCAGGCGGTAGCGGACCATCTGGCGGCGCTGACCGTTCCGGTGGAAGATTACTTTATCTGGCTGACCGGGGAAGGGAAGGTGGTGAAGACGCTGAGCCGCCAGTATGAAACCGACGCGATTGACCAGCAACTGGTGCGTGCCAGCGCATACTGGCACGCCAAATAGTCAGGCGGCGGAATCCAGCTGCGCTTCGTTCACCTGATGTTCGAGCGAGGCGCGGACCTCGTGCAGCGCTTTCTCCTGCTGAGCAAAGTACGCTTCCATATTGTTCAGCGACGAGACCAGAAGCCAGGACTCCTCTTTCTCCAGCTCCGCCAGCTCGTTCACTAAGGTGTCGATCTGCTCGCGGACCTGCACCATTTTCTTGCGGATGCGTTCCAGATCGTTCAGCCTGTCGCTTGCCATCAATGGCTCAAAGCCCTGCTGCAGGCGGGCCACCAGTGAGCGGATGGTTTTAACGTCACCACGCTGCTTCGCCTGGTTGAGCTGCACCATCATCGCGTTGGCTTCTTCTTTCAGATCGTCCGCAACCAGATCCGGGTGGCAGAGCTTGCTCGCCTGACGCCAGAGGCGTTTCAGCTCGTTCCGATCCTCTTCCGAAAGATCCTTGCCCTTGCGCAGCCGCACTTCGGCATCGTGATGCTGCTCGCGATACTTCTCGTACTCTTCGTTAGCGTCGTCTCGTGCCTGACGCGCAGGCTCCTCTTCGCGCGTTAAGCCGCTCTCCAGCTCCAGCGCTTCAGCCAGCAGGTTGGCAATCAAATTGCTTTGCTGCTCCAGATGCTTACGCGCCTCGGCGGCCTGGACGGAGTCGGCCGGGAGATCGCGCCAGCGCTGGGTGAGCGTCGCCAGCACCTCCACCGCCTGCGCCATATAGCGCTGGCAGCGACGGTAATCTTCCTCGCGACGACGCGCTTCCGCCTGCTGACGACGCAGGTTGAGCTCTGCCAGCGTTTTACGCAGGGCGAGGATCTGCTGCATCAGCGGGCCGAGACGGGAGAAATAGAGATCGTTGAACTCATCGAGCTGCTGCACCCGGGCGTTGCGGCGATCAATCAGATCGCGCAGACGCTCTTCCAGCGCTTTCAGCTCCAGCTTGCTGGCAGCCACCTGCGGATCGCGCCACTGGGTCACAGCGCGCTGGCCCTGCAGCCAGGCGGTAATTGCCGCCATCGCAGAGGTGTAGTTCTTCTCCTCAAGCGCCACGACGATTGCCTGTAGCTCATCGTCAAACGCTTCATTTTTCAGGCGTGTCAGCTGGCTCTGGATGATGTCGTCATCTTCCAGTTCAATGGCATTTTTAATGATTTCTAGCCGTTTGATCGGTGTGCTCATGATGCCTTTCGCTTTGGCGCTTAAGTATTTGAGTTAAGGTTAGTTGTTGTAAAAGCTACAGGAAATAATACACACGGATGATGATCGGCGCGATGGGGGATTTCTTTAGTTTTTAGGGTTTGTGAGGGTGAGCGGCAGGCCGGGCTACGTTTGATTGATTTCGTATGTGCTTGCATAGGGTGCAGCAAAAATCAGAGGCGGTAGCTGACAGAGAATGCTTAACAGCATTAAGCATGATTAAAATACCCCAAACGTGTAAGAAGTGCGGAGAGCCGGCACCGGGTGATCGCGCGAGGTATTGCCATCGAGGGAGGCTACGTGCTGGCAGACCCAGGGTGCGGAAGAATTGGCACTAAAAACAATATAGGGCGAATTAACCGCCCTTTTTTTTACGCTGTTACACGCTCGTTCCACGCGTCTGAATATTGGACGTTCCCATCGCAATACTTCCAGGTGATCCGCTCATAACGTAGCTGTACGCCCTCATTATGATTATGCATCTGTAAACCTGGCTCTTTGCAGTTATGCATAACTGGGCTAATGCTGACTACCCGCACATTCTCAAGCAGCATGTTGAAATACTCGACCTCTTGCCCCGCGTCGTTGATTCTGTACCACTTAATTTCAACGCTTTTAAGCGTCTGGCCGGTTGCTACCGCTTTATAGAGATACGGGCTGGAGCTATCAAATTCTTTCTCGATCATAAGCGGCGCATGTAAGCGTGTACCCGTGATTTTGCCCGTGTTGCTATCGGTTGGAACAAGCAAGCCGTGACTAAAAGAGAGAATTTCTACGCTACTTTCACGATCCTGAACATCTACAGACCCCCTGATCAGGTTGCCGCCATCGTCTTTAAGCCACATGTAAGCTGGAATAGCCATTTTTAAAACTCCATTTTATGAGGGTAAACCCTCATTAAACGGCTAAAACCGGATCGCAGGTGATACAAATTGTGTTATCGGTATGAGTGATTAAAACGCGTTAGATATTGATATTAATAATAAAAATGATTGATTGATCTCAAACAGTACCGTGCAGCGCCGTTGGTCTTATGTTGCTGGTTTTGCCAGGCAAAAGGGAATAACGATGGCATGTATACCGATTTACCCGCCCCGCGGGCTGGAAATTTTGCGCGAACACATTAGGCTCGCGCGGGCGCGTCACGGAGTCCAGGATATGGCTACCCCGCTTACGTATACGTGGTTTTATGAGCGAGTAAGAAACGGCGGGGTGTGGGATTACAAACAACAAAAACGGGCTTACGCTGACTTCGGGAATTTTCATTACGGCGCGGTGGGTTATGCAGCGTGCATACCTGCAAAGATTTTGCTTATTGCCGCCGGCGCGGCGCAGTGGAAAGCCGGCACATCAAGACCAGAGTGGGGGAATTTCACGGGGGCCCCGCCGTTTGGTGATGATCCGATGGACCAATTTTGGATAAAGCAAGGCATAGACTATGTTAAGCAGCACCACTATTAAGGCGTTTAAGGCGTTGCATTGGGTGGCTACATTCGCTATGGCTATAGTGATTGCGGGGTACTGTTATTTTCAGCATATCCAGCGCTTAACGGTGAGTGACAAACTTTATGAGGTTCGCCAGCTCACGCCCCGGACCTGGTTATACATTACTGAGTATGACGGCTCTAACATGACTACGGGAGAAGTGTATCGCTATTTTTTAGCAAGCAAGATTGACGGCGATCCGCTGGTGGCTCTCGAAAAACAACATATCGCCCCAACGCTTACAGCGAACACCGCCCGCGCGAAAGTTGACGGCATAGGCAACAATATCTCATTTACTGTTTATGGCACCGTGTACAGCTTTACAACGTCCGCTTTTTTTTATGATGCAGAGGGAATAGCGGCCGCGCCGTCAATCGACTTAACGGCCCGTGGCGAGAGCTGGGAAAAGGGGAAATTAAGTCGATAATAAATATTTATTTATAAACAGAGGATATCCCCGTACCGAAAAAGCGCAGCGCCCTGTATCGCTGGTGGAACGGCAACCATGAGGAAATGGGTTATCAGGCCGCCGTTGCTGCCGCAGCTGCAGCTACACGCGCGCAGACGGCCACGGCAGGCGCAAGCCTGCTGGAGCTGATAAGCGGCAGGGCGCTGACATACGGCACCTGGGCGGTGCGGGGTGCTCCCGTGGCCGGGCTACTGGTGGGAATGATGCCCGGCAGGCTGAACGACGGCGAACAGGACTTTATCGACCGTATGCGCCTGGCGCAGATGCGTGAAGCCCCGAGTCGTGTTCGCTATACGTGGGAGAACGACAGCAGGGGGAACCCGGTGCCGCACGGCTGGCACACGCCACCTGGCCGGGACAGCGTGCGCGTCAGAAAAATGGAGTACGACAGCAGGGCGCAGGCGTACACGTTCACCACGGAGGAAGAACCGCGCATAACCATCGTGTGGACGCCTGACCGGACAGACGAGAAAAAGCCGTGGAATACCGGCAACCAGGCGCGGCCGGTGCTACCGAACCCGGTGGTTGTTGACCCGCTGCCGCATGATACCGGCATAACTGCGACCACCAGCCCGGCACCAGAGGAAAAGAGTTTCGCGGATTATATTCTGATCCTGCCGTTCCCTGACCTGCCACCAATTTATATTTACCTGAGCAAACCGCCGGTGGAGTTTCTGGAGGTCGAGTTATACAGTGACTTTAAACGCCGTTCGCGGCAGGGGATGTATGAGGCGGATCACATGCCGTCTGCCGCTGCTGTTAAAGCCTATTTACGCAGGGAATATCCGAATTTAAAAGAAACGGAAATTCAGGAGTTTTCATCACAGGTAGCGGCTATCGTCGTTCCCAAGGATGTGCATCAGAAAATAAGTGAGACTTATGGCGGGCGTAATACTCCTGCACAAATTGATCTGGACTCGCAGAGCTTACGGGCAGCAGTGAATCGTAATCTAGATGCCATAAAGCCAGCATTAAAAAAACATGGTGCAACGGAAAGCCAGATAGAAGCTGCCAGGGTTAAAATTCACGAATTGAATCGTAGCGTGGGGTTGTACGAATGACAGTAAATGTAGAAGCACTGATCCGTAATCTTGGCAGGAGCTATAAAGAGTTAGTTGATAATGAAATAATCACTTACAAAAGTGACCCTAAAGGGGCAGCAGGCGACCCCGTGTTACTTTTACCAATGGCGAACGAAGGTGTCTATTTAGCCTTTAATCGAGAAGGGAGAATACTGAAAGAAATTACGTTGTCTATTCAGCGTGATGGCGTAAAGGGATGGATCTTTCCGAATGAACTTCCTACACCGTTGCAGCAAAGCATGTCTCGCATCTGGATTCATCAGGCGTTTGGTGAGCCTGAAGGCGCGGTTGCCCCAAGAGCCATAATGAATCGTTCTTTCGGTTGGGTTGAAAAGTACACCGTTGAAGATTTTCACACGCCAATCACAATGCAGGTTGATTACGATCTTGACGATATGGTGAAGGAAGTTGCTTTTATTCTCACTTCTGAAATTCGCTGGTGAACTCAACATAAGCCCCGAAAGGGGATTTTTTGTGATCGTTTCTTACTGCGAATTCGCAAAAAAATCAGCCAGGAAAACTGCGAATTCGCAATTTTTCGGTTTTGTGCTCCAAACTGTTCCCCCTGTTTTGTGCCCATGGAGTTGTTAATTGAATGATTTATATCTAATTTTAATCCATCCAGAATGCGATTTATGGACCCGGCAAAATTGCGAATTCACAATTTTTGGTTTAATGATTTCGGGAATCATCATGATGCTTCGATCGTCTCAGAGCGCATGTCGGAGGTATGTCTGGCGGGTTTTCTGGCAGAAGATGGCCGAATAATTCGCGGATATGCCTTACCCCATGAGCTGTTAAGAAATAATAAGGTTTCTGGGGTACACACTGCCGGAAGCTAACCATTGAGGCATTCAGGTTTATACAGGAGGAGGGGGGAATGGATAAGGCGCTGAAACGTCATCTTCAGGAGCTGCGCAGGGAGGTCCGGGATTTTCGTGCTTCGCAGATGGAGAAAGAGGCGCAGCATGATGCGATGCGGCAAGCATATTATTCGATCCCACCCAGGTTCAGACCACAACCTGCACCCGGACGTTACGAGCGGGAACCGTGGCCGGATCATTTGCGTGCCATTCCCTGCGGTGCGACTACCCGCAGCGGAACACCCTGCAAAATAACCGTACTCTACCGTAACGGGCGCTGTAAGCTGCACGGTGGCATGAGTACCGGGGCAAAGACAAAGGCCGGGCGGAAGCGTCAGCGTGATGGGTTCCGCGCGTGGCAGGAACGGCAGTTAGCCAGCAAAGCAGGCAGAAAGCGCACCCGGACATATACCAGTGACGTTGCGGGGATTAATGGCGCGACACTGGCCGAAATCAGCGCCAGCGCGACGGAGAAACCATTAAATAAGGTCAGCGGCATTGTGTTGCACTTCACAGGAGAACGCCTCAAAGCGACGCTGGTAAGCGGTCAGAGCGTTGCAGTGCAGTTGACGACCACCAGCCCAAAGTATGGCGGCGTTCGCTGGTGGTATGTATGCCCGGCATGTACCGGGCGGAAAGCCGCACTTTATGTTTCGGGCGAGTCATTGATCTGCCGCCAGTGCGCTGGCCTGCATTATGCAAGTCAGAGTGAATAGCATTCTGACTATCAGAATAAATCACTAAAAAATGATGATGGCCACGACGAGCGCATAACATAATATCCTGCCAAATATTGTGGATTATGCGATTTGCTCCACCAGCAGCAACCGGCGTGAGTGCGTCCAAACATTTACCAGGAAAAACCAAATGAACCAGGCACCGGAAACCACACCAAATAGCGGCGAACCTTCACAGGCCTGCCGGCAGCGCCTTGCTGATACGGCTGTGAACAGGGAGGCGACTGCCGCCGAACGCCTGAGAGCGCGTGTTGACCTTCTGTGCAGTTATATTTCCGACGAGCTGATACCACCTGATGAGCAACCGACGTTTCGTGAGCGCGTTTCTGCGCTGGTGGATGGTACGGATCACATCATGCACGCTGACAGGAAGCTGAGGCAGCTGGAAGACCAGATTTATATCCCTATGCGAGAAGACGCCGCAGCGCGCTTTGACAGCCTCCACAAAGAAAAGCCGGACATGACGGCGGGGCAATTGGTTAAAGCGCTGGTAGGGCCGGAGATTGAGGAATATCGGTCATTACACCCGGAGGCTGGGCAGCAAACTTTGCTGGTGGCGCTGATGCGGTCGTCACCCTGTGCAGAAATCATCATTCAGATGGCGCGCAGCATGAACGATGAGGATCAAGTCATTGCTTTTAGCTGGCGCCCGCAGGAATGGCCGCTGATGGGTTTATGACGATCTTCATTCCACCAGCAAAAAAGCCGCAGATAAATCAATCAGTTAAAAATCCGCATTTTTTTGCTTTTTTCTTAAGCTATCAAAGTCAGCTGTCATGCGGCCTGCGCGTGCTGAAATAGTCATTTTTATGCCGCAAAAAATGCCACTTTCCCAAATGATTTCGATGGGATTTGCGGAGAATCGAAATGAACACTGATTCATCACAAAAACCACGGTTCGTGCATGAGGTTTCCCGGCTTAACGGGAGCAATATTCCGGAGCTGCTGGCGATGGCTGCAGGGGATAAAAAGTTTTTTTGGTTCGGGCTGAATTATGTCCAGGTCGTCCGGCTCGATGCCGCCCCGCATTTTGCGGCTCGCCCGCTATCGCTTTCAGGGAACTGGCACCGAATGCGGCTGGAATCCACGGCAACGGCGTTTAATGGTCAGCGCTGGTGGTACGTCTGCCCGGAATGCGGTAAGCGCAGCGCCGCGATGTACTGGAGCCCGGATAAGTTAGCATGTCGCAAGTGCATGGGGCTGCGTTATCAAAGCCAGTACGAAACGTTTTCGAGCGAATTCGAGCGGCTTTGTCACCGTGTCAGGAAAGAGCGGATCGCTATATGGGGACCGAATGAGCCTGATGTCGAATTCCTGATGCGCAAACCCAGCAGCTTTAAACGTCCAAAGGGTATGCGCAAAAAGACCTTTCGCCGGAAGCTGGAACGCCTGCAGGCGCTTGATGCTTTATGGTCTGGGGTCGCGCTCAGGCATCTTAATTCCTGGACGGATGGGGAGTGAACCAACTTTTACGGGGCTGAACCAACCTCAATTTACCGTATGTTGGTTCGCATAAATCCAGTGCTGGCGCGGGTTACAGCGCCGTGAACCAACTGAACCGACTGAACCGACGTTTTTTCTGTGTCTATATATACGTTTTAATGGGTTACTTTGAGCCACCAGCAAGCTCTCCGGGATTAAGGGCGTAGGAATGGGTTCGGTACACCGAATAAAACAAAAACAATTTCAACGATAGGTATAAACAATCGCCACAACCTATATGTTTAAACTTTTGTTTAAACAACAACATCTAGTGTCTGTCCCTGTTGTTAAGCACACCATAGGGCCCGCTTGCCTGACATGTCAGATTGACATAAAACCTACGTAGTGTAGATTTTCCTTTAACCGAGCCCGATCCCCTGTTTCTCCTTAACGTTAGTTTTGTGAGTCTCACGGTCGGGCCTTTTATTATCTAATCCCCCCAAGACTGCAATGATTGCTGCCAAACCACACAAGGAATACGATCAACAGCTCGCCCTCTTGTTAGATCGCGGCATGGTGATCAGAGACAGTGAACGGGCCATGAGAAAACTTTCTCAGGTCGGTTATTATCGCTTATCCGGCTTCTGGTATACCTCCCGCATTATCCGTGCAAACGATGAGGGCCTTTCCTTCCGTAGCGATGATTTTCTCGATGGGACTTCTTTCGAACAGGCATACGATCTTTATCTTTTCGATAAAAAGCTTCGGCTATTGATGATCGACGCGCTTGAGCGAATTGAAATACACGTTCGCTCAGTGATCGCTCATGAAGTAGGGCGTAATGACCCTCTGGCGTATCGCAATAATGCGTACATAAACCAGCGTTTCCTTAATGACGGCCAACCCAGCACTTATGATAAATGGCTGAGTAAACTTGATCAGAAAATCAGAGATAGCAGGGATGAGTGCATTACCTGGCATCTGAAACAACAGAAAGAAATCCCTTTTTGGGTTGTCGTTGAAACGTGGGATTTTGGTCAGATGTCAAAATACTACGCCATGCTTAATGGCGGAATGCAGGCAAAAATCATTAGACGACTGCAGATAGATAACAAGCAAACCCTTTCTAAATGGCTCCAGTGCCTTAACCTGTTACGTAACCGTTGTGCACACCATTCAAGGATTTGGAACAGGAAGCACCCGGCAGTAACGATACCTCAGAACGAATTTTTTAATGTATTAAGAATTGAAGGCGAAACGAACCAACGCCTTTATAGCGCTATTTGCATTATCTGGTATTTGGTTCGAATGATCGGCCCTAGCTCTAAATGGTTGAGACAGGTTGCCGACCATTTCGATACTAAGCCAAATATGCCTGGCTGCTCGTATCTTTCGATGGGGGTACCGAGAGGTGGGTTTCCTCGGGCCAGGTTCGGTGATGCTTTGGGCTTTGTTCAGGCAGATAATGAAGCGCTTCATCAGGATTCTGAAGGAGCTTAAAATGAGTCAAACACCCGCCAACCTTCCGGCCAGCACACCACCAACATCACGGCAATTCAACGAAACACAATTATCAACAGCTGCGGGAACGGGCACCATGAAAAGCTTACGAGAATAGCCCGCACACTTGGGTGGCGGGCTGAAAGGTGATTAATTAGCTGCCTGACTCATTGGGAAAGGAAGTTCAACAATGTCCCTTGAGTAACACTAGGAAAATTTAGCGGTCACCAGAGTGAAACTAGATGATCTTCAGTCCTTTATAACCTTAATATGGCTTACGTATCCCTTGGATTATCTCGGAAAGAGTAGGATCCCATTCTTGCTCCAGGAGCGGAAGCAATTCGGTTCGATGCGGTTCTTGATTATGAATTGCAAAGGAACGGCTTTGCTTTATGTTCTCCGGCAATTCCAGTATTTCCGATGGGATATCCAGATTTACCAGATCTTGATGAAGCACGGTAAGCATATCTTCAAAAGTAAGCTGAGATATCACTGCAGGGTTCCACCCCGTGCGAACAAACAGTAAATGATTAAGCGCCCGCCTTCCCAAGAGTGGTTCCCATGGGGTGGCGAATTTTTTACGGTGTTCGATTATGAGGATATCAAGCCTTAATAATTGCTCTGCATGAAGCCACGCCTTGTAGTACGGAATTCCTTCACCTTCACTGCTCCATGATCTAATCCCGGCAACTTTGTAAGCATGTTTCTGATACAGCGATTTTAACTTTTCATTATCCATTTGAACCTCCCTCGGCTCTGCTGAATGGGAGCCAAAAGCTTATACCGCGAAAGCAAAACTATTTACGCTTACAGTGCTGGTGGCGCTCGATAATGGTTATGAAAACAGGAACCATCAGCGCAGTTGGTAGAGGGTATATCTATCCCTACGGGGGGGCTCGCCATACGGCCCGCTTTATCAAATTTTTGCACCCGCGAAAAAATTACTGTTAGCAACCCGCCAGCATCGCCCGCACAAGGATCGATAGGATAATTTTATTAATATATGCGCAGAGGCAGTACACCCTTTTTCCGCGATTATCTCTGCGCATTTTAGTTACCACATACACTCTCCGTCAGATACTCCCAGAGAAATCGTGAAATATTGACGAGCCCTCTGCTGCATACAAGATTCGAATTGAGCTTGAAAAGCGGGCATTGCCCCTGCGGGAGATGTAATTATTGCCGTTAAAGTTGCAGCTGCCGCACCTTGAACGGCACATTGCTGGATATCATTCTGGATGCCAGGAATGGAGGGAGCATCCACCTCAGCATATGCGTGAACTCGTTGCTCTGCTGTTTCTAGAGTTGGTGACGGCGTTCCGAAAATGCCATCATTTCGCCAGATTACGCGTGAGCATGGGGTTATGTTTCCCCATCCGAGATCCACTCTTTCGGCATGTGCTATGTCAGGAGCTAAACCCACAAGCGGTATGCTGATAAACAGCGCTTTTGCGGTACCGTGCTTCATTACTTCCCTCCTATTACCAGTCAACTGGCATTAAGAAGAGTGTAAGTATCAGCGAAGCAGAACCAATTAAACCAAATGTATATAATTTTTTATGATATTAATATTTTATTACTAGTTCATTGGTGTTACTAAATAGAGGCGACATCTTCGGAGCTATAGACATTTCGGATGCTAAAACGGAGACATTAGCTATGAACGGTCATAAATTAACCATGTATCACTATGGTTCCCGTTTCAAAATATCCTATAAATATCCTGGAGGATTTGGGGCTGGTGGGTGACTCCCCGCCAGCCCTTGCGGTGTCTGGTGGCCCCTGCTGGACTTGAACCAGCGACCAAGCGATTATGAGTCGCCTGCTCTAACCACTGAGCTAAGGGGCCGTGGCGGTGAATTATAAAGTAACTCCCCGCAGCAATCCAGCCATTCACACCTGCCTGCTGTTTTTATAAACAACGCATAATCAATCCTTTATACTTCCCTGACGATGTATCAAGCGGGAGTAGAGATGATCAACGATATTCTGGCCCCGGGCCTGCGGGTGGTGTTCTGCGGAATCAACCCGGGCAAGTCCTCGGCGCACACCGGCTTTCACTTCGCTCATCCGGGGAATCGCTTCTGGAAGG
The DNA here is from genome assembly GCF_000733275.2 of Enterobacter sp. EGD-HP1. NCBI lineage: Bacteria > Pseudomonadati > Pseudomonadota > Gammaproteobacteria > Enterobacterales > Enterobacteriaceae > Enterobacter > Enterobacter sp. EGD-HP1. The sequence goes on from NZ_AVOP01000012.1 coordinate 84,105, forward strand.
TGATCTACCAGGCCGGGTTCACCGACAGATTACTCAAGCCGGAAGAGGAGCAGCACCTGCTGGATACGCGCTGCGGGATCACCATGCTGGTCGAGCGGCCAACCGTGCAGGCGAGCGAGGTCAACCTGCATGAGCTGCGCAGCGGCGGACGAGAGCTGGTCAAGAAGATCGAAGACTACCAGCCGGCTGCGCTGGCGATCCTCGGTAAGCAGGCCTACGAGCAGGCGTTCAGCCAGCGCGGGGCTAAGTGGGGTAAGCAGAGCATCACTATCGGCGTGACGCAGGTATGGGTGCTGCCAAATCCGAGTGGGCTCAACAGAGCAACGCTGGATAAGCTGGTAGAGGCGTATCGGGAGCTGGATGAGGCGCTGATGGTGCGGGGGCTTTAGGAGCCTCTGCGGCCTGATGCCCTCACTCTCACCCTCAGCCCACAGGGGGAGGGAATAAAAAAAAGCTCCCGATTGGGAGCTTTTTCACTGTCAGGACCGATTAATCGTCCAGGAAGCTACGCAGCACTTCAGAGCGGCTTGGATGACGCAGCTTGCGCAGTGCCTTCGCTTCGATCTGACGGATACGTTCGCGGGTAACGTCGAACTGTTTACCCACTTCTTCCAGCGTGTGGTCGGTGTTCATATCGATACCGAAACGCATACGAAGGACTTTCGCTTCACGGGCGGTCAGGCCGGCCAGTACGTCGTGCGTCGCAGCACGCAGGCTCTCGGTGGTCGCAGAGTCCAGCGGCAGCTCGAGGGTGGTATCCTCGATGAAATCACCCAGATGCGAATCTTCATCATCACCGATTGGTGTTTCCATGGAGATTGGCTCTTTGGCGATCTTCAGCACTTTACGGATCTTGTCTTCCGGCATCAGCATGCGCTCGGCCAGCTCTTCCGGCGTCGGCTCGCGGCCCATCTCCTGCAGCATCTGGCGGGAGATACGGTTGAGCTTGTTGATGGTCTCAATCATATGCACCGGAATACGGATGGTGCGCGCCTGATCCGCGATAGAGCGGGTGATAGCCTGACGGATCCACCAGGTTGCGTAGGTGGAGAATTTGTAACCACGACGGTATTCAAACTTATCTACCGCTTTCATCAGACCGATGTTGCCTTCCTGAATCAGATCCAGGAACTGCAGACCACGGTTGGTGTATTTCTTGGCGATAGAGATAACCAGACGCAAGTTCGCTTCAACCATCTCTTTCTTCGCACGGCGGGCTTTCGCTTCACCGATGGACATACGACGGTTGATGTCTTTAACCTGCTCGATGGTCAGGCCGGTCTCTTCTTCAATCTGCTGCAGCTTCTGCAGACCGCGATAGACATCGTCCTTCACGTCGTGCAGTTTTTCAGACCACGGCTTGTTCATCGCGATAGCCGCGTTGAACCAGGTTTCGCTGGTTTCGTTGCCGGTGAAGAGGGTGATGAAGTTCTTCTTCGGCATTTTGCACTGCTCAACGCACAGCTTCATGATGATACGTTCCTGGGTGCGTACGCGATCCATCATCACGCGCATGCTGTTTACCAGGTAGTCGAACTGTTTTGGCACCAGGCGGAACTGTTTGAATACTTCAGACAGTTTCAGGATCTCTTCCTGAGCGGCGGCATGGCTGCGGCCTTTCGCTTTGATGGTGTCACGCGTGACTTCGTACTGGGTACGCAGCTCGGCAAACTTCTCGCGCGCCAGCTCCGGGTCGATGCTGTTGTCATCGTCCGCGGTGTCGTCGTCGCTCTCTTCCTCATCTTCGTCTTCGTCATCATCCATCTCTTCCTGAGACAGTTCAGAACCGACGTGAGTGGCGGTAGGCGCCATATCTTCTTCAGCGTTCGGGTCGACAAAACCGGTGATCAGGTCAGACAGGCGCGCTTCTTCCGCTTCAACGCGATCGTACTGCTCCAGCAGATAGGTGATCGCTTCCGGGTACTCGGCAACGGAGCACTGAACCTGGTTGATCCCGTCTTCGATGCGTTTTGCGATGTCAATTTCGCCTTCGCGGGTCAACAGTTCAACGGTACCCATTTCGCGCATGTACATGCGGACCGGGTCAGTGGTACGCCCGATTTCAGATTCCACGCTGGACAGTACCTGTGCAGCAGCTTCTTCCGCATCTTCATCAGTGTTGTTGGAGGTTTCAGCCAGCAACAGATCATCGGCATCCGGTGCTTCTTCCATCACCTGAATGCCCATGTCATTGATCATTTGGATGATATCTTCGATCTGATCTGAATCGACGATATCTTCCGGCAGATGGTCATTGACCTCGGCATAGGTCAGATAGCCTTGCTCCTTACCGCGTTGGACAAGAAGTTTCAGCTGTGACTGCGGGTTTTGCTCCATAAGACGGTATCCACACTTAATTCGTTTGATTGGTGTCGGCGATGGGGCTGCCAACCTTTAAAGCGAGGGCGTACTTATATTTTTGCCGCTGCCTCTCAGTGCGGCTGCCGGGGGCTTCCCGATCGATATTCGGCACTTAAGCCGTTAAATTTTTTATTTCTTCGCCAGTTCCTGGTTAATCATCCAGAGCTCCCGGCGTTCTTCGCTGCTTAAGCCGTGCGTCCGCTCGCGAGCTATCAACTCTTCCTGGCGCAACTCAAGCATCGAATCAAACATATGGTTGAGCGAGTCGGTGAACGTTTTTTCTGCAATGTCCTTATCTGCTATATCGTCCCACATCGACAATTTTTCAAGGGTAGCGGCCTCTTTTGTGCCGCGATAATGCTCTAAAAGTTGTCCGGTGGTCAGACCTGGCTGAGACAAACACGTGTTGACCAGTTCTGAAAATAAGCCAAGTCCGGGCAATTTTTCGTGGTTCAAACCCGCCAGCGACGGCACCTGCGGCGCGAGTTCGGGGTTTTGGACCAGCAACCCTATCAGTATACGCATGGTTGTGCGTTTTAGCTGAGGCGCGGGGCGAACCGCGCCGTTTTCAGCCTGTTTAGGCATTAAACGTTCAAGCTGGCTGTCATCCAGAATGCCAAGCTTGTTGCCTAACTCCTGACGCAGATAGATGCGCAGCGTTTCGCCGGGCACCTGGCTGATTAACGGCAGCGCCAGCGTACTGAGCTGCGCGCGCCCGTCAGGGGTACTCAAATCGACCTGCGGCATCAGGCTGTTAAACAAAAACGTGGAGAGCGGCTGAGCCTGCTCCATCCGCGCTTCAAACGCCGCTTTGCCCTCTTTACGCACCAGCGTATCCGGGTCTTCACCGTCGGGCAGGAACATAAAGCGTAGCTGACGTCCGTCGGTCATGTAGGGCAGCGCGGTTTCCAGCGCACGCCAGGCGGCGTCGCGTCCTGCGCGGTCACCGTCGTAACAGCAGATGACGTTGTTGGTCACCCTGAACAGCAGTTGAATATGATCGGCGGTGGTGGACGTACCCAACGACGCAACCGCGTAGTTGATGTCGTACTGCGCCAGTGCCACGACGTCCATATAGCCTTCGACGACCAGAAGACGCGGAGGTTCCGCATTATTCTGCTGCGCCTCATAAAGACCGTAAAGCTGGCGGCCCTTATGGAAAATATCGGTTTCCGGGGAGTTGAGGTATTTCGGCAGGGCATCACCCAGCACGCGACCACCAAAACCAATTACCCGGCCACGCTTGTCGCGGATCGGGAACATCACCCGTTCGCGGAAGCGGTCGTAGCTTCGTCCCTGGTCGTTAGTGACCAGCATGCCTGCATCGATGAGAGACTTACGATCTTCGCTATTGCCGCCAAAACGCTTTAACACGTTGTCCCAGCCGGGCGGGGCGTAACCAATAGCGAAACGCGCAATGACATCGTCGCTCAGTCCGCGCTTGTTCAGATACTGACGCGCAGGCTCAGCCGCAGAGTGCTTAAGAGACTGTTGGTAAAACGAATTCAGGCCATCCATCAGTTGATACAGCGTTTGCCGTTGATGGCGCTCGATCTGACTTGGGCCACTGCCTGCTTCATACGGCACTTCAAGGTTATGCATCGCCGCCAGCTCTTCGACGGTTTCAACGAACTCGAGCTTGTCGTAATTCATCAAAAAATCGACGGCATTACCGTGTGCGCCACAGCCGAAGCAATGGTAGAACTGCTTTTCACCGTTTACGGTGAAGGAGGGGGTTTTTTCGTTATGGAACGGACAGCACGCATGGTAGTTCTTGCCCTGCTTTTTTAGCTTTACCCGCGCGTCGATGAGATCGACGATGTCGGTTCTGGCAAGCAGGTCATTGATGAAAACGCGTGGGATTCTTCCGGCCATATGCCCCGTTATTTTTAGTGACTCATAAACGAAAACAAGCCGCGCATTCCTTCCGGAAGCACGGCCTTACGACTATTACTCTGTCTGTCAATTGAGGGCTGCGGCCCTCAACCAATTAGTACAGACGAGTACGGCGTGCGTTTTCGCGAGCCAGTTTCTTCGCGTGACGTTTCACAGCGGAAGCTTTAGCGCGCTTACGTTCGGTCGTTGGTTTTTCATAAAACTCACGACGACGAACTTCAGCCAGAACACCTGCTTTCTCGCATGAACGTTTGAAGCGACGCAGTGCTACGTCGAACGGCTCGTTTTCACGTACTTTAATTACCGGCATGTAACTCTCACCTTTAATAAATTCGGTTTGCCGCTGGCATCAACGCCAGCTTATTTCAAAATGGTGCGGAATTTTACTGCAAATGCTGCTGCTTTGTAAAGCACCGATGCGATTTTGAAAGGGACTTTAATAAGGGTGAGGAGTATACACGAGCCTTCTTCCTGGGGCGAACAAAGTTTTACATCAACCCGCCCAGGCTCTACACTGCGCGGTATTGAAACGAGGTAAAACAAGTCATGCGTGTACTGGGTATTGAAACATCCTGCGATGAAACCGGCATCGCCATTTACGACGACGAAAAAGGGCTTCTGGCCAACCAGCTGTATAGTCAGGTGAAATTGCACGCTGACTACGGCGGCGTCGTGCCGGAACTGGCCTCTCGTGACCACGTGCGTAAAACGGTTCCCCTGATTCAGGCGGCGCTGAAAGAAGCGGGATTAACGGCAAAAGAGATTGATGCAGTGGCGTATACCGCAGGCCCGGGCTTGGTCGGTGCGCTGCTGGTTGGCGCGACGGTAGGGCGTTCGCTGGCCTTCGCGTGGGATGTGCCGGCGATCCCGGTTCACCATATGGAAGGGCACCTTCTGGCACCGATGCTGGAAGAGAATCCGCCTGAATTCCCGTTTGTGGCGCTGCTGGTTTCCGGCGGTCATACGCAGCTGATTAGCGTAACGGGCATTGGCAAATACGCGCTGCTGGGCGAGTCGATCGACGACGCCGCCGGTGAAGCGTTCGATAAAACCGCCAAGCTGCTGGGGCTGGACTATCCGGGCGGCCCGATGCTGTCGAAAATGGCGTCGCAGGGAACGGAAGGGCGCTTTGTCTTCCCGCGCCCGATGACCGACCGTCCGGGGCTGGATTTTAGCTTCTCTGGTCTGAAAACTTTCGCGGCGAATACGATCCGTAATAACGATGACAGCGAGCAGACCCGCGCCGATATCGCCCGCGCGTTCGAAGATGCGGTGGTGGATACGCTGATGATCAAGTGTAAGCGCGCGCTGGATCAGACCGGCTTTAAGCGTCTGGTAATGGCGGGCGGCGTGAGCGCTAACCGCACGCTGCGCGCGAAGCTCGCCGAGATGATGCAAAAGCGTCGCGGGGAAGTGTTCTATGCCCGTCCGGAATTCTGTACCGATAACGGCGCGATGATCGCTTACGCCGGAATGGTGCGCCTGAATGCGGGCGCGACGTCCGACCTGAGCGTGTCCGTGCGTCCGCGCTGGCCGCTGGCGGAACTGCCGGAGGCGTGAGTTTCTTTGCCCGGTGGCGCTGCGCTTACCGGGCCTACAAGATCCACGTGTGCTAACGTGCAATAAACCACCCTACACCCGCAACATTCCTTTCTCTTCCAGAAACGCAATAATCGTCGCTAAGCCGTCACCCGCCTTCAGGTTGGTAAACGTCCACGGACGATCGCCGCGCATGCGGTTGGTATCGCGCTCCATCACCTCCAGCGACGCACCGACGTACGGCGCGAGATCGGTTTTGTTGATCACCAGAAAATCGGATTTGGTGATCCCCGGCCCGCCCTTGCGCGGGATTTTTTCCCCTTCGGCCACGTCGATCACGTAAATGGTCAGATCCGCCAGCTCCGGGCTGAACGTCGCGCTCAGGTTGTCGCCGCCGCTTTCAACGAAGATCAGATCCAAATTGCCGAACTTCTCGCTTAACGCTTCCACCGCCGCCAGGTTCATTGAGGCGTCTTCCCGGATGGCGGTATGCGGGCAGCCGCCGGTCTCCACGCCCACGATGCGCTCCGGCTCCAGCGCGCCTGCCTCGGTCAGGATGCGCTGATCCTCTTTGGTGTAGATATCGTTGGTCACCACCGCAAGATGGTAGGTATCGCGCATCGCCTTGCAGAGCGCTTCCAGCAGCGCGGTTTTGCCCGACCCTACCGGGCCGCCCACGCCCACGCGCAGGGGATGTTTGTAATCAGCCATGTTGACTCCTCAGGAACGGAATAGTCGTGAATATTGGGTTTCGTGGCGCGCGGAGGCGATGGCGGACAGCGGCGTTGCTGCTCCCAGCGCGTCGTCGCGACGTAAAAATGCCTGTTCAAAACCAGCGGCGTAGTGATCGCTCAGTTCGATAATCAGCTGCTGCGCGGCCTGTTGCCCAAACGGCACCAGCTTGACGCCCGCCATCACCGCGCTCTCTATCCAACTGTAGCCAATGCTCAGCGCCAGCTCGCGCACGCGAATGCCCCAGCGCACGCCGAGCCAGGCCATGCCGCCGAGCTGGCTTTGCATAAACAGCGGCAGCCATTCCGGCGGACAGTCAGGTTCCCAGCTCTTAATCAGCCGCATAAAGGCCGCCCCGCGGTTGCGCTCCTCTTCGCGCAGCTCACGCGTTTCCCGGCAGGCGAGCAGGTATGCCGTCCAGCGTTTTGCTTTTGTAAGATCGCTTTGCCCACAGGCCTGATAAAGACGGATAAACAGCGGCAGATCGACGCAGAAAAAGCTCTGCTCCATCTGCTGGATTTGCCAGCGTTTAAAGGCCCCGGCATCCGTGACCCAGCCCGCCTCAACGGCCCACTCCAGCCCCTGCGACCAGGTAAACGACCCGACCGGCAGGCTGCTGCTGGAGAGCTGCATCAGGCGCAGCCTCTGGCGGGCGTGCTCCATCAGCTCATCAGCGCCAGCAGGGCGGAGACGATCAGCCCGCCGCCGAAGGTTTTACGCAGGCCGTCGTGACGGCGCAGCAGCAGCCCCGCGGCAAAGCTGGCGCACAGCACCGTGGCGCTGGCCAGCATAAAGCCGCTGGTGAAGAGCCAGAAGCTGTGGCCGGACATCTCCACGCCGTGCGCCCAGCCGTGGAACATCGCCAGAGCAGGCACCGCCAGCAGCAGGCGGTTTTCGGTTTTAAACATCATCACGCCGGATACCGCCAGCGAGGCGATAATCAGCATCTCCATGCCGCTAAAGCCGCCGAGCAGGCTGCCCGCAATCGCGCCGACAAGCATCATCCCGAGGGTGGCTAACGGCAGCAGGAGTTTGCGACCGCTCAGCGCCGAGAGCACGCCCGCGCCGGTCAGCATCAGCAGATGATCGAGCCCGGTCAGCGGGTGGAAGAAACCGGCCTGAAAGCTGTCGGCGCCGTGGCCGGGGTGGGCGAGCGCCGGAACGGAAAAGGCCAGAAGCAGCAGAGGTAAATACTTACGCATGATTAATCCTTAATGTGAATGAGCGTGAGAATGGCTGTGGCTGTGGGCATCGCTGGCGTAAGCGCCCGCTTCCGGTTCAAACGGCAGGCTGGCGTAGGCCACTTCCAGCCCGAACTGGCGCAGCATGTCGTCGAGAACGTGGTCGTGGTGATAGCGCAGCTCGCCGGGCATGATTTGCAGCGGCACGTGGCGGTTGCCCAGATGGTAGCAGGCGCGGGCGAGCAGGAACGGATCGGCGCAGCGCACCACGGAAACTGACTCCGGGGCGGCGATCACTTCGATGACCTCGCTGCCGTCGTCGGTAGTCAGCAGGTCGCCCCCGCGCAGCAGCAGGCCACGCGGCAGCATCAGCCCGGCTTCGCGGCCATCGTTCAGCGCTACGCGGGCGCGGCTTTTCACCCGCACGTCAATCGGCAGCGTGACGCTGGCGGTAATCGGATGCGCATGGTCCAGGCGTTGGGTTAAATAGATCATCATCACTCCTCAAAACAGGAAATAGCGTTGCGCCATCGGCAGAACGTCAGCCGGTTCGCTGGTTATCAGTTCACCGTCGACGCGCACCTCGTAGGTTTGCGAATCGACGGTGATATTTGGCTGCAGGCCGTTGTGGATCATGTCCGCCTTTTTCACCGTCCGGCAGCCTTTCACCACCGCCGTGGCGCTCTGCAGATTGAGCTGCTGCGGGATGGCGTTCGCACTGGCGGCCTGCGAGATAAACGTCAGCCGGGTGGCGTGGCGCGCGGCGCCCAGCGATCCAAACATCGGGCGGTAATGCACCGGCTGCGGCGTGGGGATCGAGGCGTTGATGTCGCCCATCGGCGCGCAGGCGATCATCCCGCCCTTGACGATGGTGGCGGGCTTGACGCCGAAGAACGCCGGGGACCAGACCACCAGATCCGCCAGCTTGCCCGCCTCAATCGAACCGACTTCGTGGGCGATGCCATGGGTGAGCGCCGGGTTAATGGTGTATTTGGCGACGTAGCGCTTTACGCGGAAGTTGTCGTTCTCGCCCGTCTCTTCCGGCAGCGCGCCGCGCTGGACCTTCATGCGGTGCGCCACCTGCCAGGTGCGGATAATGACTTCTCCGACGCGGCCCATGGCCTGCGAATCTGACGACGTGAGCGAGAACGCGCCGATGTCGTGCAGCACGTCTTCCGCGGCGATGGTCTCCCGACGAATGCGGGATTCGGCGAACGCTACGTCCTCGGCGATATCCGGATCGAGGTGATGGCAAACCATCAGCATGTCGAGATGCTCGTCGATGGTGTTCACCGTGTAGGGTAAGGTCGGGTTGGTGGAAGAGGGCAGAATATTCGGGTGCGCGCAGGCGGTGATGATGTCCGGCGCGTGGCCGCCGCCCGCGCCTTCGGTGTGGAAGGTGTGGATGGTGCGCCCGGCGATAGCCGCCAGCGTGTCTTCGACAAACCCGGACTCGTTCAGCGTGTCGCTGTGCAGCGCCACCTGAATATCCATCTCGTTAGCGACCTCCAGCGAGCAGTTGATGGCCGCTGGCGTTGCGCCCCAGTCTTCGTGGATCTTCAGCCCGATAGCGCCGGCGGCAATCTGCTCGCGCAGGGCGTCCGGGTTGGAGCCGTTACCCTTGCCGAGCAGGCCGATATTCACCGGCAGCGTATCGGCAGCCTGCAGCATACGGGCGATATACCACGGCCCCGGCGTGCAGGTGGTGGCGTTGGTGCCCGCTGCCGGTCCGGTACCACCGCCAATCATCGTCGTGACGCCGGAGACCAGCGCTTCTTCCGCCTGCTGCGGGCAGATCCAGTGGATGTGGGTGTCGATCCCACCGGCGGTGACGATCTTCCCTTCGGCGGCGATCACTTCCGTCGCGGCGCCAATCGGGATCGTCACGCCGGGCTGAATGTCCGGATTACCGGCTTTGCCGACGGCGAAGATCCGCCCGTTCTTGACGCCGATGTCGGCTTTCACGATCCCCCAGTGATCGACGATCAGCGCGTTGGTGAGAACCAGATCCACGCAGCCGTCTGCGGTCATCTGCCCCTGACCCATACCGTCGCGGATCACCTTTCCGCCGCCGAACTTAACCTCTTCGCCGTAGACCGTGAGATCGTCTTCCACTTCGATCCACAGCTCGCTGTCGGCCAGCCGCACTTTATCCCCGGTGGTGGGGCCGAACATATCGGCATACGCCCGGCGTGAAATGTCAGCCATGTTTCACCTCACCCATCACCTCGCCGCGAAAGCCGAAAATGCGCTGCGCCCCGGTGACCTGAACCAGCGTGACTTCCCGCTTCTGGCCGGGCTCGAAGCGCACGGCGGTGCCCGCCGGGATGTTCAGCCGGTAGCCCCTGGTGGCTTCCCGATTGAACTTCAGCGCCGGGTTGACCTCGTAAAAGTGGTAGTGCGATCCGACCTGGATCGGCCTGTCGCCGTGGTTTTCGACAACCACGCGTTGGGTTTCACGCCCGACGTTGAGGGCAATGTTTCCGGGCTGGATCCGGTATTCACCTGGGATCATCACGCGCTCCTTAGACGATCGGGTTGTGGACGGTGACGAGCTTGGAACCGTCCGGGAAGGTGGCTTCGACCTGAATATCCGGGATCATCTCCGGGACGCCCTCCATGACCTGGTCGCGCCTCAGGACGTGGCGGCCCGCCTCCATCAGCGAGGCGACGGTTTCGCCATCGCGCGCGCCTTCCATAATGAAGGCGCTGATCAGCGCGACCGATTCCGGGTAATTGAGTTTTACACCGCGCGCAAGGCGGCGTTCGGCAACCAGCGCGGCGGTGAACAGCAACAGCTTGTCTTTTTCTCTGGGGGTCAGTTCCATAACGTTTCTCTTATGTCTGCCAGATACGCGGCGAACAGGCGGTTTTGGTGGTGAGAAGCGGGCGAAGCGACTGCCAGATATCGCGCATCACCCGCTGGCAAATCAGGTTGTCGTGGGAGAGAAAACGCACCGACAGCAGGTCATCGGTGAGCGTTGCACCCGCAAAGTGTTCCAGCGGCGCGAGCCGTTCGCGCACCGCGTCGAGATGTTCTTCCCCGGCAGGGTAGAACAGCAGCGTGCCGAGCCACGGATGCCCGGCGACGGGCGTGAGATCGCCGTCGCTAAGATGCTGGCGCTCAATCAGGCGCGGTTCGTCTTCAATCCAGATTTCAAGGCGGCTCTCCAGCGTGCCGTGGCTGAAGGTCTCACCGATCACCGGGCGGCCCAGACAGTAAAGCTCCCACGCCAGCAGCGTGCTGGAGGCCTCCAGGTGGAAGACGGTTCGCAGCGCGGCATTCGCACCGGGAAAAATAATCGTGTCCTGCGGCAGCCACTCCAGGATGGAATCTTCATCGAGATAAAAACGCTGACTCAGACGAGCCTGCGGGCCGCTGCTGCGATAGAACTTGCTGGCGCCGGGCATGGTGATAAGCACATGGCTTTTGGCGTCCAGCTGAACGGAAATGTCCAGCGTATCGCCGCCCACAATCCCGCCGGGCGGGTGCAGCAGGTAAAGGTGGCAGGTTTCCCCTTCGGGATAAAACGGACGCTGGACGGTAAGCGGCCCGACGTGATGAGCGGAGTGCAGGAGGGTTTTCTCAGGGGTGTGACGAAACTGCAGGGCAAGCGACGCCTGCCAGCCTTTATACGTATTATCAGTGACCTGAGCTGCTAACATGCTGCATCCATTTCCACACCGTCGGGGTCGTTTCAGTATGCCCTGGCGGAAATGAAGGCTGTCATATGAGTCGCTTATGGATAAAAACGGCTCATGTGATTTTCGCCCGGCGGCGCTACGCTTGCACGGGCCTACAAGATAATGCGCAGTGTAGGCCGGGTAAGCGCAGCGCCACCCGGCAGGAAAGGCTAGCGATAATCCTCCGCATCCACATCATACCCGGACGGCTCCCAGCGGATCGCCAGCAGCGACGCCAGGCCGATAAACGGTGCCAGCGCAATCACCCAGAACACGGCAGTATCCAGCGAAGCAACCAGCAGCGGGAACAGGAATAGCGACAGCGTCGAGCTGCTGCGCATCAGCGTCTGGTTGAGACCCACGCCCACGCCGCGCAGCGAGGTTGGGTAGCTCAGCGAGGCAAACGTCATGGTATGCGCGCCCGGGCCAAAGCCCTGACCGAACAGGAAAAGCGCCAGCATCGAAACAGCAAGCACGCCTTCAGAGGCACCTTCCGGTCGACCAATCAGCGCCAGGCCAAGCAATGCGACAAGCTGGCAGGCATAACCCGCAAGCGACATCCGCCAGGCGCCGAAGCGCGGCACGTAGCGCACCGCCAGCAGTCCGCCGACAAAGGCAAACAGCAGGTTAAGCACCAGAGAAATGAGAATGGTGATGAGCATCGACTGGACAAAGAAGCTGGAGATGATCACCGGCAGGCCAAACGCCACGGCGTTATAGGCAAACGAGGAGACGACGGACAGCAGCGTGGCGAGCGTCGTGCGCCGCAGATAGATGCCGCGGAACAGGTTCAGATAGTTTGACCATTTCGCTTTATTCACCACAGGGGCTGGCTGGCCGAGCGCGTCCTGCGGCACGTGGGCATTGATGTTATACGACTGGCGTAAAATCGACGCCGCCTCTTTCAGGTTGCCCTGATTCGCCGCCCAGACCGGCGATTCACTCATATAACGGCTGCGGATGGCGATAATCACCAGCGCGGGCACTGCACCAAAGCCGAGAATCAAACGCCACAGCCAGTCGCTGTGGCTCTCCGGCAGCACGGCGTAGAAGAAAAGCACCAGGAGATACGAGATGCTGATGGCGGCATACCAGGTGGGGCACCACATCGCGACGCTGGAAGCTTTGTTTCCCGGACCTTTCAGCCTGGCGAACTCGCTTAAAAACGCCATCGCCACGGGAAGGTCGATCCCGACCCCAAGCCCCATCACAAAGCGGGCGCCCGCGAGCACATATTCGTTCGGGGCCAGCGCACAGGCGATGGCTGCCACCACGAAGAACACCATATCAGCCATAAAAACGCGGTAGCGCCCGATTTTATCCGTGAGATAGCCGCCGAGCAGCGCTCCGACAATCGCGCCAAAGGTAATCGCCGAGGCCACCATACCGGTACCGGCGGGCGTCAGGTTAAATTCGCGGGTGATGTCTTTAATGCCGAACGCCAGCGCGCCCAGATCGTAGGCATCGAGGAAAATTCCGCCCAGCGCGATACCGACCACGATACGGGCGTTTGTCCGGCCCTGAGAACCGTCATTAACGAGGCGTGATACATCCGATGCGCTGCGCACCCACTGGATGTCGCCATCAGGAGGATTACCTGCCGTTGAAAGGGGAGTGGTGTCTGTGATTTCAGCCATTTTCTTCTTATGTGGTTGTGTTGGGTCCCTAACAGTTACCACAGGCAGAAGGTGACCAAAATCACATTTGGCTATAAGGCATAACTAACTCTTCGGCGCGTCTTTTTTCTTTCTCTTGAGCTTCGTCCAGATTTTGGTCTCCTGCCGCCGCCACAGGCGCTGGATATTGTCGTGATGACGCAGCAGGATTAGACAGGAGAGCATCGACACCGGGAAGGTGAACTGGGGTTTGAACCACCAGACGTAGAACGGGGCGATCAGCGCGCTGACGATAGCGCCCAGCGACGAATAGCCGCTTAAAAGAATGGTCAGAAGCCAGGTTCCGGCCATGACGCCGGTTAAGTCCCAGCCGATGGGCGCAATGGCGCCAAAGGCGGTCGCCACGCCTTTACCGCCTTTAAAGCCGAAGAATACGGGCCAGATGTGGCCGACGCAGGCCGCAATCGCAATGAGCCCCAGCCAGAACGGCGTGACGCCCAGCGCATACGCGCCCCAGACGGGTAACATCCCTTTCAGAACATCAAAAATCAAAACCGCTACGGCTGCTCCCTTGCCGCCAATTCGTAGTACGTTGGTCGCCCCCGGATTCCCGGAACCATTTTCACGCGGGTCAGGTAACCCGGCAATGCGGCAGACCAGAATGGCGCTGGAGATTGAGCCGCAAAGGTAGGCGAGGAGGATCATTCCAGGCGCGATTGCACTCATAACGCTGTTCCGTTTTGAAAATGTATCTGTATTCTCAGCATCTGTGGATAATACGCATAATTCGCCGGAAGTGGTATCCGGTTTAGCCAAAAAGCAGGCAGGTCGTGATGGATATTGTATTTATAGAGCAACTTTCGGTAATCACCACAATTGGTGTTTACGACTGGGAACAGACCATCGAGCAGAAGCTGGTGTTCGATATCGAAATGGGCTGGGATAACCGCAAATCGGCAAAAAGCGATGACGTGAATGACTGTCTGAGCTACGCCGATATCAGTGAAACGGTCATCGCACACGTTGAAGGACAACGTTTTGCGCTCGTCGAACGGGTGGCTGAAGAAGTGGCAGAATTGCTGCTGAAAAAATTCAACTCACCGTGGGTGCGCATCAAGCTGAGCAAACCGGGCGCGGTGGCGCGCGCCGCCAATGTGGGCGTCATCATTGAGCGTGGCACAAATCTGAAAGGCAAGAATTAACGTCATAATTGCTAAACCAATTTAGGTTATACCGGTCTTAAAGCTGTATCTTTCACGGTAGCCGTTGGGGCGACCGTTTTTTTATATCTTTTTTAGGGGTTTATAGATGAGCGATATGCACTCGCTGCTGGTGGCGGCAATACTGGGTGTGGTCGAAGGATTGACGGAGTTTTTGCCGGTTTCCAGTACGGGCCATATGATTATCGTTGGCCATCTGCTGGGCTTTGAAGGCGATACCGCAAAAACGTTTGAAGTGGTGATCCAACTGGGGTCTATTCTGGCGGTGGTCGTGATGTTCTGGCGTCGCCTGTTTGGCCTGATCGGCATCCATTTTGGCCGTCCGCCTCAGCACGAGGGGGCCGGTAAAGGTCGTCTGTCACTGATCCATATCCTGCTCGGGATGATCCCTGCGGTGGTGCTGGGCCTGGTTTTCCACGACGCCATCAAATCTCTGTTTAACCCGATTAACGTCATGTACGCGCTGGTGGTGGGGGGCTTCCTGCTGATCGCCGCGGAAGTGCTGAAGCCAAAAACGCCGCGCGCGGAAGGTCTGGACGATATGACGTATCGTCAGGCGTTTATCATTGGCTGCTTCCAGTGTCTGGCGCTGTGGCCGGGCTTCTCGCGCTCAGGCGCAACGATTTCTGGCGGGATGCTGATGGGCGTGAGCCGTTACGCCGCGTCAGAGTTCTCGTTCCTGCTGGCGGTGCCGATGATGATGGGGGCTACGGTTCTCGACGTCTATAAGAGCTATCACTTCCTGACGGCTGGCGACATTCCGATGTTCGCCGTTGGCTTCATCACCGCCTTTATCGTGGCGCTGATTGCCATCAAAACCTTCCTGCAGTTGATTAAGCGTATCTCGTTTATTCCGTTCGCAATCTATCGCTTTATCGTGGCGGCTGCGGTGTACGTGGTCTTCTTCTGACCGATGGCCCTCAGTCTTTCGGCTGAGGGCAATGCTTTTCCTTCCAGTCCGACACCGCCTGAATTCGCCGTTTCGTGAGCTCTTCGCGAATTTCCGGTCCTTTAAATCCTGCTTCGACAACGTCCTTTGTGGGCACCGCTTTCGCGACGTCCCAGGCTTTACGCAGTAAACGTCCCTGCGGGTAATCGCACGCTTCAAAACCGGTACGGCCGCGCACGTCCGCTTCGCTGGTGAGCGCAATTTGCTCTACGCGCTGGGGTTTGCGCCAGGCGTCGATGTTATCGAAAAGCTTAACGATGGTGGCTGGTTTCAGGATCGGGAAGGTGTGGATCAGGTCGTGGAACTCGGCCACCAGTTTCGCCAGATCGCGGATCTCGTTCGGCACGCGCAGACGCTGGCACAGCCCCTCGACCAGCTTCACCCCAGCCGGGCCGTGCCCGTGGTGGCGAGGCCAGAATTCCTTTGGCGTTAAGCCTTTGCCGAGATCGTGGCACAGGGTAGAAAAGCGGACGTCCACGTCAGGGCTGAGCATGGCCGCCATGCTCAGGGTCATCAGCGTGTGTACGCCGGTATCAATTTCCGGGTGCCATTTTGCCGGGGCAGGCACGCCAAACAGCGCGTCTATTTCCGGGAACAGCACCTTCAGCGCGCCGCAGTCGCGCAGGACCTGGAAAAAGACCTGCGGGTTGCGCGTGGTGAGCGCATTTTCCGTCTCTTTCCAGACGCGCTCTGGCGTCAGGTGTTCAAGCTCGCCCGCCTCGGTCATGGCGGTCATCAGCGCCATTGTCTCATCGGCAATACGGAAACTGAGATGGGCGTAACGCGCGGCAAAGCGCGCCACGCGCAGCACGCGAAGCGGATCTTCAGAAAACGCCGGGGAAACGTGACGTAAAAGACGGTTGCGCAGATCGTCCTGACCGCCATAGGCGTCAACGATCTGCCCGTGCTCGTCCTGCGCCAGCGCGTTGATGGTGAGATCGCGGCGCAGGAGATCTTGCTCCAGCGTCACGTCCGGCGCGGCATAGCAGGTGAAGCCCGTATAGCCCGAGCCCGATTTCCGCTCGGTACGCGCCAGGGCATACTCTTCACGGCTTTTCGGGTGCAGGAACACGGGAAAATCGCGGCCTACCTGCTGGTAGCCCGCGTCGAGCATCTCTTCAGGGGTGGCGCCCACCACCACCCAGTCTTTATCTTTGACCGGCAGACCTAACAACGCATCACGTACCGCACCACCGACCAGATAACTCTTCACGCCTGACACTCCCGTTTTCTCTTTTCCAGAATGATACGTAAGTCTGGCAGAGAAGACGAATTAGTTCATCCAGCGGTCTTTACGCTTACGGCTTGGGATCAGATGCGGCAGGACCAGACCCAGCACCAGACCCACGCCCAGCACGCCGCCGCCATACATAAACCACTGCATAATGATGGTGCGCTGTTTGTCGTCGAGCTGCAGATTGGCGGCATTCACCTTCTTCTGCGCGACAATCAGCTCGTTTTTCAGCTTCTGGTTCTCTTCTTTCAGACCGTTAATGACACCGTCGCTTTGCGCCACTTTCTGCTGCATTTCAGCGGTGCGCTGGTTCCAGGTACCGTCGATGTTGTTCAGCTTGTCGGTCAGGGTCTTCACCTGGTTTTCCAGATCCGGAACGCGCGTGCGCAGGCTTGGCACGGTGCTCAGCTCTTTCAGCGGGATCCAGGAAGTACGACCGGTACTGTCGCGAACCTGACCATAGTTGGTGTCCGCGTTGGTCTGTAACAGGGTGACTTCCTCGCCGGCATTCACCGTGCCCACGAGGCGATAATTATCTCCGGGGCCGCTGCGTACCCAGGTGTTCAGTTCGTCAGAAACGTAACGCTTCTCTTCAGCGTGCACTGCGGTTGCGGCGCTAAAAGCGAGTAAAGTAAGTCCAATCAGGCGTAATTTAAGCATCATTAGTCGTTATTTTCATAAATAGTGGAACGATAGTAGTGGCAACAGTGTCTCTACGCAAAGCATTCGTCAGCAATCAGAATCATCTGTGTCACGACTCTACAGATTTACGCCCGACAAATTGCTCATTGCATGGCAATTTGGCGCAAAATACTATGTACTGACAAACAAATGGCGAGGAAGTTCGCCCTCATTGACGCGTCTGTGACGCACGCAAAAGTACAAGGCTATGGCACAAGAAATCGAATTAAAGTTTATCGTCGAAAAAGACAGCGTTGACGCACTCCGCCAGCATCTGCATACGCTTTCCGGCGAACACCATGCACCGGTACAACTGCTTAATATCTATTACGAAACGCCAGACAATTGGCTTCGCCGCCACGATATGGGGCTGCGCATCCGCGGTGCGAGCGGGCGCTACGAGATGACGATGAAAATTGCCGGCCGGGTGGTCGGCGGTTTACACCAGCGCCCGGAATACAATATCGACATCAGTAAGCCAGAACTTGAGCTGGAACGCTTCCCGGCGGAAGTCTGGCCGGAAGGCGAGCTGCCTTCCACGCTGGCGGAACAGGTTCAGCCGCTGTTCAGCACCGATTTCTGGCGCGAGAAATGGCTGGTGACGGAAGGCAAAAGCCGCATCGAAATCGCCCTCGATTTGGGTGACGTGAAGGCGGGTGAGTTCCAGGAGCCGATCTGTGAACTGGAGCTTGAGCTGCTGGAAGGGGACGCGAATGACGTGCTGAAGCTGGCGCGCAGGCTGGTAAACCAGTCCGGATTACGTCAGGGAAGCCTGAGTAAAGCCGCGCGGGGTTACCATCTGGCCGCCGGAAATGCGCCGCGCGTGCTGAAAGAAACGACCATCCTGCACGTTGCGCCGAAAGCCAGCGTTGAACAGGGTCTGGAAGCCGCGCTGGAGCTGGCGCTTTCTCAGTGGCAGTACCATGAAGAGCTGTGGGTGCGAAATGTGAAAAACGCGAAATCCCACGTGCTGGCGGCGATTGCCCTGGTGCGCCATACCCTGACGCTCTTCGGCGGTATTGTTCCTCGCAAAGCGAGCGCTCACTTACGTGACCTGCTGACGCAAACCGAAACGCTGATGCTCTCTGACGTATCGGCGCAAACGGCGATCTACAGCCCGCAATCCGCTTCGGCAAAACTGGCGTTGACCGAGTTTCTGGTGACGCGCGGCTGGCGCGCCTTCCTGGATGCGAAAGCGGAGACCAAAATCGCGGAAAACTTTAAGCGTTTCGCGGATATTCATCTTTCCCGTCATGCGGCCGAACTGAAGAGCACCTTTGCGTATCCGCTTGGCGATCAGTACGGCGATCAGCTTCCCCGTCTGTCGCGCAATATCGACAGCATGCTGCTCCTTTCCGGTGCCTACGATGGTCCAAAGGCGCAGGCGTGGCTGGAAAACTGGCAGGGGCTGAAGCATGCCATTGAAACCCGCCAGCATATTGAGATTGAGCATTTCCGTAACGAGGCCATTTCGCAGGAGCCGTTCTGGCTGCACAGCGGAAAACGTTAACTCTGGCAAGGAACCCCAATAATGCCGCTTTCTTCAGCGTTACAGCAGCAGTGGCAGACCGTTTGCGAACGTCTGCCTGAGTCATTACCGGCGTCATCGTTAAGCGAGCAGGCAAAGAGCGTGCTCGTATTCAGTGATTTTGTGCAGGAAAGTATCGCCGCCAACCCGGACTGGCTGGCGGAGCTTGAGAACGCACCGCCGCAGGCGGACGAGTGGCGGCATTATGCTGGCTGGCTGCAGACTGCACTCGACGACGTGGCGGATGAGGCCACGCTGATGCGCGTCCTGCGCCAGTTCCGCCGTCGGGTGATGGTACGCATCGCATGGGCGCAGGCGCTGGAGCGGGTGAGCGAAGAGAGCACGCTGCAGCAGTTAAGCGAGCTGGCGCAAACGCTGATTGTCGCCGCGCGCGACTGGCTCTACGCCGCCTGCTGTAAAGAGTGGGGCACGCCGTGCAGTGAGGAAGGGGTTCCTCAGCCGCTGTTGATTCTGGGGATGGGCAAGCTGGGCGGCTGCGAGCTGAACTTCTCCTCCGACATCGACCTGATTTTTGCCTGGCCGGAGAACGGCTCCACGCGCGGCGGCCGTCGCGAGCTGGACAACGCCCAGTTCTTTACCCGCCTCGGTCAGCGTCTGATTAAGGCGCTGGATCAGCCCACGCAGGACGGTTTTGTCTACCGCGTGGATATGCGCCTGCGTCCGTTTGGCGACAGCGGACCGCTGGTTCTGAGCTTTGCCGCGCTGGAGGATTACTACCAGGAGCAGGGGCGCGACTGGGAGCGCTATGCGATGGTCAAAGCGCGGATCATGGGTGACAGCGGCGACGCTTACGCCAACGAGCTGCGCGCCATGCTGCGTCCGTTCGTGTTCCGTCGCTACATCGACTTCAGCGTGATCCAGTCCCTGCGTAATATGAAAGGGATGATCGCCCGCGAGGTGCGCCGCCGCGGGCTGAAAGACAACATCAAGCTCGGCGCGGGCGGCATTCGCGAAATCGAATTTATCGTTCAGGTCTTCCAGCTTATTCGCGGCGGCCGTGAGCCGTCCCTGCAGTCCCGCTCGCTGCTGCCGACCCTGAGCGCCATCGAGCAGCTGCACCTGCTGCCGGACGGCGACGCGCAAACCCTGCGCGAGGCCTATCTGTTTCTGCGCCGTCTGGAAAACCTGCTGCAAAGCATCAACGATGAACAGACCCAGACCCTGCCGGGCGACGACCTGAACAGGGCGCGTCTGGCCTGGGGCATGCGCGTGGAGGACTGGTCAGCGTTGACCGAACGGCTCGATGCCCATATGGCAGGCGTACGCCGCATCTTTAACGAGCTGATCGGTGATGACGAAAGTGAATCGCAGGACGATGCGCTTTCCGAGCACTGGCGCGAGCTGTGGCAGGACGCGCTCCAGGAAGATGACACCACGCCGGTGCTGACGCACTTAACCGACGACGCGCGCCATCGCGTGGTGGCGCTGATCGCGGATTTCCGTCTTGAGCTGAACAAACGCGCCATCGGCCCGCGCGGCCGTCAGGTGCTGGATCACCTGATGCCGCACCTGCTGAGCGAGGTCTGCTCGCGGGCGGATGCGCCGGTGCCGTTGTCGCGGATGATGCCGCTGCTGAGCGGGATTATCACGCGTACCACCTACCTTGAACTCCTGAGCGAGTTCCCTGGCGCGCTGAAGCACCTGATTACGCTCTGCGCCGCGTCGCCGATGGTGGCCAACAAGCTGGCGCGCTACCCGCTGCTGCTGGATGAGCTGCTCGATCCAAATACCCTTTATCAGCCGACGGCGACGGATGCCTACCGTGACGAGCTGCGTCAGTATCTGCTGCGCGTGCCGGAAGAGGACGAAGAGCAACAGCTTGAAGCGCTCCGTCAGTTTAAGCAGGCTCAGATGCTGCGCGTGGCGGCCGCGGATATCGCCGGAACGCTGCCAGTAATGAAAGTGAGCGATCACTTAACCTGGCTCGCGGAAGCGATCATCGACGCGGTGGTCCATCAGGCGTGGGTGCAGATGGTGGCGCGCTACGGCCAGCCGAAACACCTGGCCGACCGTGAGGGTCGCGGCTTCGCGGTCGTGGGGTACGGCAAGCTTGGCGGCTGGGAGCTGGGCTATAGCTCCGATCTGGATTTAATCTTCCTGCACGACTGCCCGGTTGACGTGATGACCGACGGCGAGCGCGAGATTGACGGGCGCCAGTTCTATCTGCGCCTGGCGCAGCGCATCATGCACCTGTTCAGCACCCGCACCTCGTCGGGCATTTTGTATGAAGTGGATGCCCGTCTGCGTCCGTCCGGCGCGGCGGGGATGCTGGTCACCTCGACGGACTCCTTCGCCGATTACCAGAAGAATGAAGCCTGGACGTGGGAGCATCAGGCGCTGGTGCGCGCTCGCGTGGTGTATGGCGATCCGCAGCTCAAAACGCAGTTTGACGTCATCCGTAAGGAGGTTATGACCACCGTGCGTGATGGCAGCACGCTGCAAACGGAAGTGCGCGAAATGCGCGAGAAAATGCGCGCGCATCTCGGCAATAAACATCGCGATCGCTTTGATATTAAAGCCGACGAGGGTGGGATTACCGATATTGAGTTCATTACCCAGTATCTGGTGCTGCTGCATGCCCACGACAAGCCGAAGCTAACGCGCTGGTCCGATAACGTGCGCATTCTGGAGCTGCTGGCGCAAAACGACATTATGGACGAGCAGGAGGCGCAGGCCTTAACCCGCGCCTACACGACGCTGCGCGATGAGCTTCATCACCTGGCGCTGCAGGAGCAGCCGGGGCATGTGGCGCTGGACTGTTTTGCTCATGAACGTGCTCAGGTAACGGCCAGCTGGCAGAAGTGGCTGGTGGAACCGTGCGTAACAAATCAAGTGTGATATTATCGCGCGCAAATTGTGAATCTTTCTGGAGTCAGGAATGAAAGTAACACTGCCAGAGTTTGAACGTGCTGGGGTAATGGTTGTTGGGGATGTGATGCTGGATCGCTACTGGTATGGTCCTACCAGCCGCATCTCTCCGGAAGCACCGGTACCGGTGGTTAAGGTCGACACCATTGAAGAGCGTCCCGGCGGCGCGGCAAACGTGGCGATGAACATTGCTTCTCTGGGCGCCCAGTCGCGTCTGGTGGGCTTGACCGGCATCGACGATGCGGCGCGCGCGCTGAGCAAGTCGCTGGCGGACGTGAACGTGAAGTGCGACTTCGTTTCTGTTCCGACCCACCCGACGATCACCAAGCTGCGCGTGCTGTCGCGTAACCAGCAGCTGATCCGCCTCGACTTTGAAGAAGGTTTCGAGGGCGTTGATCCTGAGCCGCTGCACGAGCGTATCAATCAGGCGCTGGGCAATATCGGCGCGCTGGTGCTGTCCGACTACGCCAAAGGCGCGCTGGCGAGCGTGCAGACGATGATTCAGCTGGCGCGTAAAGCCAACGTCCCGGTGCTGATCGACCCGAAAGGGACCGATTTTGAGCGCTATCGCGGCGCGACGCTGCTGACGCCAAACCTCTCCGAGTTTGAGGCGGTGGCGGGCAAGTGCAAAACCGAGGAAGAACTGGTTGAGCGCGGCATGAAGATCATTGCTGATTTCGAGCTGTCTGCTTTGCTCGTCACCCGCTCCGAGCAGGGGATGACGCTGCTGCAGCCGGGCAAACCGCCGCTGCATATGCCAACCCAGGCGCAGGAAGTGTACGACGTGACCGGTGCCGGTGATACGGTGATCGGCGTGCTGGCGGCGACGCTGGCGGCAGGAAACTCCCTGGAAGAGGCGTGCTACTTTGCCAACGCCGCGGCGGGCGTGGTAGTCGGTAAACTCGGGACGTCTACCGTTTCGCCAATCGAGCTGGAAAACGCGGTGCGCGGTCGTGCCGATACCGGTTTTGGCGTGATGACCGAAGACGAGCTTAAAGTGGCCGTCGCCGCCGCGCGCAAGCGTGGTGAAAAAGTGGTGATGACCAACGGCGTGTTCGACATCCTGCACGCGGGCCACGTTTCGTATCTGGCGAATGCCCGCAAGCTGGGCGATCGCCTGATTGTGGCGGTTAACAGCGATGCGTCGACGAAACGCCTGAAGGGGGAAACGCGTCCGGTGAATCCGCTCGAGCAGCGCATGATTGTGCTCGGCGCGCTGGAAGCGGTGGACTGGGTGGTGTCGTTTGAAGAAGACACGCCGCAGCGCCTGATTGCCGGCATTCTGCCGGACCTGCTGGTAAAAGGCGGGGATTACAAGCCGGAGCAAATCGCGGGTAGCGAGGAGGTCTGGGCGAACGGCGGTGAGGTGATGGTACTCAACTTTGAGGACGGGTGCTCAACCACCAACATCATCAAGAAGATCCAGAAAGACAGTCAGTAAAAAACGGGCCAGCTGGCCCGTTTTTTATGTCGGGTGGCGGCTGCGCCTTATCCGACCTACGCGTTCATGTAGGCCCGGTAAGGCGTAGCCGCCACCGGGCGCAACAGGCCGCACTTACGCCTGGTCGTCCACCGGTGGAATAGCCGGTGCCGGTTTCACTTCTTCCGGCGCATTGCGGTTTTCCAGCTCGGTCAGACGCTGTTCCAGCAGTGCCAGCTTCTCGCGGGTGCGCAGCAGAACCTGGGTCTGTACGTCAAACTCCTCGCGGCTGACTAAATCAAGGCGAACCAACTGCGCCTGCAGCGTCTGGCGGATTTTCTTCTCAACGTCATCACCAAATTCACGAATGCCTTTTGGCATAGATTCATGAACCTGACGCGCAATTTGCTCAATTTTCTTCGGGTCAATCATTGTCGTTTCCCTTGATGGAAAGGTGTCAGTGTCCATTGTAGCGCGTCATGCCCGGGGTAAACAAAATTGTTTGATGCTTATGCATTGCCCAGGATAATCAATAGCGTTATAGTTATCTCGCTTATTCTCAGGGCGGGGCGAAATTCCCCACCGGCGGTAAATCAGCTTAACGCTGAAAGCCCGCGAGCGCTTTGGGTGAAAACTCAAAGGTCAGCAGATCCGGTGTAATTCCGGGGCCGACGGTTAGAGTCCGGATGGGAGAGAGTAACGATCCAGTCGGGCATGGGCCCGCTCACGTTATCTTTTTGCCGCTTATACGGCGCTCCTAAGACTGCCCTGATTCTGGTAACCATAATGTTAATGAGGTTTTTTTACCATGAATCAGACGCTACTTTCCTCTTTTGGCACTTCAACTCAACGTGTTGAACATGCACTGGATGCACTGCGCGAAGGCCGCGGTGTGATGGTGCTTGACGATGAAAACCGTGAAAACGAAGGCGATATGATTTTCGCCGCCGAAAACATGACCGTTGAGCAGATGGCGCTGACCATCCGTCACGGCAGCGGCATCGTATGCCTGTGTATTACCGAAGATCGTCGTAAGCAGCTTGAACTGCCGATGATGGTCGAAAACAACACCAGCGCCTTTGGTACCGGTTTTACCGTGACCATCGAAGCGGCGCATGGCGTGACCACCGGTGTCTCTGCGGCTGACCGTCTGACCACCGTACGTGCCGCGATTGCAGACGGTGCGAAGCCATCCGATCTGCATCGTCCTGGCCACGTCTTCCCACTGCGCGCGCAGGCGGGCGGCGTGCTGACCCGCGGCGGCCACACCGAAGCGACCATCGACCTGGTGACGCTGGCAGGCTTCAAACCTGCAGGCGTGCTGTGTGAACTGACCAACGATGATGGCACCATGGCGCGCGCGCCGGAGTGCATCACCTTTGCGCGTCTGCACAACATGCCGGTCGTGACGATCGAAGATCTGGTTGAGTATCGCCAGGCGCACGAGCGCAAAGCCAGCTGAAATGGCTGATGTGAAAAAGCCGGGGAAACCCGGCTTTTTTGTGTCTAGTGATAGTTAATTTTGAACAGCACCACCGTTTCGAACGGGCCGGACTGAATGGCTTGACCCTCCACGCGCGATAGCTCTGCCGTGTAGGTTTGCTCATATTGCAACGTGCTGCCCGTAAAATCAGCATACTCTTCATAGTGGTTGAAGGTGTAGGGCTGCTGCGTTTCGTTAAGGATCCGCAGCTTTAAGCCGTTCCCTATCAATAACGCCGTATCGTCGGTGCTGAGTGACTCTGTGGTATAGAACGACGAATCCATTTTGAACCCATCTGAACATTGCGCATCCTGCACTTTGGTTGTTCGTACCGAAAATGTGCGAGTGCGCGTCTGCTGATTCACAATATCGCGCGCGCTAAACGTGCCGAAATCAATCTCCTGGTTCTCAGGGTAAATACTGAACGTCGCCCCGCAGTCCAGAACGGTAATATTTTGCAGACCGTTAATATGATATTTGAGGTTTTTCGCGTCCACCATCTGGTTAACCCCACCTTTTCCGTCAAACTGCACGACGATGTAGTCCCCCAGCGAGCTGACGTAGCCGTGGGGCGGCATCGCTTTGATTTTGACGTATAAGCGCAGGCGAGCGACAAAGGTGCGTGAGGTGTGGATATCGTCCGGGTTACCGGAACAGATGCGATTTTCCCATCCCATTTGTCGGATCTGGTCAGGGGTATAGATTGTGATGTTTTGGTTGTCCAGACACTGTCGGGTATCGACGCCGTTGGGCTGGCCTGTTGCATCGTAGTCTACCCCTTCATAGGTTACCCCAAGTTCATAATAGGGATCGGTGGCAGAAGGATAGGGGTTCACCCAGCCAAAAACGTCTTCAGGTTGAAAACTGCTCGTGACGTTGTGATCGCACGTTACCGGGATTTTGATGTCATCTGACTCCCAGATTTTTTCACCCACCTGCGCATTGCTGGGAATAGCAAACGGAGAGATCGTTTTGACCTCTTCAACGGGACCGCCGGAACCGCCCAGGTAGCAGTCAAGCGCCAGCGCGTCTTTTAAAGGCAGCACTGAGAGCAGCAGTATAAACACTACGTTAGCGATATTTCGCATCTTTATCGATCTTCCGTTCGGTGAGCGTGCATTGAGCCGTTCCGGCGCACTGCGCGTCGACCTTTTTCAGCGCACCGTAATCGTCGATGTAACCGATGCTGTAGTAGTTGCCGTGATAGTCACCCGTAGACGTGGTTGCCGTTGCGAAAGGCGCGATCATCAGGCTGTCAAAGCCCGGCAGCATGGTCTTCGCATTCTTGCTGAGCCACGCGAGGGTGATGTAATACGGCGTGGGGTTATGCACGGTCAGCCCTTTGGCATTGGCTGAAATTTCCATGCGCATTTCCGTCAGCTCACCGGGCTTTTTGGTAATCGCTTTTGGACGCCAGAACAGTTTGATCCTGCTCTGCATCGCGACCTGCATAACGCTACGTTCATCGCTGGCGCTGCTGCTTTTCGGCGGCACTTCGCGCAGGTTGAAATAAAACAGGGATTCTCTGTCTTTCGGCAGCTGGCTGGTGGCCGCTTGCTTAACGATCCTGACCTGCGACGCGGAACCCGCTTCAAGGCGTTGAATGGGAGGGAGCGCCATGAAATGCGTGTCTTCTTTGCGGCCCTTTTCATCTTCAATCCAGGAGAGCGCCAGATAAGGCAACGCCTTACTCTGATTTTCAACCTTCAGGCTGCTGGCTTTGTCACTTTCCGGGAAGACAATACGCGTGCGGTCCAGGTTTACGGCCGCGTGGGTGGTGAATGCTGCGCCGACCAGCATCAGGCTCAGTCTTTTGAATAGAGTTAATTTGATCATGATTTCTTACTGACATGGCAGTATCAACTGCATACTGTTTTCAAGGTGTGAAGGTAACGCGAAGCGACACTGCTGATTGTCTCCCCACGTTACGCGGAACTGTTGTTCTGGCTCTACGGCACCGAGCCAGACGTGGCCGTCATCGGCGACCATGGCAATCTGCCGGTCGTTTTCCAGCAGGCGAACAACCGCACCCAGCGGCGGCGTGCCGGAAGCGGTGCGTAAGATGCCTGCAATATCGTTGCCTGCACGCGTGGCAATCTGACGGAATCCAATCGCGCCTTCTGTCCAGGTTGAGGTGACGACGCGGGTGTCAACGTCTACGCCATCGGGTAGGTTGTTCATATTGACCTGCACGCTGGCGGGTGAATAGCTGGAGATAGACGGTAAAACACCAATGCCAAACCGGTTTGTTTCATCCCGCGACATGTTCAGCGGGATGTTGCCTACGCCGTCGGTGCTGACCATCACGCGCGGTTCATTACCGTAGCTACGGCGGTGCAGGGCGGCACCTTTCGCCGTTGCAGTAAACGAGCCGTTCCAGCTGGCGCTCAGGGAATTGTATTCATTAGCCTTATAGCTCCCGGAAAGATTGAGATCGCCATAAGGGGAATAATGTTGATAGTTGCCGCTTACCTGCGCGCCAGCATCTGACTTCTCGCTCTCGGTGCCCGCGGAAACGCCCCAGGTATTATTCCTGTCTGATGTGTCATACCACGATACGTTCTGGCTCAGGCTGTCGCTGTTGCGCAGGTCGTAATTCAGTCGATGATCGGGATCGAGCGGCACGCTCAGTGAGAGATAGAACTGCGTATTGTCGTTTTCATCTTCATAATGCGTTTTACTCCACGACAGGGTGACGCCCAGGTTTTTCCAGCGACCCAGGTCAAAGTTGTAGCCAGCGGTCACGCTGCCCGTTGTGGAGGGCGAGTCGTTCCACCAGGTTTGGCGCAGCATATTCACATAGAGGTTGAGTGATAACGCCGAAATGTATTGGCTGGCCGTCACGCTGAGCGTCTGTTTTTCTGACTGTCGGTCGTTATTGTCATAGTCCAGAAAACGGGCGTAGCTCAGGAACTGAGGGTCTGAGTAGCGGTAGCTGGCGAGCGTAAGCTGACTGCCTGTGGTATCGAAACGCTTACTGTAGTTAAAGCGGTAGCTGTAGCCCGTCTGGCTATTCTGATTGGGCAACTGGCTGGTCGCTTGCGTGATGTCGAAAGAGAGGGCGCCCAGGTACTCCATGTTTTGTCCGATACCGGCAGCGACGGATCGGTAATGGTCGCCATCGGCGAGCGTACCGCCATAGAGGGAGGTTTGTGACAGCATCCCCCAGGAGAATTCACCGCTCAGAAACGCGTTATCTTCAACGTCATGCGAAGCGTCTTTGCGCGCTTTCCCGGTCGCCAACTTGTAGCGAACCTGACCTTTGCGGGTTAAAAATGGGACCGATTCTGCAGAGACCTGGAAGGTGCTGACGCGTCCATCTTCTTCCGTCACCTTGACGTCCAGAGTACCCTGGACAGATTGGTTAAGATCCTGAATCACAAAGGGACCGGGCGGGACTTTGCTCTGGTAAATCACGCGATCGGCAAGGCTGACGGTAACCGTGGCGTTGGTTTGTGCTATCCCGGTAATTTGTGGCGCGTAACCACGCAGCGACCACGGCAGCATGCGCTCATCGCTAATCAGGGATGCGCCGGTATAGGTGAAAGCATCAAAAATAGCGGACTGGAAATCCGTTTCGCCCAGCGTAAGTTTGGCGCCGAGCGAGGGGAGAGGACGGAACATATAGACGCGCGAAAAGCGACCATCATGTTCAGAGCCAGCATCGGTATGCGTTTGCGTGTACTGATAATCGCTGCGCAACCGCCACGCGCCCATATTTGCACCCGCGGTGCCGTAGCTGTTGGCGTTGTCCGTACCAGAGCCGTTATTGGGTTGGTAATGACTGGCGAACAGGTTGTAATCCAGCAACACGCCGGGCACGCCGTTGTCCCAGGTGGAGGGTGGCATCCAGTCTGTGGCTCGGTACTGTAGCCAGGCCTGAGGAATGGTTACCCTGAGCGTCTGACTGGCCTGATCAAAGGTGAACTTAATATCGGGTCTGGATGAAAAATCAATGCATCCCTCTTTTTTGGGCAGGGCGCTGCGAATAGTGTCCTGCAGAGCAAAGGTATCGGCCAATTCAGATGGGATACAGACCTGTACCTGATTATTCATTTCTCGCCAGCGAAGCTGCCAGCCGTTTGCCAGAGGAATATCATTAATGGAAACCGTAACAAAGTAGTTGCCCGGAATTACGGCGATTTGATCTTTGAAAAGAGATAAGTCAACGCTACCGCGCTGATCTTTATCAATTGCATTTATGTTAAACTCAGTCGCGGCGGCAGTTTTAGTCATTAACAGGGACGTAATAATAATTATCCATTGTAATTTGTATGTCATCGTCCTGTTACTCAAAAAATATAGATTGCCGGCTGCATTAAATGCCAGCCGGTTTATACCGTGACGTGATGTTATTATTTGTACATCAGAACATAGTTGGCCGTTGCTTCAACCTGACCCGCCGTAGCGGTTTTGCCTGCAAGCACTTCCATTAACGCTTTGAAGTGCAGCGTCTGAGTTGTTGAGCCTGCCAGCAGGGCAACTTCATTAGATGCACCCAGCGTAATGTTGGCTTCGGCGTTATCCAGAAGACGAACGCCCACGTTCTGTGCGCCACTTGCGAAGGTATTGGTCATCAGGCTGGTATCTGTCGCGTCTGTCGCTGAGCTGGTGAAGGTGACATCGACTTTGGTAATTGGAGTGTCAGTCTCGTCGGCCGGATCGTCAAGCTGGCAGTTTTCCAGATTGATATCAACCGGAACCGCGGTAGACTTTTTGTTGGCATTGATCACGGCTGTGGTCACTTCACCGAGATCGACTTCTTTATCTACGCTGTCAGGTGCTATGTTGCAAGGCGCATCAATAACAACGCCTTTGAATTTTATTTTGCCCGAACCCTGGTCGTCAGCAAAGGCAGAACCCGATACGATGGCAGCCACAGCAGCGGCTAACAGAATTTTTTTACCCATATACATGAAAATATCCTTTTTCAAACGAATTCATACTCTGAATATTAATTTCAGGACGCATATCAAGTATACGGGAGGACCGTGAGGGGATGCGATTATCGCATCTTAAAGCTATTTTAAGATTATATTAATATATAATTCATGTTGATTATAAGTATCGACTGCCACTCATAATTTATGCAGTGAGTCAGATAATATATTTATACAATTTCATCGTTCTATTTCTATAAAATTATATTATTTATTGTAAGGGAGTTTTTGGCAACAGAATAGCGCATCATTTTTAGCTGTTTCTTAACGTTTCGCACGCCTGCCTCCGTATTAGACGGAGGCAGGCTTATGCTAACCGATACCTGCAGATTGCAATAACACCAGGCTTAAGCCCATGACCGACATTCCGCACAGCACGCCATAGCTGGGGTTGTTATTCGGATCGATCTCTTTCGCAAGCGGCATTAGCTCATCCACGGAGAGCGCAACCATGATCCCGGCAACCGCAGCCATAATGGCAGCCATCAAAACAGGGGAGACCAGACTTCCCAGGATTAACCACGCCAGCACGCCTCCAAGAATTTCGGCCATCCCGGAAATACCCGCCCAGAACACCGCGGTGCGTTTCGAGCCCGTGGCGGCATACACCGGTCCTGCAACGGCCAGTCCTTCAGGAATATTGTGTAAGGCGACCGCCAGCGCGATACCAAAACCCATCTCAAGATTGCTGCTGGCCGTTACGTAAGTCGCTACCCCCTCAGGGAAATTATGCAGGCTGATGCCAAGCGTCAACAGAATCGCCGTTCGCTTGATATTGCGCGGCATGGACGCCACGTTCTTCTGCATTAAATCCTGCGGATGCGCGTGTGGTAACATCCTGTCGAGGGCAAAATATCCCAGCAGGCCAAAGACAAACATGCCGTAACCCAGTAGCGGAGACATGCCTTCTGTACCCAGTGCGGCAGGCAGCATCTCCATCAGGGAGATGAGCAGCATGATCCCGGCAGCAAAGCCCAGTGAGAAGGCCAGAACGCGGTTAGAGGGCTTTTGGCCGAGCACGCCGAGGAGTGCACCGATAAAGGTCGCGGCGCCCGCCAGTATGGTCAGGATCAAGGGGACTGACATGCATTGCTCCTTATGATAATGATTCTCATTAATATAAATGATTCATTTCTGGCAAAGCGAGGGGGGAACCCCGGCTTTACACATTCCTTACATTCAAATTTCCTGATGATGATCTTCACGCTTATCTGCGTTCATCTTTGCCACATTGCGCGTAATGTAGCACCATTAAATTGACACCTTCTGTAAGGATATCACCATGACTTCTTCCCGTATGCCAGCCCTGTTTTTAGGCCACGGTAGCCCAATGAACGTTCTGGAAGACAACGTCTATACCCGTGCCTGGCGTCATCTGGGCGAGACGTTGCCGCGCCCGAAAGCGATCGTGGTGGTGTCTGCGCACTGGTTTACCCGAGGGACGGGCGTGACCGCCATGGAAGCGCCTAAAACCATTCATGATTTTGGCGGCTTCCCGCAGGCGCTTTACGACACGCATTATCCGGCCCCCGGCTCGCCTGAGCTGGCACAAAAGCTGGTAGATTTGCTGGCACCTGTCCCTGTAACGCTGGATAAAGAAGCCTGGGGTTTTGACCATGGCTCGTGGGGCGTGCTGATTAAAATGTATCCTGATGCGGATATCCCGATGGTGCAGTTGAGCATCGACAGCACCAAACCGGCCGCCTGGCATCTGGAGATGGGCCGTAAGCTGGCGACGCTTCGTGATGAAGGCATCATGCTGGTGGCGAGCGGTAACGTGGTGCATAACCTGCGTACCGCACGCTGGCACGGTGAGAATACGCCATACCCGTGGGCGACCTCATTTAACGACTACGTCAAAGCCAACCTGACGTGGCAAGGTCCGGCTGAGGCGCATCCGCTGGTGAACTATCTGGATCATGAGGGTGGTTCGCTCTCTAACCCGACGCCGGAGCACTTTCTGCCGCTGCTGTACGTTCTCGGTGCGTGGGATGGTCAGGAGCCGGTGACGACCCCGGTCGACGGTATTGAGATGGGGAGTTTGAGTATGTTGTCGGTGCAGATTGGGTAAAAACATGCCGGGTGGCGGCTTCGCCTTACCCGGCCTACATGTCGAGCGTAGGCCCGGTAAGCGTAGCGCCACCGGGCAGGTCTTATTCGACAAAAATGTGCGGATAAAACCGTGACAGATCCTGCGTGATCAGCGCGCGATCTTCGCGAATGCCAATCCCGGCCGGCCGATCGTTGATGAGCCAGCTGCCAATCAGGGTATAGCTGTCGCCAAACTTCGGCAGTTGCCAGAACGCCTGAACGATCATCCCCTCTTCGCCGTACGGCCCTTCAACCGCTTCCAGCGTCTTACCGTTTTCGATAATCGAGACGTTTGCGCCTTCACGGGAGAAGATCGGCTTAACGACGTACTTCTCCATTTGCGGGTAATTATCTTCCGCAAAATACGCTGGCAGCAGGTTCGGGTGGTTAGGGAACATCTCCCACAGCATCGGCAGCAGGGCTTTGTTAGAGATAATGCTCTTCCAGGCCGGCTCCAGCCAGCGCACGCCAGCGTCTTCCAGCTTGGTGGAGAACATCTCGCGCAGCATGTATTCCCACGGGTAGAGCTTGAACAGGTTGCTGATCACCTGGTCCTGCATATCCGTAAACTGACCTTTTTCACCCAGGCCGATATCCTCGATATAGAGGAACTCGGTCGCCACTTCCGCTTCGGCAGCGCAGTCCTGCAGATACTGAACCGTGCCACGGTCTTCTTCCGTGTCGCGGCAGCAGGCGAGATGCAGCAGGTTGAAGCCATGCTGTTCACGCAGCTCGGCAAAACGCTCAATCAGCTTTTCCTGCAGGCTGTTAAACTGGTCGCTGCCTTCCGGCAGGTTTCCGGCACTGGCCTGGTCTTCCAGCCAGATCCACTGGAAGAACGCCGCTTCGTACAGGGAGGTTGGCGTATCGGCGTTGTTTTCCAGAAGCTTCGGTTCACCTTTGCCGTCCCACGCCAGATCCAGGCGAGAGTACAGAGAAGGCTGATTCGTTTTCCAAGACTGGCGCACAAAGCTCCAGGTGTGTTTTGGAATGCGGAACTTTGCCATCAGCTCGTCGCTGTCGATGACCTTTTCCACGACCTTCAGGCACATCTGGTGCAACTCGGCCGTCACCTCTTCCAGTTTTTCCACCTGGGCCAGCGTAAGCTTGTAATAGGCGTCTTCACACCAGTACGGCTCGCCGTACATGGTGTGGAAGTTAAAACCGTACTCGGTGGCTTTTTCGCGCCAGTCAGGGCGCTCGGTGATACTGACTCGTTCCATGATCAGCCGCCCATTGAGCGAGTAGAGGAGGTACCTGTCGCACTGCGCTGCATGCTGGTCTGCTTCGCCACAGATTCACCAAACCCGCCGCGGGTGATGGTGCTGGTCGTTGCTGGCTTTGGCGCCATCGCCGTTTTCGGAACGGTCACGGTGCGGCCAGGGGTTGCTGCGCCGTAGCCTTTGCCGGTGGCATCGGTATATTGACCGTAAGCCGGGCTGGCCGGGTTTTTCGAGCTAAACAGCGGCTGCTGCTGGTAGCCCGCACCGCCGCCCATCAGACGACCCATCATGTAGCCTGCCATCAGCGGCATCCAGAAGCTGCCGCTGGACTGCGCCTGCGCCTGATTTTCAGGTGCGGTGCCAGCCTGAGCCGGTGCCTGCTGGCACTGACCTTCACCAAACTCCGCCACGCAGTCTTCGCGTGAGGCATATTTCGGCGCGGTGCGTTCCGCTTCTTTCAGCGCGCTGGTGTAGGCCGTTTTACATTCGGCGGCTTTGCCGGTTGCGGCAGAGCAGTCGTCCGCGTTCTGATACAGCGAAACCGTTTCGTCATTTTTCTCACAGCCTGCCAGCATAAAGACAGCCGTGACCGCCAGCGCAACAGGGGTGAGGTGACGCGCGTTCCAGCTCTTGCGGAACGAAGCGTGATTTATAGATTTTGTCCGTTTCATCTTTGTCTTCCAGGACCCAGTGGTAATAACGCTCAGGATAGAGGATGAGTGGTTGAAAATGAAGCGAAGAGGGGCGGAATCAGGGGGATCTTTACGTTGGCTTACGTTCGGATGTGATTTTGCGCCGGGTGGCGCTGCGCTTACCCGGCCTACTTGATCGTAGGCCCGATAAGCGAAGCGCCATCGGGCAATGCTTAGTTACGGAACGGATTATTGCCTTGGCTGGCAGGCGCAGCGGTACGTGCGGCAGCAGGCTGTGCAGCAGGGGTGTTGCTGTCAGCGTTGAAGTTATCAACCGCGGCAACCTGCTGTGGGTTCTCCGGCGCGACGCTGTCTGGAGACGTCGAAACGGGTTTGCCCAGCGTGCTGTTCAGCATTTGCAGATCCTGCTCGTTAAGCGTACCCAGCGCCTGCTTGATATTCAGCTGGTTAATCAGGTACTGGTAACGCGCGCTGGAGAGCTGCTGTTTCGCGTTGTACAGCGTGGTGGTCGCGTCCAGAACGTCAACGATGGTACGAGTACCGACGGAGTAGCCCGCTTCGTTCGCATCCAGAGAGCTCTGGGCAGAGACAACGGCCTGTTTATACGCGTTGATGCTGCTGATCGAGGCGTTCACGTTGTTGAAGGAGGAACGCACGGTCTGCACCACGTTGCGGTGGGCGCTTTCCAGCTGCTCGCTCGCGCCAACAAAGTTGTACTGCGCCTGTTTCACCTGCGAGTTAACCTGACCGCCCTGGTACAGCGGCAGGGAGAAGCTCAGGCCCACTTTGTTCTGGCCCATATTGCTGTCGTCATACTGGGACGTATTGGTTTTAGAGCCGCTATAGGTGGTATCAGAGACACCGGTTGACGCGCTCAAGCTCAGGGTTGGCAGGTGGCCGTCCTGCGCCTGGCGAATTTGTTCGCGGGCCAGATCCTGGCTCAGACGCGCCTGCAGCAACGTCAGGTTGCGGTTTTCCGCCTCTTTCAGCAGGGCGTTTACGGCCTGTGGTTTATCCGTTTTAAAGCTGTCCACGTTCAGGGACGCCAGCTCTGGATAGTAGTTACCGGTGACCTGACGCAGGGATTCCAGTGCGTTATCGAGGTTGTTACGCGCGGTCACCTCGTTAGCCAGCACGGTGTCGTACTGTGAACGGGCGTTCTGCACGTCAGTAATCGCGACCAGACCCACGTTGAAACGCTGGGTCGTTTGATCTAACTGACGGTAAACTGCCTGTTTCTGCGCTTCGGTATAGGAGAGTGCATCAATCGCGCTCAGCACGTTGAAGTACGCCGTGGCGGTGTTCAGGATCAGCGTCTGCTGGTCGGTCTGATAGGTCACATCCTGGATCCCCGCGCTCTTTTCCTGCAGGGTCAGGGCGCGCCATTTGGACATATCAAACAGGGTCTGTGTCAATTGCAGTGAGGCGCTGGTAGCATTGGAGTTAACGCCGTTAGCGTCGCGGAAACCGTTGCTGTAGGTGTAATCTGCACCTAAACCTAACTGCGGCAGCAAGGGGCTACGCGCTTCGTTAATCTTTTCAAACGCAGCATCACGATCGGCCGCTGATTTACGTAAATCAGGGTTGCCCAGACGTGCCTGCTGGTAAACCTGTAACAGGTTTTCCGCCTGGCTCATTGCACTGAAGCCCGTCAGGCTCAGGCCGATAAGGATGGGGAGCAATTTCTTCATTTGCATTCCTTGTTGTGAAGCAGTATTAGCGCTGATCTAATTAAAAAATAATTGCCGATTCTAACAGAATCTTCCATACCAAAAGGTTGGCGTTACGTGCCATCTGGCGGTAATTTGCACCAATCTACCATATAGCCTTACAAACGGCAGCCAAACAGCCTTGAAATTCACAATTTCATCACCATTGCTACCAGGACTCGACTCATGCAAAAACCAGAAAAGTTGCCCGTGACATTCGCCAAAAACGATGTAGAAATTATTGCACGAGAAACGCTTTATAGCGGTTTTTTTTCAATGGATCTTTACCGTTTCAGGCATCGCCTGTTTAACGGGGAAATGAGCGGCGAAATCAGGCGCGAAATTTTTGAGCGCGGGCATGCGGCAGTCTTGCTACCCTTTGACCCAGTGCATGACGAAGTTGTGCTGGTGGAGCAGATCCGCATCGCCGCTTATGACGTCAGTGAAAGCCCGTGGCTGCTGGAGATGGTGGCCGGGATGATCGAAGAAGGTGAGTCGGTTGAAGACGTCGCCCGGCGCGAGGCGCTGGAAGAGGCGGGGTTGGTGGTAGGGCGCACAAAACCGGTGCTGAGCTATCTGGCAAGCCCGGGCGGTACCAGCGAGCGCTTGTCCATTATGGTGGGCGAAGTGGACGCCACGACGGCGGAAGGGATCCACGGTCTGGCAGATGAAAACGAAGATATTCGGGTTCATGTGGTGAGCCGGGAACAGGCTTATCAGTGGGTAGAAGAGGGGAAAATCGACAACGCAGCATCTGTCATCGCCCTGCAATGGCTACAGCTGCATTATCAGACATTACGAAACGAGTGGAAAAAATGAAGCGCTATACGCCTGACTTCCCAGAAATGATGCGCCTGTGCGAAACCAATTTCGCACAGTTGCGCCGCCTGCTGCCGCGAAACGACGCACCCGGCGAAACGGTAAGCTATCAGGTGAGCAACGCGCAGTATCGGTTAACGATAACAGAATCAACGCGCTACACTACGCTGGTTGAGATTGAGCAAACGGCACCCAGCATTAGCTACTGGAGCCTGCCGTCGATGACGGTTCGCCTCTATCACGACGCGATGGTCGCTGAAGTGTGTTCAAGCCAGCAGATCTTTCGCTTCAAGGCGCGGTATGATTACCCGAATAAAAAGTTGCATCAACGCGACGAAAAGCATCAAATTAACCAGTTTTTAGCCGACTGGCTAAGATATTGTTTAGCACATGGAGCAATGGCGATTCCGGTTTGTTAGCGTCATAAACCTACCTAAGGACACCATTTGGAAAGCCTGTTGAACCTGACTGTTGCTGGTGGGGCGCCAGTCAGGATATTACAAATCACCGATACCCACCTTTTTGCCGAAAAGCATGAAACGCTACTGGGGGTCAACACCTGGGAGAGTTATCAGGCGGTACTTAGCGCCATTCACGCTGAAAACCGTGCATGCGATCTGATTGTCGCAACGGGCGATCTGGCGCAGGATCAGTCCTCCGCGGCCTACCAGCATTTTGCTGAAGGCATCGCGAGCTTTAGCGTGCCTTGCGTCTGGCTGCCAGGAAACCATGACTTCCAGCCTGCCATGTTCAGTTCTCTTCAGGATGCGGGGATTTCTCCGGCGAAATGTGTTTTTGCGGGTGAACAGTGGCAGATCCTGCTGCTGGACAGCCAGGTATTTGGCGTCCCGCACGGTGAGTTAAGCGAGTTTCAGCTCGACTGGCTTGAGACCAAACTGGCTGCTGAACCTGAACGTCACACGTTGCTATTGCTTCATCATCATCCTCTGCCGGCGGGCTGCAGCTGGCTCGATCAGCACAGCCTGCGCAACTCCGCGGCGCTGGATCGCGTGCTGACGAAGTTCCCGCGGGTGAAAAATCTGCTGTGTGGACATATTCACCAGGAACAGGACCTCGACTGGAACGGCCGTCGCATGCTGGCGACGCCGTCGACCTGCGTTCAGTTTAAGCCGCACTGCGCCAACTTTACGCTGGATACCATCGCGCCAGGCTGGCGCTGGCTGGAACTGCATTCCGATGGCACGCTGACCACGGAAGTCTGCCGTTTGACCGGTGCAAAATTCCGCCCGGATACCGCTTCAGAAGGCTATTGATGTCTACGCTCCTTTATCTGCACGGATTCAACAGCTCGCCGCGCTCCGCAAAAGCGACACAGTTTCGCCAGTGGCTGAGTGAGCATCACCCCGACGTTGAGATGATTATCCCGCAGTTGCCGCCTTACCCGGCGGAGGCGGCAGAAATGCTCGAATCGATCGTGCTTGAACACGGCGGTGAATCCTTTGGCGTGGTTGGCTCATCATTGGGCGGATACTATGCCACCTGGCTCTCGCAATGCTTTATGCTGCCTGCCGTTGTGGTTAATCCGGCGGTTCGGCCATTTGAGCTGCTGAGGGACTTTCTTGGCGAAAACGAGAACCCCTACACCGGCCAGCAATATGTGCTAGAGTCACGCCATATTTACGATCTCAAAGTTATGCAGGTCGACCCGCTTGAGGCGCCGGATCTCATCTGGCTGCTGCAACAGACGGGTGATGAAGTGCTGGATTACCGCCAGGCAGTGGCGTATTACGCCTCCTGCCGCCAGACTATAGAAGAGGGCGGAAACCATGCTTTCACGGGCTTTGAGAATCATTTCACCCAGATTGTCGATTTTCTTGGACTGCACAGCCACTGACAATCAATGCGAATTGCTAGTTTAAATCATGACGCAAACCTATAACGCTGATGCCATTGAGGTCCTCACCGGGCTTGAGCCGGTTCGCCGCCGCCCGGGGATGTACACCGATACGACGCGCCCAAACCATCTGGGCCAGGAAGTTATTGATAACAGTGTGGACGAAGCGCTGGCGGGGCATGCCAAACGCGTTGACGTCATTCTGCACGCCGATCAGTCGCTGGAAGTCATCGACGACGGGCGCGGCATGCCGGTGGATATCCACCCGGAAGAGGGCGTGCCTGCCGTTGAGCTGATCCTCTGCCGTCTGCACGCGGGCGGAAAGTTCTCCAACAAGAACTACCAGTTCTCCGGTGGTCTGCACGGCGTGGGTATTTCCGTGGTGAACGCCTTGTCCAAACGCGTAGAAGTCAACGTCCGTCGCGACGGTCAGGTATACAACATCGCGTTTGAAAATGGCGATAAGGTGCAGGATCTGCAGGTTGTCGGCACGTGCGGCAAACGCAACACCGGCACCAGCGTCCACTTCTGGCCTGACGAAAGCTTCTTCGACAGCCCGCGCTTTTCCGTTTCTCGCCTGACGCACCTGCTGAAAGCCAAAGCGGTGCTGTGTCCGGGCGTGGAAATCACCTTTACCGATCACGTTAACAATACCGCACAAACCTGGTGCTACGCCGATGGCCTGAACGACTACCTGTGCGAAGCGGTAAACGGCCTGCCAACGCTGCCGGAAAAACCGTTTGTCGGTAACTTTAGCGGCGATACCGAAGCCGTGGACTGGGCGCTGCTGTGGCTGCCGGAAGGCGGCGAGCTGCTGACGGAAAGCTACGTCAACCTGATCCCAACCATGCTCGGCGGTACCCACGTCAACGGCCTGCGTCAGGGACTGCTGGACGCGATGCGTGAGTTCTGCGAATACCGCAATATCCTGCCGCGCGGCGTGAAGCTGTCGGCGGAAGATATCTGGGATCGCTGCGCCTACGTGCTCTCCGTGAAGATGCAGGATCCACAGTTTGCCGGTCAGACCAAAGAACGTCTGTCGTCACGCCAGTGCGCAGCGTTCGTTTCCGGGGTGGTGAAAGATGCGTTTACCCTGTGGCTGAACCAGAACGTCCAGGCGGCAGAAATGCTGGCTGAAATGGCCATTTCCAGCGCCCAGCGTCGTCTGCGCGCCGCGAAGAAAGTGGTGCGTAAAAAGCTGACCAGCGGCCCTGCGCTGCCGGGCAAGCTGGCAGACTGTACCGCGCAGGATCTCAACCGTACCGAACTGTTCCTCGTGGAAGGGGACTCGGCGGGTGGATCGGCCAAGCAGGCGCGCGATCGTGAATATCAGGCGATCATGCCGCTCAAGGGGAAGATCCTGAACACCTGGGAGGTCTCTTCTGATGAAGTGCTGGCCTCGCAGGAAGTCCACGATATCTCGGTAGCGATCGGCATCGATCCGGACAGCGACGATCTGAGCCAGCTGCGCTACGGCAAGATCTGTATCCTTGCGGATGCGGACTCCGATGGCCTGCACATCGCCACGCTGCTGTGCGCGCTGTTTGTGAAACACTTCAAAACGCTGGTGAAAAACGGTCACGTCCACGTGGCGCTGCCGCCGCTGTACCGTATCGACCTCGGCAAAGAGGTTTACTACGCGCTGACGGAAGAAGAGAAAGCGGGCGTGCTGGAACAGCTGAAGCGCAAGAAGGGCAAACCGAACGTGCAGCGCTTTAAAGGACTGGGCGAGATGAACCCGATGCAGCTTCGCGAAACGACGCTGGATCCGAACACTCGCCGTCTGGTGCAGCTGACGATCAGCGACGAAGACGAGCAGCAAACCAACGCCATGATGGATATGCTCCTTGCCAAGAAGCGTTCGGAAGACCGACGTAACTGGCTGCAGGAGAAAGGCGATATGGCGGATATCGAGGTCTGATGCCCTCACCCTAACCCTCTCCCACAGGGAGAGGGAATGGATCGTAGGCCCGGTAAGCGCTAGCGCCACCGGGCTTTTTTACATCAAAACTCCATCTTCACCGTAAACTGCACTTCGCGCGGATCGCCAATCTGGTTGCCCAGGTTGTTGGTCGCAATGGACGATGTGTAGTAGGTCTTATCAAACAGGTTTTTCACGTTCACCTGCAGCGTCACCGGATACTGTAGCTTCATCTTGTACGCCGCAAACGCATCCGCCACGAAATAGCCCGGCAGATAATAATCTGCACCGTTGGTTGCGGAGCGACGGCTTACGCCATGCCCGCCGCCGCCCAGCGTCAGGGTGTTCCCGGCAAACGCATTGTGAATATCGTAGGTCAGGAACAGGGAGCCGGTATGGCGCGGCACGTTCGGCAGCGGCTTGCCCGCATAGTCCGGGTCTTCCAGCACCTTCGCGTCGGTATAGCCGTAGCTGGCGATAATGTTGGTGTTCTCGGTCAATGACCCGGCAAGATCCACTTCCACGCCCTGAGAGCGCACGCGACCCGCGGTTTTAGCGACGGTTTCATCACCGACGCTCTCGGTGTACAGCACGTTGCGCTTGTGAATATCAAACAGCGCGATGTTGGCGGTAATACCGTCGAACAGGTCGAATTTAGCGCCGATTTCATACGCGTTCGACGTTTCCGGCGGCAGGTCGCCGATGTAGCTCGCAATGGACGACTGCGGCATAAACGTCTGGGAGTAGTTGGCAAACAGCGAGACCGCCGGGGTGAGCTTATAAACAAGACCCAGCTTTGGCGTCCACTGGTCGTCGCGGCTGTCAGTGTTCACGTTGAACGGACGGCCTTTGCCCGCGTACTGGGTGTAATACTGATAGCGCAGTCCGGCGACGGCGATCCACTTATCGGTCAGGTACAGCGCGTCCTGCGCGTAGGCGGAGTAGCTCTCCTGCTTAATGGTTTGATCGCTGTCGGATGCCGAGACGGTGGTGCACTTGCCGAGGCTGCCGTAGCTCGGGTTGTAAATATTGAAATCCTTAACGTTCTTACAGCGGATCATGTCCGTACGCAGCAGGTCGTAATTCTCATACGACACGCCGGTCAGGATCTCATTGTAAAAGCCCGCGATGTCCACGTTCCCCTGCAGATCCGCGCGCGTCGTGTGCATACGCTGGGTCGAGCCCTGGGTCGCATCCACGCGGCGGGTCAGGTTGCCGGTTTTTGAATCGTAGGCCATCACGCGGGCCTGGTTATCGCTGTATTTATCCTGGCTGTAGCTGTAGTCGAACTTCGCGGTCCACTGGCTGTTGAGGCGATACTCCGCGTTGAGCTGAGCGAGATCGGACTGGCCGTCGGTCACGTTGAACGGCTCGTCGAAGCGGGTTTTGCGATCGACGTCGACGGCTTTCTTGGTGTTGAGATCGAAGATCGTTCCGCGATCGAACGGCGTTTTATAGTCGCGATGCGAATAGAGCACGGTCACGGTGGCATCATCGCCAAACCAGGTGAGCGACGGGGCGATAAAGGTGCTGCGTTCGTTGCCAAAATTACGCCAGTAATCCTCGTCCTGATATTCGCCCGTCAGGCGATACGCCAGGCGCGTGCCGTCAATCGGGCCGGTAACATCGATCTGACCGGTGCCGCCGCCAAAGCTGGATGAGGTGGCAGAAATTGAACCGCCGAAGGTCTTCTCCGGGCGTTTGGTGACGACGTTAATCAGTCCGCCCGGATCGAGAATGCCATAGAGCGTCGAGGCCGGGCCTTTCAGCACCTCCACGCGCTCGGTTGCGGCATTAAAGCTGCGCGGCAGTACGGTGCGCAGGCCGTTGGTCATGATCGAACCGTCGCGGTTCGCACCAAACCCGCGGCGTACGAAGGCATCCTGCGTGCCGCCCAGAGTGTTGGTCTGCACCACGTTACTGACGTTATAGAGTGCTTCATCCAGCGTGGTGGCGTGCTGATCCTCCAGCACTTTGTCGCTGACGGTATTGACCACCTGCGGGATGTCCAGCATCGGCATGTTGGTTAACGTAGCGGTGGAAGTATTCAACGGCTGATAGCCATTCGTGGCCTCTGCCGTCGTATTTGGATCGGCGGTGACGGTAAGCGTTTCGCCGTCTGTAGCCGCGGTGTTATCTGCTGCCTGCACCAGCGGCGCCATAAACAGCAGTGAAAAGAGCGCGCGCCCTTTTACCCCAGAGAGTGAAGGT
Source organism: Enterobacter sp. EGD-HP1 (assembly GCF_000733275.2). Classification (NCBI taxonomy): domain Bacteria; kingdom Pseudomonadati; phylum Pseudomonadota; class Gammaproteobacteria; order Enterobacterales; family Enterobacteriaceae; genus Enterobacter; species Enterobacter sp. EGD-HP1. The sequence continues at coordinate 125,940 of NZ_AVOP01000012.1, forward strand.
GTGAACGTAGCCATTACATCTGTTATCCCGAAATATCCCGCGAATGCGTTTCGCAGCAAAATGTGTGAGTCATTGCCCTTTACGGTCTGTCCGTTAGCCTGCGCTGGCATCAGACATGTAATTGAGAATCATTCAATCATGCGCGAATGTAGTAGTAAATGGAAAAAAGAAAAAAACGGCTACAGCATTTAATCGTGTGTATAAGCGCAGCGGGACAATAATTAATGTGTTGATATTACTGTTTTTGTAATGCATGACGTGTTCATCTTCCCTCTGGCTTATCCCTGGTTTTTTCGGGGTGTTTCTTCTCTTGACTACTACATGGCGCAGCGTCAAACTCTCAAAAGAGAATGATTTTTATTTATATTTGTTGCGCTTTTTTATTACGTTGGCATTCACGTGGCTCACAACACAAAACAACCGGGACTGGTTCTGGAGAACCTCTCTGCGGGCTATCAGAAAAAAATCATCGTTGATGATATCTCCCTTGCCATCCCTCAGCAGAAAATGACGGTGCTGGTAGGGGCGAACGGCTGTGGGAAATCCACGCTGTTGAGCACAATCGCGCGGCTGCTCCAGCCGCTGGGTGGCGCCGCACTGCTGGACGGCAAAGCCATTCATGCGCAGCCGACCAAAGCGGTCGCCCGCCAGCTTGGCATTCTCCCGCAGTCTCCGATGCTCCCGGAAGGATTAACCGTTTTTGAACTGGTCTCGCGCGGGCGTTTTCCCTGGCAGAATTTTATGCGTCAGTGGAGCGACGAGGACGAACTGGCGGTGGAGGAGGCTCTGCGCCTGACCGGCACGGCAGAGTTTGCCCATATGCCGGTGGAAAGCTTGTCCGGCGGCCAGCGTCAGCGCTGCTGGATCGCCATGGCGCTGGCGCAGCAAACGCCGTATATCCTGCTTGACGAGCCCACGACGTTTCTCGATCTCCGCTATCAGGTGGAGATCCTGGAACTGTTGCACGCTCTGACCCGCCAGCACGGGCGTACCGTGGTGGTGGTGCTGCACGATCTCAACTTTGCCGTGAACTACGGCGATTCGCTGGTCTTTTTACGCCAGGGGAAAGTTGAAGGCGTATTGCATGAAGGCGATGCCTGCACGCCGGAGCTGATCAAAGCGGTGTTTGATGTGGACGTGCATATGTCCATTAACCCGTTGACCGGCAAGCCGTTCTTTATGCCGTTTCGCCAGGGCACGGTTCAGCCATGATGCGATCCTCTCTGGCCTTCCCGATCTTCGCGTTGCTGCTGGCGCTGGGCGCGATTATGCACCTGGGCATCGGCGCGCGCTTTATCGCCCCGCAGACGGTGGTGGAGGCATTCTTCCATTTCGACCCGCGCAATTTCGACCACAGCGTCATTATCAAATTACGGCTGCTGCGCCTCTGCGCCGCGATGGTGACGGGCGCCGCGCTCGGCGTGGCGGGCGTCCTGCTGCAGTCCGTGATCCGCAATCCGCTCGGCGAGCCGCATATTCTGGGGCTCAACGCCGGGGCCGCGCTGGCGGTGGTGATTACCAGCGCGCTTGGGCTGTCGCTGCCGTTTGGTCGCCCGCTCGTTGCCGCCGCCGGTGCCGCCGCGCTGTTTTTGCTGGTGCTGATGTTCTCCTCGTCCGGTCGCACCGGGCTTACGCCGATGAAGGTCACGCTGTGCGGCGTGGCGTTGTCGGCGTTTGCCTCGTCGATTACCGCCGCGGTGTTAATCCTCGATGAACAGACGCTGCTCGCCATGCGCACCTGGCTGGCTGGAGACCTGGCCGGGATCAGCGTGCAGACGCTCCAGAGCGCCCTGTGGGCTGCAGCAGCCGGTTTTGTTCTCGCTATTGGACTGTCGCCGTCGCTCAACATGCTGGCGCTGGGAGACCGGATGGCGCAGGGGCTCGGCGTGTCGATGCTGAAAACTCGCCTGCTCGCCCTGCTGGCCATCGCGCTGCTCTGCGGCGCGGCCGTGTCTATCGCCGGGCCGATTGGCTTTATCGGCCTGGTCGTGCCGCAGCTCATCCGCCGTCTGGTGTCGGTCGATTTACGCGTGATGGTGCCGCTGTCTGCCCTGTGCGGCGCGCTGGTTCTGCTGCTGGCGGATATCGCCGCCCGCACGCTGTTCACGCCCTGGGAGCTGGCAACCGGTATTATGACGGCCCTGGTCGGCGCGCCCGTGTTCATCTTTATGGCCTCGAGGATGTTCAAATGAACCGGGCCGGATTCCGCGCGATCCGAATTGGCCGTTTATCGGCGCTGGTTCGTCCAAAGGCGCTGGCGTGCCTGACGCTTTTAGCGCTGGTGGTGCTAAGCCTGCTGGGCTTTGGCCTGACGCACGGTTCTCTGCCCATTCCCACCTCCGACATCGGGCGCGCGCTGTTTTCGCCTGAGAGTCTGACGGCGGAGACGCGCTACATCGTGATGGATATCCGCCTGCCGCGCCTGCTGATGGCGGTGCTGTGCGGCGCGATGCTCGGTATGGCGGGGGCGGCGATGCAGTCCATCACCCGCAATGGCCTGGCTGACCCCGGGCTTATCGGCGTGAAAGAGGGCTGTAGCGCGGCGGTACTGCTGCTGATTTTTCAGTTCCCGGCGCTGGGCCTGGCCTGGCGTCCGCTGGTCGGCATGGCCGGCGGGCTGCTTACCGCGCTGCTGGTCATCGCCCTGGCGCGCGATATCTCGCGCCCGCGATTCATCCTGATCGGCATCGGCGTGTCGTGGGCCTTTGCCGCGGCAATGGGCGTTTTTATCACCACCGCCGACGTGCGGGACGTGCAGACGGCGATGCTGTGGCTGGCGGGAAGCCTGCATGCGGCAAACTGGACGCTGGTGGGGTTAGCCGCGCTCTGGGCGGCCCCTGCGTTTGCGCTACTGCTGTTTACCGCGCGGGCAGCGGACGTGGCGTTGCTCGGCAATCAGGCCGCAGCGGGCCTTGGCGTGCGCATAACCCGGCTGGCGCTGCTGCGGGTTCTCGCCCCGGTGGTGCTGACGGCGGCCTGCGTCTCCTGCGTGGGCAGTATTGGTTTCGTGGGGCTGATTGCCCCGCATATGGCGCGCCTGCTGCTGCGCGGCGGGCAAACCGCGCTCCTGACGGGAAGCGCCGTGCTGGGCGCGCTGCTGGTGCTGCTGGCGGATAACGTCGGACGTCTGGCATTCCTCCCGCTGCAGCTGCCGGCGGGGATTGTGATTTCACTGATTGGCGGACCGTTTTTCCTGCTGCTGCTCTGGCAGCGTCGGGACAGATTTTAGGGGACTTAAATGCGCGTAGTGTTTTCGATGCTGTTGCTGGTGGGGTTCGCGGTGAGTGCGGCGGAGCCGACGCAGACGTTTACTGACGATCTGAACCGAAAAGTGGTGGTGCCGGTTCATCCGAAGCGAATCGTCTCCTTACACGATCTGGATATCACCATTCCGCTGATTGAGCTTGGCGTGCCGCCCGTGGCAAGCCATGGCCGCACGCGGCCGGACGGCAGCCACTTTCTGCGCTCAAGCGGCATGTTGACCGGCGTCGACTTCGACAATTCCGACATTAAATTTATCGGCACGGCCGATATCGACATTGAAGCTATCGCCGCCGCAAAGCCTGACCTCATTATTACCGAGCCGACCCGCAACACCCCGGTGGAACAGCTGGCGAAAATTGCCCCGACGGTGAGTATCGATCATCTCGACGGCGGCGCGCCGGAGATCTACCGCAAGCTGGCTCAGCTGACGGGAACGCAGGCGCGGCTCAAGGTTCTGGAGCGCCGCTATCAGGAGCAAATCAAGGCGCTGAAGGCGACTATTGATACCCGCAAGGTGACCGTGTCCGTGATTCAGGCCAATCAGGGAAAGATTAACGCCATGCACAGCTACCACTCGCTGGGCCGCGTGCTGCGCGACGCGGGATTCAAATTCCCGCCGCTGATTGAGAGCATCCCGGACGGAGGGCGCATCGACGTCAGCGCCGAGCGCCTGCCGGAGCTGGATGCCGATTTCGTCTTCGCCACCTGGCGCGGGGATACGGGCGGTAAGCCGCAGGACGAGCTGGCGGCGATGGAGGCGGTCATGCCGGGCTGGTGTCAGTTCCTGAATGCCTGCCGAACCGGGCACTACGTGCTGATCTCGCGTGAAGAGGCCATCTCGAATTCGTTCGCGTCTCTAGGGCTGATGGCCGCGCAGGTGCAGTCGCAGATTGCCGGGCGTCCGCTGCCGGAGGCGACACGGTGATCCGCAAAGAGAAAGGGCGCGTGGATGTCTATGGCGACCGCTTTCGCGCGCGGGCGCATCAGCTGACGCCGCGACTTCTGCAGGTTGCACGCTACATCCATGACAACCGCGAAGCGGTGATGGAGCAGACCGCAATGGAGATCGCGACGCAGTTGAAAACCTCGGATGCCACCGTCGTTCGCGCCATTCAGGCGCTGGGTTTCGCCGGGCTGCGCGATCTCAAGCAGACGCTGGAGCAGTGGTTTGGTCCGGTGGTTACCTCCAGCGAAAAGATGTCCACCACGGTGAATACGCTCGCCAGCGACGTCAACGCGAGCATTGATTTTGTGCTGGAGGGGCATCAACACACCTGCGAAGTTTTATCCGAGCCCCATAACCGCTACGCAATGGCGCAGGCGGTCTCTCTGCTGGCGCAGGCGAGGCAGGTCGCCATATTTGGCATTGGCGCCTCCGGCATTCTGGCCGAGTACACTGCCAGGCTGTTCAGCCGTATGGGGTTACCCGCTATGCCGCTTAACCGTACCGGCATAGGGCTTGCCGAGCAGCTGATTGCGCTTCAGCGCGGTGACGTGCTGGTGATGATGGCGCAGAAATCCGCGCACCGGGAGGGGCAAACCACGCTGCGTGAAGCAAAGCGTCTGGGCATTCCAACCATCCTGCTGACCAACGCCCTTGACTCACGTTTCAGCAAGGAGGCCAGCGTGGTGATCCACGTTCCGCGCGGCGGCGAAAAGGGCAAAATCCCGCTCCACGGCACGGTGCTGCTGTGTCTGGAGATGATCATTTTATCCGTGGCCTCCACCGAGCCGCAGCGCACCATTAAGTCGATGAAGCGCATCAACGAGTTACACCGTGGGTTAAAACCGGGGAAGAAAAACAGCTAAAACAAAGCCCGGTGGCGCTAGCGCTTACCGGGCCTACGGTTCAGGATTTGTAGGCCGGGTAAACGCAGTGCCACCCGGCAAATTCCACGAACTTAAACCCCTTGCTCCAGAATACGGATGTGCGTTTCCAGCACGTCACCCTTCACCGCGTCGCTCCACGCTTTCATGTGCGGGGTCTGCAGGTGCGCTTCAAGGTGCGCGACGGTTTCCCACTGCTCAACCATGATGATCGAGTCTGGTGCGGTCGCCTGGAAGCTGGCGTCAGTGGCGGCATCCACCATCGGCGCGTAGCCGTGGCAGCCTTCTTCTTTCAGTACGGTCGGGATGATTTTCGCGAACTGATCCAGCACCGCCTGGCGGTGATGTTGACCTGGACGAGTACGGATTTCTGCGATAACGGTAAGCATGTTTACTACTCCTTTAATTCCAGGCTACCAGTTAAGCAAAAATTTCCGCGAGATGCTTGCGATATTCTGCGATATAGCTCGGGACGTCAGGCATTTTAATCACGTCGTTGACGATAAACGTTGGCAGCGGATCCATGCCAAGGAACTGGTTAGCCTTGTGGAACGGCAGGTGCGCACCGTCTACGCCCACGCCTTCGAAGAACTGATCTTTATCGGTGAAGGCTTCCAGCGGGGCGTTCCAGGTCAGCGAGAGCATATATTTTTTGCCCTGAATCAGGCCGCCTGAACCGTATTTTTTGGATGCGTCAGAGCGGGTGCGGCCATCGCTGGCATACAGCGAACCGTGACCTTCGGTGAACACGTCGTCCATGTATTTTTTTACGGTCCACGGCGCGCCCATCCACCAGCCTGGCATCTGCCAGATCACCACGTCAGCCCACAGGAAGTTCTGCACTTCTGCTTTCACGTCGTAGTTGCTGTCCGCGCGCACGACCTTAACATCATGCCCGGCGTCGCGCAGGAAACCGTCCGCGACCTCGGTCAGGGTGTCATTCAGCTGGCCTTTAGAGTGCGCAAATTCTTTTGCGCCGTTGATAATCAGAATGTTGCTCATTATTTGTCCTCGATGATGAGAGTATGGCGAGTATTCTACGCGCGAGGACGGTGCGGTAAAATGAGCAAAATGTGCAAAGTCTTTTGCATTAAACGCAATAATCCCTTACCAGCTGACCTTCGCTTCAAAACCGCCTTCAGGGGCATTGCTCAGCGAAACGCGCATCCCGTGTAGGGCGGCGATGCGTTTTACGATAGATAATCCCAGCCCGCTGCCCGTGGCATCCTGACCCGGTGGACGATAAAAGCGCTCGCCGATGCGCGCCAGCGCGTCCGGTGAAATGCCGGGACCGTTGTCGCGCACGGTAAAGCTACGCGCGTCCAGCGTCACGTCCACCACGCTGCCGCGCGGACTGTAGCGAATCGCGTTATCCAGCAGGTTGCGTACCAGCAGGCTTAACAGCAGCGGCTGGCCCGGGCGTTTAACCTGCGGAGCCGCGTTGTTGAGGCGAATATCAATGCCCGCCTGCTGCGCGGGATGCCAGATATCCAGCACGGCCGACTGCAGTAAGTCGGCAAGCGTTATCGGTTCGATATCGTCCAGGTTATCCAGCGAGTCCAGACGCGACAGCGTGAGGAGCTGATCCACCAGCCGGGAAGCGCGGTCGATGCCCGCATGCAGCTGCATCAGCGCCTTTTCCCGCGCCTGCGGGTCGTCATGAGAGAGCTGCGCCACGTCAGTTTGTACCTTCAGGGCCGCCAGCGGGCTGCGTAATTCGTGGGCGGCGTCGGACGTAAAGCGGCGCTCGCGGGCCATCATCTCCTGCGTGCGCATAAACAGATGATTCAGCGCGTCGAGCAGCGGACGCACCTCTGTGGGTACCCCTTCCGTCGGCAGTTTATCGGTGGCATCCGGCGAACGAGAACGCAACGTCTGCGCCAGCTTTTTCAGCGGCTTCAGCTCGCGGCTTAACAGAACGATTAGCAACAGCAGCATCACGGGCAGCGCCACCAGCCACGGCGTGAGCTGCGAGCTGACCACGTCCAGCGCCATATCCTGGCGGTACTCCCACTCCTGGCCGACCACCACGTGGTACTTCCCGTCGGGTGAGGTCAGCCATAAAAAACGCCACTCGTCGTTGTCGCCCTGCAGCTGACCGTTATCGAACCCGTCGCGGCGATAGTGGTACGGAATATCGCGTCCGTTTTCACCGTCGTTCAGGAGCATTTTGCCGTCGACGGCGTAAATGGCGAAAGCCAGCGCGTCGTCATCCAGACGACCGTGCTTCACTTTTTTTGGGATGTCACGCATCCGTTCGGGGGCGCGGATCTCGTCCAGATCCATCGTCAGCAGCCGTTTAGCAAACAGCATCTGCTGGGTATCGAACAGCTTGTCGAGCTTGTGGGTGGTCTGCTGCCACGCGACCAGGCTGGCGGTAAACCACGCCGTCAGAGAGAGCAGCAGGAAGAGAAGCGTCAGGCGAAGTTTCAGGCTCAGCTTCATGCGTCACCCAGGGTATAGCCGATGCCGTGCACGGTGCGGATAAACTCGCTGCCAAGCTTGCGGCGCAAATGATGGACGTGAACCTCAATGGCGTTGCTGGAGACGTCATCGTCCCAGGTATAGAGTTTTTCCTCGATAAGCTTTCGCGGCAGCACCCGGCCCGCGTTGCGCATCAGCAGCTCCAGCAGGGCGAACTCTTTCGGCTTGAGCGTCAGCGGCTCACCGTCCAGCGTGGCGACGAGACGGCTCGGATCGAGCGTGACCTTCCCGTGACGCAGTTCGCTACGCGCCTGGCCGTGGCTGCGGCGGACCAGCGCTTCGAGGCGGGCACCCACTTCAATCAGCGCGAACGGCTTACAGAGATAATCATCCGCGCCAAGACGCAGCCCTTCGACGCGCTGGTTAAGCGCATCCCGCGCCGTCAGAATTAATACCGGCTCGCTGCGCCCGCTCTCGCGCCACGCGCGCAGGATCTCCAGACCGTCAATTTCCGGCAGCGTCAGATCCAGCACCACGGCATCATAGGGCGCAGAGGAGAGCGCGGCCTGACCGGTTTTTCCGTCGGTAAACCAGTCCACGCTAAAGCCCATTTTGCTTAACCCCGCCTTGATACCGTCGCCGATTAACCTGTCGTCTTCTACCAGTAAAATGCGCATGTTCCCTCCTTGATGCCGCCAGTAAACCCTCTGCAAGCGCCTGCTGTACAGCAATAATAAATAAATTTTTCCCTTAAGAAGTTGTTAAGGATTACCCTGTTAAATGGATTGCGAAACGACATTAAAGGGAGAGATGAAGATGAAAAAATTCGCTGCAATTGCTGCCATCATGATGATGACCACCGCGCCGGTCTTTGCTGCTCAGGGCGGTTTTACTGGCCCATCGGCCACACAGACCCAGACGCAAACTCAGCAGGGCGGTTTTGTCGATAACAACGCCAACCTCACCACCGCGGCAAAAGTGAAAGACCTGAAGGACGATGCCTGGGTGAAGCTGCGCGGGAACATTACCGAGCGCCTGTCCGATGACCGCTACACCTTCCGCGATGAGTCCGGCACGGTGGTCGTTGAGATTGACCACAAGCGCTGGAACGGCGTGACCGTCACTCCGCAGGATAAAGTTGAACTGCAGGGTAAAGTCGATAAGGACTGGAACGAGTTTGAAATCGACGTGAAGCAGGTTATTAAGCTGAACAAATAACCCAAAAAGGGCCGCCTGTGCGGCCCTTTTTCTTTGTGACTCAATTCATCAGATGAGGTAGTATCTGCGGCAATATTGCCTGAAACCCTTCGGTTTCTGAGTTGAGGAATCACACGTAATGAGCGATATGGCAGAGCGCCTCGCGCTACATGAATTCACGGAAAACGCCTACCTGAACTACTCCATGTACGTCATCATGGACAGGGCGTTGCCGTTTATCGGGGATGGCCTGAAGCCCGTTCAGCGCCGCATCGTCTATGCGATGTCCGAACTGGGGCTGAACGCCACCGCCAAGTTCAAGAAATCCGCCCGAACCGTCGGTGACGTGCTGGGTAAATACCATCCGCACGGCGACAGCGCCTGTTATGAAGCGATGGTGCTGATGGCGCAGCCGTTCTCTTACCGCTACCCGCTGGTGGACGGGCAGGGGAACTGGGGGGCACCGGACGATCCGAAATCCTTCGCCGCAATGCGTTATACCGAATCCCGCCTGTCTAAATACGCCGAAGTGCTGCTGGGCGAGCTGGGTCAGGGGACCGTTGACTGGGTGCCAAACTTCGACGGTACGATGCAGGAGCCGAAGATGCTGCCTGCGCGTCTGCCGAACATCCTGCTGAACGGCACCACCGGTATCGCGGTCGGTATGGCGACGGACATTCCGCCGCACAACCTGCGCGAAGTGGCGAAAGCCGCCATCACCCTGATCGAGCAGCCGAAAACCTCGCTGGATGAGCTGCTGGATATCGTGCAGGGGCCGGACTACCCGACCGAAGCCGAGATCATCACCTCGCGCGCGGAAATCCGCAAAATCTACCAGAACGGTCGCGGCTCCGTGCGTATGCGCGCGGTGTGGAACAAAGAGGACGGCGCCGTGGTGATCACCGCGCTGCCGCATCAGGTTTCCGGCGCGAAAGTGCTGGAGCAAATCGCCTCCCAGATGCGCAATAAAAAGCTGCCGATGGTGGACGACCTGCGCGACGAATCCGACCACGAGAACCCGACCCGTCTGGTGATCGTGCCGCGTTCCAACCGCGTGGACATGGAGCAGGTGATGAACCACCTGTTCGCCACCACCGATCTGGAAAAAAGCTACCGCATCAACCTGAACATGATTGGCCTCGACGGACGCCCGGCGGTGAAAAATCTGCTGGAGATCCTTACCGAATGGCTGACCTTCCGCCGCGATACGGTACGTCGTCGTCTGAATTACCGTCTGGAGAAAGTGCTTAAGCGCCTGCATATCCTTGAAGGTTTGCTGGTGGCGTTCCTCAACATCGACGAAGTGATTGAGATCATCCGTACCGAGGACGAGCCGAAGCCGGCGCTGATGTCGCGCTTTGGCATCAGCGAAACCCAGGCCGAAGCGATCCTCGAACTGAAGCTGCGCCATCTCGCCAAACTGGAAGAGATGAAGATCCGCGGCGAGCAGAACGAGCTGGAAAAAGAGCGCGATCAGCTGCAGGCGATCCTCGCGTCCGAGCGCAAGATGAACACCCTGCTGAAGAAAGAGCTGCAGGCCGATGCTGACGCCTTTGGCGACGACCGTCGTTCTCCGCTGCACGAGCGCGAAGAAGCGAAGGCGATGAACGAGCACGACATGCAGCCGTCCGAGCCGGTGACCATTGTCCTGTCGCAGAGCGGCTGGGTGCGCAGCGCCAAAGGCCACGATATCGACGCGCCGGGGCTCAGCTACAAGGCGGGCGACAGCTTCAAAGCGGCGGTGAAAGGCAAGAGCAACCAGCCGGTGGCCTTTATTGATTCCACCGGCCGCAGCTACGCCATCGACCCGATCACGCTGCCTTCCGCGCGCGGGCAGGGCGAGCCGCTCACCGGCAAGCTGACGCTGCCGCCGGGCGCGACGGTCGACCATATGCTGATGGAGGCCGATGACCAGAAGCTGCTGCTGGCGTCCGATGCGGGCTACGGCTTTATCTGTACCTTTAACGACCTGGTCTCCCGTAACCGTGCCGGTAAGGCGCTGATTAGCCTGCCGGACAACGCCCACGTAATGGCGCCGCTGGTGATCGAGAATGAAAGCGACATGCTGCTGGCAATCACCACCGCCGGACGTATGCTGATGTTCCCGGTCAGCGATCTGCCGGAGCTGTCGAAAGGCAAGGGCAACAAGATCATCAACATCCCGTCGGCGGAAGCTGCGAAAGGCGAAGATGGCCTGGCGCACCTCTTCCTCCTGCCGCCGCAGAGCACGCTGACCATTCACGTCGGCAAGCGTAAGATCAAGCTGCGTCCGGAAGAGCTGCAGAAAGTGGTGGGTGAGCGCGGTCGCCGCGGCTCGCTGATGCGCGGCCTGCAGCGCATCGACCGCGTGGAGATTGACTCTCCTGCACGCAGCGCGGCGGGTGACAGCGAAGAGTAATGTCGTGATATCCCCCTCTGCCCGGAGGGGGAATTTCAATAAAATTTCCCGTAAAATCGTTGTTAATTCGTGCGTTGCGATTAACAATACGCGCTCGTAATAAAGTCCTTACCTGGCCACAGGTGAAGTATAATTGTCAGCTGTTGGGGCTTCAGAGGTCGCTATGCTATATATTGTTCGTATTATTCTTACCGTTATCTACTGCATTCTGGTCTGTATTTTCGGCTGTATCTATTGCCTGTTCAGTCCGCGTAATCCGAAGCATGTTGCCACCTTTGGCCATATGTTCGGTCGCCTTGCGCCGCTTTTTGGCCTGAAGGTTGAAAAACGTCTGCCTGAAGGGGCGGAGAATTTCGGTAATGCCATCTATATCGCTAACCATCAGAACAATTACGATATGGTGACCGCCGCAAATATCGTTTTGCCGCCGACCGTGACGGTGGGGAAAAAAAGCCTGCTGTGGATCCCGTTTTTTGGCCAGCTGTACTGGCTGACCGGTAACCTGCTGATTGACCGTAACAACCGCGCAAAAGCGCACAGCACCATTGCGGAAGTGGTGAATCATTTTAAAAAGCGCAGGATCTCAATCTGGATGTTCCCGGAAGGAACGCGCAGCCGCGGTCGTGGCCTGCTGCCGTTTAAAACCGGTGCGTTTCATGCCGCAATTGCGGCAGGTGTTCCAATTATTCCTGTGTGCGTTTCCAATACTTCGAATAAGATTAATCTTAACCGCCTGAATAACGGGCTGGTGATTGTCGAAATGCTGCCACCCGTCGATACCAGCAAATACGGTAAAGACCAGGTGCGCGAGCTGGCAGCGCACTGCCGTGAGCTGATGGCTCAGCATATTGCGCAGCTCGACAAAGAAGTCGCAGAGAGAGAAGCCGCCGGTAAGATTTAATCCGGCGTTGAAGGGAAAACGAATTCCCGCGTTGTTAGTCGTTTCAGATGGAGCTTATATGTCACTCAGTCGGCGTCAGTTTATTCAGGCTTCCGGGATCGCCCTTTGTGCGGGTGCGATGCCGCTGACAGCCAGCGCCGCCGGGCAGCAACAGCCGCTGCCTATTCCGCCATTAATTGAATCTCGTCGCGGTCAGCCGCTTTTCCTGACGCTGCAGCGTAGCCACTGGTCCTTCACCCAGGGGACGCGTGCACCCGTCTGGGGCATTAACGGACGTTATCTTGGGCCGACCATACGCGTGTGGAATGGCGATGATGTAAAGCTCATCTACAGCAATCGAACCCCTGAAAATGTTGCCATGACCATCAGCGGCCTACAGGTACCTGGCCCGTTGATTGGCGGCGCGGCGCGAATGATGTCACCCAACGCCGACTGGGCGCCCGTTCTGCCAATCCGCCAGAGTGCGGCAACGCTGTGGTACCACGCCAACACGCCTAACCGCACGGCGCAACAGGTCTATAACGGCCTGGCCGGCATGTGGCTGGTGGAAGATGAGGTCAGCAAATCCCTGCCGATACCGAACCATTACGGCGTGGATGACTTCCCGATTATCATCCAGGACAAACGTCTGGATAATTTCGGTACGCCGGAATACAGCGAGCCGGGCAGCGGCGGCTTCGTCGGCGATACGCTGCTGGTCAACGGCGCGCAAAGCCCGTATGTCGAAGTCTCGCGCGGCTGGGTGCGCCTGCGCCTGCTCAACGCCTCCAACTCGCGCCGCTATCAGCTGCAAATGAGCGATGGCCGTCCGCTGCACGTGATCTCCGGCGACCAGGGCTTTTTACCGGCGCCGGTTTCCGTCAAACAACTGGCGCTCTCGCCGGGTGAACGTCGCGAAATTCTCGTGGATATGACCAACGGGGATGAAGTGTCGCTGACCTGCGGCGAAGCGGCGAGCATTGTTGACCGTATTCGCGGGTTCTTTGAACCGTCGAGCATACTTGTCTCGACCCTGGTGCTGACCCTGCGTCCAACCGGTCTGCTGCCGCTGGTGACCGACAGCCTGCCAATGCGTCTGCTGCCGCAGGAGATCATGAGCGGCTCGCCGGTACGCAGCCGTGATATCAGCCTGGGCGACGATCCCGGCATCAACGGCGCGCTGTGGGACGTCAACCGCATCGACATTACGGCGCAGCAGGGCACCTGGGAGCGCTGGACGGTCCGTTCAGATATGCCGCAGTCGTTCCATATTGAAGGGGTATCTTTCCTGATCCGCAACGTCAACGGCGCGATGCCGTTCCCGGAAGATCGCGGCTGGAAAGATACCGTCTGGGTGGACGGCCAGGTCGAACTGCTTGTCTACTATGGTCAGCCTTCGTGGCCACACTTCCCGTTCCTGTTCCACAGCCAGACGCTGGAGATGATGGACAGGGGATCCGTGGGGCAGATGCTGATCAATCCGGCACCGTAATCCTGACATTCCCGGTTCGCCGGGAATGTTTTATGCCCGCCAGAAAAAGCGCGAGAACAGAATCAGCACCGGGTAAATTTCCAGACGCCCTAATATCATCGCCGCACACATCAGCAGTTTTGCCCCCTCTGTCAACGTGCCAAACGTTGACGCCGTTTCGCCAAACCCTAGCCCCATGTTGTTGATGCAGGCGGCAACCGTTGCGAATGAGGTAAACAGGTCGTAGCCCATCAGATTAAGCGCCCAGACAAAAAAGCCCGTAATCATGACGTAGAGGAAAAAGAAGCTCCATACCGAGCGCAGAACGCGTTCATTCACCACGCTTTTACCGACCTTGATACTCAGCAGCGCCCGTGGATGCGCCAGCTGGTTCATTTCCTGAATACTCTGTTTGAACATGATCAGAAAACGCAGCGCTTTGATCCCGCCACAGGTCGAGCCTACGCAGCCACCAAAAAAGCTGGCGCTCAACAGCAGGAAGATGGTGTGTGCGGGCCATTGGGCATAGTCAGCTGTTGAAAGGCCGTTATCGGTCATCATCGAACTGGCAAGGAAGAAGGCGTGCACCAGGCTATCGGTGGCGTTGTACATCCCCGCATGCCAGACCTGCCAGGCGGTGATGGCGATAAGCACCGCGGCGGCGGTCAGAAAAAATCTCACCTCCGGGCTGCGGCGAATTGGTTTCAGGGTGCGTCTGACAATGGCAACATACCAGAGGGTAAAGTTAAACGCGGAAAGCAGTGAAAACGCCCCGGCGACCAGCTCAATGGCGTGGCTGTCATAAAAACCGATGCTCTCGCTGCGGGTGGAGAATCCGCCCAACGACACGGTCGACAGCCCGTGACAGAGGGCGTCAAAAAAGGACATGCCCGCCAGCCAGTAGGCCAGGGTGCAGGCCACGCCCAGCGCGAAGTAGGTCACCCACAGCGTGCGCGCGGTATCGGCAAGGCGGGGCGTCAGACGTTCCTCCTTGAACGGCCCCGGCATCTCTGACTGATAGAGTTTCATGCCACCGATACCCAGCAGCGGCAGGACCGCGACGGCCAGCACGATAACGCCTAAGCCGCCAATGAAATTCAGCTGAGCGCGGTAATAAAGGTACGACTTAGGCAGGGCGCTGACGTCCCCGATTACCGTTGCGCCGGTAGTGGTTATACCGGAAACCCCTTCAAAGAGCGCGTCAGCAAAGGAAAGATGCAGGCCATCGTCCATCCATAGCGGCATGGCGCTGATCAATGAAAACAGCAGCCAGAACAGCACGATAATCACAAACCCGTCGCGGGTACGCAGCTGAATACCGGCATGGCGGGTTGCCCTCCACGTCAGTCCGCCCAGGCTGAAAAAGGTTAAAAAGGTGGTCAAAAACGCAAAATAGGTCCGCTCTTTATTCAGCAGGGCGATAACCATCGGCGGCAGCATAGAAAGGCTGTACAGCAGAACCAGAAAACCGCAGAGGTGAAGGACAACCCGGAGCTGGGACACATGTAATGAATCGTTGAACTTCACAGAGGTACTCCGCGCCATCGCACATTCCGGGAGGCTACTCACCGGAAGATATAGTGGATATTATGATCCAAAATTAACAGGGTGCTGTATTTTAACGACTTCCACGAATATCTGCCTGCTTGCTGCATCCTTTTCTTCAAATCTGGCGGATGAACAGCGTATAATCCCGCTCCTTTTGTCTATTTTTTCTTCGGAAGCATTATGAGCGCAATTTCCCTGATCCAGCCGGATCGTGACCTCTTCTCCTGGCCCCAGTACTGGGCGGCCTGTTTTGGACCGGCGCCGTTCCTGCCGATGTCCCGTGAAGAGATGGACCAACTGGGCTGGGACAGCTGCGACATCATTCTGGTCACGGGCGATGCCTACGTTGACCATCCGAGCTTCGGTATGGCCATCTGTGGCCGTATGCTTGAGGCGCAGGGCTTCCGCGTGGGGATCATCTCCCAGCCTGACTGGAACAGCAAAGACGACTTTATGCGTCTGGGTAAACCGAACCTGTTCTTCGGCGTCACCGCAGGCAACATGGACTCGATGATCAACCGCTACACCGCCGACCGTAAGCTGCGTCATGACGACGCCTACACGCCGGATAACGTGGCGGGTAAACGCCCCGACCGCGCGACCCTGGTCTATACCCAGCGCTGTAAAGAAGCCTGGAAAGACGTGCCGGTGATCCTGGGCGGCATCGAGGCGAGCCTGCGCCGTACCGCGCACTACGACTACTGGTCAGATACCGTTCGCCGCTCGGTGCTGGTGGATTCCAAAGCCGACATGCTGATTTACGGTAACGGCGAGCGTCCGCTGGTGGAAGTGGCGCACCGTCTGTCGAAGGGCGAGCCGGTGAGCAGCATCCGCGACGTGCGCAATACCGCCATCATGGTGAAAGAGGCGCTGCCGGGCTGGAGCGGGGTGGATTCCCGCATCATTGATATGCCGGGCAAAATCGACCCGATCCCGCACCCGTACGGTGAAGATCTGCCGTGTGCCGATAACAAGCCGGTTGAGCCGAAAAAAGCGGAAGCGAAGGCTATCGTCGTGCAGCCGCCGCGCCCGAAGCCGTGGGAAAAGACCTACGTTCTGCTGCCGTCCTACGAGAAGGTGAAAGCCGACAAGGTGCTCTACGCGCACGCGTCCCGTATTCTGCACCATGAAACCAACCCGGGCTGCGCCCGCGCGTTGATGCAGAAGCACGGCGAGCGCTTTATCTGGATCAACCCGCCGGCGATCCCGCTCTCCACCGAAGAGATGGACAGCGTCTTTGCGCTGCCGTACAAGCGCGTGCCGCACCCGGCGTACGGCAACGCACGCATCCCGGCGTATGAGATGATCCGTTTCTCGATCAACATCATGCGCGGCTGCTTCGGCGGCTGTTCCTTCTGCTCCATTACCGAACACGAAGGCCGTATTATCCAGAGCCGCTCTGAAGATTCGATCATCAATGAGATCGAAGCGATTCGCGACTCGGTGCCGGGCTTTACCGGCGTGATCTCCGATCTCGGCGGCCCAACCGCGAACATGTACATGCTGCGCTGCAAGTCGCCGCGCGCCGAGCAAACCTGCCGTCGCCTCTCCTGCGTCTATCCGAGCATTTGCGAGCACATGGACACCAACCATGAGCCGACGATCAACCTCTACCGCCGCGCGCGCGACCTGAAGGGCATCAAGAAGATCCTGATCGCCTCCGGGGTACGTTACGACATCGCCGTGGAAGATCCGCGCTATATCAAAGAGCTGGCGACGCACCACGTCGGCGGTTATCTGAAGATTGCGCCGGAGCATACCGAAGAAGGCCCGCTGTCGAAAATGATGAAGCCGGGCATGGGCAGCTACGATCGCTTTAAAGAGCTGTTCGACACCTATTCGAAGCAGGCGGGTAAAGAGCAGTACCTGATCCCGTACTTCATCTCCGCCCACCCGGGCACGCGCGATGAGGACATGGTCAACCTGGCGCTGTGGCTGAAGCAGCGTCGCTTCCGTCTGGATCAGGTGCAGAACTTCTATCCGTCACCGCTCGCCAACTCGACGACCATGTATTACACCGGCAAGAACCCGCTGAGTAAGATTGGTTATAAGAGTGAAGAGGTGGTGGTGCCGAAAGGGGATAAACAGCGTCGTCTGCATAAAGCGCTGCTGCGTTACCACGATCCGAAAAACTGGCCGCTGATCCGTCAGGCGCTGGAAGAGATGGGTAAAAAACACCTGATCGGCTCGCGCCGCGACTGTCTGGTACCGGCCCCGACGCTGGATGAGATGCGCGAAGCGCGTCGCCAGAACCGCAATACGCGCCCGGCGCTGACCAAGCACACGCCGATTGTGCATCAGCGTTCGAACGGTGGAGCGGGAACGAAGAAGAACGTAAAACGTAAGATCGGTTAAACCTGTAACAATGCCCGGTGGCGCTGCGCTTACCGGGCCTACAGGTCAGCGCGTAGGCCGGGTAAGGCGCAGCCGCCACCCGGCTTTTTTCTGCGACTACCCGCCAAACTGATCCGGATCCGGGCCTAAACGTTTACCCTTATCCAGCTTCGCAATCTCACCCAGCTCTTCTTTGTCCAGACGGAAATCCCAGACGTCGAAGTTCTCGGCGATGCGCGATGGCGTGACCGATTTCGGGATGACCACCACGCCGTTGTCCAGATGCCAGCGAATGACGATTTGCGCCGGGGTTTTACCGTATTTATCCGCCAGCTCGCGGATAATCTTTTGATCAAACACCCCTTCGCCGCCCTGCGCCAGCGGGCTCCATGACTCGGTCTGGATTTTATGCGTGGCGTTCCAGGCATGTAACTGACGCTGCTGCATCAGCGGGTGCAGTTCGATCTGGTTAATCACCGGCGCGACGCCCGTCTCGTCAATCAGCCGCTGCAGGTGATGAACCTGGAAATTACAGACGCCGATGCTTTTCACCAGCCCCTCTTTCTGCAGTTCAATCATCCCTTTCCAGGCATCAACGTAGTGATCGATAGCCGGAACCGGCCAGTGCATCAGCCAGAGATCGACGAAATCGAGCTGGAGCTTTTCAAGGCTCTCCTCCAGCGCTTCACGGGGGCGTTTTTGATCGTCGTTCCAGAGTTTCGTGGTGATGAATAACTCATCGCGGGGGACGCCAGCGCCGGCAAGTGCCTTACCCACGCCGTCCTCGTTTTTGTATGCGGCGGCGGTATCAATGGACCGATAGCCGACTTCCAGGGCTTTATGAATGGCGGAGACGACCTCGTCGTTACCGGCTTTCCATACACCTAGCCCCAACTGGGGCATCACGTTGCCGTCCTGCAGCTTGATTACGGTTTGGTTTGCCATTTTTCCTCCTTCAGGTGCGCATCGCCGGAGGGTTCCTCCGGCGATGGGGTGTGCATTAAGTCTGGACGAAATGTCAAAAAACGAAAGTCGGGAGGGCAAAAACGCTTAGCGCGCCGCTTCGTAGATACGACGGCTCACGTCCAGCGTGATGTCGCCGTGCTCGCCCAGGTGGGTCATGCCGTGCTCTTCGAGTTTCGCCAGCAGGGCAGGGATGGAGCTGCCGTCCAGACCGTAGCCAGAGAGACGCGTTGGCACGCCCAGACCTTCGAAGAAGCTGCGGGTTGCTTCGATGGCGGCATCAATCCGCGCATCGTCAGAACCCTCGGTGATGTTCCACACGCGCTCGGCGTACTGCAGCAGCTTGGCACGCTTGGTGTCGCGTTTTTCGTTCCACAGGGCAGGCAGCACAACGGCCAGGGTCTGCGCGTGATCCAGACCGTGCATTGCCGTCAGCTCGTGGCCCAGCATGTGGGTTGCCCAGTCCTGCGGCACGCCAGCACCGATCAGGCCGTTCAGCGCCTGCGTGGCGGCCCACATCACGTTGGCGCGAACGTCATAGTTTTCCGGCTCTTTCAGCGCTTTCGGACCTTCTTCGACGAGCGTCAGCAGGATGCCTTCCGCGAAGCGATCCTGAATTTTGGCATTCACCGGATACGTTACGTACTGCTCAACGGTATGAACAAAGGCGTCGACCACGCCGTTCGCTACCTGACGCGCAGGCAGGGTGTAGGTGTAAACCGGATCCAGAATGGCGAACACAGGCTGAACGTGTTCGTTCATGAAGGCCTGTTTGTCGCCGGTCGTTTTACGGGAGATTACCGCGCCCTTGTTGGATTCAGAGCCGGTCGCTGGCAGGGTCAGCACGGAGCCCATCGGGATAGCGCTTTTGATGTCGCTGCCGCGGGTTTCCAGAATGTGCCACGGATCGATGCCGTCAGCGTAGTGGGCAGCCGCCGCGATGAACTTGGTGCCGTCCAGCACGGAACCGCCGCCGACCGCCAGCAGGAAGGTGATGTTTTCTTCGCGGGCGATTTTCACCGCGTTCATCAGCGTTTCGTAAGACGGGTTTGGCTCAATGCCGCCGAACTCACGCACGTCCAGACCGTCCAGCGCGCTATAAACCTGATCCAGCACGCCGGTTTTTTTCACGCTGCCGCCACCGTAGGTGATCAGCATGCGGGCGTCAGCAGGGATCTGCGCACGCAGGTCAGCGATAGCGTCTTTACCAAACAGAATGCGGGTTGGGGTGTGAAGATTAAAGTTATTCATTGCTCGTTCCCTTTAGTGGGTGAAAAACCGTGGTGGCGCGGAGGGCTACCTGATGCTGCACATTGTGGCTTTCCAGGGCTACGTCCTCAATGCACATTCCTGCCGATGTCTTGCCCATTTCTACAGAGCGCTGGAGAAAGCGCGGAAAACGACGCACACTGTCAACGTCGATAACCGTACCCGGAGTAACGCAAGATGAACCGTGAGGCTATCTGCCAGCAGCTCACTGCGCAGATTAAGAGATTGATAGATAATGATAATTGTGCCAGCGATCTACTGCCGGACATTCGCCTGCTCTATGGCACGCAGCCCGGGACGCGCACGCCGGTCATGTACCAGCCGGGCATCGTTTTTCTCTTCTCGGGCCATAAAATTGGCTATATCAACGAGCGCGTGTTCCGCTACGACACCAATGAATATCTGCTTCTGACAGTACCTTTACCCTTTGAATGTGAAACCTTCGCGACAGAGGCCGTTCCGCTGGCCGGTATTCGCGTCAACGTCGATATTCTTCAGCTGCAGGAGCTGCTGATGGAGATAGGTGAAGACGAGCTCTTCCAGCCTTCGATGGCGTCGAGTGGGATTAACTCGGCGACGCTGTCGGAAGAGATCCTCTGCGCCATTGAGCGTCTGCTGGACGTGATGGAGAGGCCGCTGGACGCGCGCATTCTGGGCAAGCAGATTATCCGCGAAATTCTCTACCATGTGCTGCTGGGCCCGGGGGGCGGGGCGTTACTGGCTCTGGTGAGCCGACAGACCCACTTCAGCCTGATAAGCCGCGTGCTCAAGCGTATCGAAAGCCAGTACACGGAAAATCTCAGCGTCGACCAGCTGGCGGCGGAAGCGAACATGAGCGTCTCGGCGTTTCACCATAATTTTAAATCGGTGACCAGCACCTCGCCGCTGCAGTACCTCAAAACCTACCGGCTGCATAAGGCGCGGATGCTGATGATCCACGACGGCATGAAGGCCAGCGCGGCGGCAATGCGGGTGGGTTACGAAAGCGCGTCGCAGTTCAGTCGGGAGTTTAAGCGCTATTTCGGCGTCACGCCGGGGGAAGATGCATCACGCATCCGAACCATGCAGGGCGCCTGAGGGGAAACGTAGGCCGGGTAAGGCGTAGCCGCCACCCGGCAATTACGTCACGCGCTGCAATACTTCTTCTTAATCACTACCGCAATAGTCCCTACCAGTCCCGCGACCAGCAGGAACATCGGCAGCACCATCAGGAAGGTCATCACCTGGTCTTCATGGTGTTTCACAAAGGGGATCATATTCAGCGCGTAGCCGAGCGTGGTGACCACACCCACCCACAGCAGGGCGCTCAGCCAGTTAAAGAACTGGAAGCGGCGGTTCGACAGACCGGAAATGCCCGCCATCGTAGGCAGAAGCGTGCGAACAAATGCCAGGAAACGCCCGGCGAGCAGCGCCAGCAGGCCATGTCGGTCAAACATGCAGGTCGCACGCTGATGATATTTATGCGGCAGCTGCGCCAGCCAGCCTTTCACGACGCGGGTATTGCCCAGCCAGCGGCCCTGCAGATAGCTCAGCCAGCAGCCCAGGCTGGCGGCGGAGGTGAGAATAACCATCGTGGGCGTGAAGTCCATAACGCCTTTGCCGATTAACGCCCCGGCCAGTAAAAGCAGGCTGTCACCTGGAAGAAATGAGGCTGGCAGTAATCCATTTTCCAGAAACAGCGTTGCGAACATCACGAGATAGACGATACCGACGACGTGAGGATCCGCCAGCGCGGCAAAGTCGTGTTGCCAGAGCGCCGCGATAATATCTTGAATAACAGCCATGGACTTTCCTGTGGAACAGCAGATATAGCGCTATTGTACTCCCTTATTCGCCCGTCGGGTTTGATCCCGGGCGCAACTCATGCAGACTTTTCTGCTTGCGGTGTCCACAAAAGCGTCCAGGGA
This sequence comes from Enterobacter sp. EGD-HP1, assembly GCF_000733275.2. Lineage (NCBI taxonomy): Bacteria > Pseudomonadati > Pseudomonadota > Gammaproteobacteria > Enterobacterales > Enterobacteriaceae > Enterobacter > Enterobacter sp. EGD-HP1. Next base: position 147,422 of record NZ_AVOP01000012.1, read on the forward strand.
GTACATTTTCAGCCAGCACTCTACACGATACGCTCGAACCCTGCTGCTAAATCGGCAATCAGATCGTCAACATTTTCTAAACCGATATGCAGTCGAATCAGGGTGCCGCTGAAGTCCACTTCACCGCCTGGGCGCAGAGCCGCAACCTGTTCCGGCTGGTTAGGCAGGATCAGGGATTCAAAACCGCCCCAGGAGTAGGCCATGCTGAAGAGGGTAAAATTATCCAGATAGCTCGCCAGCTCGTCGTTATTCAGCCGTTTTTTCAGCACGAACGAGAACAGGCCGCTGCTGCCCGTAAAGTCACGTTGCCAGAATTCGTGGCCTTTACTGCCCGGTAGCGCGGGGTGATTAACGCGCTCAACCAGCGGATGCTGCGCCAGCCATTCGGCCACCTTCAGGCTGCTTTCATGGTGCTGACGCAGGCGAACGCCCAGCGTGCGAAGTCCGCGGCTGGTCATGTAGGCCGTGTCTGCGTCCACCATCTGGCCCATCAGGTAGGCATTTTCTCGCAGCTGATCCCAGCAGCGCGCGTTAGAGACCGCGGTTCCAATCATGCCGTCAGAGTGGCCTATCAGGTACTTCGTCGCAGCCTGAATCGAGATATCAATATCGAATTCCAGCGCCTTAAACAGCACGCCCGCCGCCCAGGTGTTGTCGATCATGATAATCGCATCCGGCGCTTTGCTGCGCACGGCCTTCACGATAGCCGGCACGTCGTGAACTTCCATGGTGAGCGACCCCGGAGATTCCAGGAACACGATGCGGGTGTTTGGCTGAATAAGTTCGGCAATGCCTTCACCAATCATCGGGTCGAACCAGCCGGTCGCCACGCCGAGCTTGCTGAGAATTTTGGTGCAGAAGTCCTGGCTGGGTTCATAGGCGGTGTTGGTCATCAGGATATGATCGCCCTGTTCCACAAACGCCAGAATCGTGTTGGCGACCGCAGCCGCCCCGCACGGGAACAGCGCGCAGCCCGCGCCGCCTTCCAGCTCGCACATCGCCTCCTGCAAAGAAAAATGGGTTAGCGTGCCGCGACGGCCATAAAAAAGCCCGCCTTTCGCGCGGTTGCGCGTGGCGATTTTTTTCTCCTCAACGGTATCAAACACCAGCGAGGAGGCGCGTTGAATCACGCTGTTGACCGATCCCTGCGTATATTTTTTGCTGCGTCCTGCCTGTACCAGCGTGGTATCAAGATGCTTCTTTGTCATGTTCGCTAACCCTGTTTTTATACGTCTGGACGTCCAGACTACCACGATTGGAAAAAACTGCACCCCGAGGCTTATCGAATAAGCAGAAAATATTAGCAAAAATTCGCATAAGAAATTTTTACTGCGTAAGCGCAAGGAAAGTGAGCGAAAATTACGGCACCATGCAAATACTAATGAGAACTACTATCAATTCGACGACGTTTTGATATTATTACGCTCAGATTTTGTGATTTGCGTCCTGGAGATACAGAGTGGGTAATAATTTGATGCAGACGGATCTCTCCGTTTGGGGCATGTATCAGCATGCTGACATCGTGGTTAAGATTGTGATGGTCGGCCTGATTCTGGCGTCCGTTGTCACCTGGGCTATCTTCTTCAGCAAAAGCGCCGAGCTGCTTTCGCAGAAGCGTCGCCTTAAGCGGGAACAGCAGCAGCTGGCTGAAGCCCGCTCTCTGGATCAGGCTTCTGACATGACCTCATCCTTCCACGCGAAAAGCCTGACCACCCTGTTAGTGAATGAAGCTCAGAACGAGCTGGAACTCTCCGCTGGCAGTGAAGATAACGAAGGCATTAAAGAGCGTACCGGTTTCCGCCTGGAGCGTCGCGTTGCGGCCGTGGGCCGACACATGGGACGCGGCAACGGTTATCTGGCGACCATCGGTGCGATCTCGCCGTTTATCGGTCTTTTCGGTACGGTCTGGGGCATCATGAACAGCTTTATTGGTATCGCGCAGACCCAAACCACCAACCTGGCGGTTGTGGCGCCGGGTATCGCGGAAGCGCTGCTGGCAACGGCGATTGGTCTTGTTGCTGCGATCCCAGCGGTCGTAATCTACAACATTTTCGCGCGTATGATTGGCAGCTATAAAGCCACGCTGGGTGACGTTGCCGCGCAGGTTCTGCTGCTGCAAAGTCGCGATCTCGACCTGAATGCCAGCTCGGTTAAGCCGGTGCACGCGGCGTCTAAACTGCGCGCAGGTTAATGCTATGGCGATGCGTCTGAACGAAAATCTGGACGATAACGGCGAAATGCATGAAATTAACGTGACGCCGTTTATCGACGTTATGCTGGTTCTGCTGATTATCTTCATGGTGGCTGCGCCGCTGGCGACGGTGGATGTGAAGGTGAATTTGCCTGCCTCTTCCAGCCAGCCCCAGCCGCGCCCGGAGAAGCCTATCTACCTGTCGGTGAAGGCGGATAAATCCATGTTCCTCGGGAACGACCCGGTGACGGCAGACTCAGTCATCCCGGCTCTTGAGCAGCTTACCGGCGGTAAGAAAGACACCACGGTCTTCTTCCGTGCGGATAAAACCGTTGATTATGAAACCATGATGAAGGTAATGGACACGCTGCATCAGGCGGGTTACCTGAAGATTGGGCTGGTCGGCGAAGAGAAAGCGGCCTCGAAATGATAAAGAAGCTGGCGAAAGCCGGCTTTTTTTATGCCTGTCGGTTTATGCGTTTTTACTCTCCGTCTGTGCGGTAGAGGGGGTGGCCAGCGCGTCCTCATCAAGCGCCACGCAGGTGACGTTAGAAGTACGGTACTCGCCGTCTGACAGTTTACGCGTCAGGCGCAGGGTGGCGATTTCTCTGGCAAGCAGATACTGGTAATTGGCCTCAAGACGTCCGAGAAGCTTCTCTTTCAGTTCTGGCCGCTGTTCCATGATGGCGTTCATCACGGCACCGTAAATTTCTTCTTTGACCTGTAGCGGATAAATTTCACGGCGATTCTGCCATTTCAGACGAACCAGCGTCGCCGGGATCGATACCAGGTCTTGCGTAATACGCGTCATCTCGTCATTTTTAGTGTTTCTCAGCGCGTCGAGATTTTGCTTTAAGATAAATTGATCGCTTTTTTTATCATCTAAAGTCAAATAAACGTCGTTGTTTTTAACTTCTTTCACGTTAATCTTCCCCCAGGCTATAAAAAATAGGGTTGTTTTTTTCGCGCGTAATTAAATTAAGCCAAATTTCATTGCCCGCTTCATTAATTTCTTCGGTTTTCTCTGCCAATATTTGACTTAGTTTCTGGGCATCTATTTCGCCCTCGGCCTGCAGGTCATTCAGCAGGTGGACAAAGGCTTCAATTTTTATGGCGCGAAATAAGCGGTCTTTTATATGGCGATCGTGCTCTTCCAGCAACATATTTCGGGATTTGCCAGTTCGGGAAACACCAATTAATATATCGGGCTCGAAATCGGAGAGCTTTCTTTTCCCCTGAGTGAAACTGGCCTCTTTTTCCGCTTCCGTCGGTTGCTGTTCCACAGGCGTAATGTGGTACTTAGCCGGGACGAGATAGTCGGGCAGCATTTTTAATTTCCTTTAATTTCAACAGGGTGGGGTTGGTAAAGGCGTGAGATTCGTTGACAATATCATGAGGCAAATTTAAAATCAAAAAAAATGGAGCCTACCCATGAACAGCATCTTTTTTACGGTCATCACATTACTATTACTGACCGCTGGTGTTCTTTTATTGATGCAGGAGTTCAATAAAACGAAAGTGTCGAAAGACGCCAGTGAACCCCCGCAACCTGAACTGATGACAAAAGAGGAAGGTGAAGACCATTTCTCTGTATTGATGAACTCCGTTACGCCTGTCTGGTACTGGCGGGTGAACCACGAATATATCGACTTTTTACACGCGACAATTAAACGCATGAAAATGTCGGAAATTAATGATACGCCCGGACTGTTTGAGGCGCAGCGTCGCTGCAGCGACCTGAATTCAGCAGTGTATAAATATTATGACAATATCAAAAAGCGCTGCCTAAACGGCGAGAAGGTATCTTATTCCGATCTGGACGTATTAAATTTGCGGCAGTGTTTTCGCGAGTTCAGCCTGGAAGCCTATCCTGAGCTGGTGGCGCTTGTCTGGCCAGAGTTCGCGCGTCCTGAGGTGAACCCGGACAACGTCTGAGTGAGGTACTGTTGAGTTATTGTAAACAGTCAGCGCCGTTGAGATATACTGGGCGCTGGTTTCTTTTGCAAACAGGACTTTATGGAACGCTTTTTTGAAAATGCCATGTACGCCTCTCGCTGGATACTGGCCCCCGTCTATTTTGGCCTTTCGCTGGCACTTGTCGCGCTGACGATTAAGTTCTTTCAGGAAATCCTGCACGTTCTGCCGAACATTTTTTCCATTGCCCAGGCGGATTTGATTCTGGTTCTGCTGTCGCTGGTGGATATGACCCTGGTGGGCGGGCTGCTGGTGATGGTGATGTTCTCCGGCTACGAGAATTTTGTCTCCCAGCTTGATATCGACGAGCGTAAAGAGAAGCTCAGCTGGCTGGGCAAAATGGATGCTTCTTCGCTGAAGAATAAAGTGGCCGCGTCGATTGTGGCGATCTCCTCAATCCACCTGCTGCGCGTGTTCATGGACGCGAAGAACGTGCCGGATAACAAACTGATGTGGTACGTCATCATCCACCTGACGTTTGTGCTGTCTGCGTTTGTGATGGGGTATCTGGATAAGATCAGTAAGAAGTAATTCCCCTCACCCTAACCCTCTCCCACAGGGAGAGGGAATAGTTAGCTCCCTCTCCCTGTGGGAGAGGGCCGGGGTGAGGGCAACAGATCGCACTATTTATCAGACGATGCCTGCCACAGATTCAACTCCCCATCCGCAACATGCTGGTCAATCCGCTTGAGTTCGTCGTCCGTAAAGCGCAGGTTGTCCAGCGCCCGAACGTTCTCCTCAATCTGTTCCGGACGGCTTGCGCCAATCAGCACGGACGTCACGCGCGTATCTTTCAGCAGCCAGCTTAGCGCCATCTGTGCCATCGTCTGACCGCGAGCGTGCGCCATCTCATTCAGCAAACGCAGACTGCTCAGGTTGGCGTCGGTCAGCATCTTCTGCGTCAGGCCGCGCGCTTTATTCCCTTCGCGCTGCATGCGTGAACCTTCAGGAATACCGTTCAGGTATTTTCCGGTCAGTAGCCCCTGCGCCAGCGGGGTAAAGGCGATACATCCCGTACCGTTTGCTTCCAGCGTATCCAGCAAGCCGGTCTTATCGACCCAGCGGTTAAGCAGGTTATAGGACGGCTGGTGGATCAGCAGCGGGATCTTCCACTCGCGCAGTAGCTCGGTCATTTTTTGGGTGCGCTCGGTCGAGTAGGAGGAAATGCCCACATACAGCGCTTTTCCGCTCTGCACGGCGTGGGCCAGCGCAGCGGCCGTCTCTTCCATCGGCGTGTTTTCATCCACGCGGTGGGAGTAGAAAATATCCACGTATTCGACGCCCAGACGCTTCAGGCTCTGGTCGAGGCTGGCGAGCAGATATTTGCGTGAACCGCCCGAACCGTAAGGCCCTGGCCACATGTCGTAACCCGCCTTGGTGGAGATAATTAGCTCGTCGCGGTGCGCGGCAAAATCCTCACGCAGCAGGCGGCCGAAATTCTCTTCCGCGCTACCCGGCGGTGGTCCGTAGTTATTGGCGAGATCGAAATGGGTGATGCCTAAGTCGAAGGCTTTTTGCAGCAGCGCGCGCTGGGCGTCAAGAGGCTGGACGTGGCCGAAGCTATGCCACAGCCCAAGCGACAGCGCGGGCAGGCGAAGGCCGCTCTTGCCGCAGTGGCGGTATTGCATGTTCTCGTAGCGGTCAGGGGCAGGGTACCAGGACATGATGTCTCCTTTTCTTATCGATGAATTTTTGAAACGGCGTTTTCATTCTGTCCTTATCAAAACACAAATCCCGGGGAGAAGCGATGGCAGAACTCCCTGCCAGCCATTTTCCTCGGGATGCGTCAGACGTTGCGTTCCGCATTGCCCGGTACACGCTGGTCACCGGGCAATCAGACGACAATCAGAAGCTATAGCTCATACCCGCCTGCACGCTGGCATCGTTATCCACATCACCCGTACCGACATACACGCCGGTGGTCAGGGTAAAGTTATGGGCAATGGTGGCATTGATGCCTGCCCCAAAGATGCCCATGGAGTTGTTGTGGCCAGAGGTATTGTGATAATCCGCCGCCTGAATGTCGGTGTTATCGCTGAACTCTTTCTGGAAGCGCGCGTCAATCCACGGCATCACCTTCACGTTCTTGTTCAAATCGCGAAGGGTGGTGGTGAGCCTCACGCCAGCGCCACTGTTCCAGGAAGAGACCTGGCTGTCGGCAAAGGTCACAGCACTATCAGAGAAGCCGTTTGCTTTGGTCTGATCCCAGCCTAACGTGGCGTAAGGCTGCAGCAGCGTTTCGCCCGGCAGCAGCACATTGACGCCGGTACGGGCTTGCGCCATATACAGGCTGCCATCGGTGGAGCCGTTCAGCGCTTCCGTCATGCCGCTGGTATCGCCCGTCACGTTGTTGGCAGACAGCGAATAACGCATATCGCCGTAGCTGAAGCTGCCGTCTGCAAACAGACCCCAGGTTCGGCCGTTCAGCGCCTGCTGCCAGCCGCCATACAGGCTGTAGTAGTTACCGTAAACACTGTCTTTGAAGCTATCCGCACCGTCGCTGGTGTCCTGCACGCGGCTGCGCGTCCACGCCAGCGCGATACCGCCGGTCACGCTGTCGCCGTTATTCAGATGCGCCGTCCAGTCTACGCCGCCCTGCGCACCCTGAGTGATGCTTTTATAGTCGACATCGTTGCTGAAATTCCCGTTCTGATAAAGGAAATCTCCCCACACCTGCGCGCCGTCCTGCTGCTCTCCCAGCAGGTTCGCCAGATGCACCTGGTTCATATGGTTGCTAATATCATCAGCCACCTGATGACCGGCTTGTTCAGCTCCATCCAGACCAGCAACCAGCCCCTGAACGTCGCTTGCGAGATTGCCCCTTTGGCTATTGAATTCAATATTCCAGTTCTGACTATTATCGGCTGCCAGCATCGTCTGCGGCGCGCCGTCGGCAGCAACAATATCCAGGCTATTGTCGTAGTTATAGGCTCCGCTGCGGCTCTCAACATTCTGCTGGCCGTTGGTAAAACTTGCTGCGGCATAATTTTCTGGGGCGCTGCTGCCTGAAGTGGTGAACGTACCCAGAATAACGTTACGTTGATTCAGTGCTGACGGGGTGATGCTATTCACAATGACTGCGTTATTGGCGCCGGTAATATTACCGAAATTCACATAGCTGTCGGTGCTCATGGTAACCAGCGCATTGCTGCCGGTGGTGGTGGCAGTCAGGGTTGAACCGTTTTGCAAACTCCAGCTGGTTGCATCGTTAATTTTATCAATGGCAATACTGTTATCGCTGGTGGTATTCACCGTTTCAAACTGGCTTATTTGTCCGGAGACGGAACTGCCCGCATCCATTGAAAGGGTATCGCTACCGTCACCGCCGTTAACATTGCCATTTACATGTGAATCATTGGTCAGCACGACCGTATCATCACCTGCACCCGTTGTTATATCACCGTTGACGGTTGCATTGTTTTGCAGCGTGATGGTGCTGCTGCCCTTATTCTGGCTGGTATTTATCTCGCCATTCACGGTACTGTTATCCACCAGAACGGAATTTGCGGAATTGCCCTCGACGGTCACATTACCATTTACAACGCTGTTATTCGTCAGTGAGATACGGGTGGAACCGTTTTCGTTAATGGCCCCAATGTCTCCGGCGATCGTGCTGTTATTCAGCGCCAGCGAATCGGCCTTCGTTCCGTACATCGCGATGGCGACATCGCCAAAGGCATCCAGGTTGATGTCGCTGAAGGGCTTGTATTCGCTCAGCTTTACCGCCAGCGTGTCGATGTTCTGCGCGATTTCGCTCTGCGAGGCATCCACGGAAGCGTTAGTCAGCGTAATACTGGTATCAGATTTATCGCTACCTGCGTAAATACCGCCCTTATCCATCGTGCTGTCGCTGATGGCAATATTTTGCGCACCGGCCCCCGCGCTGAGAATACTGCCGTGTAGTACGCTGCCGTTCTCAACGTTCACGGTGTGGTAGCCTTTATCCATCGGGTCGAGGTAAATGGCTGAACCCATCATATAGGCTTTCTTTCCCTCGTAGCTTCCGGCGTCATTTTCGCCATTCAGCGTGGCACCATCGATGGTCACCGTCGTATTGGTGGTTGCGCCAGTATTGCCCACTTCGATCATATCGGCGGTGGCGCCGTTATTCAGCGTAATATTAGCCGTGCCCCCGTTGCTGCCCTGAATATAATGGCCGGACATATCGGTGCCGGAAACGGTCAATGACTGGGTATCCCCTGATTCACGGCTTCCATCCATAAATATATTATTTGCGGTGGTGTCGGCCATAATGGCATTAGTCACGCCGGGCTCCTGATAGAAACTATTATCTTTGTACTTCGATAAACCGCAGGTCTGCGATGTCACGCCGGGCTGGCAGGGCGTGGCGGGCGTGGCGGCAGCCTGGGCACCAAATGAGGTTAAAGCTACTAAAACACATTGTGAAAGCAACGTACGATTCATTAATTTGCGCATTTGAAGTTCTCTGGATGAGTCGAAAATTGTCCGGCTCTTTTTAAATGAATTTATTTAAAATAAGAACTTTCTTAGTGGCTGGGGATGTAATGAAATCTAAGAATATATCCCGCGCAATAACTGACGTTTAAATAATTAAACCTGATTAATAAATTTTAATTAATTCATTCGGTAAATGTTTTGGAATGATTTGCATACAAATTAAAGGGTTTCTTGACTGTATGTGCGGTACTTTGACCGTCTCATTCACTGGGATATTAACCCTTTCGGGTTATGTGGTTAATTGATTGTTTGTCTGTTTTACATTTCGACGGCTGGTGAAATATTAAAACACGTATTGTGCAGAGAGATTTTCCCCGCAGCGATTATCCTTTTCCAGCGATCGGTAGGGTAGTGAAGATTTTTATAAAATTACGCGCGAAAGATTATACCTTCGTCACTTCCTGCCGATAACGAGAGTAGTACTCGCCTCTGGGCGAACTCACCCTCACGGCAAGGAAGACTTATGAATATGCTCCGTAATTTCACGATCCGCTTCGTCATGCTGACGATTCTCGGGATCTTTTGTTTAATGTGGGCGGGTGTTGGCTTGTACAGCACCTGGTCCCTTTCCCGCGTTTCTGATGGCAACGACGTGGATCGCCAGCTGGTTAAACAGATGACGGTGCTCAGCCAGGGCAACGATCAGTATTTCCGCTTTGTGACCCGTCTGAGCCGCGCCATGGAAGTTAAAGCCGCAGGCGGCACGCCGGATCTGGCCTCTGCCCAACAGGCGCTGGATAACATGGGTAAGAAACTGGCCGAGATGAAAGCGATCTCTCCTGGCCCGATGGATGAGCAGATCTCTTCCCGGGTGATCGGCACCTGGCAGGCGCTGCTTGAACAGGGCGTTACGCCGCAGATGCAGCAGGCAAAGCAGGGGGCTCTGGAGGGGTATCGCCAGCAGGCCAACAACGTTACGCCACCGCTGAGCCGCGCGTTCGGTGCGGCTGCCGAGGCGTTCAACAATGCCGCCGCGAAATCGCTCGATAGCACCCGCGTGGTGGTGGACGGCCTGACCAGCATGACCCGCACGGTGATAATCGTCGCCACGATTATCGGCCTGCTGATCCTGCTCTTCACCGACCGTTACCTGGTGGCGATGCTGGTCAAACCGCTGGACCGCATTCGCCAGCAGTTCCGCCAGATTGCCCAGGGCGATCTCAGCCAGCCCATTGAGCCGTTTGGCCGCAACTGCGTGGGACAGCTGGTGCCGCTGCTGAGCGCCATGCAGGACAGCCTGCGCGAAGCGGTCAGCACGATTCGCTCCGGCAGTGAAAATATCTGGCGCGGCGCGACGGAAATCTCCAGCGGTAACAACGATCTCTCTTCCCGTACCGAAGAGCAGGCGGCTGCGCTGGAAGAGACGGCAGCCAGCATGGAACAGCTGACCGCCACGGTGAAGCTGAACGCGGAAAGCGCGCGCCAGGCAAGCCAGCTGGCAGATGTGGCCTCAACCACCGCCAGCCGCGGCGGCTCGCTGGTGGAAGAGGTGGTGACCACCATGAGCGGAATTTCGGAAAGCTCGAAGAAAATTGCTGAAATCACTAACGTTATCAACAGCATTGCCTTCCAGACTAACATTCTGGCGCTTAACGCGGCGGTTGAAGCGGCGCGCGCGGGCGAACAGGGTCGTGGTTTCGCGGTAGTGGCAGGTGAAGTTCGCAATCTGGCAAGCCGCAGCGCCAACGCGGCCAAAGAGATTGAGGGGCTGATTACCGATTCCGTTTCCCGCGTAGAGCAGGGGGCGAAGCTGGTAGGCGATACCGGCACCACCATGGATGCGATTTTGCGCGACGTAACGGAAGTGACGACCATCATGAAGCAAATCGCTTCCGCCTCTGAGGAGCAAAGCAAGGGCATTTCGCAGGTCGGGATTGCCATTACGCAGATGGATGGCGTCACTCAGCAAAACGCCTCGCTGGTGGAGGAAGTTTCCGCGGCGGCAGCCGCGCTGGAGCGCCAGACGGAAGATCTTCAGCGCTCGGTGCAGAAGTTCCGCCTGACGGCATAACGCAACGTTGCAAGGCCGCGTTTTGCGGCCTTGAATTATTAAAGCCTTCCCCCTTCAGCGCGCGCTGAAACTGCTATTCTTTTGCTAACCCCCCTGACGTTCTGGGCTCTCTTCTATGAGGTGTTGCTATGAACAGATCGTTATCCGTTATCCCTGTTCTCTCTTTCATTTTTCTGATGCTGTTCTCGGTTTTTGCCAGTGCGACCCAGCAGGCGCAGGAACGGCGCGTGGCACGTGATGTCAGGCAGGAAACCCGCGACACGTCACGGCAGGTGAAGCAGGCCTGCGTCGCGAATAATAACCAGAGCAATCACGACTGCCGTCAGGACAAGCGTCAGATGAAACAGTCCGGAAGACAAAAAGCGCGGGACATTAAGTATTAATGCAACTGGTGAGGCGGCATGCAGGCATGTCTCTTACCACCTATTTCCAATAGCGTTTCAGTATGACGATCGTCATTGATGCTTCGTCCGGCTAGCACTTTCGGGCATGTTTTGACGTGCGTCTCACGCTGGTGCGTTTAACCCTGCAGCTGCAATTCGGGAAATCGGGTATCCGGTTGCAGATGCTACTTCTGCGATACGCTTAAATGAGGGGTTGCCGTTTGGTGAGAGTGATTTGTAGAGTGATTCGCGGGAAATACCTGCGCGTTTTGCAATGACGGTCATCCCGCCAGAGGCTTCAATGACATGCCGTAAAGCCAGCATGAACGCCTCATAGCCTCCGGGCTCGTCAATTTCAATGAAAGCCTGATGAAGATATACGGGCGCGAAATCTGGAGAATCTTTCAGGAGCTGTACCATTGCGTCATCATGTAGTACTGATTTAGCCATTACGATTTCCTCTTATATTCTGCGCTTGTAGTCGTTGAGGTACTCAACGGCCCTTTCAATATCTGCATTTTGCATTTTTTTCGTTCCAGTCAATAACACCAGACTCACTGTGCCATCTGCCGGATCGGAGACTTCGCTGAAATAGACACGGTAACCCGGCCCCTGGTTAATTCTGAGCTCTGAAACGCTCTCTCTGCATGGCTTGCAATCACCATAGTTACCCGTTGACATTCTGGCGACACGCGTAGCAATCATGGCTTTTGCTATGGGATCTTTCACACTTCTCAGATATGCATCAAAAGGATCGTACCCGTCAGATGTGATGTAGTGTTTAACCTTAGCCATTATTGTAGCCTGTAGTTTACGATAAGCAAATGCATTGTAATCTTCAGGCTACGATAGGCAATTATTCACTGAGTTGCGACACAGGGGAAGATGTGATTTCTGAAAGCGGATCGCAAAAATTTGAGACCTTGTGCGGAGGGATTACTGCATAACAACGAGGCCGGGCTCGTAGAGTGCCGCCCGGCGAAGTATATCAGTGCGTCGCTTCACCAATCAGCGCGCCTGTACCTGCACCAACGGCCGCACCTTTCAGCACGCTCTTACCGGTAACCGCCGCGGCACCTGCGCCCACGGCAGCACCTACCGCACCCCCTTTACGCGCGGCTTTACCTTTCTCGCCGTTTTTGAACATGGCGCCGGTTCCTGCGCCCACGACGGCGCCGCCAACGGTCGATTTCAGATCTTTGCCCGTGGCCGCGCCAATGGCAGCGCCTGCTACCGCGCCAGCGGCGGTTTTGTCGATGGCCATTCCCGAGGTGGAAAAAATGAGGGCGCTGATAACCAGAGTTGTTTTAATAAGTTTCATAACAGATCCTTTGTGACTGCTGTCGATTGAGACGTCATTTCTCACTCTCTGACGCGAGAAAAACGCCCAGATAGTGCCAGCAATACCGACTCAACCTTTAAGCTAATCATGCCCTGGATAAGGATCTCTGCTGCCGGGCGGCGAACCACCCGGCGGAACATTACGCCTGACGCTTGTCTTCCGTATTTGTCTCGAAGTCGCTCGCCGCGTGGCGTTCGTGAAGCTGCTCGTTCAGCTCGCCGCTGGTACGGTTAACGATGCGTCCGCGCTTAACGGCATGGCGATTCGCCACGTCTTTCGCCCAGCGCTGCACGTTGGTGTACTTCTCTGCGTCGAGGAACTCGGCGGCGTTATAAACGCTACCCAGCGCCACGCAGCCGAACCACGGCCAGATGGCAATATCCGCGATGGTGTACTCCTCACCCGCGACGTAACGCCCCCGCGCCAGCTGTTTATCCAGCACGTCGAACAGGCGTTTGGCTTCCATGGTGAAGCGGTCAATCGCGTACTCAATTTTCACCGGGGCATAGTTGTAGAAGTGGCCAAAACCACCGCCGAGGAACGGCGCCGCGCCCTGCAGCCAGAACAGCCAGTTCAGCGTCTCGGTGCGTCCCGCCGGATCTTTCGGCAGGAAGTGACCGAACTTCTCTGCCAGGTAGAGCAGGATATTGCCGGATTCAAAGACGCGCGTTGGCGGGTTCGTGGAGTGGTCGCGAAGTGCCGGAATTTTCGAGTTCGGGTTGACGTCAACAAAGCCGCTGGAGAACTGGTCGCCCTCGCCGATGCGGATCAACCATGCGTCATACTCCGCGCCCGTCACGCCCAGCGCCAGCAGCTCTTCGAGCATGATCGTCACTTTCTGGCCGTTCGGCGTACCGAGAGAGTAAAGCTGCAGCGGGTGCGAACCGACTGGCAAATCTTTCTCATGCGTTGCGCCGGAGATCGGGCGGTTAATATTGGCGAACGCGCCGCCGCCATTCTTTTTCCATTCCCACACTTTCGGTGGCTGATACGTGTTGTCTGACATGTTGGTCTGCCTTTTGAGTGATGTGTTGAGGCAGTGTAGCAGGAGATTTGTGAAGCGTTTAACCAACTGAGCGTAATCGATCTGCCGCTATTCCTTCCGGCGCTTATATATATCAAATCCGGCATAAGCTTAATCGAAAATCGCATTTTCATAATTAATGCGTAAACCGATAAAGCTGAATATGATGCTTCAACATAAATAAAAGATGCAGTAATAAACACTTTATAAGGCAAGGAGTTAGTGAGATGCGCAAGCTTCTGTTATCGGCAGTGGTCGTTTCGCTCGCGTTAGGCCTGGCGGGCTGTGATGATGCGAAAAATAAAGAGACAAACAGTGTGGCTGCGGCAAAAAGCGACGCGCCAAAAGAGGGCGGTTCGCTGATTATCGGTATTACCTCCGGCGACCCGTTAGCCGTGAATCCGCTCTATGCCAGTGACCGTACGACGTTAACCATCATGCAGGCGCTTTATGCCCCGCTCTATAGCTTCAACAACGGTAAGATCGAGTGGGGCCTGGCGGAAAGCCTGACGCCCTCTGCCGACAACCTGAGCTATACCCTGACGTTAAAACCCAACCTCAAATGGCAGGACGGACAGCCGCTGACGGCGGATGACGTGGTCTTCACCTTCAATAAGCTGCTGGATGCCAAACAGCACAGCTTCTTCCGCAGCATGTTCACCTACAGCGACAAGCCGGTACAGGTGAGCAAGGTGGATGAGCGCACCGTGAAGTTCACCCTACCGCAGGTCAGCGCGGCCTTTACCGGAACGCTGGTGCAGATCTACCCGATCCCTCAGCACGTGTTCGCCGGTGAAGGTGACCTGGAAAAGAGCACCAAAAACGATGCGCCGGTCGGCTCCGGGCCGTTCAAATTCAAAGAGTACCGCGCCGGGCAGTATTACGCCCTGACCCGTTTTGACGATTACTGGAACGGAAAAGCGAAGCTTGATTCGGTCACCTACCGTTTCGCCAAAGACAGCAACGCCGCCAACCTGGCGCTGCAAAACGGGGAAATCAACCTGAAGATGGTTGACCCGCAGGATGTGAACCGCCTGAAAAATACCGGTAAGTTTGACTTCGTGGTCTATCCGGAAGGCCGTCTGGCCTATATGACGTTCAACCAGAACGTGCCGGTGATGAAGAGTAAAGAACTGCGTCAGGCCATTGCTTACGCCATCAACAAGGACGAGCTGACCCAGACCGCGTTTACCTCGCTGGACTACGCTAAACCGGCGACCTCGTTCCTGACGCCAGATACGCTTTACAAGACGGATGACGTCGAGCAGTACAAGTTCGATCTGCAAAAAGCCAAAGAGCTGCTGAAGACGTCCGGCGCGCCGGACAACCTCAAGCTGCGCCTGGCATATGTGAACACCAACAAAACCCAGGAGAGCATGGCGCTTTATATTCAGCAGGCGCTGAAGGGCATTGGGGTGAACGTGGAGCTGATGCCGCTGGACTCCAACGCCATGTCTCAGCGCAGCCTTGATATGAACAACACCGCGTGGGAGCTGAACCTGGGCGGCTACATCATGGGCTCCGAGCCGGACGGTTACAAATCGCTGTTCATGAGCAACGAAGCCTATAACTACGCGCATTACAAAAATCCGCAGTTTGATGCTCTGTGGGATAAAGGCGCAGTGGAAACCGACGCCGCGAAACGTGCCGATATCTACAAGCAAATTCAGCAGACCGTAGCGAACGACATGACGTACTACCCGATTGCCTACACCAATGCGACCGTCGCGGTGGACAAGCGCTTCGGCGGCACCCAGGAGGCAGAGCCGAAACCGGTCTATCTGTTCCAGGATCTGTCAAAAATCTATCAGAAATAAGTGATTGCCCCGGCCGTCAGGTCGGGGCTTTTGAAAGGGCACGTCGTGAACACACTCCTCACGCGTCGGCTGCTGCAGCTGCTGCCGATGCTGTTCTTTATTTCACTGGTGGCGTTTTTGCTGGTCAAGCTCGCGCCAGGCGATCCGGTGGCGGCGTACATTACGCCGCGCATGGCTCCGGAAGATATCGAACGTATTCGCCAGAGCCTGGGGCTGGATAAGCCGCTGGTCACGCAGTACGTTCTGTGGCTGAAAAACGTCCTGCAGGGCGATCTCGGCTATTCGCTGATTTACCACCGCCCGGTGCTGGAGATGATCGGCGAACGCATTCCGGCCACGCTGGGGCTGATGGGCGCGTCGCTGCTGATGGCGATCGTGCTGGCGATCCCGCTGGGCCTGCTGGCGGGGGCATTTAAGCACCGCTGGCTGGATCACCTCCTGAACCTGTTCGCCTATATCGGCATCTCGGTGCCGATATTCTGGTTCGGCATTTTGCTCATCACCGTGTTTGCCGTGCAGCTTAACTGGTTCCCCAGCATGGGGATGCGCACCATCGGCATGGAGGACAACGGCCTGGACCTGCTGCGTCACGGCGTGCTGCCGTGTATTGCACTTACGTTCTATAACCTCTCCAGCTACGTGCGCTACATTCGCTCCAACACCATCTCGCAGCTCTCGGCCGACTACGTACAGACCCAGCTTGCTTACGGCGCCACGCGTTCCAGCATTCTGTTCCGCCACGTGCTGAAAAACGTGCTGCTGCCGGTGATTACCCTGTTCGGCCTGTCGTTCGGTGAGCTGATTGTGGGGGCCTATGTGACGGAAAGCGTCTTCTCCTGGCCGGGGATGGGGCTGCTCGGGATCCAGTCGATCGCCTCGCTGGACTACCCGCTGATCATGGCGATCATCATGCTCTCGTCGATGATGCTGATCGTCGGTAACCTGATCGCCGATGTGCTTTATCGCTTCGCCGATCCCCGCATTCGTACGCTGAGGTAACCCGGATGAGCAGACGCTGGCAGCAGGTTCGTCACCAGCTGCGCCGCAACCGTCCGGCGCAGTTCTCTCTGTTTGTGCTTTTTATCTTCGTTGTCGCCGCGCTCTGTGCGGGATTAAGTCCGTACGATCCGGATCGGATGGCGCTCGGCGCACGCACGCTACCGCCGGATGCCGCGCACTGGTTCGGCACCGATGAATACGGGCGCGACTACTTCACCCGCGCGCTGTATGGCGGCCAGATCTCCCTGATGGTCGGTTTTCTCGCCATGCTCTTTTCCACGCTTATCGGCACGGTGGTGGGAACGGTGAGCGGCTATTTTGGCGGCTGGCTGGATAACCTGATGATGCGCGCCGTGGATATCCTGATGGCCATTCCGGCCTTCTTCCTGCTGCTGGTGGTGAATGCTTACCTCAAGCCGGGCGTGGATAACATCATTCTCATCATCAGCCTGCTGACGTGGATGAACATGTCGCGGCTGGTGCGTGCTGAAACCCTGTCGGTGAAAGAGCGCGAGTACGTGCTTTATGCCCGCGCGTCGGGAGAGCACCCGCTGCGCATTATCGTGCGCCACATCATTCCCGGCGTGCTGCCGACCATCATCGTGGCGGCCACGCTCAATATCGCCTCGGCCATTCTGATGGAGTCAACGCTCAGCTTCTTAGGGCTCGGCGTGCAGGCGCCTGCGGCGTCGTGGGGAAGCATGCTTAACAACGCGCAGTCTTATATCGGCGAAGCGTCGTGGCTGGCGATGTTCCCCGGCATTCTGATCCTGCTGACGGTGTTCAGCTTTAACGTGCTGGGCGATGTGTTCCGTACCGCCTTTGAGCCGGGAGCGAATCGCGATGAGTAACTTATTAGCGCTTGAGAACCTGCAAACCACGTTCCGCACCCGCGAGGGCGAGGTTCACGCGGTGCGCGGCGTGAGCTTTCAGGTTCAGCCGGGCGAGCTCGTCGGCATCGTCGGCGAGTCGGGCTGTGGGAAAAGCGTCACCTGTAAGTCGATTATCCAGCTTCTGGGGAGCAACGGACGGATAACCGGCGGCAGCATTCGCTTCCAGAATGAGGATCTGGCGCAGAAAACCCCCGCGCAGATGCGTGCCATTCGCGGCAACGAGATCGCGATGATTTTTCAGGATCCGATGACCGCCCTGAACCCGGTGCTGACCATCGGCAAGCAGATGGCTGAGATCCTGATGCGTAACAAAGGGCTGAGCAAAAAAGCGGCCAAAGCGGCGGCGATCGCCATGCTGGAACAGGTAGGCATTGCCGAGGCGGAACGCCGATACGACCAGTATCCCCACGAGTTCAGCGGCGGGATGCGCCAGCGGGTGATGATCGCGATTGCGCTCTCCTGCAATCCGAAGCTTCTTATTGCCGATGAGCCGACCACCGCGCTGGACGTGACCATTCAGGCGCAGATCCTGCGCCTGCTGAAAAGCCTGCAACAGCAGACCCAAACCGCGATTTTGCTGATCACCCACGATCTCGGCGTGGTGGCGCAGGTCTGTAGCCGCGTGGTGGTGATGTACGGCGGGCTGGTGATGGAGGAGGGGAGCGTGGAGGACATTTTTTATCGCCCTGCGCATCCTTACACCCAGGGGCTGCTGGCCTCGCTGCCGCGCCCGGATGAGGTCAATCAACGTTTATCGCCGATCGAAGGTTCGCCGCCTGGCCTGCTTAACCCGCCGCCGGGCTGTCCGTTCGCGGAACGCTGCCCGAAGCGCATGCCCCAGTGTGAACGACAGCCCGCATTTTACACCGCCGGCGAGGGCCATCGCGCCGCCTGCTGGCTATGGGCCGATAAGGAGATTCAGGCATGAGCAAACAACAGGCGCCATTAGTGAGCGTGCGCGATCTGCGCAAGCACTATCCGCTCAACGGCGGTTTGCGGCGTAAAGGCGTGGCCGTGAAGGCGGTTGATGGCGTGAGCTTTGATATTCAGCCCGGCGAGACGTTTGGCCTGGTGGGGGAGTCCGGCTGCGGGAAATCCACCCTCGGGCGCGCCATCCTGCGCCTGTTCGATATCACCTCGGGCGAGATCCACTTTGCCGGGCAGTCTATCGCCCACGCCCGTGAAAAAGAGCTCAAGCCGCTGCGCAAGCGGATGCAGGCGATTTTTCAGGATCCTTATTCCTCGCTTAACCCCGGAATGACCGTGCGGCAGCTAGTGGCGGAGCCGATGCAGATCCACGGCTACAGCCGCGAAGAACAGCGGGAACGTACGGAAACGCTGCTCTACAAAGTGGGGCTGAAGCACGAACACCTTGAACGGTTCCCGCACGAGTTCAGCGGCGGGCAGCGCCAGCGCATCAGTATTGCCCGCGCGTTGTCCGTGCATCCTGAATTTGTGCTGTGCGATGAGCCGCTCTCGGCGCTGGACGTCTCGGTGCAGGCGCAGGTGGTAAATATTTTGCAGGATCTGCAGCAGGAGCTGGGGCTAACCTATCTGTTCATCGCCCACGATCTCTCCATGGTGCGCCATATCTCCAGCCGCATTGGGGTGATGTATCTCGGTAAACTGGTGGAGGTGGCCCCGGCGAATGAACTGTATCAGCGTCCGGCGCACCCTTACACCCGCGCGCTGCTGGCGGCGGTTCCCCAGCCCGATCCGCGCATTCGCAATCTCGACGACGCCACCCTGCGCGGCGACATTCCAGGCCCCACGTCCGCGCTGCCGGGCTGTAAGTTCTGCAGCCGCTGCCCGCACGCCATGCCGGTTTGCCAGACGCAGGAGCCTGCCATGCGGGAGATTGCGCCAGGGCATTTCGCGGCGTGCTGGTTGTTTAAGGTTTGAGCCTTAAACGTGTCGGGTGGCGCTTCGCTTACCCGACCTACAGGGTTTTGTATTTCGTAGGCCGGGTAAGGCGAATAATTTGCCGCGCAGGTGTATGATAAATGTTCCTCTGTCAGGTTAATTACAACGTGCAGACGACGACAACCCTTAAAAAAATTGCCGCCTGCCTGTTTTAGGTTGGATACATGCGTAAAGGAAAGTTAAGCAGTGATGCGCCATTCGGGACGTTGTTAGGCTATGCGCCCGGTGGCGTGGCGATTTACTCTTCAAATTACGGCAGTCTGGACCCGCGCAACTACCCGCAAGACGCGGATTTTCGCAGCTATATCGGCAACGAATACATGGGCCACAAGTGGCAGTGCGTTGAGTTTGCCCGCCGTTTCCTGTTTCTCAACTATGGCTTCGTGTTTACCGACGTCGGCATGGCGTGGGAAATCTTCTCCCTGCGCTTTTTGCGTCAGGTGGTGAACGATAACATCCTGCCCCTCCAGGCCTTTGCCAACGGTTCAAAACGCGCGCCGCGCGCGGGGGCGCTGCTGATCTGGCAAAAGGGCGGTGAGTTTCATGAGACCGGCCACGTGGCGGTGATCACCCAGCTTCTGGACGATAAGGTACGTATTGCGGAGCAGAACGTGATTCACTCCCCGCTGCCGCTCGGGCAGCAGTGGACGCGCGAGCTGCGTCTGAGCGTGGAGAACGGGTGTTATACCATCCATGACACCTTCAACGACACGGAGATTCTCGGCTGGATGATCCAGACCGACGACACGGAACACAGCATTCCCCAGCCGGAAATCGACGGCGAACTGCTGAAAATCAGCGGCGCGCGGCTGAAAAACAAACGTCAGTTCGACGGAAAATGGCTTAACGAAAATGACGCGCTGCAGCAGGCGTATATCCGCGCCAACGGCCATGTGATCAACAAAGACCCCTGCCAGTACTTCACCATTACCGAAAGCGCCGAGCAGGAGCTGATCAAGGCCACGAACGAACTGCATTTGATGTACCTGCACGCGACGGACAAGGTGCTGAAAGACGACAGCCTGCTGGCGCTTTTCGACATCCCGAAAATCCTCTGGCCGCGCCTGCGCCTCTCCTGGCAGTGGCGTCGCCACCATATGATCACCGGTCGTATGGATTTCTGCATGGACGAGCGCGGCATTAAGGTCTACGAGTACAACGCCGACTCCGCGTCCTGCCATACCGAGGGCGGGCTGATTCTCGAAGAGTGGGTGAAAAACGGCTATCGCGGCAACGGGCATAACCCGGCAGAAGGGCTGCTGGAAGAGCTGACCGGCGCCTGGAAGCATAGCCACGCGCGGCCGTTCGTCCACATCATGCAGGACAACGATGTTGAAGAGGACTATCACGCGCTCTTTATTCAGCGTTCGCTGATGCAGGCCGGGTTTGAAACTAAAATCTTGCACGGGCTTGGCGCCCTAAGCTGGGATACCGCCGGGCAGCTGATTGACGACGAAGGTCGCCACGTCAACTGCGTATGGAAAACCTGGGCGTGGGAAACGGCGATAGAGCAGATCCGCGAGGTCAGCGAAACCGAATACGCCGCCGTGCCGATCCGCACCGGACATCCCGAGGGCGAGGTGCGCCTGATTGACGTCCTGCTGCGCCCGGAGGTGCTGGTCTTCGAACCGCTGTGGACCGTGATTCCCGGCAACAAGGCGATTCTGCCGGTGCTGTGGCAGCTGTTCCCGAACCATCGCTACCTGCTCGACACCGATTTTGAGGTTAACGATCTGCTGAAACAGACCGGCTATGCCGCTAAACCGATTGCCGGGCGCTGCGGCAGCAATATCGATCTCATCAGCGCCCAGGACGAACTGCTGGATAAATCCAGCGGCAAGTTTGTCGACCGTAAAAACATCTACCAGCAGCTGTGGTGCCTGCCGAAGGTCGACGGCAAGTACATACAGGTCTGTACCTTTACCGTGGGCGGGAACTACGGCGGAACCTGTCTGCGCGGCGATGACTCGCTGGTGGTGAAGAAAGAGAGCGATATCGAGCCGCTGATTGTGGTGAAGGACTCGCTATAAAATAATACCTGCACGGACGACCCCCTCTCCCTTGAGGGAGAGGGCTGGGATGAGGGGGAACATACGGCTCTGGTGGTCATTCCGTTCACTTTATGTTCCTTGCTACTCTTTAACGACATGGCCTGTGAACGTGCAAGGGTGGCTCAGTCGCCACCACCCTGGCGACCCGGGCATCCAGCGGGGTCTTTTCGTTACAGTTCTTCCTCTTCCAGCTGCTCGCTGATCTTCAGATCGATGATGCGGCCAATCTGGTCATGATACACCGTCAGCAGGTTGTACTGGCTCATCTCGGAGATGATCTGCGGTGAGACATTAAAGCTGCGGGCCAGCTCCTCCTGGTGAAAATAGCCCGGCTGACGCCGCCTCACGTGGGCGCGGCGGCGGTTGTACTGATACCACAAAATTAGCAGCCAGCCGTTAAGCGCGGCGAACAGCAGGTAGAGCAACACCGTATTAAAGGACGCGATAATCACGCCCCAGCGGTGGTCGCTCTCATCGGTGAGCTGCATCCAGAGCCGGGCATACAGGAAAAACAGAAATCCACCCCACGCCACCAGCGTTAATGCGGCATCGAAAAGACGTGGCAAGAGCCGATGCTCGGTCAAAATTAAGGTATTTTCGTTCATTGAAGGCTTCCTTTTCCCCGGTCCGGACTGATCCAGCGAGCGCGGGCGCGCTGACGTTTAAGCATGACTTTTGGAAATGCGACGAGGGTGGTAAACAGGCCGATCATCCAGTACACCATCGGGAACCAGATCACCCAGAAAAGCGAGCTGGCCACTTTTCGTTCATAGCGCCGCTCTATAAACAAGCTGACCAGAAACTGCAGCAGACACATCACCCCCAGCAGCAGCCCGGTAAACTCCGGGGGGAAAAGGCTCTCCACGGTCAGCCTGGCGGGAACAGGCGCAACCTGGCTGAGGAGGAACAGCAGCACCGTCATCGCGTACGCGAAGGCCCACAGCGTTGACAGCGCGTACTCCATGAACAGCGGCCACATCCGGTGATGCTCCCAGCGCACAATCCTGCGAAGGTTGACCAGAAACACCTCCGCGCCGCCCTGGGCCCAGCGCAGACGCTGTTTCCACAGGCCCTTCAGTGTCTCCGGCATCAGGATCCAGCACAGCGCCCGCGGCTCGAAAAAGATATCCCAGTGGCGCAGCTGGAGCTTCCAGCTGATGTCGATGTCTTCAGTGATCATGTCCGGGCTCCAGTACCCGACGTCCGCCAGCGCCTGTCGGCGAAAGGCGGCGATGACGCCGGAGACGGTAAAGACCCGGCCATAGATCCGCTGCGTCCGCTTAATGAGCCCAATGATGGAGGAGAACTCACCCACCTGAATGCGGCCAATCAGCGTGGAGCGCGTGCGAATGCGCGGGTTCCCGGTCACCGCGCCGACGTGAGGGTACTGAATCAGCGGGGCCACCAGATACGCCGCCGTATCGCGATCGAGCAGGGCGTCGCCGTCAATGCAGACCAGCAGATCGCCCCTCGCCGCCGCTGCCCCGGCCTTGAGCGCCAGCGCTTTACCCTGGTTCTCCGCGAGGTTAATCACCCGCAGGCGCGGCTGTTCCTGCGCCAGCGCCTGCAAAACCTGCGCGGTGTTGTCAGACGAGCCGTCGTTGATGGCGATAACTTCTATATTTTCATACCGCTGATCCAGCGCGGCGCTGATGGTCTCCCGGGCATTTCGTCCCTCGTTGAAACAGGGGATAAGAATGGAGATGAGCGGCTCACCGGCGAGCGTCGGGGCAGGCGTGTCTTTATCCCACGACCAGTGGCGTTCAAGCTGATACCAGAAATAGAGGCCGCCGGTTATCCAGAGCACCGACATGAACAGCGGCCAGAAGAACACAAAATCCAGAATCAGTTCGCCGGTAAAGAGGGCGGCCACACCTAACGGCAACCCGAATACCAGACATAAAATAGAGAATGCAATAATGCGATCAGTCATTGTCAGGGTACCAGTACGAAGAAAATTCAGGCCTGATGCGTGAGATATCAGGTTGGTTGTTGAGGAAGTCGTCGGGGTAGTAACCGTAGTTTTTGACGCCGTTCAGCTGGAGCACGCGCATCCACTCTGCAAGCTGGCTATCGGACACGGCGCGCTGCGGTTTCTGGTCCCAGTCCCTGGCCTGCAGCTCGAAAAGGGTTTTATCGAGCGCGCCGGGGCGCGTGGCGACCGCCTTAACCAGACGCGTCAGCCAGGCATCGCTCTCGTCTGCCGGGACGGACTCCATCAGCGGCATGGCCATTGGCACCGTCCAGTCATACTCCGCCAGAAAATCATCAAGATTCTGCGCAAACCACGCCTCGCTTTCGGGCTGCAGAATGGGTAAGGCGAACATATTGCGGGCGGTTTTTATCTGCGGGCCGCGGATATGCTTCACCGCCAGGCTCAGGGCGTGGGTAAACCCGATAAGCCGTTGGCTCTTCTGGCGAGTCGTGTCCTGTCCGGCATCGTCCACGTCCGTCAGCACCGCATCGTCATGGAACAAAATCCCATTGAAGCTGGCATAGCGGGCCAGGTCTTCATAGATGTCCGTCACCTGCTGGCGCACCTGCGGGTCCCACGGGGAGAGCCGGATATAGGGCTCGGTGGCTTCGCGCAGCTGGCCGGTTTGACGATCCCGGCGCTGCACGCGCGGCAGGGAAGGATCGAGATCGAACGAGAGCACCGGCATCCACGCGAAGACTTTTACCCCCGCGCGGGTTTGCAGCTGCCAGGAGACAAAATTAAAGAGATCGGCCCGAACCGGCAGCCGACGGTTGGGGAAATAGAGCGCCGTGATCCTGCCGTCGCCCTGCGGATCGGCAAACGCCTGCAGGAAAACGTGGCTGATTTTCATGTCATAGACCCGCTGGATCAGCCTGTTGATGTTTTGAGTCTGCTGAGCCGGATCGGGATCGTAAACGTAGTCGAGATCGACGTGCATGACGCGCACGGGATCGCGTTCCTGAATCTGGCTGACCGTACTGGCAAACGCCTTGAGCGAGGGATTTCCGGCGATCAGCAGGCGGGGGATGTTGCCCAGATCCTGCACATTCCCCAGCCCGTCCTCAAGGGTAAAGGCCAGCTGATAACCCTGCTGTCTGGCGATAGCGAGCGACGTCCCGCTGGCGGCGCCGTAGGGCCAGACCCAGGCGCGAGGCGCTTTGCCCGTCACCTGCGTGATTTTTTCAGTCACTTTGCGAACGTCATCGCCGATCCGCTGGCTGAACTGCTGGTCGGTTTCATAGCGGCCTGTGGCTTTATCATAAAAGCGATTGGCGATCGCCGGTTCCCGGCTGCCCTGCGGGTTAGCCGGAATGCCGTAATGCGAGGCCCAGGTATGCGATCCGATCTCAATCAGTGGGGACTGGCTGAGCTCGCGCACCATGTCCCACGTCGCAAAGCGATCCCGGGGCGTCATCAGGCCGCCAAAATTCACCTTTTGATTTGCCGGCGTATCCACCCAGCTGCCCACCGGCGCCCAGAGCGCAGGAACGTTCCACGCCTGAAGCAGCGGCCAGACGCGGGTATAAAAGCTGCTGTAGCCGTCGTCAAAGCTGAGCAGAACGGCTTTCGGCGGCAGCGTTTTTTTTCCGTCATGGGCATCGAGAATGTCCTGCACGCTGATGGCGTGATAGCCGTTGTGCAGAAGCCAGCTTATCTGCTCGTTTAACGCGCTGGTGCGAACGGAGAGATAGCGCTGATCGGCGGCATCGTCTTCGACGTCGTGGTAGGCCAGGACCAGAAACTGGTTCTTCGGCCAGGGTTTACTTGCCTCCAGCTGCGGCCGATCTTTGGGCGCAATGAACGAGATCGCCTGCGCGCAGACGCTCGCGATGAGGCAGAGCCAGCCGAGGAGTATCAGGCTCACGGAAAAACGTGTGTTCAGCATATTCATCCTTAAAAGCGTAAAGTCGCGTCAAACGTGACGGAGAGATTGCTCTCGCGTTTGCCGTCGTAAGGGCGCTTATCCCAGTTCAGCATCACGCCGGTATCGATAACGTTGTTCCACTGAACGCGCTGTCCGTAACCCAGCAGGGCGATCGCGCCAGCGGACTGATTTTTCTGCCAGTAGCTGCCGCCTCCCGCCACGAACTGCTGGCTCCAGAGGGTGTCGTAATGGCGATACATCTCATGGTCGACGGCCAGGGCAGCCGTCACGGACAGATCCCGCGCCGGGTTGTAATAGAGCGTGTCCCGCAGGGTGTTTTTACTGGCGGCAATCCCCGGTTCGAGATCCAGCGTCAGGGACGGGGTCTGCCAGAGACGCTCCTTACCCGTGAGGCTGTATTCCTGGCGACGGTTACGATCGGAGAAGCGGCTGAGGGCGGCGCTGAACTGGTACTCACGCCGTTCGTTTTGATACCAGCGCACGCCGCCTTCACCCCGGTTGGCGCTAATTCCGTTGCGTAACGCCCGAAGGGGCGTAGTGCGCGACAGGCGCTCAAGGCTGCCGCTGACCTGCCAGCGATCGGTCGCAAAGTACGTCGTTGAGAGGCGAGCGCCCGGCTTGTTTTCACCGTGATAGCGGTTGCTGGAGAGTTCGGCCTCGAGCTGGAGGTCGCGTGGCCGCCATTCGACGCCGCCCAACAGGTGACGGCTGGTGCCCTTGCCTTCATCGAAATTACTCTGCGCATAGCGGGTGCCCGCAAACAGCCGCCAGTTATCCGCTACGGGTGGGCCATAGAGCGTGGCGTCCCCGCTCAGGTCGTGTGTCCCGCTCACGGGGCTATCGGAGTGCAAGCCCTTGCTCGCGTTGAGGCGCAGTTCGGACATGTGGTGGACCGTTCTGAGCCTGTCGAGACGCCTGGTGCTGCGGTCGGCGGGCGCGCGAGCCAGCACGTCGTCGGCCAGTAAGTCCATCTGTCGCCACTCCTGCAGATCCATCGCGACGTAGGCCTGCTGCTGTTCGAGTTCCAGATTCGATGGCTCCAGCGCCTCCGCCGTTTTCAGCTTTTGCTCGGCCGCGCGCGGCAGGCCCCGCGCCTGAAGCAGGGTGGCGTAGTCAATCTGTAGCCCCTGATTGCCCGGCGCCGTTGTCGCCAGACGGTGCGCCAGCGTTTCGGCTTCCGGCAGGGCATTCGTCGCCAGCAAATAGTTAAAGCGGAGCGACTGCCCGGTAAGCCATCGATCGTTAGGCTGAGGGGTAGGGGAGCCGAAATCGTAACGGGTCCAGGGGACGTCGCGGGTCTGGCGCTCAACGTACTGGCGGGCGGACTGATACTGTCCCGTATCCAGCCAGGCGTAGAACAGCGCGTGTTCCTCGTCCTGCGGGTCGGAAGCGTATTGCGGGTAGCGTTGCAGAAGCGCGAAGGCGGCGGCCGCGTTTTTTTCCTGCAGATACGCGGAGATCACCCAGCCGATTGCCCAGTCCGGTACCGGATGCTGAGCTGCCGTAAGATCCTGATATTCGCTAATCACCTTTGCGTAATCAGCATGAGCGTACAGCGCGCCAAGCCTGTCGATACGCGCAAGAACGACGTCTTCCGCCGCCTGCGGATCGTTTTGCCAGCGAGCAAGCAGAGCGTCGTAACGATTCAGCGCGGATTGCGCAAGCTGCAGGCGCTCCTTTTCTGTTCTGCCGGGCACATCGGCAAGGCGCACCCGTTCGGCGGCGGCATTACGCTCAAGACGACGACGCTCCGCGGGGGGCAGCGCCACCTTTTGTGAAAGCTGGAGCGCGGGGGTATTCACCCGGTTATCCGTAAGCGCGTCGATCAGCTCGTTGAGGAGCGCTTTATTCTCAGGTGCAATATTTAGCGCGCGCGTGTCTGCCAGAAGCCGATCCCAGCTTTTTCCCTGGCGTAACCAGACATACGAGAGCGTCTGAAGATGCGCCTGAGAGGGATTTTCCGCCACCAGACGTCGGGCTTCCTGCAGGGCAAGCGTGTCCATGCGGGCATCGGCCAGGGTTTTGATGTAGCCGATACGATAATCGTCGTTATCCGGCGCAAGGCTACGCGCCTCTTTCCAGAGCGCCAGGGCCGGCTGCCACGCTTTTTGATTTCGCCTGGATTGCGCGACGGCAGCCACACCACGGGCGGGCAGCGGCATATAAATGCCGTAACGCTGCCAGACCTGAATAACCTCGTCATCATGACCCGCCCAGGCTGCAACCTGTAACCAGTCCGCAACCTGTTCAGGCGTCAGGGCATGCTGCTGCTGATAACGCTGAAGATAATCGAGAAACGGCGTGTAATTACCGTTACGCGCCTGTTGAATCTGTTGCTCATATACGGATTCAGTCGCCTGAGCCAGAACAGGAAAGAGGAATAACAGAAACAATAATGTTGGGGCGCGATAAAAGAATAACGTATTGAAGCGAAGCGATCTTTCCATATCTATTTGCCATTTGTTTATCATGAATCCATTGCATAACACGGCCGCCTTTAAACTCAGGGTTAAAGGCCATAAATGAGAACATTAAATCTGAATGCAGTGATGTTACGGGGTACTTACCTAAAGGTAATTATGGATCCTTTTCTTAGTGGACTGGGTGAAAGCTAATGTACACCTGATATGTTGCCGGATAAATATGTTGAAAAGCGGGTGTGTCGTTTTGAGATAATTCTGGATTGAGCGCTTAGCGATGATTATTTTGAATTGATCTGTTATTTGTAACTTATTGAAAATAATAAATTTTATTTTTATTGTGACAGTTTTGTATATATTTTTAATGCTGCTTATCTGTGTCAATTAAAGTACTTTCTGGTGCATGTTTGGGAAGTTTCATGACAAAAATTCTTAATGTTTAGAGAAGTGACTTTTCTGCGATTGTTTTTTATTTATAATTAATGGCAGCCATTGAATGATAGTCTACAGGAAGTCTCGCTCATCAATGTCTGTATTGAGAGATGTCCAAAGCCAGAATACATTTATCGTTAATATAACAGCGCTATAAAACGAAGGCGGCCTTCTTTCCGAGGGATCGTTCTTGCTTTAATCTAAAAGGGATGGTTAGTGGCAACTTCAATAGTGTTAGTGACTCAGGATCGCTACCTTGTCAGGGGGATGCGGATATTTTTTCCGGATATTATCCTGCTCGACTCGATTGACAGAAACATATTTGATAACGGTGCAGATGAATATTCTGTATTGATTGATAGTCGTTCTCCGCTCCGTTTATATGATTACCTGATACGCCATCCGGCCAGAACGAAAAAAACAATCTGCTGCGTTATGCTTGATATGCGACACCGCGAGGAGAATCTGCTCAGCATGAAGCTGTTTATGAACACGCCGCTCACCGCGCCGGATATGGCGTCGCTATTTAACCTGGTGCTCAATATGAAGGGCAGGCGTCTGACCACGAAGTGGCTGCTTAACTTACGGCTTAGCACGCACGAAGCGATCATGCTGCGGTTGCTGCGGGCAGGGATGTCGATGGAAGCCATTGCTGATGAGCTGAATACGTCGGTGAAAAGTCTCTATCGCAAACGCACGGCGCTCTCGGAACGCCTGGGAGCGGAGAACTTCAATGAGGCATGTTTGTTTATCTTTAAAAACAAACTGCTGGACGCGGGTGGGAACGATCCCTAGGGTGGGGAGAAACCTAAAGCATAAAACTGACTTGCGGGCGGTATTCTGAGTTTTAAGAAAACTGGAAGATGACGACAGCCTTGTTTTAGCTATGGATTTACTATGGCTCAAAACGACAGAAAGGACGTTGTAATGGACACGGTTGAAGAGTCTGGCGGGACATGTTTTTGATGCTGCTATCCGATGAGCAAGAATTATTAGATTACCTCACTGAGAATTACAGTGACCGTAAATCTCCGGCAATGAAGGAATGGACCTTCCAGGAGCATTTCAATCTCGTACCTGAAGATCTTGAGGACATGCTACTTGATCTTTTCATCCGGTATGGAATCGAGTACAGCAACTTTGTGATGGACCATTATTTTGAACCGGAGTTGTTTTGGTTTCAGTTTCGGCTCAGAAAAAAATTCCGCGATCGGCAGTACAAGCCGCTAACCCTCGAAATGATTATTGAGTCGGCAAAAGCCGGACGCTGGCTGTATGACTAAGGGGCTGAAAGCCCCTTATGATGTTTACGCCGATTGACGCTCGTTACATGCATCGCTAAAGATGATGTTCCCATCGTTATGCTTCCAGGTGATTTTCTCGAACCTGAGTTCGACGGTTTCCATATGGTTTTCGTTAGGGATAGCGACAGTAGTCATCGCAGGGGAAATCGACACTATCCTGAAGCTAAAAACTTCTTCAGTGAATTGCTGTATGACTGGGGGGATAACACGCTGAGGACATCGCGTTAGCTAAGAACTAAAGAAGGAAGCATTGAGCTGTTAGACTAGCCCAAAAGCAAAAACCCAGCCATAGGCTGGGTTTTCTAAATAGTGGTGCCCGGACTCGGAATCGAACCAAGGACACGGGGATTTTCAATCCCCTGCTCTACCGACTGAGCTATCCGGGCAACGGGGCGCATTAAACCCGATCTGCCCCCTGCCGTCAACGAAAAATGTTGTTTTCGTTACAGACTGCGCAATCTCTCACCATTTCGCCGCATCCTTAAGCAAAAAAGTGCGTCCAGAGCGCGGAGAGCGGCATGGCGAGCAGCAGTGCGGGCAGCATGTTCACCACGGCAAACATCTTGATCCCGCAAATGCGCAGCCCGGTAGCCAGCAGCAGCAGGCCGCCGACGGCGGTAAAGTCTGCCATCATTGCCGGCGTGGTGAGCGGGAGAATCAACGTGGCGCAGGTGGCAAGCGCCAGCTGAATAAGCAGCATCGGCACGGAAATCGCGGCAACGGCAATACCGAGCGTGGTGGCAAAAATAGTGGCCGTAAAGAAATCAAGAAACGCCTTCGCAATCAAAATGCTTGGGTCGCCCGTCATCCCCTCCTGCATCGAACCGAAAATCCCGGTGCCGCTGGCGCAAAACAGAATGATGATGGCGACATAGTTTTGAATAAACGACTCGTGCGTGCCGTGTTTCGCTTTGCCGCCCGGTCGGGCAATCAGGTTTTTGGCTTTACTCACCGCACTGTTAATGCCTTTTTCCAGATAGCAGAACTCGCCAATCAGCGCGCCGAGCAGGGTGGCCAGCACCATCACCGGCAGGTTGGCACATTTGATGACTAAAAGAATACCGATCCCTAACGATGCCAGGCCGAATATGGAAGGCATGGAGGTGCGAATACGCTCCGGCAACCGCTGGCTCAGCACGGCGCCGAGTACGCCGCCCAGCAATACGGCCCCTGCGTTAATAAATGGCCCGATAACCAAAGTTAACTCCTGTTATTTAATCATTGATATTGCATTATTATGGCACGTCAGGGCTGCGCGGGCCTTAGCTTTGGGTGGTTTCGTGCATACTGATTCCTTCTTGCACCTCAAAATAAAAGGTGACATTATTGCGCGAATTTTCTCCTCCCTGTCTCACCGCTCGGTGAGGGTAACTGCGCCTATGAAAACCATGAAAATTGCCGTCAGCCGCGAGCTGGCCTCCTCCGTGTCTACGCACCGCGAAAAGGTGACGCTGGACAGCACTGATTTTACCAATGTGGCGGCCGTGGTCATCACAACAGCGGAAAGTCGCAGCGGCATTCTTGCACTGCTGAAACGCACGGGCTTTCAGCTACCGGTGTTTATTTTCTCGCAGGAGCCAACGGACGTTCCTGACGGCGCCACCGCGGTTATCTCCGGTAAAGCTCAGGAGTTTCTGGAACTGGAGAGCGCTGCCAGCCGTTACGAAGAGAACCTGCTGCCGCCCTTTTTTGACACCCTGAGCCAGTATGTGGAGATGGGCAACAGCACTTTCGCCTGTCCGGGCCACCAGCACGGGGCGTTTTTCAAAAAACACCCGGCAGGGCGACAGTTCTATGATTTCTTCGGTGAGAACGTGTTTCGCGCCGACATGTGCAATGCCGACGTGAAGCTGGGCGATCTGCTGATCCACGAAGGGTCTGCCAAGCACGCGCAAAAGTTCGCGGCGAAAGTGTTCAATGCGGATAAAACCTACTTCGTGCTGAACGGCACGTCAGCGGCCAACAAGGTGGTGACCAACGCGCTGCTGACCCGCGGCGACCTGGTGCTGTTCGACCGCAATAACCATAAATCTAACCACCACGGGGCGCTGATCCAGGCGGGCGCCACGCCGGTTTATCTTGAGGCCGCGCGTAACCCGTTTGGCTTCATTGGCGGGATTGACGAGCACTGCTTTGACGATGGGTATCTGCGGGAGCTGATCCGCGAGGCGGCGCCGGAAAAGGCCGGCGAGGCGCGTCCGTTCCGCCTGGCGATCATTCAGCTTGGCACCTACGACGGGACGATCTACAACGCCCGTCAGGTGATCGACAAGATCGGCCACCTTTGCGACTACATCCTCTTTGACTCCGCCTGGGTGGGCTACGAGCAGTTTATTCCGATGATGGCGGAAACGTCCCCGCTGTTGCTGGAGCTGAACGAGAACGATCCTGGGATTTTCGTGACCCAGTCGGTGCACAAACAGCAGGCCGGGTTCTCGCAAACCTCGCAGATACATAAAAAGGATAACCACATCCGCGGCCAGGCGCGTTTCTGCCCGCACAAGCGTCTTAACAATGCGTTTATGCTGCATGCTTCCACCAGCCCGTTTTACCCGCTGTTCGCGGCCCTGGATGTCAATGCGAAAATCCACGAAGGGGAAAGCGGGCGCAGGC
Source organism: Enterobacter sp. EGD-HP1 (assembly GCF_000733275.2). Lineage (NCBI taxonomy): Bacteria > Pseudomonadati > Pseudomonadota > Gammaproteobacteria > Enterobacterales > Enterobacteriaceae > Enterobacter > Enterobacter sp. EGD-HP1. Next base: position 179,141 of record NZ_AVOP01000012.1, read on the forward strand.
TGTGGGCCGAGTGTGTGGAGCTGGGCATTGAGGCGCGCAAGGCCATCATCGCCAACTGCCATATGATCAAACCGTTTATCCCACCGGTGGTGGCGGGGCGGCCGTGGCAGGATCATCCGACGCGCGCCATTGCCAGCGAGCTGCGCTTCTTCAGCTTCGAGCCGGGGGCCAAATGGCACGGGTTTGAGGGCTATGCCCGCGAGCAGTACTTTGTTGACCCGTGCAAGCTCCTGCTGACCACGCCGGGTATCGATGCCGAAACCGGGGAGTACACGGATTTCGGCATCCCGGCGACGATTCTGGCGCACTACCTGCGCGAAAACGGCATCGTGCCGGAGAAATGCGACCTCAACTCGATCCTGTTCCTGCTGACGCCTGCCGAAAGCAGCGAGAAGCTGGCGCAGCTGGTGGCAATGCTGGGCCAGTTTGAACAGCATATTGAAGACGACACGCCGCTGGCGGACGTGCTGCCGACGATCTTCCAGAAATACCCGGTGCGCTACCGGGATTACACCCTTCGTCAGCTGTGCCAGGAGATGCACGATCTCTACGTCAGCTTTGACGTGAAGGATCTGCAGAAGGCGATGTTCCGCAAGGAGAGCCTGCCTGAGGTGGTAATGAACCCGCAGGATGCCAACCGGGCCTATATTCGCGGAGAGGTGGAGCTGGTTCGCATTCGGGATGCCGCAGGACGCATTGCTGCTGAAGGGGCGCTGCCCTATCCGCCTGGCGTGCTGTGCGTGGTGCCGGGTGAAGTCTGGGGCGGGGCGGTACAGCGTTATTTCCTGGCGCTGGAGGAGGGCGTCAACCTGCTGCCGGGCTTCTCGCCGGAGCTGCAGGGGGTTTACAGCGAGAAGGATGCCGACGGGATTAAGCGGCTGTATGGGTATGTTTTAAAGTAGACCCTCTCTCGAACGTAAGCCGGGTAAGCGTTAGCGCCACCCGGCGATGTGCCCGGTGGCGCAAGCTTACCGGGCCTACAATACTGCATCAGGCTTCTGCGCGGCGGTACATCCTCCTCGGATGTCCAATCTTGCCGTACAGCATCTCCACCGTCAGAAAACCCGTCTCCACGCAGTGTTCCAGGTAGCGCCGGGTGGTGGTTTTGCTTAATCCCGTTTCGCTCACCACCTCATCCACGGTAAAGCAGTGCGTTGCCTTGTCGTTGAACAGCGTCTGCACCCGCGCCAGCGTATTTTCCTCAATGCCTTTGCTGCCGTTGTCCAGGCGATAGTTTTTCGCCTGGAGCTGATACAGCGAATCCACGTTCTGCTGGTCGACAATCTTCCAGACCCGCTGCTGTTCGGCAAACTGCACGAACCGCTCCAGCGACTGGCTGAGCCGCTTCCAGGAGACGGGTTTAAGGATGTAGTCGAACGCGCCGTTGCGAATAGCCTGGCTGCAGGTGTCCATATCGCTGGCGGCAGTAATGAAAATCACCGAGCAGTTGGCGCGGGCCAGCATGGGGTTATTGATAAGCGAGATACCTTTGCCGTCCGGCAGATAGTTATCCAGCAGCACCAGCTGGGGCTGTTTGCTTTCAAGCTCTGCCTGGGCCGCAGCCAGCGACGAGGCAATGCCCACCAGCCTCAGACGCGGATGTTTGCCTATCAGCTCCGCGTGCAGTTGCGCCAGTTCGTTCTCGTCTTCAACAATCAGTACGTCAATAAGTTCATGTTGCATAGTCGGTGTCTTCCAGTTGCCGGGCGGTTCCCGTAGCCGGGATAAACAAGGAGAAAATGGCGCCGCGCGGGGTATTATCGGCAACTTCTATCGCGCCGCCAGCCTGTGTGACATAGCTTTCGATCAGATACAGACCAATCCCATGATCGCCGCGCGTTTTGGTGGTGATGCCGCGTTCAAAGATCCGGTCACGGATCGCCGGTGTAATGCCTACGCCCTGGTCGGCCACTTCAATAATCAGCTCCTGTTCGCTGAGTTTGATCAGCACCTCCACCGGCGCATGGGGAAGCGGCGATCGCTGGGTCGCTTCGATGGCGTTATCCAGCAGGTTGCCAATAATTGAAATCAGCTCTTGCTCCCCAAGGGGCAGGAACGGTTTGTCCAGCCGACAGGCCGGGTCGAAGCACAGCTCGACGCCTTTCTCCCGCGCGCGGGCGGCTTTCCCCAGCAGCAGGCCGCACAGAGTCGGGGAACTGAAGCGCGAAGAGATAAAGTCCAGCAGCTCCTGGGCATGCTCCGACTGCGCCTGAATGTAGCCGATGGCCTCCTCATAGCGGCCCATATGCAGCAGGCCGGAGAGGGTCGTCATCCGGTTTAACTGCTCATGACGCATAATGCGCAGGTTATCGACATAGCGTTTGACCTGGCTGAGCTGGGCGCTCAGCGAGTCGATCTCGTTGCGATCGCGGAAGGTGATCACCCAGCCCTGCAGCGACCCCTCAAGCATGATGTGCACCCGGCTGGCAATCACCGTCAGATCGTTAAAACGGCAAATCTCGTCATGGGTATCTTTCGCCAGCATCGTCTGCGTGTCGAAGAACGGGACCGGATCGATCACCTGGCTTATCAGCTGTCCGCGCAGCTCGCGGGCCGGCTGGCTCAGACCCAGCAGCTTGCGCGCCGCCTGGTTAATGACTTCAATCCGCCTTTGAGCGTCAATGGCAATCACGCCTTCATAAATAGACTCCATCATCGCCTTCTGCTGGCGCACCAGCAGGCCGATCTCGCGCGGCTCAAGGGAGAAGATCTGCTTCTTGATGCTGCGGGTAAAGAACCAGGAGAAGATAAAGAGAGCGATCAGCAGCAGCACGGCGGCAATCAGGATATTGACCACTTTACTGACGGTAATGGTATCAAGGTAGCTGGTGAGATAGCCTACCGAAACAATGCCGACCACCTGTCCGGCGGCGTTAAAGATGGGGGCTTTACTGCGCAGCGAAATGCCCAGCCCGCCTTTGCGGATGGTGGTGATGCTTTTACCCTGCAAAACGGCTTCATTGTCTCCGCCCACCAGGGTAGTGCCCACTCGGTCGGCAAAGACGGAGTGAAAAAGATGCTGCCCTTTATTATCACCAATCACAATAAAGCTGGCGTCGCTGTGCGCGGACATCTTCTGCATAAAATCATGGATGGCGGAGATATTTTTTTGTTCAACTTCATTACGCAATGTCGGAATAAGCGCAATCTCTTCAGCCTGTATTTTGGCTCGTGTACTCATTTCCTGATAAAGCTGTTTCCCGACGTCGGCATAATAATATCCGCCCAGTAGCGCAAAAAGCACTGAGAAAAAGGCAACCAGCGAAATAAACAGCTTGATCTGGAAAGAGACTTTCATAACTATCACGCGAGGTAGCAGCAAAGATGGCCAATATATCATCTTTTTTCGCGCGGACGCCCGCTTTGCCGAAAACTTGTGATCCCTTGCACAGCGGGCGCTGTAAAAGAGTTATCCTGAAGGCTAACGTGCTTCGGGCTGCGCGAACAAATGTTATTTGATTGTTCGATTCGGAAAAGAAACCATAAAAACCACGATAATAAATAAGGTATAAATCACATTAAATAAAAGAAACCATTAAAACCATAGCTGCCATTAAAACTTCGCTTTTAATATGCCATTCCTCACATAAAGTAAGCCTTTGTGACTCTAAGCTGAACGCACAAAATAACCAAGGGGCTTATTATGAGCACAACTGACGATTCTTTCTCTGTTACCCACGACCCGATTGAAATTCAGCGACCTTCGCTCAAAGAGCGCTGGTGGCATATTATGGATACCTGGAAAATTGGGATTATTCCTCTGCCGCTGTTCGTTCTGGCGGGCGCGCTGATTGCGATTGATTGCCTGGGCGGAAAACTGCCGAGCGACATCGTGGTGATGGTGGCTACGCTGGCCTTCTTCGGCTTTGCCTGCGGCGAGTTTGGCAAACGCCTGCCGATTGTCGGTAAGCTCGGCGCGGCGGCGATTTGCGCCACCTTTATCCCTTCCGCGCTGGTCTACTATGGCCTGCTGCCGGACGTGGTGGTCGAGTCCACCACCAAGTTCTACAAATCCACCAACATTCTCTATCTCTACATCTGCTGCATTATCGTTGGCAGCATCATGAGCATGAACCGCACGGTGCTGATCCAGGGCTTCCTGCGCATCTTCTTCCCGATGCTGTGCGGCGAAATCGTCGGCATGCTGGTGGGGATGGGCGTAGGCCTGGCGCTGGGTCTTGAGCCGTTCCAGATCTTCTTCTTTATCATTCTGCCGATTATGGCGGGCGGCGTCGGGGAAGGGGCAATCCCGCTTTCCATCGGCTATGCCACCCTGCTGCACATGGATCAGGGCGTGGCGCTCGGTCGCGTGCTGCCGATGGTCATGCTCGGCGGCCTGACGGCAATCATCATCTCCGGCTGCCTGAACCAGCTTGGTAAACGTTACCCGCACCTGACCGGTGAAGGCCAGCTGATGCCTAACCGCGCGAATGCCGATGCCACCGTCTCTCAGCCTGCATTTTCCGGCAAAGCGGACGTCACCACTATCGCCTCCGGTGCGCTGCTGGCGGTGCTGCTCTACATGCTGGGCATGCTCGGCCACAAGCTGATTGGCCTGCCTGCCCCGGTCGGCATGCTGTTTATGGCGGTGCTGGTGAAGCTCTGCAACGGCGCCTCTCCGCGCCTGCTGGAAGGCTCGCAGGTGGTGTACAAATTCTTCCAGACCTCCGTGACCTACCCAATCCTCTTCGCCGTCGGCGTGGCCATCACCCCGTGGCATGAACTGGTGGCGGCGTTCACCGTCAGCAACCTGCTGGTGATTGTCAGCACCGTTTCTGCACTGGTGGCGACCGGCTTCTTCGTCGGCAAAAAGATTGGCATGCACCCGATTGATGTCGCCATCGTCTCCTGCTGCCAGAGCGGGCAGGGCGGTACCGGCGACGTGGCGATCCTGACCGCAGGCAACCGCATGAGCCTGATGCCGTTCGCCCAGATTGCTACCCGTATCGGCGGGGCGATTAACGTCTCTATCTCACTGCTGATTCTGGGCAACTTCCTCGTTTAAGTTTTCAGGAAAGAACAATGAAACTCGCAAGCTTTTTATACCAGGGAAAACGCAGCTACGGCATCGTCCAGGCCGACGGCGTGATTGATTTAGGCCGCCGTCTCGGCGACCGCTACGGCGACCTCAAGGCGCTGCTGCAGGGCAACGGGCTGGCGCTGGCCACCCGCTATCTGAACGACGCCGTGGACGTGCCGTTGAGCGCCATCACCTTCTTACCGGTGATTGTGCAGCCGGAAAAAATCCTCTGCGTGGGCATGAACTACGCCGACAAGCGCAAGGAGTTTGACCAGCATAACCCGGCCCCGACGCTGTTTGTCCGCTTCCCGGATTCACAGACCGGCCACAACGAGCCGGTGCTGAAGCCGCGCCACTCCAGCGAATTCGACTATGAAGGCGAGCTGGCGGTGATCATCGGCAAAGGCGGGGAGAACATCAGCCGCGACGACGCCCTGCGCCACGTGGCGGGCTACAGCTGTTACATGGACGGCTCCGCCCGCGACTGGCAGCACACCTGGTTTACGGCCGGTAAAAACTGGCGACAGACCGGCGCGTTTGGCCCGTGGATGGCGACGGCCGATGAGATCCCGGATCCGCACCAGCTGGCTATCCGCACCTGGCTGAACGGCCGCATGGTGCAGGAAGACAACACCAGCAGCATGATCCACAAGGTTGCGGAGCTGATCGAATACATCAGCACCTTCACCCGCTTAAGCCCGGGGGATGTGATCATCACCGGATCCCCGGGCGGCGTGGGTAAAAAGCGTAACCCGCCGCTGTTTATGAAAGAGGGCGATCGCATTGAGGTGGAGATCGAGCATATCGGTCATCTGAGCAACGTGATTGTGGAAGCGCCAGCCGTCGGGCTTGCGGCGGCACACTGAGAAAGGCGGCATGAACAGTCAACCCATCGATTTTCGCCACACCCTCGTGGCGAAACACCCGGAACGCTTAAGCCAGATCCGTTACCTGCTGGCAGACAGCGGCCTTGGCCTGGACAACGACATCACGCTGTTTGTCGAAGCCTGGTCCGGCCCGCAGCTGGTGGGTTGCGCAGGGCTTGCCGCCAACGTCATCAAATGCGTGGCGGTCAACGAGCAGCTTCGCGGCGAGAACCTCAGCGCCCGGCTGCTGGCTGAGGTGCAAAATGCGGCGCTGGAGCGCGGCCATTTTCACCTCTTCCTCTGCACCCGCCCGTGCAACCGGGAGCGCTTTGCCCGCAGCGGCTTCTGGTCGATTGCCCAGAGCGGGAACAACGCGGTGCTGATGGAGAACACCCCGCAGGGGATCGAGCGCTACTGCCGTTCGCTGCGCGCGACGCGCAAGTGCGGGGAGAAAATCGGCGCGATAGTGATGAACGCCAATCCGTTCACCCTCGGCCACCGCCATCTGGTGGAGCAGGCGGCGCAGCGGTGCGACGCCCTGCATCTGTTCGTGGTGCGAGAAGACGCGTCGTTCTTCCCGTTTAGCGCGCGCCTTGAGATGGTGCGCGCGGGCGTGGCGCACCTGCCGAACGTGGTGGTGCATGAAGGCTCGCAGTACATCATCTCCCGCGCCACCTTCCCGGCCTACTTCCTGAAGGAGACCGGCAGGGTGCAGCAGGCGTGGAGCGAGATCGACGTGCTGATCTTCCGGGACTTTATCGCCCCGGCGCTTGGCATCACGCACCGCTTCATCGGCTCGGAGCCGTTTTGCGATATCACCCGCCAGTACAACCAGACGCTGCACGACCTGCTGGCCTCGCATATTGAGGTGGTAGAAATGCCGCGCATCAAGGCCACCGGCAACGCCATTTCGGCGTCGGAAGTGCGCCGCTTACTGAAGACACAGCAGTTTTCCCGGATCCGGGAGATCGTCCCGGACTCCACCTTCGCGCATCTCGAAACGCATTACCGTGCGAGTGCGGAAGTCGCTTAACTACCAGGAATTTATCATGAAAATTGTAAGGGAGGCGCTGGCCGGAACGCAGGAGTCCAGCGACCTGATGGTGAAAATCGCTCCCGCTCACGGCGAGCTGGAGATAGTCATCCACAGTGAAGTGATTAAGCAGTTTGGCGAGCAAATTCGCCAGGTGGTCAACGACACGTTGCGCGCCATGAACGTGCACCAGGGACTTATCATTATTGAAGACAAAGGGGCGCTGGACTGTGTGATCCGCGCCCGCCTGCAGAGCGCGCTGATGCGTGCCGCCGATGAACAGGCCATCAACTGGGGGGCGCTGAAATGAGCAAACTCCGCCGCAGCATGCTGTTCCTGCCGGGCGCCAACGCCGCCATGCTCTCAACCGCCTTTATCTACCGTCCCGACTCCATCATGTTTGACCTTGAGGACGCCGTTGCCCTGCGCGAGAAGGATACCGCGCGCATGCTGGTGTTCCACGCGCTGCAGCACCCGATGTATCAGGATATTGAAACCGTGGTGCGTATTAACCCGCTCAGCACGCCGTTTGGCCTGCTGGATCTGGAGGCCGCCGTGCGGGCCGGCGTGGACGTGATCCGCCTGCCGAAAACCGACACGCCGGACGATATCTACGAGCTGGAAGGCCACCTCGAGCGTATCGAGCGCGAGTGCGGCCGCGAGGTCGGTTCCACCCGCGTGATGGCGGCGATTGAATCGGCCATTGGCGTCATCAACGCCGTGGCGATTGCCCGCAGCTCTGTGCGCCTCATCGGCATCGCGCTGGCCGCCTTTGACTACGTGATGGACATGCAGACCGAGCGCGGCGACGGCACCGAGCTGTTCTACGCCCGCTGCGCCGTGCTGCACGCCGCCCGCGCGGCGGGCATCGACGCCTTCGACGTGGTGTGGTCCGACGTTAACGACGAGGCCGGGTTCCTGCGCGAGGTCGATCTGATCCGCAAGATGGGCTTCAACGGCAAATCGCTGATTAACCCGCGCCAGATTGACCTGCTGCACAACGCCTACGCCCCGACTCAGGAAGAGGTGGATCATGCCAAAAGGGTGATTGAGGCGGCAGAAGAGGGCGAGCGTAACGGCCTGGGCGTGGTGTCGCTCAACGGCAAAATGGTGGATGCACCGATTATTAACCACGCGCAGGTGGTGCTGGAGCGCGCGGCGGCCTCCGGCGTGCGTCGGTAAGGATGAGATGATGAATCAGACAGAACTTCTTCACGTGAATTTTCCCCATCTGCGGGACTTAAAACCCTTCGATACCGCCCACAGCGCCACGCCGTGGCTGGCGGACAGCGACGCGAAGCACAGCCGCAAGCTCTGCGCCTCTGTTGAAGAGGCGGTGATGCGAAGCGGCCTGCAGGACGGGATGACCATCTCCTTCCACCATGCGTTTCGCGAAGGCGACCGGGTGATCAACACCGTCGTGGCGCTGCTGGCGCGGATGGGCTTCAAAAACCTGACGCTGGCCTCCAGCTCGCTGATGACCTGCAACGACGCGCTGATCGAGCATATTGAAAGCGGCGTCATCACCCGGATTTACACCTCGGGGATGCGCGGCAGGCTGGCGGACGCCATCTCCCACGGGCTGATGGACGAGCCGGTGCAAATCCACTCCCACGGCGGGCGCGTGAAGCTGCTCCAGGACGGCGAGCTGAATATTGACGTGGCGTTTCTCGGCGTGCCGTGCAGCGATGAGTTTGGCAACGCTAACGGCACGCACGGTAAATCGTGCTGCGGCTCGCTCGGCTACGCGATGGTGGACGCGCACTTTGCCCGCAAGGTGGTGCTGCTGACCGAAGAGCTGGTGCCGTTCCCGAATATGCCCGCCAGCCTGGTGCAGGACCAGGTGGACTACATCGTGCAGGTGGAGAGCGTGGGCGATCCGGCGAAAATCAGCGTCGGCGCGGCGCGCGTCACCAGCAACCCGCGAGAGCTGATGATCGCCCGCTATGCGGCGGACGTCATTGAACACTCCGGCTACTTCAAACCGGGCTTCTCGATGCAGACCGGCTCCGGCGCGGCTGCGACCGCCTGCACGCGCTTTATGGAAGAGAAGATGGAGCGCAGCGGCGTGAAGGCGCGCTTTGCGCTTGGCGGCATCACCGGCAGCCTGGTGGATCTGCACGAGAAGGGGCTGATCGAAAAGCTGCTCGACACCCAGTGCTTTGACGGCCAGGCGGCGGCTTCGCTGGCGCGCAACCCGAACCACGTGGAGATTTCCACTAACGTCTACGCCAACCCCGGCAGCAAGGCGGCAAGCTGCGACCAGCTCGACGTGGTGATCCTCAGCGCGCTGGAAATCGACGTCGATTTCAACGTCAACGTTATCACCGGATCCGATGGGGTGATGCGCGGCGCGTCCGGCGGGCACTGCGACGTGGCCGCCGCGGCGAACCTGACCATTGTGGTCGCGCCGCTGCTGCGAAGCCGTATTCCGACGGTCGTGAAGCGGGTGACCACGCGCCTCACGCCGGGCGAAAGCATCGACGTGCTGGTCACCGACCACGGCATTGCGGTCAATCCGGCGCGCCCGGAGATCCGCGAACGACTGATGGAAGCAGGACTGAAGGTTGTAGACATTAGCGCGCTTTACGCGCGGGCGATTTCCCTGACCGGCGTACCGAAACCGATTGAATTTACCGACAAAATCGTCGGGGTGATCCGCTACCGCGACGGCAGCGTGATCGACACCGTGCGACAGGTGAAGGAGGAAGTATGACTTTAGCGACACCCGTGCGGGCGGGTGTCAGCCTGGACGAACTGCTGGCGGCGAAAGATCGCCGCGCAGCGCGCCAGGCTGACATGCTTGAGCACTATCAACAGCCGGTGATTTCCCTCACGCTGGTCACGCCGGGGGAAATCAAAGACAGCCTGCGCTATCGCAATACCATGGGCGTGGCGCTGCAAATGTGCGACCAGCTGCTGTGGGAGAACCGCTGGCAGGTGCTGGACCGCCAGGTGCTGTGGCTCCCGACCGGGCCGGAAGCCCTGTGGTGCGTGGCCCATCCGGCGGCGGAAATCAAAGCGCACTGTGCGGATCTGGAGCAGACGCACCCGCTCGGCAGGCTGTGGGATCTGGACGTGATCTGCCCTCAACACGGCCACGTCGGGCGTCAGTCGCTGGGGGCGAATCTCAGACGCTGTCTAATCTGCGACGAGCCCGCTCACGCCTGTTCCCGTTCGCGCAATCACCCCGCTGAGCAGGTGGTTTCCCGCGTGGAGAAGATGATTGATGACTGGTTTGCTCGCGACTAAACCGCGCCCGGTTGACGTGCCTGCACTTGCCGAAGCGGCGCTGTGGCAGGAGCTGGAGCTGACGCCCAAGCCGGGGCTGGTGGACAAGCTCAATAACGGTTCTCATCGCGATATGGACCACGCGCTGTTCGTCCGCAGCATTGCGGCGATCACGCCGTGGTTTTCGCGTTTTGCCGAGCTGGGCAGCGCGCATGCGGATAAACCCGCTGACGCGCAGTTACGGATTATCCGCCCGATGGGGATGGCCTGCGAGCAGGCGATGTACGCCGCGACGAACGGGGTGAACACCCACAAGGGCGGGATTTTTGCCCTGGGTTTACTGTGCTTCGCCGCCGGGCGTGTGAAAAATTTCTCCGCAGACAGCCTCTGTTGTGAGGTGAGTAACATCTGCCGCGGGATGGTGTCGCGTGAGCTGGCCGCCCGCAGCGGGCAGAAAACGGCGGGCGAGCGGCAGTTTCAGCAGTATGGCTTAACCGGCGCGCGCGGTGAGGCGGAAAGCGGTTTTGCGACGGCGCGTAGGGCGCTGGCGCAGTGGAACGGACGGTCGCTTCACGGCCTGCTGTTGCGCCTGATGGCGGTTAATCAGGACAGCAATCTCGTTTCGCGCGGCGGCATTGATGGGCTGCGCTACGTTCAGGGCTACGCGCGGGAATTACTGGCTAACGGCTGGGACCGCGAGGCGTTGCTTAAGATGGATAAGGCATTGATTGAACGAAACCTGAGCCCGGGCGGCAGCGCGGATTTGCTGTCGGTGGGGTGGGTGCTCTCTGCAATAAAATAGCCGGGTGGCGGCTTCGCCTTACCCGGCCTACGGTCTGGTTTTGTAGGCCCGGTAAGCGCAGCGCCACCGGGCACAACAATCAATGCGCTATTGGCTGCGCACCGTGCGGTTCACGCACGTGCTTGTACTTGAACAGCGCGATGAACGCGAAGAACAGCACCAGCGAGTACGCCGCGAAGATCAGCCATACAGGCTGCCAGTTGGTGATGCCGTTGGTGGTGTACATCTCAACCACCTTACCGCTCACCACACCGCCCAGAATACAGCCGAAGCCGTTGGTCATCATCAGGAACATACCCTGTGCGCTGGCGCGGATTTCAGGCTTCACCTCTTTTTCCACAAACACCGAACCGGAGATGTTGAAGAAGTCGAAGGCGCAGCCGTAAACAATCATCGACAGCACCAGCAGCACGGTACCGAACGCGCTCGGGTCACCGTAGGCGAACAGGCCGAAGCGCAGCATCCACGCGGCGATACTGATCAGCATGACGTTTTTGATGCCGTAGCGGCTCAGGAAGAACGGAATGGTCAGGATGAACAGCGTCTCAGAGATCTGAGAGATGGACATCATCACCGACGCGTGCTCGACGATAAAGCTTCCGGCGAACAGCGGGTTGTTGTCGAAGCTGTGCAGGAAGGTGTTGCCGAACATGTTGGTGATCTGCAGCTCTGCGCCCAGCAGCATGGAGAAGATAAAGAAGATCGCCATGCGCTTGTTTTTGAACAGCGCGAACGCGTCCAGGCCGAGCATGGTACTCCAGCTCTGGTTTTTCTGCTGGTTAGAAACCGGAATGGTTGGCAGCGTCAGGGTGAAGATCGCCAGCACCACGGAGAGCGCTGCACCGATATAGAGCTGCATATGGCTCAGTTCAAAGCCCGCGAAGCTCACGCCCCACATCGCCATGATAAAGCCGATGGTACCCCAGATACGGATTGGCGGGAAGTCGGTCACGATATCCATATCCGCGGATTTCAGACGGTAGTAGGAGATGGTGTTGATCAGGCCAAGCGTTGGCATATAGGCCAGCGAGTTAAGCAGGATCACCATGAACATCGCCCCCGGCGTGTTCACCTGGGCCGCCATAAACAGCGTCCCCGCACCCACCAGATGGCAAAGCATGTACAGCCATTTCGCACTCAACCATTTATCCGCCACGATGCCCAGCAGCGTTGGCATGAAGACAGCCGCAATACCGAGCGAACTGTATACGGCACCGATTGACGCTCCGTCGAACTTGAGCGTTACAAACATATAGGAGCCGAGTGTAGTCAGCCAGCTACCCCACAGGCAGAACTGCAGAAACGACAATATTTTAAGCTGCAGCTTAAGGTTCATGTTACTTTCCTCACAAGTGAGCGGGAGATATGTTGTTATAGGAACATTCAGGGTTGTTATTTGATGCAATTCTATCAGTTGGCAACGATATGTTTTGTTACCTCCCGCAAAAAAATGCAATCCACATTAATTTGCAGTTTGGATTGTGATGCAAATAACATTTTCGTATGGGTGTTCAATTTCCCTCTCCCTTTTGGGGAGAGGGTTAGGGTGAGGGGGCGTTTTTTAGCGACGACGATAGTTCTTCTGCGCCGTATTCACCTTATACAGATAGCGGCGGGATTCCGCAGACGGGTGGCGGGTCGTGAGGGTTGAGTAGACATCCCCCGGTGCCATGCTGTTGATGATGTTCGCGGCCTGCACTTTGTCATTTGAGAAGACGCGCAGCACGCTGCCCGCGCCGCCGTTATAGGCGGTGATCACCGCATAGCGGCGCGACGTTGGGTTATCAATTCCGCCGAGGTAGACATTGTTCAGCATCGCCAGGTAGGCCGTGCCTGTATCAATGTTGCTCTGCGGATCGAACAGATAGCTGCGGCTCGGCGTGCCGGATTTCCCCTGCGCGCGGAAGACGTCTTTACCGGCGCTGTGCTGCACAACCTGCATCAGCCCCAGGGCGTCGGAACGGCTTACCGCGTACGGGTTGAACGATGATTCGGTCTGCATAATCGCCAGGATCAGCGACTCATCCACGCCGTACTTGCGCGAGGCCTGACGCACCATCCCAATGTACTTATGCGCACGCTTGTCGAGGTGGTTCGGGACGAGGTTGATGGTGACGCTGTAGATAATCTTCAGACCGTTAGAGCGGCTTTTCAGGCGGGTCTGCAGCAGGTAGTCGGCAAATTTCGTGGCGCGACCTTCCCAGCGGATCGGCTGACCGGTCTGATCGACAACCTGGCCGTACAGGAACGGCTCTTTCGAGATAGTGATATCGTCGGCATCGGAGTAGAGATCGATAGATCCCGGATCGTCACACATCAGCAGGGTTTTGATAATCGCCTGACGGAGTCGTGCCGCAGGGTCTGTGCCTGCAATGGTCTCAATCGTGATCGTACCCTCATCAAAGTTGATGTGGCTACGGGTCTGATAGGCGTCGGTGTACTTAACGTAGTCCTTAGGTCCGGCAATAAGAACTTCGTTAAATCCCCATATATTCTCGATGTTGTGGGCAAACTGCCCCATCAAAATGTCAAAACCGTTGGTGTCCTTGATCCAGGCTTCGTTGTAATCTTCGCCTTTTTTTGACGAACACGAGACAAGCAACGGCGCAACAAGGGCTAGCGCTAAAAGTTTTTTCATCATTCCGGGAGTGCGTGTTGTGTTTGCTTAGTCGTTGCTATTGCCCGGCGGCGCTACGCTTGCACGGGCCTACGGTTTTGTAGGCCGGGTAAGCGCAGCGCCACCCGGCAACAGCCGCTCAATATTATTTTTCCGGTGGCGTATAGCCTTCGATGTGCACGTCTTTACCTTCGAACAGGAAGCTCACCATCTCCTGCTCTAGCAGCTTGCGGTGTTCCGGGTTCATCATGCTGAGTTTTTTCTCGTTGATCAGCATGGTCTGCTTTTTCTGCCACTGTCCCCAGGCTTCTTTGGAGATTTCATTGTAGATGCGTTTACCCAGATCGCCCGGATAAAGCTGGAAATCCTGGCCTTCAGCGTCACGCTGCAGGAAAGTACAAAAAATCGTTCTGGCCATACTCATTCCTCTTTTTCTTGTCGATGCTAAACCATTGCACCGGCACGTAATTGCTGTAACAGGCGCTCCACGGGAGCCGCCAGTCCGACTGATGGCGGTTGCGCTAAGTTATACCAGAGAGCGGTGCCTTCATCCATGCACGAGGCAAATGACGACACGGGAAGCCACATGGGTACAATATCCAGGTGGAAATGGCTGAAGGTATGGCGAAACGCGGTCAGCTGCGTCAGGTTATCGGCAGCAATCCCGCGCTGTTTAAGCCATTCACGCAGCAGGTCTTCATTTTCAAACTGTGGGAAGCAGTATAGACCGCCCCACAGGCCGCTCGGCGGCCGCTGGGCAAGGAACACGTCGTCGCCGTGCTGCATCAGCAGCATATAGCCGGTGCGCTCCGGCAGCGTCTGTTTGGGTTTCTTACCCGGATATTGCGCCCATGAATGGTTAGCGTACGCCACGCAGAGGTTATTCACCGGGCAGAGTTCGCATTTTGGTTTTGAGCGCGTGCAGACCATCGCGCCGAGATCCATCATCGCCTGGTTAAAACGCTCAACGCCGTTGGCCGGGGTGACCGCTTCACTTATTTCCCAAAGACGTTTTTCAACGTCCTTCTTCCCCGGCCAGCCGTCGACGGCATAGCAGCGTGCCAGCACGCGCTTCACGTTGCCGTCGAGGATCGGGAAATGCTTGCCTAAAGACAGGGAGAGGATAGCGCCTGCGGTTGAACGTCCGACGCCGGGGAGATCGGCCACCTCGTCGAAGGTTTCCGGGAATTTACCGTTGTGGCGCGTCGCAACCTGCTGTGCGGCCTTATGCAGATTACGCGCGCGGGCGTAATAGCCAAGACCGGTCCACAGGTGCAGGACCTCGTCCAGCGGCGCGTTGGCCAGATCGGTCACCGTCGGGAAGCGCGCCATAAAACGCTCGAAGTAAGGGATAACCGTGGCGACCTGCGTTTGTTGCAACATCACCTCGGAGAGCCATACTTTGTAAGGCGTTTTTTCAATTTGCCAGGGCAGGGTTTTACGCCCGTATTTGTCGTACCAGTCCAGCACCTGGGCTGAAAATTGAGAGGCTTGCATGGTCATCGATTCGCATAATCAGGGACGCAGATTGCAGCACAGCGTCAATCTGCTGTAAACCGGATCTTTCCCATGCTTGCATAGAAGCCTTAACTTTGGATAATGCCCGTTTCCCGAACATTCTCACAAGCAGACAACTCTTTTATGAAAAACGACGTCATTTCACCGGAATTTGATGAAAACGGTCGCCCGCTGCGCCGTATTCGCAGCTTTGTCCGCCGTCAGGGCCGCCTGACAAAAGGGCAGCAACATGCGCTGGACAACTACTGGCCGGTGATGGGCGTTGAGTTCAGCGAGCAGCCTCTGGACTTTACCGAACTGTTCGGCCGCGAAGCCCCCGTCACGCTGGAGATTGGGTTTGGTATGGGCACCTCGCTGGTGACCATGGCGAAAGCGCGACCGGAGCAGAACTTCCTCGGTATTGAAGTCCACTCCCCGGGCGTGGGTGCATGCCTGGCAACGGCCCATGAAGAGGGCGTTGAGAACCTGCGCGTGATGTGTCACGACGCGGTGGAAGTGCTGCATAAAATGATTCCTGACAATTCTTTAACCATGGTTCAGCTCTTTTTCCCTGACCCGTGGCACAAAGCACGTCATAATAAACGCCGTATCGTTCAGGCGCCGTTTGCCGAGCTGGTGAAAAGTAAGCTGAAGCTGGGCGGCGTCTTCCACATGGCGACCGACTGGGAACCGTATGCGGAACATATGCTGGAAGTGATGTCGTCGCTGGACGGGTATAAAAACCAGTCTGCAAGCAACGACTATGTACCGCGTCCGGAATCGCGTCCGGTAACGAAATTTGAACAGCGTGGCCATCGTCTTGGTCACGGTGTATGGGACTTAATGTTCGAGAGGGTGAAATAATGGCAAAGAATCGTAGCCGTCGTCTGCGTAAAAAGATGCACATCGAAGAATTCCAGGAAGTGGGCTTCTCCGTTGCCTGGCGTTTCCCGGAAGGCACCAGTGTAGAACAGATCGATCGGGACGTGGATGCGTTCATCAATGACGTGATCGAGCCAAACAAGCTGGCCTTCGACGGTAGCGGCTACCTGGCATGGGAAGGTCTGATCTGCACCCAGGAAGTGGGTAAATGCACCGAAGAACATCAGGCGCTGGTGCGTAAATGGCTTGAGGACCACAAGCTGGAAGATGTCCGAGTCAGCGAACTTTTCGACGTTTGGTGGGACTAATAAAGCAAGTACGGGGCCAGCATTAGCTGGCCCATTTTGTCTGAGGGAGTGTTTAAGATGCGCAAAACGTTGCTGGCTGTTGCTTTGATGGCAACCGGATTCACCGCCCATGCGGAGTATAAATGTAGCGTCACCCCGCGTGATGACGTGGTGTTAAGCCCGCAAACCGTGCAGGTTAAAGGCGAGAACGGCAATCTGGTGATTACGCCGCAGGGGAATGTCACCTTTAACGGCAAGCAGTACAACCTGACTGCCGCACAGCGTGAGCAGGCGAAAGACTATCAGGCCGATTTGCGTACCGCGCTGCCATGGATTAATGAAGGTGCGCTGACCCGCGTTGAGAAAAGCCGCGTCGCGCTGGATAAGATCATCACCAAAGAGGTGGGTGAGAGCAGCAACATGCGCACCCGCCTGACGAAGCTCGACAAGCAGCTTAAAGAGCAGATGAACCGCATTATCGAGACGCGCTCCGACGGCCTGACGTTCCACTACAAGGCGATTGATGAAGTGCGTGCCGACGGGCAGCAGTTGGTGAATCAGGCGATGGGCGGCATTCTGCAGGACAGCATTAACGAGATGGGGGCGAAAGCCGTGCTGAAAGGCGGCGGTAACCCGCTGCAGGGCGTGCTGGGCAGTCTGGGCGGCTTGCAGACCTCCATTCAGAACGAGTGGAAGAACCAGGAAGATGATTTCCAGCAGTTCGGCAAAGACGTGTGTAAACGCGTGGTGTCGCTGGAAGATAGCCGTAAGGCGCTGGTGGGGACGCTGAAGTAAGATCTCTGCGCGCTGGGCCCCTCACCCTAACCCTCTCCCCAAAGGGGCGAGGGGATGGTTTGCTCCCTCTCCCTTTCAGGGAGAGGGCCGGGGTGAGGGTTGTAGCATTTGCAGTGTTTCAAGGATCTTTTCTAACACCGCCTCTTCGTTATCCCAGAGTTCGTTATTCCAGAATCGAATGACATGCCAACCTTTCTCGTTAAGCCAGCACGTTCTTTGACGATCGTATTCCTGCTTTTCATCATGATGCCCGCCATCCAGCTCAACAGCCAGACGAGCCGCGCAGCAGGCGAAATCCAGAATGTAGTTTCCTACCGGATGCTGTCGGCGAAATTTATAATTTTCGAAACGGCGGCTGCGCAGTAGATACCAAAGCCGCCTTTTTTCTTTTGTCAGCTCACGTCTGAGCTGTTTTGCATAAGAACGAGTAATTTCCATCCCCGCACTCTGCCAGCCTTTCCCTCAGCCGACAGAACGGGATGCGAAATCCTGAATCAGCCTTCAGGATTCTTCGGCGAGGAACAGTTCAAGAAGGGAGTTTAAGAACAGTTTGCCGTGCTCGGTGATCTGCCAGTATTCCTCACATTCCGTGAGATACCCCTGGGCCAGCGCCTCGTCGATCTGCGGGCGAATCACCGACTCCGGCAGCCCGGTGTAACGCGCAAACTCCACGCGCGGCGCGGCTTCCAGCAGGCGGAATCGGTTCATAAAGAACTCAAACGGCTTATCCGCCGCCTCGACGTCGTGCTGACGCTCCAGGTAGCGGCCTTCCATATACCCGCGCGGATGGCGAGTCTTCGCCGTACGCAGAATGCGCCCGTCAGGGAAGGTGACCTTACCGTGCGCGCCGCAGCCAATCCCCAGATAGTCGCCAAAGCGCCAGTAGTTCAGGTTGTGCTGACACTGGTAGCCCGGCTTCGCGTACGCGGACGTTTCATACTGCTGATAGCCCGCAGCGGTTAGCAGCCTGTGGCCCTGCTCGAAGATATCCCACAGCGCGTCGTCGTCCGGCAGCACCGGCGGGCGGGAACCGAACAGCGTGTTTGGCTCGATGGTGAGCTGATACCACGACAGGTGCGGCGGATTCAGTTCGATCGCCTGGCGCAGGTCGTCCAGCGCCTCTTCCAGCGACTGATCCGGCAGGCCGTGCATCAGATCCAGGTTAAAGCTGCGAAGATTAAGCCCGGTCGCCAGGTGTGCCGCGCGCTTCGCCTCTTCCGGGCCGTGAATGCGCCCCAGACGTTTCAGCTTCGGCTCGCTAAAGCTCTGCACGCCGATGGAAATGCGGTTCACCCCCGCGTGCTGATAGTCGACAAAACGGTCGGCTTCAACGGTGCCGGGGTTGGCTTCCATCGTAATTTCAGCATCCGCCGCCAGGTTCAGGCGCGCACGCACGCCGTCCAGCAGCGTCTGCATCGCCGGGCCGGACAGCAGGCTCGGCGTACCGCCACCAATGAAAATGGTCTTAACTTCACGTCCCTGTGCGTAAGGTACATCGGCGTCCAGGTCGGCCAGCAGATGCGCAACGTAGTCATCGTGCGGCACTTCGCCCTTCAGCGCGTGCGAGTTGAAATCGCAGTACGGGCATTTCTGCACGCACCACGGGATGTGAATATACAGACTCAGAGGCGGCAAATTAGCCATTACGCAGTGCTTCCAGTAACAGTTTCAGCGCGCGTCCACGGTGGGAAATCGCGCTTTTCTCTTCGCGGGTCAGTTCCGCAGCGGTTTTGCCCTCGGAGGGGACAAAGAAAATTGGGTCGTAGCCAAAGCCGCCGTTGCCAGCCGCTTCACGGGTAATCACGCCCGGCCAGCTGCCGTGGCAGACGATCGGCGTCGGGTCTTCCGCGTGACGCATATAGACCAGCACGCAGTGGAACTGCGCGGTGCGCTGTTCGTCGGGAACGTCCTTCAGAGCCACGAGCAGCTTTTCCAGATTCTGCTGGTCGGTGGCGTCCACGCCGGAATAGCGCGCGGAGTAAATCCCCGGCGCACCGCCGAGGAAATCGACGGCCAGACCGGAGTCGTCGGCAATCGCGGGCAGGCCGGTAATCTGCGCAGCGTGGCGGGCTTTCAGGATCGCGTTTTCGATAAACGTCAGCCCCGTCTCTTCGGCGGACTCCACGCCAAGATCGGTCTGGGCGACTACGTCCAGCCCAAAATCATTTAATAGCGAGGCCAGCTCGCGCACTTTACCGGCGTTGCCGGTCGCGAGAACAACTTTCTGCATGGTTTAGTCCTGTTCTTTCAGAGCCGCGACTTCCGTCGGGATAGATTGCGGATTAAGGATTTTTACCTGTTTATGTCGCCCAAGTTCACCTTTTTCAATGATGACCTGGCTTTTGGCGACGCGAAACTGTTTTGCTAAATATTTGGTCAGATGCGCATTCGCCTGGCCGTCAACCGGCGGGGCGGTGATGGCGACTTTTAACTCGTCGCCATGCAGCCCAACAATACTGTCACGGCTGGCTTTGGGCTGAATGTACAGCCGCAAAACCAGCCCGTCAGCGCAGGTGCTTACTGCACTCATAGCGCCATCCACAGCCCCGGCAGCAGCATGTTGCCCGTGGCCTGTAACAGCTCGGCAATCCCCATATTGGCCACATACAGCAGCAGCACCAGTATCATCGGGGAGAAGTCGATTCCGCCCATTGAAGGCAGCAGGTTGCGAATCGGACGCAGCAGCGGTTCAGTCAGCTGGATCAGGGCATATTCCACTGGACTGCGCCCCTGGCTTACCCAGCTCATGATCGCCATCACCAGCAGCACCCAGAAGATCAGCGACCCGATGGTTTTAATCAGAATCAGGACGGCGGCAATCCAGATAATCGGCTGGAAGGTGATGACCATAAACAGCACTATCGCTTTGATAACGCTCAGAATAAACGCCACCAGCAGAGACGAACTGTCGATGGGACCCATGGCCGGGATAATGCGACGCAGCGGTCCGACAACAGGCTGCGTGATTTTCACGACAAACTGCGAGAACGGATTGTAAAAATCACAGCGGGCCCACTGCATCCAGACGCGCAGCAAAAGCGCCATAGTGTACAGCTCAAGCACAGTTGAGAGCAGGAAAGTCAACGTCTTCATGGCGTTCCTCAGGTTTCCTTATTATTTTGAGTAGTCGCGCGCACCGAAAATTGCCGTGCCGATGCGCACCATAGTGCTGCCTGCCGCGATGGCGGCTTCCATATCATCCGACATGCCCAGTGAAAGCGTGTCTACCGTGTTATAACGCGCTTTAAGCGCCTCAAATGCTACAGCCATTTGCTGTGCCACGGCAAACTGCCTTTCATAACTTGACTCAGGTGCCGGAATTGCCATCAGCCCGCGCAGGGTCAGGCGCGGCAGTTCGGCCACCTCTGCGGCCAGCGCGTCCAGCTCGCTCAGCGCAATGCCGGACTTGCTGTTTTCATCGCTGATGTTGACCTGAATAAGCACGTTGAGCGCTGGCATTTCCGTCGGGCGCTGGTCATTCAGACGGGTAGCAATACGCAGACGGTCGATGGTATGGCACCAGTCGAAGTGCTCTGCCACCAGACGGCTTTTGTTCGACTGCAGTGGGCCAATAAAGTGCCATTGCAGACTCGTCTTCCCCTGTTCCTGGAAATAACGAATTTTATCCACGCCTTCCTGCACGTAGTTTTCACCAAACGCCCGCTGGCCTGCATCAATGGCTTCTGCGATGGCGCTCGCAGGCTTGGTTTTGCTGACTGCAAGCAGCGTAATTTCTTCTGAAGCCCGGCCGCAACGCGTTGCAGCGGCTGAGATTTTGTCCCGGACCTGTGCCAGGTTATGCGCAATGTCGTTCATTTTCCGAGGAGTAGTCTATGGATCTGGAAGAAATTGTGGCTCTTAGTGTAAAGCATAACGTCTCCGATCTACACCTGTGCAGTGATTCGCCACCGCGCTGGCGCAGATTAGGCCGACTTGAGCCTGCTCCCTTTCCGCCTCCCGACGTTGGGGCGTTATTAAAAGCGTGGCTCAACGATGAGCAGCAGGGAACATGGTGGGCGAACGGGCAGGTGGACTTTGCCGCGACGGTGACGGGAGGCCAGCGCCTGCGCGGCAGTGCCTTTAAGCAGATGAGCGGTATCTCTGTGACGCTGCGGCTGTTGCCGCGTACCTGCCCGCAACTCACTTCGCTAGGCGCGCCGCGGGTAATCCCTGAACTGTTATCCAATGACGCCGGGCTGATTCTGGTGACTGGGGCAACCGGCAGCGGCAAATCCACTACGCTGGCGGCGATGGTCGATTTTCTCAACCGCCATGCTGACGGCCATATCCTCACGCTTGAAGATCCGGTGGAGTTTATCTACCAGAGCGAGCGTTGCCTGATCCAGCAGCGGGAGATAGGTCAGCACAGTACGTCATTTGCCGACGCGCTGCGCGGCGCCTTACGCCAGGATCCGGACGTTATTCTGCTCGGGGAGTTGCGCGACAGCGAAACGATCCGCCTGGCGCTGACGGCAGCGGAAACCGGACATCTGGTGCTGGCGACGCTGCATACGCGCGGGGCATCGCAGGCGATTGAACGGCTGGTCGATACGTTCCCGGCGCAGGAGAAAGATCCGGTGCGTAACCAGCTGGCCGGCAGCCTGCGGGCGGTGCTGGCGCAAAAGCTGCTTCCCGATCTACAGGGCGGGCGCGTCGCGTTGTATGAACTGCTGGTGAACACCGCAGCGGCGGCGAATCTGATTCGTGAAGGGAAAACGTGGCAATTGCCAGGCATCATCCAGACCGGTCAGCAGGCTGGAATGCAGAACTTTGACCAGAGCCTGGCGGAGAGACGGGCGCAGGGGCGGCTGTAGGCTCCTGCGTTCAAAAGCCCTGTTCGAAATAGCTTTCGAGGATGATGACTGCTGAAGCGGAATCCACGCTGCCCTTGTTGAGCGCCCTGAAGCCGCCGTGCTCAAACAGGCCCGCACGCGCTTCGACGGTGCTAAGACGCTCGTCGTGAAGCTTCACGGAGACGCCAAACCGGCCATGGATTTTATTGGCGAACTTACGTGCCCGGGCGGTAAGCGGCTGTTCCGTGCCGTCCATGTTCAGCGGCAGCCCAACAATCACGTCGTCCGGCTGCCACTCTTTGAGCAGACGCTCGATAAGATTCCAGTCAGGCGTGCCGTCATTGGCCTTCAGGGCCGTGAGCGGACGCGCGGTACCGGTGATGCGCTGACCCACGGCAACGCCAATGCTTTTGGTGCCAAAATCGAAGGCCAGAAGCGTTCCGCTCATCAGGCGTGCCCCGCTACGCCTGGCATGGTCAGGATATCAATGCCAATCAGCTTCGCCGCGTCACGCCAGCGATCGGCGATAGGGGTTTTAAACAGGATATTCATGTCCGCAGGCGCGGTAAGCCAGGCGTTATCGAGGATCTCTTGCTCAAGCTGGCCTTTCTCCCATGATGAATAGCCCAGCGCCACCAGCACTTCAGAAGGCTGCTCTGCGGTGCCCAGCGTTTCGAGCACGTCACGCGAGGTGGTGATAACGGTGTTGTCGGAGATGCGAATGCTGGAAGAGAATACCGGCGGCGTATGCAGGATAAAGCCGCGATCTTCTGCAAGAGGTCCACCCAGCATCACCGGTTTATCCAGCCGGATTTCCGGCAGTCGCGCTTCAGCCGGTATTTTCAGCTTGTCCAGAATCCCTTCAACCTGCAGGTTTTCCAGCGGTTTATTGATGATAATGCCCATCGCGCCGTCTTCATTGTATTCACAAATATAAACCACGGCGCGGCGAAAAATCGGGTCCTGGAGAGCAGGCATGGCAATAAGAAAGTGATGCTGTAAATTCATTGTCAGAGGTACTGTTTCCTGGTTTAAAAAGCGACAGCGCCCAGTATGGGGACAAACACAGGCGCTGTCACTAATAGTATTGTTAGGTTATTTCTGTAAACGTTTTTCGATAGCGTCCATCAGCATTCCGGTAATTGAGATCGGGAATTCCGCTTCAATTTCACGAATGCAGGTTGGGCTGGTGACGTTCACTTCGGTCAGACGATCGCCGATGATATCCAGGCCAACGAAGATCAGGCCTTTGGCTTTCAGCGTCGGGCCAACGCGGCGGGCAATTTCCCAGTCGCTTTCGGTCAGCGGGCGCGGCTCGCCGCGGCCGCCGGCCGCCAGGTTACCGCGGGTTTCGCCACCCTGCGGGATACGTGCCAGGCAGTAAGGAACCGGTTCGCCATCTACCACCAGAACGCGTTTGTCGCCGTCTTTGATCGCCGGAATATAGTTCTGTGCCATGCAGTAACGCGTGCCCAGCTCGGTCAGCGTTTCGGCAATCACGCCAATGTTCGGATCGCCTTCCTTCACGCGGAAAATCGACGCGCCGCCCATGCCGTCGAGGGGCTTCATGATGATATCGCCGTGCTTCTGCCAGAATTCTTTCAGCTGTGCTTTGCTGCGGGTCACCAGGGTTTCCGGCGTCAGGTCAGAGAACCAGGCGGTGTAGAGCTTCTCGTTGCAGTCGCGCAGGCTCTGCGGCTTGTTGACGATCAGCGTGCCTTTCTCTTCTGCACGCTCAAGGATGTAGGTGCTGTAGATGTATTCGGTGTCGAACGGTGGATCTTTACGCATCAGAATGACGTTGAGATCGGCCAGGGCAATGTCCTGCTCGGTGCCGAACTCGTACCATTTGTCGTAGTTCTGCTCGACGTTAACGATGCGGGTGCGCGCGCGGGCTTCACCCTTGATCAGGTAAAGATCGTTCATCTCCATATAGTGGAGTTCATAGCCGCGACGCTGCGCTTCCAGCAGCATGGCGAAGCTGGAATCTTTCTTGATGTTAATGTTTGCGATGGGGTCCATCACGATGCCGAGCTTGATCATGTTCTTCTCCGTTAATGCTTCAACCCAGATCGCCAAACCGTACCTGTAGCGCGGTAATGGCCGTGAGTGCCGTTGTCTCAGTGCGCAGAACGCGAGGTCCCAACAGAATATCAGTAAACTGGTAACGTGCCGTCATCGCAATTTCGTCCGCCGACAGGCCGCCTTCGGGGCCAATCAGCAGGCGTACGCGCTCAACGGGCAGGGGCAGCGTATTGATGCTGGCGCTGGCGCGCGGATGAAGATTGAGCTTCAGCCCACTGTCCTCTTCAGCACACCACTCCTCCAGATCCATCGCTGGGCGGATCTCCGGAATACGGTTGCGGCCACTCTGTTCGCAAGCCGCAATGGCAATTTTCTGCCACTGCTGGATCTTTTTGTTCAGACGTTCCGCATCCAGTTTAACGCCACAGCGTTCAGAAAAAAGTGGCGTAATGAGGCTTACACCCAATTCAATGGATTTCTGAATCGTGAACTCCATTTTCTCGCCGCGCGAGATCACCTGGCCCAGATGGATGTGTAGCGGTGATTCCCGGTCATCCACTTCGCCACGCAGGACGTTAACGTGCACGCTTTTTTTATCAGACCGCGTGATTTCCGCGTCGAAAACCTGGTTCGAGCCGTCGAACAGCTGTATTGCCTGACCTGCGCCCATGCGCAGCACGCGGCCAACGTGGTTGGCGGCATCATCAGACAGGGCGATTTCGCGGCCTGCGGTAATCAGTTCAGGATGGTAAATGCGGGGAATGCGCATAGTCAGAAATTCCATGTGTCATGCGATATAAGCGAATTGCCGTAGTGTAGGTTAGCTCTTTTGCGCCTGGCAAGCCCGCTGGACGTAAGGGTTGTGATTCCCCTGAACTCTGGCGATACGTTCGTCGCGCTGGCATTCCCACTCCGTCACCGGGTACTGCTTGTCCCAGGCGTTGAACAGCTGCGTCTGCTGGCGGGAGAGGTTGAGGTCGTAACGGTCACGCATATAGAAGTAGGTGCGGGCAATACTGCCGCGCGCGCGGGCAGGGGGCTCGGCGACTTTCTCTTTAAAATCAACCTTCATACCGCACTGGCCGTACTGGCCTTCGCCACCGTTCCACTGGCTGTACATGAAATTACCGCGGTCGCCGTTCACTTCACCTACGGCAGGCTGCAGGTTATGCATATCGCTTTCCATCTGGCGATAAACCGGATCTTTGGCGCAGTTTTTACGTCCGCCATCCTGCCAGCACTGGCGCTGGTGGCCAAACTGCCAGGCCGGAACGACATGCTCCCATTCAATACGGCTGGCGCGATTTTCGTTTTTACGCACCTTATAGCCGCAGGACTCAAGGTCAACGACCCCTTTTTTACCCTGCCAGTTAATTTTACAGCCGCAGTAGAAATCGCCCGGCACATCGGCGTTCACCTTCACGCCTGCTGCCTTAGCCTGGGAAAAACTGTTGATACCGTCGGCCAGAGCATGGCCTGAGAGCGCCGTCGTCAGAAAGGCGACTGTGAGAGAAAAATTACGGGACATCTTACACTCCGTGTCAAAACGAGCCCGCAACGTAACGAATGTTGTTCCTGTATGCAATCAGTCAGATCAGGAAAGTTCCTGAAAGTTCAGGTGATTATTCCGCAACCAGCGGCTCGCCGCATTTGACGCAGCGGTAGGTCGCCTCGCCGCGCACCACGCGATTATGGCGGCGGACGGTAAGCTGGTGCTGCTGACACTGGCAGCGGTAGGGGAAGGTATTGCGGCGCACCGATTCCAGCTCGAACTGATGGGTACGGCGTGCCGGAACGCCGAGCACCGCTTCCATCATCCACTTCCACTCTTTCCCGTGGGGCGCGACGCGCCCAAAGTGTTTCCACACCAGCAGATGCGCCAGCTCGTGCGGTACCACTTCCTCGATAAACGCCTGCTGGTTTTCCATCATCAGCACCGGGTTAAGGCGGATCTCATACGACTCGAGCCAGGCGGTACCGGCCGCGGTGCCGCGCTGCTGATAAACGATCTTCGGTTCAGGGTAATTGCGGCCAAGCTTCAGGTTCGCCTGGGCGAGTTTTTCCCGCAGGCTGCGCATAACGGCTTGCTGAAGGGCGATGGGGAGACGGGGTGCTTTCATAGGGGCAGAGCATAAAGCGCGAAGCGGGGAGGCGCAAGAGGCGCCTCCCGCAAGAGAATTAGTCGTGTGCGCCGATTTCGCGCAGAGGACGACCTTTCATCAGGTTACGTTCAATATGTTCCAGAGATACGTGTTTGGTTTCTGGAACCAGCCAGATTGTCAGCACAATAAAGAAGATGTTCAGACCGGCGTAGACCCAGAAGGTGTTCGCGTTGCCCAGGGTATTGAGCATGGTCAGGAACGTTGCGCCGACGATCATGTTGGCAATCCAGTTGGTTGCGGTAGAGCAGGTGATGCCAAAATCACGCCCTTTCAGCGGCTGGATCTCAGAGCACAGCACCCAAATCAGCGGGCCGGCGCTCATCGCAAATCCGACGATAAACATCAGCAGCATGCCTACGGCAAAGTACTGGGCGGTGGGTGAGTGAATGCCCACATGCATCATGGTACCGAGGACACCCATACCGGCCGCCATCACCAGGAAGCCCAGCGTCAGGGTTGGCTTACGTCCCCAGCGGTCCACCAGACCGATGGCGATAAAGGTGGCCAGCACGTTGGTCAGACCCACGATGACGGTCCCCCACATCTGCTCGGTGGTGTTGGTATAGCCCGCCAGCTCAAAGATTTTTGGCGCGTAATACATGATGACGTTCATCCCGGTGAACTGCTGCATCACCTGAAGCAGTACGCCGAGGAACACCGCACGGCGGAAGTTGCTGTTCTCTTTAAACAGCGCCCAGCCGGACTGTTTGACCTTCAGGCTTTCGCGGATCTCTTCCAGCTCGTTTTTCGCTTCGGCGCTGGTGTCGCGCAGGCGCATCAGTACGCGTTCGGCATCGTGGAATCGACGTTTGGCGGCGAACCAGCGCGGGCTGTCCGGCAGGAAGAAGACGCCAATCAGCAGCAGAATGGCCGGGATGATGATCACGCCGAGCATCCAGCGCCATGCGCCGCTGTAGCTAAACGCGGTATCGGAAAGGTACGCGCCCAAAATACCGATGGTGATCATGAGCTGGTACATCGAAATCATGCTGCCGCGGATTTTCTCCGGCGCGATTTCAGACAGGTAAAGCGGGGCGGTATAGGACGCCACGCCCACGGCCAGACCAAGCAGCACGCGGGAAACCAGCAGGACCTCAACGTTAGGCGCTGCGGCAGAGAAGAGTGAACCGGCAACGAACAGAATCGCGCCGATCATCAGGCTCTTTTTACGCCCGAGCTTGAAGGAGAGCCAGCCGCTGCCGACGGCCCCGACGGCCGCGCCAAACATCATGGAGCTGACTACCCACTCCTGGGTGTGAGCGCTGATCTGGAACTCGTCAGTGATGAAAGGTAATGCACCGGCAATGACGCCGATATCCAGGCCAAAAAGTAATCCTGCCAGGGCGGCGAGGAAACAGACGAAGAATGTCATCGCCTTGTTGGACGTACGCCCCTGTTTTTTATTGTCAGGCATTATGCCCTCCAGTTGGGTTATCAGTTTTATTGATGTAAAGGGTAGGTGAGTGACCCGTAAAAATATGTGAGATTAATCACATAGGTGTAATCGGTTACACTAACGCGGAACCGTAAAAATTATTAAAGCTTTGAAAATATAGAGGTAAATGAGGTGATGTGCATCGCGTTTGTTTGAATTTCGGACTTAACTGAAATGAAATGTAACAGCAGAAGAAAGACGATCAGGCAAAGAGAATATTCTGAAAGCGGGATATATTCGGCATGGTGTAAGCGGTTTCAAACATTGCCGTGTGGCGGCTGCGCCTTACCCGGCCTACAAACACCGCAAAACCCGTAGGCCCGTGCAAGCGAAGCGCCGCCGGGCAAAGATGATCGCACAAATGCAAAAGGCCAGCCCGAAGGCTGGCCTTTTATAAAGCAGCTGTCAGTCGATTACTTCAGACCGGCAGCTTCACGCAGCAGGGCGGCTTTGTCGGTTTTTTCCCATGGGAAATGTTCGCGACCAAAGTGACCGTATGCCGCGGTTTCTTTGTAGATTGGGTGCAGCAGATCCAGCATCTGAATCAGACCATATGGACGCAGGTCGAAGAACTCGCGCACCAGCAGCGTCAGCTGTTCTGAAGGCACTTTTTCAGTACCGAAGGTTTCAACCATGATGGAGGTTGGCTCAGCCACGCCGATTGCGTAGGAAACCTGGATCTCACAGCGGTCAGCCAGGCCGGCAGCAACGATGTTTTTTGCCACATAACGTGCCGCATATGCCGCAGAACGGTCAACTTTAGACGGGTCTTTACCGGAGAATGCACCGCCGCCGTGACGCGCCATGCCGCCGTAGGTATCAACGATGATTTTACGACCGGTCAGACCGCAGTCACCCATTGGGCCGCCGATAACAAAGCGTCCGGTTGGGTTGATGAAGAATTTGGTCGCAGAGCTCAGCCATTCGGTCGGCAGAACCGGCTTGATGATCTCTTCCATCACTGCTTCCTGCAGGGATTTCTGATCGATATCTTCGGAGTGCTGGGTAGACAAAACCACCGCGTCAATACCGACGATTTTGCCGTCGTCATACTGGAAGGTGACCTGGCTTTTCGCATCCGGGCGCAGCCACGGCAGGGTGCCGTTTTTACGCACTTCAGCCTGGCGCTGCACCAGACGGTGTGCGTAGGTGACAGGTGCTGGCATCAGCACGTCGGTTTCGTTGGTTGCATAGCCGAACATCAGGCCCTGGTCACCCGCGCCCTGTTCCAGCGGATCGGCACGGTCAACGCCCTGGTTGATGTCGGGAGACTGTTTGCCAATCGCGCTCAGCACCGCGCAGGAGTTGGCATCAAAGCCCATATCAGAATGCACATAGCCGATCTCACGCACCGTGTTACGGGTGATCTCTTCGATATCAACCCATGCGCTGGTGGTGATCTCACCGCCAACCAGAACCATGCCGGTTTTGACATAGGTTTCACACGCTACGCGCGCTTTTGGATCCTGCGCGAGGATCGCATCCAGCACCGCATCGGAGATTTGGTCAGCAATTTTATCAGGATGTCCTTCTGATACGGACTCGGACGTAAACAGGTGTTTTGCCATGTTTTATTTCACCTAAGAGGAATTTGGTTAGCTCAAGCTGCTGTGTGGAATAGCCAAAGGAGATAATTCTACCAAGGCCTGCAGGTTTTTGACACTGGCAGTATGAGTGTTAATCAGTATAGATGGATTAACATCTGGATGGCTATTTTAGGTCACTTCTTCGCCCGATTTCCAGTTTTTTTTGATTCATCTCTCACTGCGTTGAAATGGCAGCTGGAAATTTTTCCTGACGCTGCTGGCAACACGTGCATTTTTGTTTTGCTTTTTAGCCCCCTTCTCGGTATAAAACGCGGCGCGCGGCTCATATAAAATAAGCGCTCGATGGACTCATCGTGTCGCCACTTCCAGCCGGGTTAAGCAGTGAACTTTTAGCTTTGGCTTGTGGTCCGTTTCAGCAGAGGCGGCCGTGGAGGTGATACGAGATAATGAACCATCGTTTTCCGCACATTCAGCGCAGCCGTTCTGGCGCGCATTTGATTCCCGCAACCCGCATTTCTAGTCTGCAAACCTGCCGATGTTATACCCATCTCGGCGCTTCTCAGGATTCAAGGGCCGGTTACGCTCTGTGAAAACTGAACAAGGGCGCTCTTGTTAATACAAGAGTTTTCTCGTGGTTTCGCCGAACCTTGTCATACAGAGTTCGGATACGTGTTTTACAATGATATGAATAAGAAACCGGTCGCACGGTCTGGTTTTCAGCATACTCTGCTGGGAAACGGAGCCGTTTATGGGTTGTTATCGCCGTATAACGCTGCGATAGTAGTCAACTGTTTTACACTTAATACAAAGAGTTGAGGTTCGCTATGTCTGACGACATGTCTTCTTTTTCGCCTTCGTCAGCGGGCGAACAGGGTGTACTACGTTCTATGCAGGAGGTTGCGATGAGCTCCGAGGAAGCCAGCAAGATGCTGCGCACTTACAATATTGCCTGGTGGGGCAATAACTACTACGACGTCAACGAACTGGGCCACATCAGCGTCTGCCCGGATCCGGACGTCCCTGAAGCGCGCGTGGATCTCGCTAAACTGGTGAAAGCCCGTGAAGCTCAGGGCCAGCGTTTGCCTGCACTGTTCTGCTTCCCGCAGATCCTGCAACATCGCCTGCGTTCTATTAACGCCGCCTTCAAGCGCGCGCGTGAGTCCTACGGCTATAAAGGTGACTATTTCCTGGTTTACCCGATCAAGGTGAACCAGCACCGCCGCGTAATTGAATCCCTGATCCACTCCGGCGAGCCGCTGGGCCTGGAAGCAGGCTCCAAAGCGGAGCTGATGGCGGTTCTGGCGCATGCGGGCATGACCCGTTCGGTGATCGTCTGTAACGGTTATAAAGACCGTGAATACATTCGTCTGGCGCTGATTGGCGAGAAGATGGGCCACAAGGTCTATCTGGTTATCGAAAAGATGACCGAAATTGCCATCGTGCTGGAAGAGGCCGAACGTCTGAACGTGGTGCCACGCCTTGGCGTGCGCGCGCGTCTGGCGTCACAAGGTTCCGGTAAATGGCAGTCCTCCGGCGGTGAAAAATCCAAGTTCGGCCTGGCGGCAAACCAGGTGCTGCAGCTGGTGGAAATCCTGCGCGAGCGCGGTCGTCTGGACAGCATTCAGCTGCTGCACTTCCACCTCGGCTCGCAGATGGCCAATATTCGCGACATCGCTACCGGCGTGCGTGAATCCGCGCGGTTCTACGTGGAGCTGCACAAGCTTGGCGTGAATATTCAGTGCTTCGACGTGGGCGGCGGCCTGGGCGTGGACTACGAAGGGACCCGCTCGCAGTCCGACTGCTCCGTGAACTACGGCCTGAACGAATACGCGAACAATATCATCTGGGCGATCGGCGATGCCTGTGAAGAGAACGGCCTGCCGCACCCGACGGTGATCACCGAATCCGGTCGTGCGGTGACCGCGCACCATACGGTGCTGGTCTCTAACATCATCGGCGTTGAGCGTAGCGAAATCTCCGAAGCGACGCCTCCGGCAGACGATGCCCCGCGCTCTCTGCAAAGCATGTGGGAAACCTGGCAGGAAATGCACGAGCCGGGCACGCGTCGATCCCTGCGCGAATGGCTGCACGACAGCCAGATGGACCTGCACGACATCCACGTCGGCTACTCCTCAGGCACCTTCAGCCTGCAGGAGCGCGCGTGGGCCGAGCAGCTTTATCTGGATATGTGCCATGAAGTGCAGAAACAGCTCGACCCGAGCAACCGCGCACACCGTCCGATTATCGACGAGCTGCAGGAGCGTATGGCGGACAAGATTTACGTCAACTTCTCGCTGTTCCAGTCGATGCCGGATGCCTGGGGTATCGACCAGCTGTTCCCGGTTCTGCCGCTGGAAGGGCTGAACCACGCCCCGGAACGCCGTGCGGTGCTGCTGGACATCACCTGTGATTCCGACGGTGCTATCGACCACTACGTTGACGGCGACGGTATCGCAACGACGATGCCAATGCCGGAATACGACCCGGAGAACCCGCCGATGCTGGGCTTCTTTATGGTCGGCGCGTATCAGGAGATCCTCGGCAACATGCACAACCTGTTCGGTGATACCGAAGCGGTTGACGTGTTCGTCTTCCCTGACGGCAACGTGGAAGTCGAGCTGTCTGACGAAGGGGACACCGTAGCGGACATGCTCGAATACGTTCAGCTGGATCCGAAAAAACTGCTCACCCAGTTCCGTGACCAGGTGAAAAACACCGGTCTGGACGACGCGTTACAGCAGCAGTTCCTGGAAGAGTTTGAAGCGGGTCTGTACGGGTACACCTACCTGGAAGATGAGTAAGTAAACCTCCCTCTCCCTGTTGGAGAGGGGCGGGGTGAGGGCAACAGGCTGCTGCGCCGCTGATGCCCGGTGGCGCTGTGCTTACCGGGCCTACGAATGTAGGCCGGATAAGGCGGAGCCGTCATCCGGCAGAATGCTATACTCACTTGAACCCGTCTGCATTACCGGCGATAATTCGCCCCAATAAGCGATTTACGAATCAATCCCTTCCTCGTCGGGTTTAACGACGCGGAGGGGATTTTTTTCATCTGTTTTTAATGTATCGACTTTAAAAGAGGTCAGGACATGAGCACTTTAGGTCATCAGTACGATAACTCTCTGGTATCTAACGCGTTTGGTTTTTTACGCCTTCCGATGAACTTCCAGCCATACGACAGCGACGCTGACTGGGTGATCACCGGCGTGCCGTTCGACATGGCAACGTCCGGTCGCGCGGGCGGTCGTCACGGCCCGGCAGCGATTCGTCAGGTTTCCACCAACCTGGCCTGGGAGCACAACCGCTTCCCGTGGAACTTCGACATGCGCGAGCGCCTGAACGTGGTGGACTGCGGTGACCTGGTGTACGCCTTCGGCGACGCGCGTGAGATGAGCGAAAAGCTGCAGGCCCACGCCGAGAAGCTGCTGGCTGCCGGCAAGCGCATGCTTTCCTTCGGCGGTGACCATTTCGTGACCCTGCCGCTGCTGCGCGCCCACGCCAAGCACTTCGGTAAAATGGCGCTGGTGCACTTCGATGCGCATACCGACACCTACGCGAACGGCTGCGAATTTGACCACGGCACCATGTTCTTCACCGCGCCGAACGAAGGCCTGATCGACCCGAACCACTCCGTGCAGATCGGCATCCGCACCGAGTTCGATAAAGACAACGGCTTCACCGTGCTGGATGCGGGCCAGGTTAACGATCGCGGCGTTGATGACATCATCGCTCAGGTGAAGCAGATCGTGGGTGATATGCCTGTCTATCTGACCTTCGACATCGACTGTCTGGATCCGGCATTTGCACCGGGCACCGGTACGCCGGTCATCGGCGGTTTGACCTCAGATCGTGCCATCAAGCTGGTGCGCGGCCTGAAGGATCTGAACATTGTCGGTATGGACGTGGTGGAAGTGGCGCCTGCCTATGACCAGTCCGAGATCACCGCGCTGGC
The DNA here is from genome assembly GCF_000733275.2 of Enterobacter sp. EGD-HP1. NCBI lineage: Bacteria > Pseudomonadati > Pseudomonadota > Gammaproteobacteria > Enterobacterales > Enterobacteriaceae > Enterobacter > Enterobacter sp. EGD-HP1. Next base: position 212,082 of record NZ_AVOP01000012.1, read on the forward strand.
CGCGGCGACTCTGGCACTGGAAATGCTCTATATTCAGGCAGCTAAGAAAGGCGAGTAAGCCTTACGCGCTGAGTGCTGCTGCGCGACGCATGCGCAGCAGCAACATTCCGCCCGCCAGCAGGGTGATAGCCTGCGACACGACCAGCACTGAAAAACCTGAACTGACCGACCCCGCCGATTTCATCACTACCCCCATCAGCAGCGGAATAAACGCCGCGCAAATATTCCCAATCCCATTAATTATGCCGTATGCGCTACCTACCGCTTCCCGCGCGGCGTGGTGTTGGATCACCGCGGGTATCGCGGCGCCCTGCAGTCCCCAGAACGCATTGGCGGACAGCATAAACAGCGCCAGCCATGCGGGCTGATGGCTGAGTATCAGCCCAACCGCGGAGAGCGCCGTCAGCGCCCCGCCTAACACAAACAGCACCGGCGCCTGTTCCGGGCGCATTTTGTCGAGCAGTACGCCGCCCAGGAACTTGGATCCCAGACTCAGGAGAAAGGGAATAGCCGCAAGCATGCCCGTGGCGTGCAGCGAGAAGTGATGCTCGTCGCGCAGCCACGCGGGCAGCCACGCGCTGCTGCCCCACAGATAGCTTAGCGTGGCGATTTCAACCAGCAGGATCCAGCCCAGCAGCGGCGTTTGCCAGGCGAGCGTGAAGGTGCGGGCAAGCCCCGGTTTTTTCGCCGTTAAGCGGCTACGAGGAGCAGGAAGAAAACGCCAGATTAACCCGCCGCCCAGCAGCAGATTGATCGCCGCCAGCGCATAGAACGAGCCGGCCCAGCCCAGATGCACCATCAGCCAGGTGACCAGCGGAAAGCCCACGGCCAACCCGAGCGAGACGCCCAGCGCGGTGACGGCGTTGGGTTTGCCGATCTCTTCCGCGCTAAAGTTGTCGCTGATAAAGCGCGTCTTCAGCGAAAAGAGCGGCCCTTCGGCAATACCCAAAATCACGCGGGCGATGAGCATGCCCATCAGCGATCCCAGCAGCGGAGAAATTGCGCAGACCGCGGCCCAAATCGCAATGCTGCTTAATAATCCCTGCCGATAATGAAGCTTGCTTTCAATAACTGGCGTTAATAGTAAAGCCGAAAAACCATAACCCAGCAGAAAGCAGGTCATAAGCATTCCCTGTAACATTCTGTTTTCATTTAGCTGAAAGTGTTCGGCAAAGTCCGGGTTTAAAATCATTACCGAGATATTTACTCGGTCGACGTAGGAAATAATAATGAGTAATAACAGTGCAAATGTGCCATGCCATCTTGCCGTCATCATGCCCGCCTTACGTTTTCATCTATTTATATTTTTATCAAAGTGATTGTCACGGATCTAAAATGGTTCACTGGTGAAACCCATTGTTTATAAAGGGTAAATAAATTTTCTGTTTCACAGGTGAAACACCAAAGATGTGACGCTGCTTTATTTTTAATGAACAAAAAGAAAAGAAGTCAATATCTTTTATTGAAATGTCGAGGGCATTAATAAATCGTATTTATCACGCCGCAATAATGAAAATTTCATATTGCTGCATTTTTTCGTGATCCTTTGCACACTTAGTTAATTAATACCCGTTTAATTAACAAATTCGTCACATTGCCGCTTGACGAAACATTCATCGCTTTTATATTGACCGTATTAAATAAGAAACAGAGTTTCATATATGAAACAAAAGCCTGGAGGATCGTGATGAGCTGGATAGGCGTATGTGACGCAGAACAAGTACAGGAAGATTTTCCTTTTAGCGGCAGCGTAGACGGTAAAGAGATCGGCGTTTATTTGATTGACGGTGAATATTACGCGCTGGAAGACGTATGCCCGCACGCTTATGCCCTGCTGAGCCAGGGATTTGTGGAGGACGGCAAAGTGGAATGCCCGCTGCATGAGGCGGTGTTTGACGTCAAAACCGGCCAGTGCCTGCACGGACCCGGAGGTCGCAACCTCAACCGCTACCCGGTTCGGGTCTTTGAAAACCAAATCCAGATTACCTTCGTCGAGGAGACCGTGGCATGAGTGACACCCTAAACTATAACCCGGCGCTGCCGGAAAGCCGTCAGTTTACTCCGCCGGCGGAGGGCGGCAACGGCGCCATCCATAAGCCGGGTGAGTACCAAAACCTGATCTGGCAAACCCGCAGCCGCGTGCCGGAAAGCTGGGAGGTGAACCTGATTGCCACGCTGGAAGATCTCTTTGAACAGGGCGTTGAAACCCTACCGGAACTGGTAAACGGCCTGAACGCGGTGCGCATGCACGACCAGCAGGGCGAACCGTGGAGCGACGCCAGCTTCCAGGCATTCTTACAGGTTAACGGCTACTGAGGACAACGCGATGACGACGACCGTACAAAACTATCTCGATAAAGGCCTGCGTGGCCTCTGGTATCCGGTGCTGGCAAGCTGGGAAGTGCAGTCTGCTCCTGTGGGCATTACCCGCCTGGGCGAGCAGATTGTGGTCTGGCGCAATAAAGACGGCCAGGTGCAGGCGCTGGAAGACCGCTGCCCGCACCGCGGCGCGCGCCTGTCGATGGGCTGGAACCTTGGCGACCGCATCGCCTGCTGGTATCACGGCGTGGAAGTGGCGGGCAACGGTGAGGTAAAAGATGTGCCCGCCGTGGACAAATGCCCGCTGGTCGGCCAGCAGTGCGTGCGCAGCTATAATGTGCAGGAGGCGCACGGCGCCATCTTCCTGTGGTTCGGCGTTACCGCTGACCAGCAGCCGGACGCGCTGACCTTCCCGGATGAACTTGCCGATACGGAGAACTTCAGCAACTTCCTCTGCACCGCCGCGTGGAAGTGCAACTACCAGTACGCGCTGGAAAACGTGATGGACCCGATGCACGGCACTTATCTGCATTCGTCGTCGCACTCAATGGCGGAAGGGGATCGTAAGGCCGACATGGTGCTCCAGCCGACCAAAACCGGCTTCATCTTTGAGAAGAAAGGGCAGAGCGGCGTCAACTTCGACTGGGTTGAGCTCGGCAACAGCGGCACCTGCTGGATGCGCCTCTCTATTCCCTACAAGAAGCGCTTTGGGCCGGGCGGCCACTTCTTTATCGTCGGCATGGTAGTCCCGGAAGATAACGACAACTGCCGCGTCTTCTTCTGGCGCATCCGCCGCGTGCAGGGCTGGCAGCGCGATATGTGGCGCTTCATGTACCGCAACCGCCTTGAAAAATTGCACTGGGAAGTGCTGGAGCAGGACCGCGTGGTGCTGGAAAGCCTGGCCCCAAACGCCCGCGACCATGAATACCTCTACCAGCACGACGTCGGCCTCTCCCGCCTGCGCCGCATGATGCAAAAGGCCGCGAAAGAGCAGCTGGCGCTGCGCGAAGAACAGCAGGGAGCCGCCTGATGAACGGGCTGCTGAGCGGCAAGCGCATCGTGGTGACCGGCGCCGCGCGCGGGCTGGGCTATCACTTTGCCAAAGCCTGCGCGGAGCAGGGCGCCGCAGTGGTGATGTGCGACATCCTCGAAGGCGAGCTGGCTGAAAGCGCCCACGGGCTGGTCGAGCAGGGTTATGCGATCGAATCGCACGTCATCGATCTGGCCGATCCGCATTCCATCGAGCAGGTCTTTAGCGCCATTGGCGAGCAGGGACAGATTGACGGCCTGGTGAACAACGCGGCGATGGCGACGGGCGTGGGCGGCAAAAATATGCTCGATTACGATCCTGACCTGTGGGACCGCGTGATGAGCGTGAACGTCAAAGGCACCTGGCTGGTGACGCGCGCCGCCGTGCCGCTGCTGCGCGAAGGGGCCGGAATTGTAAACGTGGCGTCCGACACCGCGCTGTGGGGCGCGCCGCGCCTGATGGCCTACGTCGCCAGCAAGGGCGCCGTGATTGCCATGACCCGCTCGATGGCGCGCGAGCTGGGTGAAAAACGCATTCGAATCAACGCCATCGCCCCGGGATTAACCCGCGTCGAGGCGACCGAATATGTTCCGGCCGAGCGGCATAAGCTTTACGAAAACGGTCGCGCGTTAACGGGCGCGCAGCAGCCGGAAGATGTCACCGGCTGCGTGGTCTGGCTGCTCAGCGATCTCTCGCGGTTCATCACCGGGCAGCTGATCCCGGTCAACGGCGGTTTTGTCTTTAACTAAGGTAGGGCGATGATGGCAAACGATCGGGATGTGAAGTATCTGGTGCCGGGGCTGGAGCGCGGCCTGCAGCTGCTGTTGGCCTTCGGCGAGCAGCATCGCGAACTGACCTTTGCCGAGCTGCACCGGCTGGTGGATATGCCGAAGGCCACTGCCTACCGCGTGGTGCAGACCCTGGAGTTCATGGGCTTTCTGGAGCGCAACGCGCGCACCAATACCTTCTCGCTGGGCATGAACGTGCTGCGCCTCGGCTTTGAGTACATCGCCTCGCTGGACGTGGCGCAGGTTGGCCAGCCGGTGATCGAGCAATTGCGCGACGTGAGCCAGTGCAGCAGCCACCTGGCGATCCGCGACGGGCGCGACATTATCTACATCGCCCGCGTCAGCGCCGCCGGGTCGCGCATCAACCAGGTCAGCATCGGCACCCGCCTGCCGGTGCACTGCACCTCGCTCGGCCGCATGCTGCTGACCGATATTTCCCGCGCCGAGTTTGAACAGCTGTTCCCGCACGAGCGCCTGCCGGGCAACACGCCGGGCCAGCTTCATGACCGCGAAGCCCTGTGGCAGATGGTGCAACAGGACAAAGCCCGCGGGTACGTGATTGGCGAATCCTTCTTCCGCCACGGCATCTCCTCCATTGTTTACCCGGTGTATGACCGAAGCGGACGCGTGGCGGCGGTAGTCAGCATTCTGGTGCCGTCGGAAGAGATCCCGCAGGCCGACCGCGAGCGCCTGCAAAACGAGGTTCGCCTCGCGGCGGATAAAATTTCTGGCTTCTTAGGGTATCTGTCACAGGCCAGTTAAATCAGTGAGTTAACGTCAGGCGCTTTGCTGCGTCGGGCATGTTTTACGCCCAATTTGGGCCAGATGAGGCAACGAACGATGAGTGTAACCGGAATTGAAAAGCTGGAATTTGGCGTGGAAGACCTGACGCACTGCGCCAAATTTATGCGTGATTTTGGCCTGACGGGCGATGCCAGCGGCCAGCGTTTTACCACCCTGAGCGACGCGCGCGTGGAGCTTAACCCGATCGACAGCCCCGACCTGCCGCCGGCGTTTGAAGCGGGCAACACCCTGCGCCGCATGACCTGGGCGGTTGCCACGCAGGCGGATCTGGATGCGTTGCGCCCGAAGCTGGCGCAGCAGCCCGGCTTTCGCGAGGTGGGCGACGCGCTGGAGTGCCTGGACCCGAACGGCATGACGCTGCGCGTGCAGGTGACCCAGCAGACCGACGTGGAGCTGAACGTCGAGCCGATTAACCAGTGGGGCGACGTTCGCCGTATCGACACGCCCAGCCCGGTTTACGATCGCGCTCAGCCCATCAACGTGGGGCACGTGGTGTTCTTCGTGGAAGAACTGGCCGCAGTGGAAAAATTCTACCGCGAGGTGCTCGGCTTCCAGGTCTCGGACCGCTACATCAACCGCGCCGTGTTCCTGCGCTGCGGCGCGCGCGGCGGCCATCACAACCTGTTCCTGCTGCAGCTGCCGAACCGCAGGCGCGGCCTTAACCACGTGGCCTTTACCGTACGCGACATTCACGAGGTGATCGGCGGCGGTATCGCGATGAATAAAAATGAATGGAGCACCTTCATCGGCCCGGGTCGCCATCCGGTGTCGTCGGCGTACTTCTGGTACGTCAACAGCCCGACCGGCGGCGCGTTTGAGTATTACACCAACGACGATTATCTGACCGAAAACTGGCAGCCGCGCGAGCTGGAGCACTCGCTGGTCTCCTTCACAGAATGGGCGGTGGAAGGCGGGATCGACCACGACACGCGCCGCCAGCAGAAAAAGCCGGAGGCGGTATGACGTCGCGCATTGTCATTATCGGCGGCGGCCAGGCGGGCGGCTGGGCGGCGAAAACCCTGCGCGACGAAGGCTTCGAAGGCGAGATTTGCGTGGTGGCGGAAGAAGAGTGGGATTTCTACGAGCGTCCGCCGCTGTCAAAAGCGTCTTTGCTGGAGCCGGACGCGGCGCTCCCAAGGCTGTTTACCGACGAGGCGCAGCGGGCGCTGAACCTGACCTGGTACCGACCGCTGCGCGCGGAGCAGATCGACCGCGAGGCGAAAACGGTGCATTTAAGCAACGGCGAGCTTCTTAGTTACAACATTCTTTTAATTGCCACCGGAGGGCGGGCGCGCGTGCCGGGTGAGGCGTGGGCGGCGCATCCGCAGGTCTATACCCTGCGCCACTGGCAGGACGCGCAGCGTCTGAAAGGTCGCCTGGCGGAAAGCCAAACCCTGGCGATTGTCGGCGGCGGCTGGATCGGCCTGGAAATTGCCGCGTCCGCGCGCAAAAGCGGCGTGGCGGTCACCCTGTTCGAGCAGCAGCCCGCGCTCTGCATGCGCTCGGTGAGCGGCGAGGTGTCGCAGCGCTTAGAGGTCCTTCACCGCGAGCAGGGCGTGGATATCCGAACCGGCTGCGGCGCGCTGGAGCTGGAGGACGATAACGGCCTGCCGGTTATCCACTGCGACGGCCAGCGTGAAACCTTTGATGCGGTGGTGGTCGGGATCGGCGTCGATCTCAATCTGGAGCTGGCCCGCGACGCGGGGCTGAGGACTGAACGCGGTATCGTCGTGGATGCCCAGGGGAGAACGTCGGATCCGTACATTTTTGCCGCCGGCGATGTGGCGCAGCATCATCACTACGGCCTGTGCATCCAGTCCTGGGCCTTCGCCCAGAACCAGGCGGTGGCGACGGCGAAAGCGATGCTCAACCCCGATGCGCCGGGCTACGACGACGCGCCGTGGCTATGGTCGGATCAATACCAGCACAACATCCAGATCCTCGGCATTCCGCAGCCGGGCAGCAGAACGGTAGTGCGTGAAGAGACGCTGTACTTCTCGCTGGACGACATCGGGCGGCTGACGCAGCTGGTGGCGTTCAACGACGCCCGCACCGTCAAGCTGGCGAAGCGCTGGATGGCAGCGGGGCGGGATTTATCGAATGTACCGCTCGGCGACCCGGCTTTTTCACTGATGTCACTGCGATAGCTAACCGCACCCGTAGGGGGAGACATGACCACATTAGAGACCAACACCGCGCCAGTTGAGGCGAGCGGTGAGGGAACCTGCACGCCCGAAAAAGCGGTGCGCTGGGCTATCCCGCTGTCGCTGCTGGCCTGCGTGCTGCTGGCGTTTTTCGACAAAATCAGCATCGCGGCGCTCTTTTCAGATACCCATTTCCAGCAGGCGATGGGCATCGATTTCGACACCACGCGCCTCGGCATTTTGATGAGCGCCTTTCTGCTCAGCTACGGCTTTTCGTCGGTGTTTTTAAGCGGGCTGGGCGACAAAATTGCGCCGCTGCGCCTGCTCACCGGAATGATGGCGGTGTGGTGCGTGCTGATGGTGGCGATGGGCTTTACCCATAACTACACGCTGATGATTGTCCTGCGTATTCTGCTGGGCGTGGCGGAAGGGCCGCTGTTCCCGCTGGCCTTCGCCATCGTGCGCCACAACTTCCCGCAGCATCTTCAGGCGCGCGCCACCATGCTCTGGCTGCTGGGCACGCCGGTCGGCGCGGCGATTGGCTTCCCGCTTTCCCTCTGGCTGCTGAACACCTTCGGCTGGCAGAGCACCTTCTTCGTGATGGCGATGCTCACCGTGCCGGTGCTGATCTTTGTGCGCGTCGGTCTGCGCGGGATCCGCCTGGAGGCGAAACCCGGCACCTCGCAGGCGTCCCAGGACGAGCGGCGCGCGGCGCGGCGTGAGCTGTTTGTCAGCCCGCACTTCTGGATCATCTGCATCTTTAACATCGCCTTCCTGACCTACCTGTGGGGTATCAACGGCTGGCTGCCGGGCTACCTCATCAAGGGCAAAGGCATTCATCTGGAGCACGCGGGCTGGCTATCGTCGATGCCGTTCATCGCCATGCTGGCGGGCGAGGTCATTGGCGCGTGGCTCTCTGACCGGGTCGATAAGCGTGCGGCGGCCTGCTTTATCTCGATGGCGGGGGCGGCGGCAGGACTGGCGGCGGTGATGCACCTCGACACCCCGCTGGCCGTCATCGCGGCGATGAGCTTCAGCACCTTTATGTGGGGCACCGGCGCACCCAACATTTTCGCCCTGCTGGCAAAGGCCACCCATCCGCGGGTGAGCGCCACGGCGGGCGGCATTTTCAACGGGCTGGGAAACTTTGCGGGCGCGCTGTCGCCAGCGGTGATGGGGGCGCTAATCGCCTTCACCCACAGCATGGATTCCGGGCTGATTTTTCTGGCGGTGATGGCGGCGGTGGGCTGCGTCCTGTTACTGCCGCTGCTGAGACGTTACTGAGGAGAGTGTCATGACTGATTCAACCGTAACCAACACAACGGGCATCAAACCTGACCATCTGACGATGGAAGAGTGGATCGAGTCGCGCATCGCGCGCTTCGAAGGGCGCAAGTACGACTGGAACGCGCTGAAGTTCCAGGCCGATTTTGACCCGAAATACCGCCGGGCGCAGATGCGCTATATCGGCACCGGCGCAACGGGCGTGGCGAACGATACCAACACCGTGCAGGCGGACCATTTTACCTTCTCCACCATGGTGCTGCCGTCGAAGTGCGAAGGGCCGTTGCACCTGCACGACGACGTGGAAGAGGTGTTCTTCATGCTTAAAGGGCAGATCACGCTGATGATCCAGGACGGCGACAACTACACCGAAACCGTGCTGCGCGAGCGTGACCTGATCTCCGTCCCGCCGGGCATCTATCGTGGGCTGTTCAACCACGGGGAAGAAGAGGCGCTGATGTGCGTCATGCTTGGGACCAACAAGCCAGAAATCCCGACCTATCCATCCGATCATCCGCTTTCGAAAGCGAAGCGGAGCTAAGGGGGCATGATGACGGGTTTTCGTGAACAGGGAAGCGGCATTCCGCTGATGCTGCTGCATGGCATCAGTTCCGGCGCGGCCTCCTGGCACAAGCAGATGGCGCTGAACGGCTTTCGCGTGCTGGCGTGGGACATGCCCGGCTATGGCGAAAGCCCGATGCTGGCGGTTGAGCGGGCAAACGCGGGGGATTATGCCGACGCGCTGGCGGCGATGCTTGACCGCGCGGGCGTCTGGCAGGCGGTGCTGGTCGGCCATTCGCTCGGCGCACTGGTCGCCAGCGCCTTTGCGGCGAAGTTCCCGGATCGCGTCATCCATCTGGTGCTGGCGGACGCCGCGCAGGGCTACGGCAATGCCGCACCGGCGCAGCGCGAGCAGGTCTGGCGCAGCCGCGAACAGCAGATGGCATTGGGCGGTGAGATCCTCGCCCAGACCCGCGCCGCGAAGCTGTTGCACCCCGGCGCGCGGGCGGAAGATATCGCCACCGTTGCGGCGGGCATGCGCGGGCTGCGCCCTGAAGGTTACCTCGCCGCCGCGTGGATGCTGGCACATGACGACATTCACGGCTGGCTTAAGCGCTACCCGGGCCGCTTTGAAGTCTGGTGCGGCGAGCAGGACGCCATCACGCAGCCCGAGCTGGTGCAGGGGCTGGCGCTGCGCTACGGCATGCCGTTTACCGTTATTCCCCAGGCCGGGCACGCCAGCTATCTCGATAACGACGCGTTTTTTAACCAACAGCTTTTACGCATTAACGAAGAGGTGCGCGATGAATGCACAAATTGACGGGCGCGTAGCGGTCGTTACCGGCGGTTCTTCTGGTATTGGCTTTGAAACGCTGCGCCTGCTGCTGGGCGAGGGGGCAAAAGTGGCCTTCTGCGGCCGCGACCCTGACCGTCTCGCCAGCGCCCACGCGGCGCTGCACAACGAATACCCCGACGGGGAGGTTTTATCTTACCGCTGCGACGTGCTGAACGCTGACGACATGCGGGCCTTCGCGGACGCCGTCCAGGCGCGCTTCGGCGCGGCGGACATGCTGATCAACAACGCCGGGCAGGGCTACGTGGCGCACTTCCAGGATACTCCGCGCGAGGCGTGGCTGCACGAAGCCGAGCTGAAGCTGTTTGGGGTGATCAACCCGGTACAAGCATTTCAGCCTCTGCTGGAACAGTCCGACATCGCCTCTATCACCTGCGTGAACTCCCTGCTGGCGCTGCAGCCCGAGGAGCACATGATTGCCACCTCTGCCGCCCGTGCCGCGCTGCTGAACATGACGCTCACGCTCTCGAAAGAGCTGGTGGGCAAAGGTATTCGCGTCAATTCCATTCTGCTCGGCATGGTGGAATCCGGCCAGTGGCAGCGCCGCTTTGAAAACCGGGCGGACAAAAGCCAGAGCTGGCCGGAATGGACGGCGGATATCGCGCGCAAGCGTGGCATTCCGATGGCGCGCCTCGGCAAGCCGCAGGAGCCCGCGCAGGCGCTGCTGTTCCTCGCCTCGCCGCTGGCCTCGTTTACCACCGGCGCGGCGCTGGACGTTTCCGGCGGCTTCTGCCGCCATCTGTAAGGACACATCATGAAAAAGGTTATGTTGATTGGTTTTGGTGCCATGGCGCAGGCGGTGATTGAGCGTCTGCCCAAGGGCGTGGCTATCGGCTGGATTGTGGCGCGTGAAGCCCACCACGCGGCGATTCAGGCGCAGTTTGGCGATGCGGTGGTGGCGCTGGCCTCTCCGATGGATTGCGCGCAAACGCCGGACCTGGTCCTGGAGTGCGCCAGCCAGCAGGCGGTGGCGCAGTACGGCGAAGCGATTTTAAGACGGGGCTGGCATCTGGCAGCGATCTCCACCGGCGCGCTGGCGGACAGTGCGCTGGAGCAACGTCTGCTCGCTGCGGGCGGAAAACTGACCTTGCTTTCCGGTGCGGTGGCCGGTATCGACGGGCTGGCGGCGGCGAAAGAGGGCGGACTTGAGCGCGTGACCTACCGGTCACGTAAAAGTCCGGCCAGCTGGCGCGGCAGCTACGCCGAACAGCTCATCGATCTCAATTCAGTTTCTGAGGCAAAGGTCTTCTTCGAGGGCAGCGCCCGCGAGGCGGCGCGTCTGTTTCCGGCCAATGCCAACGTGGCGGCAACCGTGGCGCTCGGCGGCGTGGGAATGGACGACACGCGCGTACAGCTGATGGTCGACCCGGCCACGAAACGCAACACCCACACGCTGCACGTCGAAGGGATGTTTGGCGAGTTCCACCTGGAGCTGAGCGGGCTGCCGCTGGCCAGCAACCCGAAAACCTCCACCCTGGCGGCACTCAGCGCGGTTCGCGCCTGCCGCGAGCTGGCCCTGAGCTGAGGAGTGACGATGGACGATCTGAAGATTTTTATTGGCGGTCACTGGCGTCGCGGCAGCGGCAACCCGATGCAGAGCCACTTCCCGGCTGACGGGTCGATCAACGCGACGCTGAATGCCGCCAGTCTGGATGACCTGCAGGAGGCGATTGACGCCGGAGAGCGCGCCTGGCGGGAGCCAGCCTGGCGCAACAGCCTGCCGCACGTCCGCGCGAAGATCCTGCATAAGGTTGCCGACCTGATTGAATCTCGCGTGGATGAACTGGCGCAGATGCAGAGCCGCGATAACGGCAAGCCGCTGGCAGAAGCGCGCGGGCTGGTAATGAGCGCGGCGGGAACGGCACGCTATTTCGCCGCCGCCTGCGAGCTGCTGGAAGGCGAGCTTCCGACCCCGCGTCAGCCTGATTTGCTGACGCTGAGCCGCTATGAGCCGCTCGGCGTGGTGGCGGCCATTACGCCGTGGAACTCGCCGATTGCCAGCGAAATGCAGAAGGTCGCGCCGGCCATTGCTGCCGGTAACGCGGTGATCCTGAAGCCTGCCGAAGCGACGCCGCTGATGGCGCTGGAGCTGGCGCGGATTTTCGAACAGGCCGGGCTGCCCGCCGGGCTGCTGAGCGTCCTGCCGGGCAAAGGTTCGGTGATTGGCGATGCGCTGGCGCGCCACCCTAAAGTGCGCAAAATCTCCTTTACCGGCGGCACCACCACGGGCCGCCATCTGGCGCACGTGGCGGCGGAAAAACTGATCCCGGCCTCGCTGGAGCTGGGCGGCAAATCGCCGACCATCGTGCTGGAGGATGCCGATATCGAACAGGCCGCGCGCGGGATTTGCTACGGCATTTTCAGCTCGGCGGGGCAGGCGTGTATCGCCGGTTCGCGGCTGTTTATCCACGAGAGCATTTACGCCCCGCTGATGGCGCGGCTGCTGGAATTAACTCGCGGGCTGCGCGTCGGGCACCCGTTTACCGACGGCGTCCACGTTGGGCCGCTGATTAACGACGGGCATCGTCAGAGCGTGCAGGAATATGTCGAGCTGGCGAAGCGCGAGGGGGGCCGCGTGCTGTGCGGCGGGGAGATCCCGGCCGATCCTAATCTTGCTAACGGCAGCTTTTTCCAGCCCACGATTATCGAAGGGCTGAGCAACGGCGCCCGCGCCTGCCAGGAGGAGATCTTCGGTCCGGTGCTGGTGGCGATGCCGTTTCGCGATGAAGCCACGCTTATCCGCGAGGCGAACGACTCGGTTTACGGCCTGGCGGCGGGGATCTGGACGCGGGATACCGGGCGCGCGCTGCGCCTGAGCGAGCAGCTCGAAGCGGGCACGGTGTGGATCAACACCTACAAGGTCTTTGCTATTTCGACCCCGTTCGGGGGCTTTAAAGAGAGCGGTCTGGGCCGCGAAAAGGGCATTCAGGGGCTGAAAGCCTGGATGCAGCAGAAGAGCATTTATCTGGCGACGGGTAACGGCGTCAACCACTGGTGCGACTGAGAGAGGGTGAGCAATGAGCGAAATGATAACCGTCGGCGACGCCATCGCCAGAACGCTGGAGCAGTATCAGGTTGAGGCCATCTACGGCGTCATCTCCATTCACAACCTGCCGATCGCGGATGCAATAGGACAGCGCGGCAACATCCGCTTTGTGCCCGCGCGCGGCGAGGCCGGTTCCGTCACCATGGCCGATGCCCACGGGCGCTTTTCCGGTCTCGGCGTGGCGCTGACCAGCACCGGCGCGGGGGCGGGTAACGCGGTCGGCGCGCTGGTGGAAGCGATGAATGCCTGCACGCCGCTGCTGCATTTAACCGGGCAGGTAGAGAAAGCCTGGCTGGACGCCGACACCGGGTTTATCCATGAAACCCGCGACCAGCTGACCTTCCTGAAGGCCAGCTCAAAACGGGCGTACCGCATCAGCAACGCCAGCCAGGCGATAGCGATTCTGCATAAAGCGATTCAGGACGCCCGGACGCCGCCGTGCGGGCCGGTCTCCGTGGAGATCCCGATTGATATTCAGGGGGCGAAAATCCCGCTGTCGCTGGTGACCGCCCCGGTCAAGCCGGCGTCGGGGGGAAACGTTGATGCAGCCATTGTCGATGCGCTGTGGATGCAGCTTAAGCAGGCAAAACAGCCGCTGCTGTGGCTGGGCGGCGGCGCGCTGTGCAGCGCTGACGCCGTGAAAAAACTGGCGGATGCGGGCATCACCGTTATCTCAAGCACTCACGCGCGCGGCGTGCTGCCGGACAGCCATCGCGCCAGCCTGCGGGCGTTCCACAACTCGCCGTCGGTGGAAGCGCTTATCGCGCAGTGTGATTTTACCCTGGTCGCCGGTTCACGCTTGCGCAGCAACGAAACCCGCTCCTGGACGCTTGAGCTGCCGTCCCCGCGCGTGCAGATCGATATCGACCCGGCGGCGGGCAGCCGTAACTATCTGATGGATAACACGCTGATAGCCGACTGTTCAGCCTTACTTAGCGCGCTTGCCGACAAAATTCAGGGCCGCGAGTGGGGCAGTGCCCAATGGGATATGCAGGTGCAGCAGGCGGTTGAGCAAGCCGAACAGGGGCTGCGCGAGCAGTGCGGCGCCTATGCGAAACTCAACGATGCCATTGAGAAAGCGCTGCCTAAAAATGGCCTGCTGGTGCGTGATATTACCGTTTCCGGCAGCCTGTGGGGGAGCCGACTGTTCCGCGCCAGTGGCCCGCTGATGAACATTCACTCCCTGGCCGGGGCGATCGGCATGGGGCTGCCGATGGCGATCGGCACCGCGATTGCTAACCCGCAGCGTAAGGTTGTGGGGCTGGTGGGCGACGGCGGCCTGAGCCTGAATCTTGGCGAACTGGCGACGCTGGCGCAGGAAAAAGCCAACGTGACGCTGCTCATCATGAACGATGGCGGGTACGGGGTCATGCGCGGCATTCAGGATAAATATTTCGGCGGGCGGCAGTATTACAACGAGCTGCACACCCCGGACTTCACCCTGCTGGCACAGGCGATTGGCCTGCAGGCATGGAGCGTTGAGCGAGCAGAAGATTTTGATGCCGTGATGACGGAGGCGCTGGCGATGCCGGGGCCGTCGGTGGTGGAAGTGCGAATGGGGCAGATTGGCGCTCTGAAGTTTGCCGGGCCGCCGCAGAAGACGCTTTACTAGCTGTTTCCCCTCTCCCACAGAGAGAGGGAGAAAACTGTAGGCCGGGTAAGGCGAAGCCGCCACCCGGCTTTTTTTCATCAGAACACGTTAAACGGGTATTCCACGTAAGCGCGGATCTCGTCCCCGCCCACGTTGTACTCGCTGGCGTTGCTGGAGACGCGCAGGACGGAGTAGCGCAGCTTCAGCTTCAGATCTTTCGCCGGGCCATCCTGCACCTGGTACTGGATCTGGTTAAACCACTCGTGCTCTTTGCCGTTGCTGGTTTCAGACGTTTTAATGTTGTCGCCACGCACGTAGGCGGTGGTCCAGCTCAGGCCCGGTAAGCCAAGGCCGGCAAAGTCCAGACCGTAGGATGCCTGCCAGGAGCGTTCGTCTTCGCCGTTAAAATCAGACCAGTAGGAGTTCGCCAGCCAGATGGTGTTGCCGCCGTCACCCACGCCGCCCTTGTCGCGATAGCCGCCGTAGTTGTAGCCGGTGCTGCCGCTGCTCTGCTGGTACGCCACTTTGAACGTGTGGATGTCCCAGATGTAGCTCGCCGCCAGGCTCCAGATGGTGTTGCTGCGGCCGGTGTCGAGGCTGTCCGCGTAACCCTGGTCCAGACGGGAGTTATAGCCGTTGAAGTCGAGCACCAACTGCTGCCCGGTGCTGAACGGCTGTTTGAAGTTCATACCCAGGTACTGCTTGTTCATCACCTCTTCATTATGAGAGGCGTACAGCGCGCCGCTAAACTGGTCGTTAAACTGATAGCTTGCACCGCCGAAGGAGAGGCTCTTCAGCCCGCTGTCGTGTCGGTCATCGCTTTTACGCTGCTCGTCGGTGAAGTAACCGGCGTTGATTTCCAGACCGTCGATCTCTTTCGAGGTCAGCAGGGTGCCGGTGTAGCTTTCAAACAGCAGGCGGGAGCTGTCGGCATTGATGATAGGCAGCTCGGGACGCTGATTTCCGTAGCTCAGGACGGTGTTTGATATGCGCATTTTGGCGGTTGCGCCAAACTTTGCCAGATCGGATTTTGCCCTGCCATCGTCTTCCTGCTTAAAGAAGTCGATGCCGCCTGCGCCGCTTTTACCACGGCCGCCGTCCAGGCGCACGCCGTATTGAGCAATACCGTCCACACCAAAGCCCACCAGCCCTTCGGTATAGCCGGATGCAAACGTGGCGATGATCCCCTGGCCCCATTCGGCTTTATCCTGCTGGCCCTGATGGTAGTCGCGGCTGATATACGCATTGCGTAAAAACAGATCCAGATGGCTGTCGTCAATGAAACCCCGGCTGTCGGATTGCTGGCTTGCAGCGGCAGGTAATGCGGCAAATAAACTTAAAGCAATTAATGATAATTCTTTTTTCACGGAGGGAACGTCTCTGTCTGGATATATTAATTTGAATAACTGCAGGATGATAATTACTGGAAAAAGTTACCTTTGCAATAATTATGTGACCAGACATTTCAATGTGATAGTGCAGATTTGGCGGGGCTTTCAGGGGAGTTATCGATACGTGCTGTTAAGTTAACAATTCATGCGAAATAAAAAGGAGGCAAATCTGCCTCCTTCCAAAATTATTTAATTCCGTCTGCGGCCATACGGTCGCGAATATGTTGTGCGCGCTCTTCTGAGGCCGGATGATCGTCAAACATGGAGCTTTGGCGTCCCGCTTCCAGCTTGGCCAGTTTTTCAAAGCTGGTGGCTAAACCTGATGGATTAATGCCGCGTTTGCGCAACAGATCGTAGGAGTAGTCATCCGCCTCGGACTCCTGACGCTGTGAGAACTGAGAGTTAACCAGCTTTTCACCCACGTCGCCAAGCTGTGATTGCGACAGGCTGCCAACGATACCGCCCGCTGAGGCCGCCGCTGCGCGGATGGCATTGGTGCCCAGGGCAACCTGCATCCCTTTCTTCACATGGCCCAGGGCAACGTGGCCCATTTCATGGCCGATGACCGCTTCCACTTCGTTGTCGGTCATCATGTCCATCAGCCCGCTATAGACGCGGATACAGCCGTTCGCCATCGCGAAGGCGTTAACGTCTTTCGCCATGTACACCTTGTAGTTCACCGGCTGGCCGTTGATGTTGTCGCCCAGCGCGGAAGCAATCTTATTCAGACGCTGCGTGTAGGTACTGTTAGCCGGCGCAAGGGTGGCTTTTCCGTCCATATCTTTACAGGCCTGGTCGCTCAGCGCTTTCACCTGTGCATCGCTCAGAGAATAGGCCTGAAAGGCCTCTGCGCCTGACGTCATCAGACCGTTAGAATCCATATTCTGACAGCCGCTCAGCAGGAGCGTTGTACCCAGGGCCAGCACTATTGCACGCATTTTCATGAGATTGCTTCCGTACTCGTTAATCTGAATAAAATCTGAAAAGTGCACCGTCAGCGAAGCCGGTGTCGGGCTAAGTATAAGGAATATCGACAGAGCCGGGCGAGTAGATTGCGCAACATGCGAGCATGATCCAGAGATTTCTTAACAAGCAAAAGAATGCTCCATGTACATGCCTTGCGGCTTGGGTTACATTGTTGGCACTTTTTTCCGGCGTAGCCCAAAACGCGCTGTCGTCAAGGGCATGGCCTTTAACAGTCCGATCTGGAGTTAAAATGTCCTCACGTAAAGAGCTTGCTAATGCTATTCGTGCGCTGAGCATGGACGCAGTACAGAAAGCCAAATCCGGCCACCCAGGGGCCCCTATGGGTATGGCTGATATCGCCGAAGTCCTGTGGCGTGATTTCCTGAACCACAACCCGCAGAACCCGTCATGGGCTGACCGTGACCGCTTTGTGCTGTCCAACGGCCACGGCTCTATGCTGATCTATAGCCTGCTGCACCTCACCGGCTACGATCTGCCAATCGAAGAGTTGAAAAACTTCCGTCAGCTGCACTCTAAAACTCCAGGTCACCCGGAAGTGGGTTACACCGCTGGCGTAGAAACCACCACCGGCCCGCTGGGTCAGGGTATTGCTAACGCTGTGGGTATGGCGATTGCCGAGAAGACGCTGGCGGCGCAGTTCAACCGTCCTGGTCACGACATCGTAGACCACTTCACCTACGCGTTCATGGGCGACGGCTGCATGATGGAAGGCATTTCTCACGAAGTGTGCTCCCTGGCAGGTACCCTGAAGCTGGGCAAACTGGTTGCGTTCTATGACGACAACGGTATCTCCATTGACGGTCACGTTGAAGGCTGGTTCACCGACGACACCGCAGCACGTTTCGAAGCCTACGGCTGGCACGTTGTGCGTGGCGTTGATGGCCACGATGCTGACTCGATTAAACGTGCAGTGGAAGAAGCGCGCGCTGTGACGGACAAACCGTCCCTGCTGATGTGCAAAACCATTATTGGCTTCGGTTCGCCAAACAAAGCGGGTACGCACGATTCCCACGGCGCGCCGCTGGGCGATGCGGAAATCGCACTGACCCGTGAAGCGCTGGGCTGGAAACACCCTGCATTCGAAATCCCATCTGAGATCTACGCTCAGTGGGATGCAAAAGAAGTAGGCCAGGCGAAAGAAGCGGCCTGGAACGAGAAGTTCGCTGCCTATGCGAAAGCGTTCCCGCAGGAAGCGGCTGAATTCACCCGTCGTATGAAAGGCGACATGCCGTCTGACTTCGATGCGAAAGCGAACGAATTCATCGCTAAGCTGCAGGCGAACCCGTCTAAAATCGCGAGCCGTAAAGCGTCTCAGAATGCGATTGAAGCATTCGGTCCTCTGCTGCCTGAATTCCTCGGCGGCTCCGCTGACCTGGCGCCATCTAACCTGACCCTGTGGTCTGGTTCTAAGCCAATCAACGAAGATACTGCCGGTAACTACATCCATTACGGTGTACGTGAATTCGGTATGACTGCGATTGCCAACGGTATCTCCCTGCACGGTGGTTTCCTGCCGTACACTTCTACCTTCCTGATGTTCGTTGAATATGCACGTAACGCCGTGCGTATGGCTGCGCTGATGAAACAGCGTCAGGTGATGGTCTACACCCACGACTCCATCGGTCTGGGCGAAGATGGTCCAACTCACCAGCCGGTAGAGCAGGTGGCTTCCCTGCGCGTCACCCCGAACATGAGCACATGGCGTCCATGTGACCAGGTTGAATCCGCGGTGGCATGGAAGTACGGCGTTGAGCGTCAGGACGGTCCAACCGCGCTGATCCTCTCCCGTCAGAACCTGGCACAGCAGGAACGTACCCCAGAGCAGCTGGCGAACATCGCTCGCGGTGGTTACGTGCTGAAAGATTGCGCGGGCCAGCCTGAGCTGATCTTCATCGCCACCGGTTCTGAAGTTGAACTGGCTGTTGCAGCGTGGGAAAAACTGACTGCCGAAGGCGTGAAAGCGCGCGTGGTCTCCATGCCGTCTACCGATGCGTTCGACAAACAGGATGCCGCTTACCGTGAATCCGTCCTGCCTAAAGCGGTTTCCGCGCGTGTGGCAGTGGAAGCGGGTATTGCTGACTACTGGTTCAAATACGTGGGTCTGAACGGCGCTATCGTCGGCATGACCACCTTCGGTGAGTCTGCTCCGGCAGAGCTGCTGTTCGAAGAGTTCGGCTTCACCGTTGAGAACGTTGTCGCGAAGGCGAAAGAACTGCTGTAATTGCTGTTTTGCCCGGTGGCGCGCTAGCGCTTACCGGGCCTACAAATGGCGCGAAAGTAGGCCGGGTAAGCGCTAGCGCGCCACCCGGCTTTTTTGTAGACATTATTCCACCTAAAATGTGACGCAAGTCATATAGCTCGCTTATTCATCTGGACAGACATTCCTTTTATTCCCCGATTCGCTTATTCTTGCTGAAGCGTTTCAGTCGATTAAATGTTCGACAATTGACCAATCAATCGCAGTTTGTGACAGCAAGGATTCCCCTTCGGGCGTAGCTGGATTACTCTTTCAGCCACCTCAAACTCAGGGATTGCTTTGCAGGAGATCTATGACCGTACGCGTAGCGATTAATGGCTTCGGTCGCATCGGACGTAACGTGGTTCGTGCTTTGTATGAATCCGGACGTCGGGCGGAAATAACCGTGGTGGCAATCAATGAACTGGCGGATGCTACGGGCATGGCGCATTTGTTGAAATATGACACCAGCCACGGACGCTTTGCCTGGGATGTACGCCAGGAAAGAGATCAGCTGTTTGTGGGCGATGACACTATTCGTGTGCTGCATGAGAACAGCATCTCCGGGCTACCCTGGCGTGAACTGGGTGTGGATGTGGTGCTTGACTGTACCGGTGTCTACGGCAACCGAGAACATGGCGAGGCGCATCTGGCTGCTGGTGCAAAAAAAGTCCTGTTTTCTCATCCCGGCAGTAACGACCTCGACGCGACCGTCGTGTTTGGCGTCAACCAGCATGAGCTGCAGGCCGAACACCGTATTGTCTCCAACGCCTCCTGTACCACCAACTGCATTATTCCGGTCATCAAACTGTTAGACGATGCGTATGGTATTGAATCCGGCACCGTGACCACGATTCATTCCGCCATGCACGATCAACAGGTTATCGACGCCTACCATCCGGATTTACGACGCACTCGCGCGGCGAGCCAGTCAATCATTCCGGTGGATACGAAACTGGCGGCAGGGATCACCCGAATCTTCCCGCAGTTTAACGATCGGTTTGAAGCGATTGCCGTGCGTGTCCCGACGATTAACGTCACTGCAATCGACCTTAGCGTGACGGTGAAAAAACCGGTAAAAGCCTGTGAAGTCAACCTGTTGCTGCAAAAAGCGGCACAGGGGGCATTTCATGGTATAGTTGACTATACGGAATTACCGTTGGTCTCAGTAGATTTTAACCACGACCCGCACAGCGCCATCGTTGATGGCACGCAAACGAGAGTCAGTGGTGCACACCTTATCAAGACGCTGGTCTGGTGTGATAACGAATGGGGCTTTGCTAACCGAATGCTCGACACCACGTTAGCAATGGCCGCTCAAGGTTTCAGGTAAGACGCATTGTGCGTCTGCAAAACTTTAAGAATCAACGAGAGGATTCACCATGTCTGTAATTAAGATGACCGATCTGGATCTGGCTGGTAAACGCGTTTTCATCCGTGCCGATCTGAACGTACCGGTTAAAGATGGCAAAGTGACCAGCGACGCGCGCATCCGTGCATCTCTGCCAACCATCGAACTGGCTCTGAAGCAGGGCGCGAAAGTGATGGTCACCTCCCACCTGGGTCGTCCAACTGAAGGCGAGTACAACGAAGAGTTCTCTCTGCTGCCAGTGGTTAATTACCTGAAAGACAAACTTTCCAACCCGGTTCGCCTGGTGAAAGATTACCTGGACGGCGTTGAAGTTGCTGCCGGTGAACTGGTGGTTCTGGAAAACGTTCGCTTCAACAAAGGCGAGAAGAAAGACGACGAAACGCTGTCCAAAAAATACGCTGCACTGTGCGACGTATTCGTGATGGATGCCTTCGGTACGGCTCACCGCGCTCAGGCGTCTACCCACGGTATCGGTAAATTCGCAGACGTAGCGTGTGCCGGTCCTCTGCTGGCTGACGAACTGGAAGCGCTGGGTAAAGCACTGAAAGAACCTGCTCGTCCAATGGTGGCTATCGTTGGTGGTTCTAAAGTTTCTACCAAACTGACCGTTCTGGATTCCCTGTCTAAAATCGCTGACCAGCTGATCGTTGGCGGTGGTATCGCGAACACCTTCGTTGCCGCTCAGGGCCACAACGTGGGCAAATCCCTGTACGAAGCAGACCTGGTTGACGAAGCCAAACGCCTGCTGAACACCTGCGATATCCCGGTTCCAACTGACGTTCGCGTAGCGACCGAGTTCTCCGAAACCGCAACCGCGACCCTGAAGTCTGTTAACGACATCAAAGATGAAGAGCAGATTCTGGATCTGGGCGACGTTTCTGCACAGAAACTGGCTGAAATCCTCAAAAACGCAAAAACTATCCTGTGGAACGGTCCTGTTGGCGTGTTCGAATTCCCGAACTTCCGCAAAGGTACTGAAATCGTTGCTAACGCTATCGCAGACAGCGAAGCGTTCTCTATCGCAGGCGGTGGTGACACCCTGGCAGCAATTGACCTGTTCGGTATCGCTGACAAGATCTCCTACATCTCCACTGGTGGCGGCGCATTCCTCGAATTCGTGGAAGGCAAAGTACTGCCAGCAGTAGCAATGCTCGAAGAGCGCGCTAAGAAGTAAGCCATTCAAGGGCAGGGAAACCTGCCCAATTTTCAGCGCGCTTTTAAGAGCTCGCACCTTTTCTAACGGCCGAAGATACAGGACTAAGCAACATGTCTAAAATTTTTGATTTCGTAAAACCTGGCGTTATCACTGGTGATGACGTACAGAAAGTGTTCCAGGTAGCTAAAGAAAACAACTTCGCTCTGCCAGCAGTTAACTGCGTGGGTACCGACTCCATCAACGCCGTACTGGAAACTGCTGCTAAAGTTAAAGCTCCAGTTATCGTTCAGTTCTCTAACGGCGGCGCTGCGTTCATCGCAGGTAAAGGCGTGAAAACTGACATTCCTCAGGGTGCTGCAATCCTGGGTGCTATCTCCGGTGCGCACCACGTACACCAGATGGCTGAACACTACGGTGTTCCAGTTATCCTGCACACTGACCACTGCGCGAAGAAACTGCTGCCGTGGATCGACGGTCTGCTGGACGCGGGTGAAAAACACTTTGCGGCAACCGGTAAGCCACTGTTCTCTTCTCACATGATCGACCTGTCTGAAGAGTCACTGCACGAAAACATCGAAATCTGCTCCAAATACCTGGCGCGCATGGCCAAAATGGGCATGACCCTGGAAATCGAACTGGGTTGCACCGGTGGTGAAGAAGACGGCGTGGACAACAGCCACATGGACGCTTCTGCACTGTACACCCAGCCAGAAGACGTTGATTACGCTTACACCGAGCTGAGCAAAATCAGCCCACGCTTCACCATCGCAGCGTCCTTCGGTAACGTACACGGCGTTTACAAACCAGGTAACGTGGTTCTGACCCCGACTATCCTGCGTGATTCTCAGGAATATGTTTCTAAGAAACACAACCTGCCGCACAACAGCCTGAACTTCGTCTTCCACGGCGGTTCCGGTTCTTCTGCTCAGGAAATCAAAGATTCCGTAAGCTACGGCGTAGTGAAAATGAACATTGATACCGACACCCAGTGGGCAACCTGGGACGGTATCCTGCAGTACTACAAAGCGAACGAAGCTTACCTGCAGGGCCAGCTGGGCAACCCGAAAGGCGAAGACCAGCCGAACAAGAAATACTACGACCCACGCGTATGGCTGCGCGCTGCCCAGACTTCTATGATTACTCGTCTGGAGCAGGCATTCAAAGAGCTGAACGCGGTAGACGTTCTGTAATTTGAGCTGCTAACAGCATCAGAAGGCCCGCAAATGCGGGCCTTTTTTTATGCTTTTTCAATACCCTGCTGGGGCTGTTTTTGTGATCTGTTTGGCAATACTTGCGCTTTTTGTTTACCCTTTACGGACCTGCCTGTCTCCATGGGGGATGGATTTTGTGTTTTGGTTTAACAAAAGGAAGAATAAATGGAACAACTCGATGTTGTAGACAGCATCAATAACGCCGGTAACTGGCTGGTGCGCAACCAGGCGCTGCTGCTGAGCTATGCCGTGAACATCGTCGCGGCGATTGCCATCATCATCGTCGGGATGATCGTGGCGCGTATCGTATCGAACGCGGTTAACCGCGTAATGCTGGCCCGTCACATTGACGCCACGGTGGCTGACTTCCTCTCTGCGCTGGTGCGCTACGGTATTATCGCCTTTACGCTGATTGCGGCGCTGGGCCGTGTGGGCGTACAGACCGCCTCCGTCATTGCCGTTCTCGGTGCCGCCGGTCTGGCTATTGGTCTGGCGCTGCAGGGCTCGCTTTCAAACCTGGCGGCAGGCGTTCTGCTGGTCACCTTCCGTCCGTTCCGCTCCGGCGAATACGTTGACCTTGGCGGCATTGCCGGGACCGTGCTGCAGGTGCAGATTTTCTCAACGACCCTGCGTACCGTCGATGGCCGCATCGTGGTCGTGCCGAACGGGAAAATCATCGCGGGCAACATTATTAACTTCTCCCGTGAACCGGTGCGTCGTAACGAACTGATTATCAGCGTGGCGTACGACTCCGATATCGATCAGGTGAAGTCGCTGATCAGCAACATCATTGCTTCAGACGATCGCATTCTGAAAGACAAAGAGCAGACGGTTCGCCTGAACGAGCTGGGCGCATCCTCAATTAACTTCGTGGTGCGTATCTGGAGCAAGAGCAGCGATCTGCAAAACGTGTACTGGGACGTGCTGGAACGCATCAAGCGCGACTTCGACGCCAACGGCATCAGCTTCCCGTACCCGCAGATGGACGTAAACGTCAAAAAAGTCAAAGAAGCAGAATAATTTCACCCGTAAGCCCGGTAAGCGCTAGCGCTTACCGGGCTTTATTTTTATAAGTACTGCTAATACCCAATTAATATTATCCATTTCCTCTAATGCAATTCGCGCAGTATAGTCTGATTCCAGAACAAAACTGTGAGAATTTCGTCATGTTATCCTATTACTTTCAAGGGCTTGCCTTAGGTGCAGCCATGATCCTTCCCCTCGGTCCGCAAAATGCGTTTGTGATGAACCAGGGCATTCGCCGCCAGTATCATCTGATGATTGCCCTGCTGTGCGCGGTAAGCGATTTACTGCTGATCTGTGCCGGGATTTTTGGCGGCAGCGCATTGCTGATGCAGTCTCCGTGGCTGCTGGCGCTGGTCACCTGGGGCGGCGTGGCGTTTCTGCTCTGGTACGGTTTTGGTGCCCTGAAAACGGCGATGAGCAGCAACCTCGAACTGGCGAGCGCGGAAGTCATGAAGCAGGGCCGCTGGAAGATTATCGTCACCATGCTGGCGGTCACCTGGCTTAACCCGCATGTTTATCTGGATACCTTCGTGGTGCTGGGCAGCCTGGGCGGGCAGCTGGACGTTGAGCCGAAACGCTGGTTTGCGCTTGGCACGGTCAGCGCCTCTTTCCTCTGGTTCTTCGGTCTCGCCATTCTGGCGGCATGGCTGGCACCTCGTCTGCGTACGGCCAAAGCCCAGCGCATCATCAACACGCTGGTGGGGCTGGTGATGTGGTTTATTGCTTTTCAGCTGGCTAAAGAGGGAATTCACCACGTTCAGGAATTGTTCATCTAATCCTTGTCTTATGGACAACTGAACAAGACCCGCTAAGCTTGCTGGCATGCGCCCTGTTAATGGGTACTCTTCGCAACATGGAGGAATAACAGTGAAGTTTAAGGTGATGGCCCTGGCGGCATTAGTAAGTTTTGGTGCGGTGTCGGTGCAGGCAAGTGAACTGCCGGATGGCCCGCACATCGTCACTTCAGGCACCGCAAGCGTGGACGCGGTACCCGATGTTGCAACGCTGGCAATTGAAGTCAATGTGGCTGCGAAAGATGCGGCATCTGCCAAGAAGCAGGCTGACGATCGTGTTGCGCAATATCTCTCTTTCCTCGAGCAGAACGGCGTAGGTAAAAAAGATATTAGTTCCGCTAACCTGCGTACCCAACCGGATTACGACTACCAGAACGGGAAAAGCATTCTCAAAGGCTACCGTGCCGTACGTACCGTGGAAGTGACCGTGCGCCAGCTTGATAAGCTGAACTCGCTGCTTGATGGCGCGTTAAAAGCGGGGCTGAATGAAATTCGTTCCGTCTCGCTGGGCGTTGCGCAACCGGAGAAATACAAAGACGAAGCGCGTAAAGCCGCGATTGATGATGCAATCCATCAGGCGGAGCAGCTGGCTTCTGGCTTTAAGAGCAAGCTCGGCCCGGTTTACAGCGTGCGTTACCACGTCTCTAACTACCAGCCAAGCCCGATGGTACGCATGATGAAGGCTGATGCAGCCCCGGTTTCTGCTCAGGAAACCTATGAGCAGCCAACCATTCAGTTCGACGATCAGGTGGATGTGGTGTTCCAGCTGGAACCTGTTGCAGCACAGCCGAAACCGGCTCAGTAACCTGTAGGCCGGGTAAGGCGAAGCCGCCACCCGGCTTATTTTTTAATCCTGTCTCAGCACCTTGTGCCCAAACGCCAGCAGCGCGTCGGTGACGTTGCGCATCATGCGGCTTTCCGGCGCAAAACGGTGCCAGTAGAGCATCCGGCGCTGATACAGCCCCGGCGTTAGGTCAATCAGCTCACCGCTTTTCAACTCTTTCTCAATCTGCAGATGCGGGATCATGCAGCAGGTGGTGCCCTGACGCGCAAGCTGCACAAAGGCTTCTGACGAGTTAACGATATGGCACGGCACGCTGCCCGGCGGCAGATCGAAGTTTTGCTGCAGGAACGCCTGATGCATATCGTCCAGATGATCGAACGCTACGGCGGGCGCTTTCAGCAGCGCGGCGCGGGTGACGCCGTTCGGGAAGTAGCGTTCGGCAAAGGCTTTTGAACCGACAAACAGGTAGTCCAGGGCGCCCAGCTGATCGACAAGACAGCTTGGCAGCGCCTGAGGCTGGATACTGACCGCCCCAACCACTTCACCGCGACGCAGGCGTTCCTGGGTACGGGTTTCATCTTCAACCTGTAAGTTCAGGCGGATAGGGGAGTCCGCTAATACCGGCGCAAGGGCCGGCAGCAGCCAGGTTGCCAGACTGTCGGCGTTGACCGCCAGAGAGAGCAGCAGCGGCGTAGAGCCCGTTTGTTCGTCACCAAGCCACTCATCTTCCAGCAGTTCAACCTGGCGCAGCAGGGCGAGGAGCTTTTGACCTTGCTCGGTTGGACGTGGCGGGACGGTACGCACCAGCAGCGGCTGACCGAACATGTTTTCAAGCTGTTTTATACGCTGTGATACGGCGGACTGGGTGATGCAAAGCTTTTGCGCCGCGCGCTCAAAACCGCGTTCACGAATAACTGCATCAAGTGCCTGTAGTGTTCTGTAGTCCGGACGTTTCATTGCTCTGGCTGGCTCCTTAATTTTGGTTATTCTGCACTATGACACAATTTTCCCTTCGTGGCAGACGAATTCCATTCGACGTGTTCTATAATGCGCCCTGAGTTTTCACACCACAGGCAAAACGATCATGACGCAGGATGAACTGAAAAAAGCAGTAGGATGGGCCGCTCTCCAGTACGTGCAGCCGGGTACCATTGTCGGTGTCGGTACGGGATCAACCGCGGCACACTTTATCGATGCGCTGGGCACGATGAAGGGGCAAATCGAGGGCGCGGTTTCCAGCTCTGATGCTTCCACGGAAAAGCTGAAAAGCCTCGGCATTACCGTTTTCGATCTCAACGAAGTGGATCGTCTGGGGATTTACGTTGATGGCGCGGATGAAATCAACGGCCACATGCAGATGATCAAAGGCGGCGGCGCGGCGCTGACGCGCGAAAAAATCATCGCCTCCGTTGCGGACAAGTTTATCTGCATCGCGGACGCTTCCAAGCAGGTCGACATTCTGGGTAATTTCCCGCTGCCGGTCGAAGTGATCCCGATGGCGCGTAGCGCGGTTGCTCGTCAGCTGGTGAAGCTGGGCGGTCGTCCGGAATATCGTCAGGGCGTCGTCACCGACAACGGTAACGTGATCCTCGACGTTCACGGTCTGGAAATTCTCGACGCGATTGCGCTGGAAAATGCCATCAATGGTATTCCAGGCGTAGTGACCGTAGGGCTATTCGCCAACCGTGGCGCGGATGTGGCGCTGATCGGCACCGCTGACGGCGTGAAAACCATCGTAAAATGATCTGACGGGGGGAGTCCTCCCCCCGCTAAAAAAATTTTGAAAAGCTAAATTCGGTGACTTGTGTCACGTTTTTCAGCCTCTTTTGCCGATCCTGCCGCGTTTGTAAATTTCCATAGCATTTTCCTCTGACATTTTGCCCTGGATGACTTTTCTTCAGAGTGCCGACGCAAACGTTCATATTGCTGCAATAGTTTTTTTTGATATGTTGGCTACAGCGGATTCATATCCAGCACAACATCAGTTCAGACAAAAACAGGGTCGGGTAAATGGCAAAGGTATCACTGGAGAAAGACAAGATTAAATTCCTGCTGGTCGAGGGCGTGCATCAAAAAGCAATCGATAGCCTTCGTGCGGCAGGTTACACCAACATCGAATTTCACAAAGGCGCGCTCGATACCGAAGAGCTGAAAGCGTCCATCCGTGATGCCCACTTCATTGGCCTGCGATCCCGTACTCACCTGACTGAAGAGGTTATTGCCGCGGCGGAAAAGCTGGTGGCTATCGGCTGCTTCTGCATCGGTACCAACCAGGTTGACCTGAATGCTGCCGCCAAACGCGGTATTCCCGTCTTCAACGCCCCGTTCTCCAACACCCGTTCCGTAGCGGAGCTGGTGATCGGCGAACTGCTGCTGCTGCTGCGCGGCATTCCTGAAGCGAACGCTAAGGCGCACCGCGGCGTGTGGAACAAGCTGGCGTCCGGCTCTTTCGAAGCGCGTGGTAAAAAGCTGGGGATTATCGGCTACGGCCACATCGGTACGCAGCTCGGTATTCTGGCGGAATCTCTCGGGATGCATGTCTTTTTCTACGATATCGAAAGCAAGCTGCCGCTGGGCAATGCGACCCAGGTTCAACACCTTTCTGACCTGCTGAACATGAGCGACGTGGTGAGCCTGCACGTGCCGGAAAATGCGTCCACCAAAAACATGATGGGCGCGGAAGAGCTGGCGCTGATGAAGCCCGGCTCACTGCTGATCAACGCCGCGCGCGGCACGGTTGTCGATATTCCGGCGCTGGCGGATGCGCTGAAGCGTAAGCATCTGGCGGGCGCGGCCATCGACGTCTTCCCGACGGAGCCTGCGACCAACAGCGATCCGTTTACCTCTCCGCTGTGCGAGTTCGACAACGTGATCCTGACGCCACACATCGGCGGTTCTACCCAGGAAGCGCAGGAGAATATCGGTCTGGAAGTGGCGGGTAAGCTGAGCAAATACTCCGACAACGGTTCTACGCTCTCTGCCGTGAACTTCCCGGAAGTGTCTCTGCCGCTGCACGGTGGTCGTCGTCTGCTTCACATCCACGAAAACCGTCCAGGCGTGCTGACCGCGATCAACCAGATCTTTGCCGAGCAGGGCGTCAACATCGCCGCGCAGTATCTGCAGACGAACTCGCAGATGGGCTACGTGGTTATTGATATCGAAGCGGATGACGATGTTGCCGAGAAAGCGCTGCAGAGCATGAAGGCGATTCAGGGAACAATTCGCGCGCGTCTGCTGTACTGATAGTGCGGTTTGTGGTGTCGGGTGGCGGCTGCGCCTTACCCGACCTACGTTGAGGTTTTGTAGGCCGGGTAAGCGTAAGCGCCACCCGGCTTTATTCTACCAGACCCAGATTTTGCTGGGCGTTACCACCGCCGGCAACGGCACATCCCATTTCTCCACCGGCAACGCCTCCACACCCTGACAATCATGCGCGTAGCCCACCGGCTGCAGCCCGTACTGCTGCCAGTTTTGCAGCGTCCGGTCGTAAAAACCGCCGCCCATCCCTAAACGCTGGCCCTGTTCATCAAACGCCACCAGCGGCGCGATCAGTACATCCAGCTGTGACAGCGGCAGCACGTCGCGCACGTCAAGTTTCGGCTCGGTGATTTTCAGACGGTTCACCACCAGCTCGCTGTGCGGGTGGTAGTGCAGGAACAGCAGATTGCCTTCGCTGAACGGGTGCAGCACCGGCAGATAGACCTTCTTCCCGGCGCGCCAGAGCTGCTCTATCAGCGGTTGGGTATCCAGCTCTCCATCAAACGACAGAAACAGCGCAACGGTGTGCGCCATCACGACAGGGGGATACGCCATCATACGGGCGGCGGCCTGCTGGGCAAAATGCGCTTGCTGATCGGGGGTTAACGCACGGCGGCGCTGACGAATGAGCTGACGGATGTCCTGGCGTGAAGCGGAAACTTCAGGGAATTGGGTCATGGTAGTCGGTAGAAGAAAAGAGAGGGAATCTCCGAGATGCCGCCGCAGGCTGTAACCCTTGAACCCTTGGTTCAAGGTGAATGTGTCGTCATAGTTTTAAGGCTTCTCGGACGGACCGAGCATGCTCACCAACCATGGAGCGCCACATTCTTGTGGTATGAAATATCGGCTCAGGGGACTGGCCCGCTTGCGAACATCTCAGAGAAATTTTGTCTTCACAGTTACTCTACCATAGTCAACTGAGAAGTGTTATTCAAACTTTGGTCCCGGTCTTTCGGGATTGCGACCTTGATCAAGCAACGCCTGTTCTATGGTCTGCTGGAGCATTTTAATGCGCTGCTCCATGCTTGCCGCGTAGTCGCGGGTCTTGGCTTTTTCCTGAGTCAGTTCATAGCTGATGTTCAACGCGGCGATGAAAACCAGCTGCTCAGTATTTGTGACTCTAGTGCGTTCTTTTAGATCTTGCAACCGCTGATTCAAATCGTCCGCTGCCTGATTCAAAGCATCCCTTTGTTCAGGCGGACAATTCACTCGCAGTGAACGGCCAAAAATCTGGAGATCGACGGGTTGTGCAGACATGCCACCTTCCTGCTGATTGACTGCGCTGCCTTCGCTTACTGCCCCGGGGGCTGCGAAGGGGCGACACTATAGCTACCCTGATGTGAAGATACAAGCCCTTTTCTGGTATCACCAGGGTCCAAAGTGGTAGCATATCATGAAACTTCCCCCCTTTGATGACGAATGCTCATGTCTATACAGAACGAAATGCCTGGTTACAAGGATTTAAACCAGTTACTGAACCAGCAGGGAGTTGGTTTAACCCCTGCCGAAATGCACGGTCTGATCAGTGGCATGCTGTGCGGCGGAAACAGCGACAGCTCATGGCAGCCGCTGATCCACGACCTCACGAATGAAGGGCTGGCGTTTGGTCACGAGCTGGCGGAAGCGCTGCGTAAAATGCACGCCGCAACCAGCGATTCGCTGGAAGACGATGGCTTCCTTTTTCAGCTTTATCTGCCTGAAGGCGACGACGTCAGCGTGTTCGATCGCGCCGATGCGCTGGCCGGCTGGGTAAACCACTATCTGCTGGGGCTGGGCGTGACGCAGCCTAAACTGGATAAAGTGACCGGCGAAGCGGGTGAAGCGATAGACGACCTGCGCAACATTGCCCAGCTTGGCTACGATGAAGACGAAGACCAGGAAGAGCTGGAAATGTCTCTTGAAGAGATTATTGAGTACGTGCGCGTGGCGGCACTGCTGTGTCACGACAACTTCACGCGCTCACAGCCGACCGCGCCGGAAGTCCGCAAGCCAACCTTACATTAAGAAAAATAACGCACAGGAGGGTGTCATGGTTATCTCGAGTCAAGAGTATTCCCGCCGCCGTCAGGCGCTGCTGGCAACAATGCAGCCGGGCAGCGCCGCGCTGATTTTTGCTGCGCCCGAAGTGACGCGCAGCGCCGACAGCGAATATCCCTATCGCCAGAGCAGCGATTTCTGGTACTTCACCGGCTTTAACGAGCCGGAAGCGGTGCTGGTGCTGATTAAGAGCAATGACACCCACAACCACAGCGTGATGTTCAACCGCGTGCGCGATCTGACGGCTGAAATCTGGTTTGGCCGCCGCTTAGGGCAGGAGGCCGCACCGGAAAAGCTGGGCGTTGACCGCGCGCTGGCGTTTAGCGAAATCAACCAGCAGCTCTATCAATTGCTTAACGGCCTCGACGTGCTCTATCACGCGCAGGGCGAATATGCTTACGCCGATGAGATTGTTTTCACCGCGCTGGATAAGCTGCGCAAAGGCTCGCGGCAGAATCTGTCCGCGCCCGCTACGCTGACGGACTGGCGTCCGGTGGTGCATGAGATGCGCCTGTTCAAGTCTGAAGAAGAGCTGAATTTGATGCGCCGCGCGGGTGAAATTAGCGCTCTGGCGCACACCCGCGCGATGGAGAAATGCCGTCCCGGGATGTTCGAATACCAGCTGGAAGGCGAAATTCACCACGAATTTAACCGTCACGGCGCGCGTTATCCCTCCTACAACACCATCGTTGGCGGCGGGGAAAACGGCTGCATTCTGCACTACACCGAAAACGAAAGCGCGCTGCGCGACGGCGATCTGGTGCTGATTGACGCCGGCTGCGAATATCAGGGCTACGCGGGGGATATCACCCGTACCTTCCCGGTGAACGGTAAATTCTCACCGGCACAGCGCGCGATTTACGACATCGTTCTCGAGTCGCTTGAGACGGCGCTCAGGCTGTATCGTCCCGGAACGTCCATGCAGGAAGTGACCGGCGAAGTGGTGCGCATCATGATTACCGGTCTGGTGAAGCTCGGGATCCTGAAAGGAGAGGTCGACACCCTGATTGCTGAGAATGCGCATCGACCGTATTTCATGCACGGCCTGAGCCACTGGCTGGGGCTGGATGTACATGACGTTGGCGCGTACGGCACCGACCGTTCGCGCGTGCTGGAGCCGGGCATGGTGTTAACCGTGGAGCCGGGGCTGTATATCGCGCCGGATGCCGACGTGCCTGAAGAGTACCGCGGGATTGGCATTCGTATTGAAGATGACATCGTTATTACCGAAACCGGTAACGAAAACCTGACCGCGAGCGTCGTGAAAAACGCTGACGATATCGAGGCGCTGATGGCAGCGGCACGCGTATGAGCGTGATTATCGTTGGCGGCGGCATGACCGGGGCCACGCTGGCGCTGGCCATCTCGCAATTGACGAAAGGCCAGCTTCCGGTGCACCTGGTGGAAGCCGTTGCGCCGCAGGCAAAGAATCATCCCGGTTTTGATTCCCGCGCCATTGCCCTGGCACAGGGTACCTGTCAGCAGCTATCCCGTATTGGCATCTGGCAGGCGATCGCCGATTGCGCCACGGCAATTAACACCGTTCACGTCAGCGATCGCGGCCATGCCGGGTTTGTGACGCTGGATGCCCATGATTACCGTATCGACGCGCTGGGTCAGGTTGTTGAACTCCACGACGTAGGCCTGCGTCTGTTCCGCCTGCTTCAGGATGCGCCGGGCGTTACGCTGCATTGTCCGGCGCGCGTGGCAAGCGTAAGCCGCAATGAGGCGTCGGTCAGCGTGACGCTGGAAAACGGCACCGTCCTTGAAGGCCAGCTTCTGGTCGCCGCGGACGGCTCGCGCTCGGCGCTCGGCACGCAGTGCGGCGTGGAGTGGCGTCAGCAGCCTTACGGGCAGGTTGCGGTCATTGCGAATGTCGCGACCGCAGCTGAACACAGCGGCCGGGCGTTTGAGCGTTTTACGCAGTACGGCCCGCTGGCGATGCTGCCGATGTCGGACGGGCGCTGCTCCCTGGTCTGGTGTCACCCGCAGGATAAGGCTGAAGAGGTTAAAGCCTGGTCAGACGAACGTTTTTGTACCGAGCTGCAAAAAGCTTTTGGCTGGCGGCTGGGGCGTATTACCCATGCGGGGAAACGTGCGGTCTATCCGCTGTCGTTAACCACCGCATCGCAGTCTGTTTCTCACCGCGTGGCGCTGGTCGGCAACGCCGCGCAGACATTACATCCGATTGCCGGACAAGGATTCAACCTTGGACTGCGTGATGTCATGAGCCTGGCGGAAACCCTTTCGCAGGCGTGGGGCGAGCAAAAAGATTGCGGCGCGTATTCGGTGCTAAGCCATTACCAGAAGCGCCGCCAGGTGGATAAAGAGGCGACAATCGGCGTCACCGACGGCTTAGTCCATCTCTTTGCCAATCGTTGGGCACCGCTGGTTGCAGGTCGCAACCTCGGGCTAATGGCGATGGAATTATTCATTCCGGCACGTGACGTGCTGGCGCAGCGGACCCTGGGTTGGGTCGCGCGTTAAGGAGTTATCACCGTGCAAAATGTTGATGTCGCCATCGTTGGCGGCGGTATGGTCGGACTGGCGCTGGCCTGTGGTTTACAGGGCAGCGGCCTGCGCGTGGCGGTGCTGGAGCAAAAGCAGCCTCAGCCCGTTGCACCAGATGCTCCGCCGGAACTCCGCGTCTCGGCGATCAATGCCGCCAGCGAGAAATTGCTGACGCACCTTGGCGTCTGGGCAGATATTGTGGCGCAGCGCGCCAGCTGCTATCACGGCATGGAGGTGTGGGATAAAGACAGCTTTGGTCATATTGCTTTTGATGATGAAAGCATGGGCTATAGCCATCTGGGTCATATCATCGAAAACGCGGTGATCCACCACGCGCTGTGGCAGAAAGCGCAGCAGTGCAGCGACGTGACCCTGATTGCGCCTGCGCAGATCCAGCAGGTGGCGTGGGGGGAAAACGAGGCGTTTATCACCCTGCAAAGCGGCGACATGCTGACCGCGCGTCTGGTGGTCGGTGCTGACGGTGCCAACTCCTGGCTGCGCAACAAAGCCGATATCCCGCTGACCTTCTGGGATTACCGCCATCATGCTCTGGTCGCGACGATCCGTACCGAGGAGCCGCACGGCGGCGTGGCGCGGCAGATTTTCCACAACGACGGCATTCTGGCGTTCCTGCCGCTTGCCGATCCGCACCTGTGCTCGATTGTCTGGTCACTGGTGCCGGAAAAAGCGCAGCTGATGCAGGAGGCGACGCCGGATGCCTTTAACCAGGCGCTGTGCGTGGCGTTTGATAACCGCCTGGGCCTGTGCACCCTTGAAAGCGAGCGTCAGGTGTTCCCGTTAACCGGCCGCTACGCGCGTCAGTTTGCCGCGCACCGGCTGGCGCTTGTGGGGGACGCGGCCCATACCATTCATCCGCTGGCCGGGCAGGGCGTTAACCTTGGCTTTATGGACGCGGCGGAGCTGGTTGACGAGCTGCGTCGCCTGCATCGCGAAGGCAAAGATATCGGTCAGCATCTCTACCTGCGTCGCTACGAGCGCAGCCGCAAGCACAGTGCGGCGATGATGCTGGCGGGCATGCAGGGCTTCCGCGAGCTGTTTGCCGGAGCCAATCCGGCGAAAAAACTGCTGCGCGATATCGGACTCAAGCTTGCTGACACCCTCCCGGGTGTTAAACCTCAACTCCTCCGTCAGGCGATGGGTCTTAACGACCTGCCGGACTGGCTACGTTAATTTAGACCCCTGTCACACTTTATTTTCCCGGCCTCTGCGCCGGGGAAATTCCCTCGTTTGAAATATTCTAATTTCACCTCATTTTTCGCATTAGATAATCTAATGTCACGTTTTTGTCGTTACGGAAATTCGGCCCGTTTTTCCGCACGAAATATCACCATGTGCTAAATCCTGTTAGAGCATTGTTAATTTTGTGCGGGTTTAATCGCATTTTTCCAGTGAATAACTCTGTAGGCTTTTCAGCGTTTTTTGGTCATAAGCTAATGTGATGACCCGTTTTGCCTTATGGTTAACCGCCGGTTTCGGTGGTAAGTTCAGGTAAAAGAGAACGTTTGCGTCGGCACTCGGGAACGAGGCCGATACCGGGTTTCACGGTGAATTTTTCAACGAGGACAAGATGGCTCAACAGACTCCTTTGTACGAACAACACGTGTTATGCGGCGCCCGCATGGTGGACTTCCATGGCTGGATGATGCCGCTGCACTACGGCTCGCAGATTGATGAGCACCACGCGGTGCGCACCGATGCCGGTATGTTCGACGTGTCCCACATGACGATTGTCGATCTGCGCGGTAGCCGCACCCGGGAGTTTTTGCGTTATCTGCTGGCAAACGACGTCGCCAAACTGAAGACGCCGGGTAAAGCGCTCTATACCGGCATGCTGAATGCCTCGGGCGGCGTGATTGATGACCTTATCGTTTATTACTTCACTGAAGATTTCTTCCGCCTCGTTGTAAACTCCGCTACCCGCGAAAAAGACCTCTCCTGGATCACCCAACACGCCGAACCTTATGCCATCGACATCACCGTCCGTGACGATCTGTCGCTGATCGCCGTGCAGGGGCCGAACGCGCAGGCGAAAGCCGCGTCTCTGTTTACTGACGAGCAGCGCAAAGCAACCGAAGGCATGAAGCCGTTCTTCGGCGTGCAGGCGGGGGATCTGTTTATCGCCACCACCGGCTACACCGGTGAAGCGGGCTACGAAATTGCCATGCCGAACGAGAAAGCCGCTGATTTCTGGCGCGCGCTGGTGGAAGCGGGCGTGAAGCCTGCGGGTCTGGGCGCGCGCGATACGCTGCGTCTGGAAGCGGGGATGAACCTCTACGGTCAGGAGATGGACGAAGGCGTCTCTCCGCTGGCCGCCAACATGGGCTGGACCATCGCGTGGGAACCGGCTGACCGTGACTTTATTGGCCGTGAAGCGCTGGAGATGCAGCGCGAGAAGGGCACTGAACAGCTGGTGGGTCTGGTGATGACGGAAAAAGGCGTGCTGCGCGGCGAACTGCCGGTGCGCTTCACCGATGCCGACGGCAATCATCGCGAAGGCGTGATCACCAGCGGTACCTTCTCCCCGACGCTGGGCTACAGTATTGCACTGGCACGCGTGCCGGCGGGTATTGGCGAAACGGCGGTGGTGCAAATCCGCAACCGCGAAATGCCGGTCAACGTAACCAAACCGATTTTTGTTCGCGCCGGTAAGCCGGTCGCCTAATCATTTTTATCAGGAGAACTTCAATGAGCAATGTGCCAGCAGAACTGAAATACAGCAAAGAACACGAGTGGCTGCGTAAAGAGGCGGACGGCACTTACACCGTTGGGATCACCGAGCACGCGCAGGAGCTGCTGGGCGACATGGTGTTTGTTGACCTGCCTGACGTGGGCACGACCGTTAGCGCGGGCGACGACTGCGCCGTAGCGGAGTCCGTTAAGGCGGCTTCTGACATTTATGCCCCGGTAAGCGGCGAAATCGTTGCCGTCAACGACGCGCTGAGCGATTCGCCAGAGCTGGTGAACAGCGAGCCTTATGAAGGCGGCTGGATCTTCAAGATCAAAGCCAGCGACGAATCTCAGGTTGCCGCGCTGCTGGATGCGACCGCGTACGAAGCACTACTGGAAGACGAATAACGTTGTGCCGGATGGCGCTGCGCTTATCCGACCTACAGCTCTACGTAGGCCCGGTAAGCGTTAGCGCCACCGGGCAACAGCGTTACAGATAATTACGATTCACTGCACGTTTCAGGAACCATCGCTCATGACACAGACTTTAAGCCAGCTTGAAAACCGTGGCGCCTTCATTGAACGTCACATTGGGCCGGATGCTCAGCAACAGCAGGAGATGCTGAAGACAGTTGGCGCGGATTCATTAAACGCACTGATCGGCCAGATTGTGCCAAAAGACATCCAGCTTGCCACGCCGCCTCAGGCGGGGGAAGCCACTACGGAATTCGCCGCGCTGGCGGAGCTGAAGGCTATCGCAGGCCTGAACAAGCGCTATAAGTCTTACATTGGCATGGGCTACACCAACGTGCAGTTGCCGCCGGTTATCCTGCGCAACATGCTGGAAAACCCGGGCTGGTACACCGCTTACACCCCCTATCAGCCAGAAGTCTCCCAGGGCCGCCTGGAAGCGCTGCTGAACTTCCAGCAGGTGACGCTGGATCTGACCGGTATGGATATCGCCTCCGCCTCGCTGCTGGATGAAGCGACCGCTGCCGCCGAAGCGATGGCGATGGCAAAACGCGTCAGCAAGCTGAAAAATGCCAACCGCTTCTTCGTGGCGGCGGACGTGCATCCTCAGACGCTGGACGTGGTGCGCACCCGTGCGGAAACCTTCGGCTTTGACGTGATCGTCGACGACGCTGACAAAGTGCTGGATCACCAGGACGTCTTCGGCGTGCTGCTGCAGCAGGTAGGTACCACCGGCGAAGTTCACGACTACGGCGCGCTGATTGCCGAGCTGAAATCCCGCAAAGTGGTTGTCAGCGTTGCCGCCGATTTTATGGCGCTGGTGCTGCTGACGGCGCCGGGCAAACAGGGCGCGGATATTGTCTTCGGTTCAGCGCAACGCTTCGGCGTGCCGATGGGCTACGGCGGCCCGCACGCGGCGTTCTTCGGCGCGAAAGATGAATTCAAACGCTCTATGCCTGGCCGTATTATCGGCGTCTCAAAAGATGCTGCCGGTAACACCGCGCTGCGCATGGCGATGCAAACCCGCGAGCAGCATATCCGCCGCGAGAAAGCGAACTCCAACATCTGTACCTCCCAGGTGCTGCTGGCAAACATCGCCAGCCTGTACGCCGTGTTCCACGGCCCGGCTGGCCTGAAGCGCATTGCCAGCCGCATTCACCGTCTGGCCGATATTCTGGCCTGCGGTCTGCAGCAGAAAGGCCTTAAGCTGCGCCACGCTCACTACTTCGACACCCTGTGTGTGGAAGTGGCGGACAAAGCGGCCGTGCTGGCGCGCGCGAACGCGGCAGAGATCAACCTGCGCAGCGACATCCACAACGCCGTTGGCATTACGCTGGATGAAAGCACCACCCGCGACGATATCCTGAACCTGTTCAGCGTGTTGCTGGGTGACGCACACGGTCTGGACATTGATGCGCTCGACAAAGAGGTCGCGCTCGACAGCCGCTCCATTCAGGAAAGCATGCTGCGCAATGACGCGATCCTGACGCATCCGGTCTTTAATCGCTACCACAGCGAAACCGAGATGATGCGCTATATGCACTCTCTGGAGCGCAAGGATCTGGCGCTAAACCAGGCGATGATCCCTCTGGGATCCTGCACCATGAAGCTTAACGCCGCGGCAGAGATGATCCCGATCACCTGGCCTGAATTCTCCGAGCTGCACCCGTTCTGCCCGCCAGAGCAGGCGGAAGGTTATCACATGATGATCAACCAGCTTTCCGACTGGCTGGTGAAGCTGACCGGCTACGACGCGCTCTGCATGCAGCCGAACTCCGGCGCGCAGGGTGAGTACGCGGGCCTGCTGGCGATCCGTCACTACCACGAAAGCCGCAACGAAGGCCACCGCGATATCTGCCTGATCCCAAGCTCCGCCCACGGGACCAACCCGGCCTCTGCCCAGATGGCGGGCATGGAAGTCGTAGTGGTGGCGTGCGATAAGAACGGCAACATCGATCTGGCCGACCTGCGTGCGAAAGCCGAGCAGGCGGGCGATAAGCTCTCCTGTATCATGGTGACCTACCCGTCAACCCACGGCGTGTACGAAGAGACCATCCGCGAAGTGTGCGAAGTGGTACACCAGTTCGGCGGTCAGGTTTACCTCGACGGCGCGAACATGAACGCTCAGGTTGGCATCACCTCTCCGGGCTTTATCGGCGCGGACGTGTCGCACCTGAACCTGCACAAAACCTTCTGCATCCCGCACGGCGGTGGCGGCCCGGGCATGGGTCCTATCGGCGTGAAAGCGCACCTGGCGCCGTTTGTGCCGGGCCACAGCGTGGTGCAGATTGAAGGCATGCTGACCCGTCAGGGCGCGGTCTCAGCGGCACCGTTCGGCAGCGCCTCTATCCTGCCAATCAGCTGGATGTATATCCGCATGATGGGTGCGGAAGGACTCAAGCAAGCGAGCCAGGTGGCGATCCTCAACGCCAACTACATTGCGACTCGCCTGAAGTCCGCCTTCCCGGTGCTCTATACCGGCCGCGACGGTCGCGTGGCGCACGAGTGCATCCTTGATATTCGTCCACTGAAAGAGCAGACCGGCATTAGCGAACTGGATATCGCCAAGCGTCTGATCGACTACGGCTTCCACGCGCCAACCATGTCGTTCCCGGTAGCGGGTACGCTGATGGTGGAGCCAACGGAATCTGAAAGCAAAGCCGAGCTGGACCGCTTTATCGACGCGATGCTGGCCATCCGCATGGAGATCGACCGCGTGCAGGACGGCGAGTGGACGCTGGAAGATAACCCGCTGGTCAACGCACCGCACACCCAGCACGAGCTGGTCGCAGAGTGGAACCACGGTTATTCCCGCGAGCTGGCGGTCTTCCCGGCAGGCGTGGCAAACAAATACTGGCCGACCGTGAAGCGTCTTGATGACGTCTACGGCGACCGTAACCTGTTCTGCTCCTGCGTGCCGATGAGCGAATACCAGTAATATTGCTGATGTAGTAACGTAAGCCGGGTAAGGCGAAGCCGCCACCCGGCTTTTTTATTGGGAGAGGAAAATGGCAATTGCACTGGTCACCGGCGCCAGCCGGGGCATAGGGAAAGCCACCGCGCTGCAGCTGGCACGCGAAGGCTATACCGTGGCGGTGAACTATCACCACAACATTAAGGCCGCGACGGACGTGATCAACCAGATCGTTGAAGCGGGCGGTAAAGCCTTTGTCGTCCGCGCAGATATCAGTGATGAAGCCCAGGTGCTGGCGATGTTTGACAGCCTCGATCGTGAAGGCGAGCCGCTTCGTGCGCTGGTCAATAATGCGGGCATTCTGTTTGAGCAATCGACTATCGAGAATTTGTCCGCCGAGCGCATTAACCGCGTTCTGGCGACCAACGTCACGGGCTACTTCCTCTGCTGCCGTGAGGCGGTAAAGCGCATGTCCTTCAAACATGGCGGCAAGGGTGGGGCGATCGTGAATGTCTCTTCCGCGGCATCGCGTCTGGGCGCGCCGGGTGAATATGTGGATTATGCCGCGTCGAAGGGGGCGGTGGATTCGCTAACCACCGGGCTATCGCTGGAGGTGGCGGCGCAGGGCATTCGCGTCAACTGCGTCCGTCCAGGGCTGATTTATACCGATATCCATGCGTCAGGCGGTGAACCGGGGCGCGTGGATCGCGTGAAATCGTTGCTGCCGATGCAGCGCGGCGGCCAGCCGGAAGAGGTGGCGCAGGCGATTGTCTGGCTGCTGAGCGAGAAGGCGTCGTACGTAACGGGAAGCTTTATTGAGTTAGCGGGCGGGAAGTAAGCGCCGGGTGGCGGCTTCGCCTTACCCGGCCTACGATCCGTGTAGGCCCGGTAAGCGCAGCGCCACCGGGCAAAAAAATTACAGCGCCTCGCCGTTGCTGGCAATCACGCCCTTATACCACTCGAAGCTCTTCTTGCGGGAACGCGACATATCGCCCGTGCCGTCGTCGTGTTTGTTCACGTAAATAAAGCCGTAGCGCTTGCTGTACTGGCCGGTGGTGAACGACACGCAGTCGATGCAGCCCCATGGCGTATAGCCCATCAGATCCACGCCATCGTGGGTGACGGCTTTGATCATCTCTTCCACGTGGGCACGCAGGTAGTCGATGCGATAGTCATCGTTGATGCTGCCGTCTTCTTCCACCTTATCGTAGGCGCCGAACCCGTTTTCCACGATAAACAGCGGCTTCTGATAACGTTCGTACAGTTCGCACAGGGCATAACGCAGGCCTACCGGGTCAATCTGCCAGCCCCAGTCGGACGCCTTCACGTGCGGGTTCGGCACGCTGCCCTCGAAACCGGAGATGGCATCGCCGGTACCACCTTCTGCTTTCACCGCGTTGGTCATGTAGTAGCTGAAACCTAAGTAGTCGCAGGTGCCTTCACGCAGGATCTGCTCGTCGCCTGCCTCCATCTTGATGGAGAAGCCACGGCGCTCCCACTCGTTCAGCACGTAGGACGGGTAGTAACCCCGCAGCTGGACGTCGGTAAAGACATAGCGCTCGCGCATGGATTCCTGGGCGAACATCACGTCTTCCGGTTTGCAGGAGAACGGATAGAGCGCCACCATGGCCAGCATGCAGCCGACTTTCATCTCCGGATTGATGCGGCGCGCGGCTTTCACCGCCAGGGCGCTGGCCACAAACTGGTGGTGCAGGACCTGGTACATGGTCTCTTCCGGATTGTCATGTTCGGTATAGACCACGCCCGAGCAGCAGTAGCCGAACAGCGGCGCGCGCCAGTTACGCTGGTTGTTGATTTCGTTGAAGGTCATCCAGTATTTGACCTTGTTTTTGTAGCGCTCGAAGACCACTTCCGCGAAGCGCACAAAGAAATCGACCACTTTACGGTTGGTCCAGCTACCGTACTCCTGCACCAGGTGCAGCGGCATTTCGAAGTGGGAGAGGGTGATCACCGGTTCGATGTTGTATTTCAGCAGCTCGTCGAACATGTCGTCGTAGAACTTCAGCCCCTCTTCGTTTGGCTGCGTTTCGTCACCGTTCGGGAAGATACGCGTCCAGGCAATAGAGGTGCGGAAACACTTGAAACCCATCTCGGCAAACAGCTTGATATCTTCTTTATAGTGGCCGTGGAAGTCGATGGCTTCATGATTGGGGTAGTATTTCCCCGGAACCACTTCCTGTGTGATTTCGCGAGGCACGCCGTGCGCGCCGCCGGTCAATACGTCGCAAATGCTTGGCCCTTTTCCGCCTTTGTTCCAGCCGCCTTCAACCTGGTGAGCCGCAACCGCGCCGCCCCATAAAAAATCTTTTGGTAAGGTCAATTTTTTCATCGCTGCTATTCTCAATAAATGGCTTATTGGCATCGAGTCTAGCAAAGCGAAATTAAATGTCACGATATAACAATTCACAGTAAATGTGATTTGTCACATCAAAAAAACAAGGTGTTTTATTCTGTGAGTTTCTTCGCCAGTTTACGTCCGAGAGACTCCAGAATATAAATGACGGGAATTTGCGTGGTGATGTCGTAGACGCCTGCAATACGCGTCTGAGGAACATGCCAGGAGAGATTAAAGTCCGCCAGTTTTGCGAGACGCGAGTGCTCGTGGCTGGTAATGGAGAGCACCTTGCAGTGATGCAGGCTGAACTGGCTGGCGAAGCGCAGGATCTCCTCGGTCTCACCCGAGACGGAGAGCACAATCGCCAGCGCATTTTTCGCCATATCGTTGGTGACCGGGAAATAAGGGTCATCAATATGGTTACTGAATTTCCCGATATTAGAAAAGAAACGTGCGCCATATTTTGCCAGCGAACCCGATGTTCCGGCACCGACAAATATAATTCGCTCGGACGATAAAATAATATCTACCGCATTATCCAATAACGCGTCGAACTCTTCATTATTCACGCTTTTAAAAAAGCTGATAATTTCGCTGGCACCGAAGTTCGCCTGCTGGGGCTCGTTCTGTTCAAGATAAAGCTTAAAGCGCACGCGAAACTCCGAGTATCCATCGCAGTTAAGCTTGCGGCAAAAGCGCAGGATAGTGGTGGTTGAGACGCCCGCCGCATCCGCCAGCTCGCGGATGGTCATATACATGACTTTGTCACGATTTTTTATGACATAGTTGTAGACCATCATCTCCAGGTTATTGAGACTGGCAATGGCGGAGTGGGTGAACATACTCACAATGGCATAACTCTCATTCTGATCTCATCGTCACATCATAACATGCACCCAGACGCCAGGATCCATTTTTATGCTCTTGATTCATAATGATTAAATTTTTATGTGAACAATTGTTAGGTGAAAGATTTCTTTATGTCTCTGATTTTTAGTTATAAATTTTGAAATGAATTTTTTTTAGCTAACAGGTGTTCACTGGAATCATTCTCAGTTAGCATAGTTGTGCGATGAATAATCATCTTTTGTTTTCCCGGAGTTTTGTATGGTGAGCAGACCATTAATCGCGCAGGGATATTCGCTGGCTG
Source organism: Enterobacter sp. EGD-HP1 (assembly GCF_000733275.2). NCBI lineage: Bacteria > Pseudomonadati > Pseudomonadota > Gammaproteobacteria > Enterobacterales > Enterobacteriaceae > Enterobacter > Enterobacter sp. EGD-HP1. The sequence goes on from NZ_AVOP01000012.1 coordinate 254,784, forward strand.
AGGAAGTAGCCAACAGCATCAGCCACGGCATTGGCCTGGTGTTTGGGATTGTCGGTTTAGTGTTATTGCTGGTGCAGGCGGTGGACGCCAATGCCAGCGCGATGGCCATTACCAGCTACAGCCTGTATGGCGGGAGCATGATCCTGCTGTTCCTGGCGTCGACGCTGTACCACGCCATCCCGCATCAGCGGGCCAAGACGTGGCTTAAGAAATTTGACCACTGCGCTATCTATCTTCTAATTGCAGGTACTTATACGCCGTTTCTGCTGGTGGGGCTCAACTCACCGCTGTCGCGTGGCCTGATGATTGTTATCTGGAGCCTGGCACTGCTGGGGATCCTGTTTAAGCTGACCATAGCGCACCGGTTTAAGGTGCTGTCACTGGTCACCTATCTGACCATGGGCTGGCTGTCGCTGATTGTGGTGTATCAACTCGCAGTCAAACTGTCGGTAGGAGGGGTAACGCTTCTGGCATTAGGCGGCGTGGTGTATTCGCTCGGCGTGATTTTCTACGTCTGCAAGCGCATCCCGTACAACCATGCCATCTGGCACGGCTTTGTGCTGGGCGGCAGCGTGTGCCACTTTTTGGCGATTTATTTGTATGTGGGGCAGGTGTAGTTTTTTGTCGGGTGGCGGCTTCGCCTTGCCCGACCTACGGGATAAGTAGGCCCGGTAAGCGCAGCGCCACCGGGCGATACGGCATCACTCTTCCAGAGAGTACGGCAGCGGCTCAATACTCAACGTATTCGCATCGTCACGCACGCGGAACACGCTGTCGGCTTCCATGTCGTTATTCATGACGGCTTGAACCAAAAGACGTCCATCATCCAGCTGTACGGCGGCTAACACGGTGCCGGTGCGGCGCCAGTTATCACCCATCTTCAGCTCTAAGTCCTCACCCGCTTCAGGTACACGGCTGGCATGGCCTGCCAGCGTCCACAGCCCACGTTTGTTTGCGCCGCGGAATTTTGCACGCGCCACCATCTCCTGGCCGGTGTAACAGCCCTTTTTAAAGCTGATCCCCCCCAGCGCCTGCAGGTTGGTCGCCTGAGGAATAAACTGCGCGCTGTTTGCGGCGTCAATCACCGGCAGACCCGCTTCGATGTTCAACGCCAGCCACTGCTGACTGTTGTTGAGCTGCGCTTCGCCGCGCAGCGCGTCGGTCACGCGTTCGGCGGTTGCCGCATCCGTGACTAACAGGAAACGCTCCGCCGGGTGTTCAAACCACAGGATGGAGGTCGCGCTTTCGCTGACCACCTGCTTTTCTGCATCCGGCAGTTCGCTGAAGAGATTTTTCAGCGCCGCACGCGCCTGGAAACCGGCCACACCCAGCAGGACATGTTCGTCATCCGGGGTGATAGTGACTTTGGAAAAGACCGCGTACTTTTTCAGCTCTTTGAGCTGGGCCTCTTGCAGGCTGCGGCGCTCAATAAAGGCAAAGCCGTCCTGACGGCGGAAGATGCGCAGATTGCTCCACATTTTGCCTTTTGGGTCGCAGTGCGCGGCCAGCAGGTGCTGGTGTTCGGTCATCAGGCTGACGTCGGCGGTCACCTGGCCCTGCAGGTATTTTTCGGCGTCGGCACCGGTGAGCGTTGCCAGCGCCCAGTCATCAAGAGAAATAAGCGTCAGCGGCAGACGCGCAGAGGCGGCGGGCTGGCGAGGAGAAAATGGTGTAAATGCCATAACGATATCCTGAATTGCTTAACGCTTTGATAATGCCTAATGGTAAAAGAGCCTGCAGGCAATGCAAGCGCTTTCAACAGACCATTTGTGCCATAAACCGGTTATGCGTAGCGCTACGCAAAATAATGTAATCCGCTGTCTTTGTAGGGATTATTCTGGAAGCCTGCTCGGCGATCGCAATATTCCAGTAATGAAACGGTCAAAAACACGTTACACTAGCTGGTGTCCCCGTAGAGAAATAAAGAACACTGAACGGGGTACCGACTGTGCCAAACGTAATGCAGGAAACTGAACATGGATATTAACAACAAGGCCCGTATTCACTGGGCGTGCCGTCGCGGCATGCGTGAACTTGATATTTCCATCATGCCTTTCTTCGAATATGAGTATGACAGCTTAAGCGATGACGATAAGCGTCTGTTTGTTCGCCTGCTTGAGTCTGACGATCCGGATTTGTTCAACTGGCTGATGAACCACGGCAAACCCGCCGACACCGAGTTGCAACGGATGGTGCAATTAATTCAAACACGGAATCGGGAACGTGGTCCTGTGGCAATCTGATCTTCGCGTCTCGTGGCGCTCGCAGTGGATGTCTTTATTGCTCCACGGCCTGGTTGCGGCCTTTGTGTTACTGATGCCGTGGCCGCTGAGCTATACGCCGCTGTGGCTGCTGTTACTGTCGTTTGTCGTTTTTGACAGCGTACGCAGCCAGCGTCGCATTAATGCCCGTCAGGGAGAGATTAAATTACTGATGGATTCCCGCCTGCGCTGGCAGGGAAAAGAGTGGGAGATTCTCGGTATGCCCTGGATGCTTAACTCCGGCATGATGTTGCGGTTACGCAAGGTGGACGGTGGGCGTTGCCAGCATCTGTGGCTGGCGGCTGACAGTATGGATGCTGCCGAGTGGCGGGACCTGCGCCGGATGCTGTTGCAGCAGACGACGCAGGAGTAACGCGCGTTAGCTAAACTTTTCTGCCATTTCGCCCAGAATCTGCTCGCACCAGCTTTGCAGGCGCTCATCGCTGAGATCGTACTGATTGGTTTCATCCAGCGCGAGCCCAACAAACAGCTCGCCGTCGGCAATAATCGGTTTTTTACTGGTGAACTCGTAACCTTCGGTTGGCCAGTAGCCGATAAACGACACCCCTTTCGGCGCCAGTTTGTCATGCAGCATGCCGAGCGCGTCCAGGAACCACTCCCCGTAACCCAGCTGATCCCCCATGCCGTACATGGCAATGATTTTGCCGTCGAGGTTGAGCGTATCAAGCTGGTCCCAGATAGCTTCCCAGTCTTCCTGTATCTCGCCGAAATCCCATGTCGGGATGCCGAGGATCAGCACGTCATACTGCTCCATCAGGGTTAGCGCGTCATCTTTCAGGTTATGCAACGTCACCAGTTCCGGGCCAATGATGTCGCGAATTTTCTCTGCCGCCATTTCGGTGTAGCAGGTGCTGGAACCATAGAACAGACCAATATTCATCGCGTAACTATCTCAATTCTTGCGTTGACTTTGCGCGTAGTGTACCAGAAACCGGTCGCAATCAGGCATAATGGCCTGACTGCAGAATCAAAGGGGCTGATGTGGAAAAGGATCTCGCACTGATCGAACAGTTTCTCGACGCGCTGTGGCTGGAGAAAAATCTGGCCGAGAATACCCTCAGCGCCTACCGTCGCGATCTTACCATGCTGGTGGAGTGGCTTGCACACCGGGGGTTATCCCTCGCGAGTGCGCAACGTGACGACCTGCAGGCGCTGCTTGGGGAACGTATCGCGGGGGGCTATAAAGCCACCAGTTCCGCGCGTTTGCTCAGCGCCATGCGTCGGCTGTTCCAGCATCTCTACCGGGAGAAGATTCGCGAAGACGATCCCAGCGCGCTGCTGGCATCTCCTAAGCTTCCGCAGCGGCTGCCGAAAGATCTCAGCGAAGCACAAGTTGAGAGATTATTACAGTCACCGGCTGTTGACCTGCCGCTGGAGTTACGCGATAAAGCCATGCTTGAGCTATTGTATGCTACCGGCTTGCGCGTTTCGGAACTGGTTGGCCTGACGATGAGCGACGTCAGCCTGCGTCAGGGCGTGGTGCGCGTCATCGGGAAAGGAAACAAGGAGAGGCTGGTTCCGCTGGGTGAAGAGGCGGTTTACTGGCTGGAAACGTACCTGGAGCACGGTCGTCCGTGGCTGCTCAATGGTACGTCTATCGACGTCCTGTTTCCGAGCCAGCGCGCCCAGCAGATGACGCGGCAAACGTTCTGGCATCGCATCAAGCATTACGCCACACTGGCGTGTATCGACAGTGAAAAGCTTTCGCCGCACGTATTGCGTCACGCCTTCGCGACGCATCTGTTAAACCACGGCGCTGATTTACGCGTGGTGCAGATGCTGCTGGGCCACAGCGATCTTTCCACGACGCAGATTTACACCCATGTCGCGACGGAACGCCTGCGGCAGCTACACCAACAGCACCACCCTCGTGCGTGAGTGCCGATGAATTGTAACAGGATCACATATGAAAAAGTCTTTCGCGCTGTTCACCCTGCTGGCAGCCTCATTTACCGGTTTCGCCCATGCGGACGACGCCGCCATCAAACAGTCGCTGGCTAAGCTTGGCGTCACCGGTAGCGATATTCAGCCTGCACCGGTTGCCGGCATGAAAACGGTACTGACCAACAGCGGCGTGCTGTACGTCACCGAAGACGGCAAACACATTATTCAGGGGCCAATGTACGACGTGAGCGGCGCGCAGCCGGTGAACGTCACCAACCAGCTGCTGATGAAAAACCTGAACGCGCTCGAAAAAGAGATGATCGTCTATAAAGCGGCGCAGGAAAAACACGTCATTACCGTCTTCACCGACATCACCTGCGGCTACTGCCACAAGCTGCATGAAGAGATGAAAGACTACAACGCGCTGGGCATCACCGTGCGTTACCTGGCCTTCCCGCGCGCGGGCGTGCAGAGCCAGCCAGAGCAGGACATGAAGGCGATCTGGTGTGCGAAAGACCGCAACAAAGCCTTTGATGATGCGATGAGCGGAAAAGAGGTTAAGCCAGCCTCCTGCGATATCGACATTGCTAACCACTACGCGCTCGGCGTGCAGTTTGGCGTGAGCGGTACGCCAGCGATTGTCCTGAGCAACGGGTATGTCGTTCCGGGCTATCAGGGACCGAAAGAGATGAAAGAGTTCCTCGACGCGCACCAGAAACAGGTGAGTGGTAAATAATCCGCGTGAAAGCCCCGATAAAATTGCGCCGCCGCGAGGCGGTTGAACCGGTTGATTTACCGGACGATCTCCCGCCGCTGCTGAAGCGCCTCTACGCCAGCCGCGGCGTGCGTCGCGCTGAAGATCTTGAACGCAGCGTGAAAGGGATGCTGCCCTGGCAGCAGCTGAACGGCATCGAAAAAGCCACTGAAATGCTCTACCACGCCCTGCGTGAGGGAACGCGAATAGTGGTGGTAGGGGATTTCGACGCCGACGGCGCCACCAGCACCGCGCTGAGCGTGCTCAGCCTGCGCGCGCTGGGCTGCGATAACGTCACGTATCTGGTGCCGAACCGTTTTGAAGACGGCTATGGCCTCAGCCCGGAAGTGGTCGATCAGGCCCACGCCCGTGGTGCACAGATGATCATGACCGTCGATAACGGGATCTCTTCTCATGCGGGCGTCGATCGTGCTCACGCTTTGGGGATCCCGGTGCTGGTCACCGATCACCATCTGCCGGGCGAAACGTTGCCCGCAGCGGAAGCGATTATTAACCCTAACCTGCGCGACTGCGATTTTCCGTCGAAATCCCTCGCAGGCGTGGGCGTGGCGTTTTATCTGATGCTGGCGCTGCGTACCCTGTTACGCGATAAGGGCTGGTTCGATTCCCGCGGTATTGCCGTACCGAACCTGGCCGAATATCTCGATCTGGTGGCGCTGGGTACCGTCGCCGACGTGGTGCCGCTTGATACCAATAACCGTATTTTGACCTGGCAGGGCTTAAGCCGCATCCGGGCAGGCAAGTGCCGTCCGGGGATCAAGGCGCTGCTGGAGATTGCCAACCGCGATCCGCTCAAGCTGGCGGCAAGCGATTTGGGCTTTGCCCTCGGGCCGCGTCTTAACGCAGCCGGAAGACTGGACGATATGTCCGTCGGCGTGGCGCTGCTGCTGTGCGATAACATTGGTGAAGCACGCGTGCTGGCCAACGAGCTGGACGCACTCAACCAGACCCGTAAAGAGATTGAGCAGGGGATGCAGGCCGAAGCGCTGACCCTGTGCGAAAAGCTGGAGCGCAGCGGCGATACGCTGCCGGGCGGCCTGGCGATGTACCATCCTGAGTGGCATCAGGGCGTGGTCGGGATTCTGGCGTCGCGTATTAAAGAGCGTTTCCACCGTCCGGTCATCGCGTTCGCCCCCGCGGGCGACGGCACGCTGAAAGGTTCCGGTCGTTCGATTCAGGGACTGCACATGCGCGATGCGCTGGAGCGTCTTGATACGCTGTACCCGGGTCTGATGATCAAGTTCGGCGGTCACGCGATGGCGGCAGGCCTGTCGCTGGAAGAGGCGAAGTTCGACGAGTTCCAGCGTCTGTTTGGCGAACTGGTCACCGAGTGGATCGATCCGGCTCTGTTGCAGGGGGAAGTGGTGTCCGATGGCGAGCTTTCACCGCTTGAGATGACGATGGACGTGGCGCAAATGCTCCGCGATGCTGGCCCATGGGGGCAGATGTTCCCGGAACCGCTGTTCGACGGGCGTTTCCGCCTGCTGCAGCAGCGTATCGTCGGCGAACGTCATCTGAAAGTGATGGTCGAGCCCGTGGGCGGCGGCCCGCTGCTCGACGGCATTGCCTTTAACGTTGACACGGCGGTATGGCCGGACAACGGCGTGCGCGAGGTTGAGCTGGCGTACAAACTGGACATCAACGAGTTTCGCGGTAACCGCACCCTTCAGATCATCATCGACAATATCTGGCCAATTTAGCGGCAGTAATCTCTATAAAAAAGGGCGTGGATTCGGTACAATCCCGCTCTTATCACCGCATTTTGACAAGTCCATAAAAGAAAACAGACCATGTTTGAAATTAATCCGGTAAAAAACCGTATTCAGGACCTCACGGAGCGCTCTGACGTTCTTAGGGGGTATCTTTGACTACGATGCCAAGAAAGAGCGTCTTGAAGAAGTAAACGCCGAGCTGGAACAGCCGGACGTCTGGAACGAACCTGAACGCGCACAGGCGCTGGGTAAAGAGCGTTCCTCTCTCGAAGCTATCGTAGATACGCTGGATCAAATGGCCCAGGGGCTGGAAGATGTTTCCGGTTTACTGGAGCTGGCCGTCGAAGCCGACGACGAAGAAACCTTTAACGAAGCCGTGGCAGAACTCGACGTGCTGGAAGAGAAGCTGGCGCAGCTGGAATTCCGCCGTATGTTCTCCGGCGAATACGACAGCGCTGACTGCTATCTCGATATTCAGGCTGGTTCTGGCGGCACCGAAGCGCAGGACTGGGCCAGCATGCTGACGCGTATGTACCTGCGCTGGGCCGAAGCGCGCGGCTTCAAAACCGAAATTATCGAAGAGTCTGAAGGTGAAGTGGCCGGTATTAAATCCGTGACCATCAAGATCATCGGTGATTACGCCTATGGCTGGCTGCGTACCGAAACCGGCGTTCACCGCCTGGTGCGTAAGAGCCCGTTCGACTCCGGTGGCCGTCGTCATACCTCCTTCAGCTCCGCGTTTGTTTATCCGGAAGTTGATGAAGATATTGATATCGAAATTAACCCGGCGGACCTGCGTATCGACGTTTATCGCGCATCCGGTGCGGGTGGTCAGCACGTTAACCGTACGGAATCTGCGGTGCGTATTACCCACATTCCAACCGGGCTGGTAACACAGTGCCAAAACGACCGTTCCCAGCATAAGAACAAAGACCAGGCCATGAAGCAGATGAAAGCGAAGCTTTATGAGCTGGAGATGCAGAAGAAAAATGCTGAGAAACAGGCGATGGAAGACAACAAGTCCGACATCGGTTGGGGCAGCCAGATCCGTTCTTACGTCCTTGATGACTCCCGCATCAAAGACCTGCGTACCGGGGTTGAAACCCGCAACACGCAGGCGGTGCTGGACGGCAGCCTGGACCAATTTATCGAAGCAAGTTTGAAAGCAGGGTTATGAGGAACCAACATGTCTGAACAACAAGCACAGGGCGCTGACGCGGTAGTCGATCTTAACAACGAACTGAAAACCCGCCGCGAGAAGCTGGCAGCGCTGCGCGAGCAGGGCGTGCCGTTCCCGAACGATTTTCGTCGTGACCACACCTCAGACCAACTGCACGCTGACTTCGATGCGAAAGAGAACGAAGAGCTGGAAGCGCTGAACGTTGAAGTGGCCGTTGCAGGCCGCATGATGACCCGTCGTATCATGGGTAAAGCCTCCTTCGTGACCTTGCAGGACGTTGGCGGCCGTATTCAACTGTACGTTTCCCGTGACGACCTGCCGGAAGGCATCTACAACGAGCAGTTCAAGAAGTGGGACCTGGGCGATATCCTGGGCGCGAAAGGTAAACTGTTCAAAACCAAAACCGGTGAACTGTCTATCCACTGCACCGAGCTGCGTCTGCTGACCAAAGCCCTGCGCCCTCTGCCGGACAAATTCCACGGCCTGCAGGATCAGGAAGCGCGCTATCGTCAGCGCTACCTGGATCTCATCTCTAACGATGACTCCCGCAAGACCTTCAAAATTCGCTCCCAGATCATGGCCGGTATCCGCCAGTTCATGGTGAACCGCGACTTTATGGAAGTGGAAACCCCAATGATGCAGGTGATCCCTGGCGGCGCGTCTGCGCGTCCGTTCATCACCCATCACAACGCCCTGGACCTGGACATGTACCTGCGTATCGCGCCGGAACTGTACCTGAAGCGTCTGGTCGTCGGTGGTTTCGACCGCGTGTTCGAAATCAACCGTAACTTCCGTAACGAAGGTATCTCCGTTCGTCATAACCCAGAGTTCACCATGATGGAACTCTATATGGCGTACGCGGATTACAAAGATCTGATCGAGCTGACCGAATCCCTGTTCCGCACCCTGGCGCAGGATATTCTGGGCACCACGCAGGTTCCTTACGGTGAAGAAGTCTTCGACTTCGGCAAGCCGTTCGAAAAACTGACCATGCGCGAAGCGATCAAGAAATACCGTCCGGAAACCAACATGGCGGATCTGGATAACTTCGACTCTGCGAAAGCGATCGCGGAAAGCATCGGTATCAAGGTTGAGAAGAGCTGGGGTCTGGGCCGTATCGTGACCGAGATCTTCGAAGAAGTGGCCGAAGCGCATCTGATTCAGCCGACCTTCATCACCGAATACCCGGCTGAAGTCTCCCCGCTGGCGCGTCGTAATGACGAGAACCCGGAAATCACCGATCGCTTCGAATTCTTCATCGGCGGCCGTGAAATCGGCAACGGCTTTAGCGAGCTGAACGATGCGGAAGACCAGGCTCAACGCTTCCAGGATCAGGTTGACGCGAAAGCGGCAGGCGACGACGAAGCGATGTTCTTCGACGAAGACTACGTGACCGCGCTGGAGCACGGCCTGCCACCAACGGCAGGTCTGGGTATCGGTATCGACCGTATGGTGATGCTGTTCACCAACAGCCACACCATCCGTGACGTGATCCTGTTCCCGGCGATGCGCCCGGTGAAATAAGGCGTCAAGATGTAAAAAAAAGCCCCGAAAGGGGCTTTTTTATTGCGTCGCGAAGGCTTTGAGTTTTTCGCGGGCGGTCTTCGCTTCCATGACCATCCACGGGCTAAAGGCCCAGGGCGTCGCGTCCAGCGCGCGGAATAACGCGTCCAGCTCAACCCACTGATAGTCCATCACTTCATCTTCGTTTATCGTCACGTCATTGGTGATGCGGGCAGCAAATACCGGACAAATTTCATTTTCCACGATCCCCGACGGGTCGGCTTCCCGATAGCGAAATTCAGGGGCGACGGCGGTGATATCGGCCAGTTCAGCGCCCACTTCAAAGCGGCAGCGGCGGATTATCGCCTGTACCGTCTCTTCGCCGGACTGCGGGTGGCCGCAGACGGAGTTGGTCCAGACGCCGGGCCAGGCTTTTTTGCTTAAGGCGCGTCGGGTGATCAGACATTCGCCGTTTGCGTTAAAAAGCCAGGACGAGAAAGCCAGATGCAGCGGGGTATGTAAGGTGTGCGCGGCATATTTTTCCTGAGTGCCAATCACCATTCCCTGGTCGTTTACCAAAATAACGTGTTCTTGAATACTCATTGATGCTCCAGTGCCAAAATGCCGAATGGTTCGGCACCATCAGCCGGATCATTATACTGCATTCTTATACGAACGGTTTGGCTCGTAGAGCGGAAAAGGGCATGACCCATATTCGTTTTGGCTGTTATCATAGTGCGCCATTCACGCTGACCGAGGATCTGTTTTGTTTGCAGGAAGCCTGACGAAAAATCCCATTACCGCCATTTTTTGCCTGACGCTGACGCTATTACTGGCGGGCTGCTCAGGAAGCAAATCATCAGATATGGGCAGCTATTCCGGTTCGGTCTATACCGTTAAGCGCGGGGATACGCTGTACCGGATTTCGCGCGCAACGGGGACCAGCGTGAAGGATCTGGCGCGGCTGAACAATCTCTCTCCACCCTACACCATTGAGGTGGGGCAGCAGCTGAAGGTGAGCGGCGGATCGTCCTCGGGTAAAAAATCCTCTTCGAAAGGCAAAACCGCCAAAGTGACGCCGTCCTATCAGGTGCCGCAATCGTCATGGCCGCCGGTTGGACAGCGCTGCTGGATTTGGCCTGCCAGCGGTAAAGTGGTCGCCCCTTACTCACTCTCTGAAGGTGGCAACAAGGGAATTGATATTGCCGCTGCGCGCGGTACGCCGGTTTATGCCTCCGGGGCAGGGAAGGTGGTTTACGTGGGTAACCAGCTGCGCGGCTACGGTAACCTGATCATGATTAAGCATGGCGAAGACTACATCACGGCCTATGCGCACAACGACACGATGCTGGTCAACAACGGGCAGAACGTCAAAGCCGGGCAGAAGATTGCCACCATGGGCAGCACCGGTACGGACGCGGTGAAGCTGCATTTCCAGATTCGCTATAAGGCGACGGCCATCGATCCGCAGCGTTATCTTCCTGCACCCGGCAGCAAACCGAAGTGCTAAGTGATTATTTAATCGCCGGTTAGTTGTGAAGAGGCTTGTATGAAGGTGTGTAAGGTCTATAATGCCTTACGCACCTCAAAGCGGGCGTAGTTCAATGGTAGAACGAGAGCTTCCCAAGCTCTATACGAGGGTTCGATTCCCTTCGCCCGCTCCAGAATCTCCCCTTGTAAACAAGCTGTTAAAGTCTTATATATCAATAATTTAAATAGATGCCTAATTTTGTCGCCTATGGGTTTTTACCATTCTGATGATCAAACGTATCTAAGTCCGATGTGTGGCTTTGTGGCTTCTTTTGTGAGCCAGCGTGAAAGCTGGCTATGTTCTTAGAAAGGTAAGGCGGTGAGGTAGACAGGCACTGAGTAGATCGAATCACGCGCTTTGTAGGCTGCCTGGTTGTGAAAGGTGTAGATGGTTCCCTTCACTGACAGATAGATCGCGTCATTCTCGACCTTCATCAATGCGTCCTTGTCCGTAGTGATCATGAAAGGCTCGTCATCGTCCTTCAGACTCTCCATAAATGCTCTATCGTCTTTGTTAGCATCATACATATAGAAACGGTAGGAAAAGCCTGTGGTAGCGCCTGCACTCGCTTCCGTGATGTAAAGATTAGCCAGGTTGTTTACTTTCACCTTCTTGATAATCTCTTGCTCAAGCGGTGAGAAGTGCAGCACCTTGTAGATCCCAAAGGCGATAACAGTCAACAGGATCAGAAGGAGATACTGTTTCTTAAAAACCTGTACGTTTTGCATAGTCGATACCCGCTCTTATCCAATACTGGTCATTAGGATCATCACCGTAAGGCGTTGAGCCATACCAATTACCAAAAGCTGCATCAGTTGTACCTGCACGACTCTGCGCCCATCCTGCGCCCCTAAGTAATACTTCGTCGGGAATCCCCGCAGCGTGACCAACAGCCCCGTAGTGGAAGTTTCCAAAACTCTCGAACTGTCTATCACGCTGTTTGTAATCCCACGGGCCATGCCCTCTAACCTGCTGATAAAACCATGCATAGGTGAGGGCTGACGGGCCACGGTGAAAGCGAGCCATCATCATATTACTGACGATATTCACATCTGGCGGGGCGAAAGAGGACACATCAAACGGCGGGTGAGGTGTTGCCGCTAATGTGGGGTATCTCACGCTTGCGCTCTCTCATTCCATGCATCGGTAAACTGCACGTTGCCATCGCAATATTTCCAGGTGATTTTTTCATAACGAAGTTCTACGCACTCAAGGTGATTATGCTTCTCTTTGGTCGGATCTTTGGTGTCGTGCATCACTGGCGAAACGCTGACAACTTTTACGCCTTCCAGCAGGAAGTTGAAGTATTCCGCTTCCTGTCCAGCGTCGTTGATCTTGTACCATTTGAACTCAGCAGATTTTAGCGTCTGACCAGTGGCAACGGCTTTATAGAGGTAGGGGGATGAACTATCAAACTCTTTTTGAATTAGCACAGCTGAATGCTTGCGGGTTCCTGTGATCTTTCCCGTCATTACGTCCGTTGGAATGCTGAGATTATGGGAAAATCCGGTGATCTCAATGCTGCCGTCACGGTCTTGAACGTCTACAGATCCCTTAATATCTGCGCCGCCGTCATCTTTAAGCCATAGATAAGCTGGAATAGCCATTTTTCTTTTTCCTTATGCTGTTATAAAAATCCATAAGGAAATTGTACCTATAGGGAAGGTAGTGGTAAATGAATAAGGTTATAATAATCAATTAGTTATATTTTATTGAATTTGAGTTAAGTAAAGCTAAATACATTTCTAATGTAAAAAAGGCCGCATCCCGCGGCCTTTTCCCCTCACATTCACCCTTTCGGGAACACCCACACATGCTTCTCCGGCAGCGAAAGATGGCAGTGCTGCGGATCCCGAACCTCATGCCCATACGCGCGGATCACAAAATCATCCCCGACCGTGCGGAACAGGTACTCCCAGCGGTCACCGAGATACATGCTGGTGAGCAGCGGCAGCTCAAGCTGATTTTCCCCTGGCCCCTCGACCACCGCCACGCGCTCGACGCGGATCACCGCCGTGGCTTCTTCACCGCTCTGCAGTCCTTCACCGGCCTGGCCCCACAGCACCCAGCCTTTTCCTTCGATGCGCGCTTTGCCGTCGCGCACTTCGGTGACCTTGCCGTGCAGGCGGTTGTTGCTGCCCATAAATTCGGCGGTAAACAGCGTTTTCGGCGAGCCGTACATCTCCTGCGGCGTGCCCTGTTGCTCAATTTTGCCGTTGTTGAGCAGCAGGATGCGGTCGGAAATGGACATCGCTTCGTTCTGGTCGTGCGTCACCATCAGTGCCGATAGCCCGAGCTTGATAATCAGCTCGCGTAGGAACACGCGGGCCTCTTCGCGCAGCTTGGCGTCGAGGTTAGAGAGCGGTTCGTCCAGCAAAATCACCGGCGGGTTGTACACCAACGCCCGGCCAATCGCCACGCGCTGCTGCTGCCCGCCGGAGAGCTGGTGCGGGTGACGTTTGCCAAGATGGCCCAGACCCAGCTGGTCCAGCACGTCCTGCACGCGCTGCTGGATCTCTTTGGCCGGGACTTTGCGCAGCTTGAGCGGATAGGCCACGTTCTCAAACACGGTCTTGTGCGGCCACAGGGCATAGGACTGGAATACCAGCCCCAGGTTACGCTCTTCCGCCGGGACCTCACTGCGCGGCGTGCCGTCGTAAACTTTATTATTGCCAATGACAATGGACCCCTGCGTCGGTTTTTCCAGACCCGCAACGGCGCGGAGCAGGGTGGTTTTACCGCTGCCGGAGGGGCCTAACAGGGAGACCACTTCGCCGCGCTTCAGGTTCATGGAGACACCTTTTAAAACAGGATTGTCGCCGTAGGTTAAGTGCAGATCGTCAACCGCTAATTCAATCATGTATTTTCACTCCGAAACGAAGGGCAATGCCCAGACCTACCACGACCAGCAGGATGTTAATGAAAGAGAGCGCCGCCACGATATCAATGGCACCCGCGGCCCAGAGGGAAACCAGCATCGAGCCGATGGTCTCCGTGCCGGGTGAAAGCAGGTACACACCCGTTGAGTATTCGCGTTCAAAGATCAGGAACATCAGCAGCCACGAACCGATAAGACCGTAGCGGGAGAGCGGAATGGTGACGTGGCGGGTGATCTGCCCGCGCGTCGCCCCGGTGCTGCGCGCCGCTTCCTCAAGCTCCGGCCCCACCTGCAGCAGCGTGGAGGAGATGAGCCTCAGCCCGTAAGCCATCCACACCACGGTATAGGCCAGCCAGACGCTGAAAATGGTGCTGCGCAGCGAACGCAGCCAGACGATGACGTTTTCACGCATCCAGTCGGTCCAGGCGAACCCGGAAAGCCAGCCGGATTTCAGCGAGTTATCCAGCCACATTGGCAGGAACAGGAACACCCACAGGAACGCCAGACCCGCCAGCAGGCCAGGCACGGCGCGCGGTACCAGCACGCTGTAGTCCAGGAAACGCGTGGTGTTATCCGGCTTACGGTGCATGGCAATGCCGACAAACAGGTAGCACACCACGGCCAGCGCGCCGCCAATGACGCCAATCGCCATGGAGTTGACGATGGCGCGCAGCAGGTTGGGCTGCGCCCAGATGGTGCGGAAGGTGTTCAGAGAAAGCTCGTCCCACAGCGAAACGCCCACGCCCCAGTTGGAGATAAACGCGCGCAGCACCACGCCGAGCAGCGGAACGCCGATGGTGACGGTGAGCCAGAAGGCAATCACCGCGCCAGCCACCCAGCGCCATTTACCCAGCGGCAGCGCGCGGGCCTGAGAGGCCTTACCCTTCATGGTGACGAAGCGGTTGGCGGTGCGCATCAGGCGACGCTGGAGCATCACCAGCGGGATGGTGATGCAGATCAGCACCACGGCAACCGCCGCCATCAGGTTATAGGATGGGGTGCCCATCTTGTTCGTTAGCTTATAGAGATAGGTCGCCAGCACCATGTTACCTTCCGGGTCGCCGAGCACCAGCATCAGGCCAAACACTTCCAGCCCGAGGAAGAACAGCAGCACGGTGGCGTACAGAATGGACGGGCGCACCATCGGCAGGCTGACGGAAGTCATCACCTGCCAGGGCGACGCCCCCGCGGTGCGCGCGGCTTCTTCCACGTCGGAGCCCACGCTGCGCAGCGCTGACGAGATATACAGATAGGCGTGCGGGACGTGCGTCAGGCCGGCGATGACCACAATGCTCGACATGTCGTAGATATTCCACGGCACAAACCCAATCAGCGCCTGAGCCCACTGGGAGAGAAAGCCCACCGGACCGGCGGCCACCACGTAGCCGAAGCCCAGCACCATCGGTGAAACGAAAATCGGGACCAGGATCAGCGGCTCAATCAACCGGCGGCCGGGCAGGTCGGTACGCACCATCAGAAACGCCAGCACGCCGCCCAGCGGAATGGAGATAAAGACCAACCCGAAAGCAAGAATAAAGCCGCTTTTCAGGGCTTTATAAAAATCAGGGTCGGTGAAAATAAACTCAAATGATTCAAAGCTCCACTCTTTTGACGGCGAAAAGAACGGGGCGGACAGGAAGCTCTGTATCACGATAAACGACAGCGGCGTGTAGATAACCAGGGCGGTTATCAGCACGACGACGCTTCGCGGCAGGCTTTGCCACTTTCTGCGTAATGTATTCATGGGGTATCCCTGGTGTTGCAGCCCAGACAAACGAACTCAGTCGATAAGGGAGCGCGGCGGCCTGCGCCGCGCTCAGACGCTTATTTACCGGCGGCGGTACGCCACTCTTTGATGTACTCCAGGCGTTTTTTCGGCTGGAGGTATTCCAGCAGCGTTTCATCAACCGGGATCGGCTTCAGCGCGTTGCCGAGGATTTTGGTCAGGCCGTCGATATCATTTTTCCCTTCGATATCGTTACGAATGGAGGGAATGTCTGCCTGATTGGCCAGAATGTTTTGCCCTTGTTCAGACAGCACATAGTCCAGCCACAGCTTCGCAGCGTTGCCGTTTTGCGCCTGCTGGCTGATGAACGACACGCGCGACAGCACCAGGGTGTAATCTTTTGGATAGGAAATGCCGAGCGACGGATCGTTCTTCGCACGCGCTTCCGCGTAGGAGCCGAGGATGTTGAAGCCGATCAGGTTTTCACCGGAGGAGACGCGCTCCATCATGGTGCCGGTAGACGACTGTACCGATAAGCCACCTTTGGCGACGTCAGCCAGGGTTTTAAAGTAGTTAGGATCGGCGTTGTGATCCTGAACCGAGAGCATAAAGCCCAGGCCCGATTTTTCGATGTCATAGGTGGTGACTTTGCCCTTGAATTTGTCCGTCTGGCTGGCAATCAGCTTCGCCAGCGCGGCGTGAGAGTCCGGCACGTCACCGGCCGGGATCAGGCGCTTGTTGTAGATAAAGACCACCGGCTCATAGGTAGTACCGTACGCCTTATCTTTCCAGACCGCCCATTTCGGCAGCTGGCTTTGCTCCGGCGATTTGTACTCCATGGCGTAATCGGTGGCGAGCTTCAGGCCGGTGTCCATCGAGGAGCTCCAGACCACGTCGCCGCTCACCCCACCGGAGGCCTGTTCGCTGATGAAACGGTTGTACAGCTCGGTGCTGTTCATGTCGTTGTATTCGACTTTAATGCCCGGGTAGGTTTTTTCGAAGCCCTGGATCAGCGGCCCGGCGGCTTTGATGTCGGTGGTGGAGTAAATAACAACCTTGCCCTCTTTCGTTGCGGCATCAACCACTTTTTGATACTCGGCAGGATACCCCTGCGGCAGGGCAGACAGTGCAGAAGCAGAGAACAGTACAGTAGCGGTAAGCAGAGAAATTCGGAATGTGTTCGACATTATAGTTAACCTTTTAGTTACATTTGAGGAACTAATTGTCAACATAGCGTATCGGGCTCCACCCACAATAGGGGGGAGCGGGTAATGATTCCGAAGTGTGATTGTCGCCGTCGTTTCAGCAATTAACACCATAAAATCCGCGAACGTTAGCCTGTGAACGGTTCTGGATTACGGTTTATCGGGCGCTTTACGGTATAACCTTCGCGGATGACCGATATTGCCATACAGCATTTCGACGCTGATTAACCCGCTCTCCACACAGTATTCAAGGTAGCGACGTCCCGTGGTTTTGCTGATCCCCACGTTATCCACCACCTCTTCAACCGACATCGCGTTGTCGGGATGCTCGGCGAACAGGCGTTTAATCCGTTCCAGCGTTTGGGGTTCAATGCCCTTTGTCGACGGCGTAATGGGGGCTTCCGCGGCAGGCAGATTAAACAGGCGATCCAGCGCATGCTGGTCGACCACCTTCACCTGCTGCACGGTGTGGATAAAGCGCATAAACCGCTCCAGCGAGGCGTGCAGGCGCTGGAAAAAGACGGGTTTAATCAGGTAGTCAAACGCGCCGCTGCGCATGGCGTGGCTGCAGGTCTGCATATCGCTGGCGGCGGTGATGAAGATCACCGAGCATTCGTAGCTTTTCAGCAGCGGGTTGTCGATGAGCTCCACGCCTTTACCATCCGGGAGATAGTTGTCCAGCAGGATAAGCCGCGGCTGATGCTGACGGATCAGGCTGCACGCCTGCTCTATCGACGCGGCGATGCCCACCACGCGCAAATGAAAATTTTGCTCGATATACTCGCGATGCAGCTCCGCCAGGTGCGGCTCATCCTCAACGATCACAACGTCAAGTGGTCGGGTCATGCTGTTGCCCATTCGGAATAAACACAGAAAAAATAGTGCCATGCGGCGCGTTGTCGGCAATCTCAATACTGCCGCCGGCCTTGTCGATATATCCTGCCACCAAAAACAGGCCAATACCGTGCTCGGTACCCACAATGTCGTTTTCGCTGTCCGGTTTGCTGCTGAACCCCTGGCGGAAAATATGCGGCTTCATCGCATCGTCCACCCCGCAGCCCCGGTCGGCTACCTCGATCAGCAGCTCCTGGTTACGGTCAGAAATGTAGAGTTCTACCGGCGCGTGGCCCGGCGCGTTGAGGGTCGCCTCCACGGCGTTATCCAGCAGATTACCAATAATGGACATCAGCTCCGTTTCACTCAGCGAGGCAGGCATGCGGGTGAGCTGGCAGGCGGGATCAAACAGCAGCTCGATGCCTTTTTCGCGCGCGCTGACGTATTTTCCGAGCAGCAGCCCGCACAGCGCCGGAGAGACAAAATGGGCCGAGACAAAGTCCAGCACACGCTGCGCGCCTTCTGACTGCACCTGGATGTAGCGGATCGCCTCGTCATAGTGTTTCATCTGCAGCAACCCGACCAGAGTTGCGGTCCAGTTCAGCTGTTCGTGGCGCATAATGCGCAGGTTGTCCGCATAGCGTTTGATCTGGCTGAGCTGGCTGCTGAGCGTGTTAATGTCATTTTTGTCGCGAAAGCTGTACACCCAGCCGCTTTCAACGCCCGGTTCGACCTCAATCGCTACGCGGTTGACGATCACCTCCCGCTGGTTCAGCACCGCAATCTGGTCGTGGCTCCCGCTGCTCACCGAGGCGTAGCGCTGGGATAAAAAGCCCGGCGACGTTTGCAGAATGTCTTCCAGCGGTTTGCCGATGAGGTCTTTCTCGCTTTGCCGAATATCCAGCATTTCTCGCGCGGCGCGGTTAATTAAAATCAGCTGCTTCTCGCCATTAACGGCAAATACCCCTTCGTACATGGCTTCTAATAGCGCGCGCTGCTGCAAAACCAGCTGAGCGATATCTTTTGGCTCCAGACGGAACATCTGTTTTTTGAGGTTGCGGGTAAACAGCCAGGAGAAAATAAACAGCAGCAGCAGAAGCGCTGCGCCGTACAACCCGGACTGCCAGAGAATGCGGGCGTTAATGTTGGCAATATACGAGGTCAGATAGCCGACGGAGACAATGCCAATCACCTGATGCTGCGCGTTGAAGATGGGCGCTTTGCTGCGTAGCGATACGCCAATCCCGCCCTGGCGCACGGAAATAATGGTTTTACCCTTTAACACCTCCGCGTTATCCCCGCCGATCATCGGTAAATTAATACGCTCCGGGGATTCTGAATGATAAAGGTGCTGTTCCTCGGTATCGCCAATCACAATATAGCTGGCATCGCTTTCGGCGCGCAGGGGCTGAATTAATCGGGCGATGCCGGGGATATCTCTGGCCGCAACCATTGCCGCCAGACCCGGCATCAGCGCGATCTGGCTGGCCTGAACCCGGGCGCGCTGGCCGAGATCGTGATGGAGCTGTCGGTCAATAAAATGAAACAGGATTGTTCCCAGCAGAACTAACAGCAGGCAGGAGAAGCACACCAGCGCTAAAAACAGCTTTACCTGAAAAGAGAGTCTGCGTTTCATTCAACCTGCGGAAGTTATGTAGAAGTGACACATTTACGGAGCCTGACATGTGCCAATAGCGGACGCAATCTGGCGAGAAAAGAGTTGTGACCTGGCTTTTCGTTTTCAGCCTGATAGCCATCAGGATCCCGTAAGGCTATGCTTCATTCAGCACCATAATAATTACAGAGGCAATGTCATGGATAAAGAACTACTGGATGCGGGTTACCGGGCCTATACCGGCGAGAAAATTGACGTTTACTTCAATACCGGGATCTGCAAACACTCAGGTAACTGCGTGCGTGGGAGCGCAAAGCTGTTTAATCTGAAACGTAAGCCGTGGATTATTCCCGATGAAGTGGACGTTGAAACGGTTGTACGCGTGATTGATACCTGCCCGAGCGGTGCGCTGAAGTATCGCCAAAAATAAGCGAGGAACCATGGAAATTCTGGAAGGCCATAACAAGTTTTACGTGAACGATGCGAGCGGCAACCAGGTCGCGGAGATTGTCTTTGTACCGACCGGCGAGCACCTGAGCATTATCGAGCACACCGATGTGGATGAGAGCCTGAAAGGGCAGGGCGTTGGTAAACAGCTGGTGGCGAAAGTGGTGGAGAAGATGCGCGGTGAGAACCGTAAAATTATTCCGCTGTGCCCGTTCGCGAAACATGAGTTTGATAAAACGCGCGAGTATGACGATATTCGGGCGTAAATCACGCGCCCGGCAGCACGCCGGGCACGAGCACGTTTAGCCGACAAACATCACCGACACGCACAGCACGCCGACGATCAGCGTCAGCAGGTTGCCAATGGAACGGTACTGTTTCAGGGAGGGGATCAGATACGTCGACAGCGTCGGCATGATAAACAAGATCATGGCGATAAGCGGGCCGCTGATGGCGTAAATCATCGAAATGGCGTTCGGGTTAATGCAGCAGACGGCAAAGGTGATTAACGACACTCCCATAATGGAAATCGCGCGGTTAAAGGCGCGGCTCTTTTTCACGCCCACCTGATTAAGCGACGACTTCACGATCTCCGTCGCCCCTTCAATCACCCCAAAATAGGTGCCGAGGAACGATTTCGACATCGCAATAATCGCCACGATAATCCCGGAAATGCCCAGCCACGCCGGTGAAGAAGGCATCATCGACAGCGCGGACAGGATCGTCACCCCTTGCTCTTTGGCCGCCACAATATACGACGGCGGAATAGAGAGCAGGCAGCTGAAGACAAAGAACAGCACGCTCAGGCAGATAATCAGGTACGCCACCTTCATGATTTTCTTGCATTTATCCATGGCACCGTCGGCAAATTTCTCGCGGCGATCAACGGCAAACGTGGAGATAATCGGGGTATGGCTGAAAGCAAATACCATCACCGGAATCGAAATCCATACCTGATGCAGGGTATGGCGATCGACGGCCATCTGGCTGGTCAGCAGCGAGGGTTGCCAGCTGCCAATCAGGTAGAGCGAGACAAACAGGAAATAGGCGATCAGCGGAAACACCAGGAAGCCCATCACTTTTATCGTGATATGCCGTCCCATCAGGAAGATCAGATTCAGAACCAGCACCACCCCCAGGCTAACCAGCACGCGAACGGCGGTATCCACCGTCAGGTGTTTTGCCAGCTGTTCCGTTAACGAGTTGGTGATGGCCACCGCATAAATCTGCACCACCACAAAGAAGGCGATGAAATAGAGCGTGGTGATCAAATTGCCAATCTTCCTGCCGTAGTAGTGCGAGACGGCGCCGGTGATCCCTTCATTGCCTTTTGTTTTTGACGACAGGATAAACTGCGCCAGCGCGCGGTGCGGCCAGTAGGTTAAGGGGTAGGCCACGAGGGCGGTAATAAACAGGACAATAGCGCCTGCGGAGCCCAGCTGAATGGGCAAGAACAGCGTTCCTGCGCCCACGGCCGTGCCATAGAGAGCGAAACTCCAGAGAGTCTCATCTTTTGACCAAATTTTCGACATTAGAGCAACGTTTCAACTATCAAACCATCAGAATGGCGTGCAATTTACCATAGTTATGCCTGGAGAGCGCAGTTGCTTCGATGGCGTTTGGCCGGAACGGGCGTCCGGCCAGAGGGCGTTTAGCCAGCCAGAGCGCGTCGTTGCTGGCGACGCTTAAGAAATTTCTCGCGAAGGCAATCGTACGCCCAGTTATAGAACATGGTGTACGGCAGGAAGAACAGGAAGAAACCTATCTCTAGTGTGAATGCCTGCAGCAGGGTGACGCCAAGCACGGCGGCGACAATCGACACGCCAATCACGATAAACCCGCATTCGAACCCCAGCGCATGCAGCGCGCGCACTTTTGCCGTACGTTTGACGCGCTGAACCGGCCAGAAACGGTCGAAGCCGAAGTTATAGATAATGTTCCACAGCATGGCGGTAGTGGCCAGGATAATGGTCAACCCGCCCATCTCCACCACGGAACGCTGCATAAGCCACGCCGCGGTGGGGGCGAGGATCGCCGTCGCAATCCCTTCAAAACAGACCGCATGAAAGATCCGCTCCGGCAGTTTACGTTGGAGTGCATCCTGATGTTGCATAGTCATAGACCTCATTAATTCGCCGGTATGGGCGTTGATGCGGCCTATTTTCATCGCTAAAGATGATATGTTAAAGATAGTATCCATCGTAAAAGTAGATAGGTTATGCGCTATTCACCCGAAGCCCTTAATGCGTTTGTCGAGACCGTTGCGGCCGGCTCTTTTTCGGCTGCCGCACGCCGGCTGCGTAAAAGCCAGTCGACGATCAGCACGTCCATTGCCAATCTTGAGGCCGATCTCGGTTTCGAGCTGTTTGACCGCTCGGCGCGCCAGCCGGTGTTAACGGCCCAGGGGGAACAGGTGCTGGGCTACGTGCAGGCCATCCTGGCCGCCAGCACGCGGCTGGACGAGCTGGCGGTGTCGCTCACGGCGCAAACGGAGGCGCGTCTGACGTTTGTCCTTTCCGATACCCTCAACCCGGACGTGCTGGAAGATATGATGAAACAGTTTGACGCGCGTTTTCCCCATACGGAATTCGAATGTCTGATTGGCGAGGAAGAGGACGTGATCGATCTGCTGCAAAAGGAGCGCGCGCAGATTGGCCTGACGGAAGCGCGAGATAGCTACCCTACGGATATCGGTGCCACCCGCCTGCCGATGCAGACCCGCATGGCGATCTATGTCGCGACCACGCACCCGCTGGCCGGTCAGGATGACGTTCAGCATGACGAGCTGCACGGCTGGCGCGAGCTGCGGTTGAGTACCTACCTTGAGCGCGAGGCAGAGATCGCGCGCGGGCCCGTCTGGTCTGCACCGAATTACCTGTTACTCTTGAGTATGGCGGTACAGGGATTTGGCTGGTGCGTATTGCCGTGTGCGCTGGTGGATGAATTTGCCGCTGCGAAATCCCTGGTACAGCTCAATGTTCCCGGCTGGCCGCGGGCGATCGGCATCGATCTGCTGTGGAATAAACGATCCCCTCCTGGTGTTGCCGGAAGCTGGCTGCGGCAGTATCTGCAGGATGCGCGCTGATCCTTGTGATTAAACTCACTATTTTTAAACAATTAAGATAATTGCCAGTAACAATCCTCTACTATCGTCATGTCATTTAACACAGAGGTCGTGATGAAAGATGTCGTAATAGTGGGTGCGTTGCGTACAGCTATCGGCTGTTTTCAGGGAGCGCTTGCGCGTCACTCGGCGGTTGACCTGGGGAGCGTGGTGGTAAAAGCGCTGGTGGAACGTAGCGGGATCGCAGCACATGAAGTTGATGAGGTGATCCTGGGACAGGTTCTCACGGCCGGAGCCGGGCAAAACCCTGCGCGTCAGGCGGCGCTGAAGGGCGGGTTGCCCAATACCGTCTCCGCTATCACCATTAACGACGTCTGTGGCTCAGGATTAAAAGCGCTGCATCTCGCTACGCAAGCTATTCAGTGTGGTGAAGCGGATGTAATCATTGCGGGCGGGCAGGAGAATATGAGCCGCGCCCCGCACGTATTGACCGACAGCCGTACCGGCGCGCAGCTGGGCAACAGTCAGCTGCTCGACAGCCTGGTGCATGACGGGCTGTGGGATGCGTTCAATGACTACCATATGGGCGTGACGGCGGAAAACCTGGCGCGCGAGTACGGCATCAGCCGTGAGGTGCAGGATGCCTATGCGCTAAGCTCGCAGCAAAAAGCGCGTGCGGCGATTGATTCCGGTCGTTTTCGCGACGAAATTGTCCCGGTCAGCACGCAGCGTCAGAGCGGCGAGCCTGTCGTTGTGGATACCGATGAACAGCCCCGCACCGACGCCAGTGCGGAAGGCCTGGCGAGGCTGAACCCGGCGTTTGAAATGCAGGGCTCGGTCACGGCGGGAAATGCCTCTTCTATTAACGACGGCGCTGCCGCCGTTATGATGATGAGCGAAAGCAAAGCCCTTGAACTCGATCTCCCCGTCCTGGCCCGCATTAAGGCATTTGCCAGCGTGGGTGTTGATCCTGCGTTAATGGGGATCGCGCCGGTCTACGCGACGCGCCGCTGCCTGGAGCGCGCGGGGTGGCAGCTTTCGGATGTGGATCTGATCGAAGTGAACGAAGCCTATGCCGCGCAGGCGATCTCCGTCGGAAAAATGCTGGAGTGGGATCCGCTGCGGGTCAACGTGAACGGTGGGGCGATCGCGCTGGGGCACCCGATCGGGGCGTCCGGCTGCCGGATCCTGGTTTCGCTGGTCCACGAAATGAAAAAGCGCAATGCCCGGAAAGGGATTGCCACCCTCTGTATAGGCGGCGGGCAAGGGGTGGCGCTGGCCATCGAACGCTAATCTTTCCTCAGTGAAAATGACCTCCTCCGGGAGGTTTTTTTTCGTGTTCTTTTTCTCCCTGCGGCTTAATTGTGATCCGAACATCATTTCTGTTATAAACAAAAATAAAAAATGAAACGTTGTTTTAAATATAATTGAAAAGCCCGCTTTATGCCGATAGTATGTGTTCATTATGAAAAACGGAACGCTGTTTCGTTTATTTCCGCCTTCGGGCATGACCACATCTGGAGGTTACCGTGGACGTCAGAGAAAGCATCCACAGTGCGCACGCCAAAACGCTGGATACTCAGGGGCTGCGCAATGCATTTTTAGTCGAGCAGGTATTCGAGGCCGACAGGTACACCATGGTTTACAGCCATATCGACCGCATTATTGTGGGCGGGATTATGCCCGTCACGAACAGCGTCTCCGTGGGCGGTGAGGTCGGTAAACAGCTGGGCGTGAGCTATTTCCTCGAGCGTCGCGAGCTGGGGGTGATTAACATCGGCGGGCCGGGCACCATCACCGTAGACGGACAGTGCTATGAGATTGGCCACCGCGAGGCGCTGTACGTGGGTAAAGGGGCGAAAGGCGTGGTCTTTGCCAGCATCGACGGCAGCAGGCCTGCGAAGTTTTACTACAACTGCGCGCCGGCTCACTCCACCTACCCAACCAAAAAAGTGACCCCGGCAGACGTCGCACCCGTGACGCTGGGCGACAACCTCACCAGCAACCGCCGCACCATCAATAAATACTTCGTGCCGGACGTGCTGGAGACCTGCCAGCTCAGCATGGGACTGACCGAGCTGGCGCCGGGCAACCTGTGGAACACCATGCCGTGCCATACCCACGAGCGCCGCATGGAAGTCTACTTCTACTTCAACATGGATGAGGACGCCTGCGTGTTCCACATGATGGGACAGCCGCAGGAAACCCGCCATATCGTGATGCACAACGAGCAAGCGGTGATTTCACCGAGCTGGTCAATTCACTCCGGCGTAGGGACGAAAGCCTATACCTTTATCTGGGGAATGGTGGGCGAAAACCAGGTCTTTGATGATATGGACCATGTTGCGGTCAGCGATCTGCGCTAGTCGCGGGCAGTGAACCATAAACCTGCCTGTGAGTGACAGGCTCTGAAAGAGTAAGGAATAAACATGATTCTGGATGCATTCTCTCTGCAGGGAAAAGTGGCCGTGGTTTCCGGGTGTGACACCGGGCTGGGGCAGGGGATGGCGTTAGGCCTGGCGGAAGCGGGCTGCGATATCGTCGGGATTAATATCGTTGAACCGACTGACACCATCGAACGCGTGACGGCCCTGGGCCGCCGTTTCCTGAGCCTGACCGCTGACCTGCGTAAAATCGAAGCCATTCCTGGCCTGCTGGAGCGCGCTGTGGCTGAATTTGGTCATATCGACATTCTGGTGAACAACGCCGGGCTGATTCGCCGTGAAGACGCGATCGGCTTCAGCGAGCGCGACTGGGACGACGTGATGGATTTGAACATCAAGAGCGTATTCTTTATGTCACAGGCAGCGGCAAAGCATTTTATTGCGCAGGGGAAAGGCGGCAAAATCATCAATATTGCCTCTATGCTCTCGTTCCAGGGCGGCATCCGCGTGCCGTCTTACACCGCGTCCAAAAGCGCCGTAATGGGCGTGACCCGCCTGCTGGCAAACGAATGGGCGAAACATAACATCAACGTGAATGCGATTGCGCCGGGCTACATGGCGACGAACAACACGCAGCAGCTACGCGCAGACGAAGAGCGCAACGCGGCGATCCTGGAGCGTATCCCTGCGGGACGCTGGGGCCTGCCGAGCGATCTGATGGGGCCGGTTGTCTTCCTTGCCTCCTCCGCATCGGATTACATCAACGGCTACACCGTGGCTGTAGACGGCGGCTGGCTGGCGCGTTAATTCCACCTGTATTAAGAACCTCTGCCCATGGGCGGAGGTTTTTTTGCGCAAAAATTGGCTTAGTCCATATCGTTAAAGATGAAAAATCCATACTGAAAAATCATAAATGACGGCAATCACACTTTTATTGCTTATATATTAACTGATTAGTAAAAATACGTGATTTTTCGCCACAAGTTGAAATTGTAATGTCCATCACAGAACCGTATGCCGTAGCGGAATAATCCATAACTTCGCGATTTCCGGCCTGACACTTTTCCTCGCTTTCTCGTAATTTCAGTTAACGAATTTTGCTGTTGAGGCAGGAAAAATATGACATCTATAAATGACTCTACCCTAATGCCCGCTGCGCTGCGTGATACTCGCCGCATGAACCAGTTTGTCTCCATCGCCGCCGCCGTGGCGGGCCTGTTGTTTGGGCTGGATATCGGCGTCATTGCCGGCGCATTACCGTTTATTACCGATCACTTTACCCTCAGTAACCGTCTGCAAGAGTGGGTGGTGAGCAGCATGATGCTCGGCGCGGCCATCGGGGCGCTGTTTAACGGCTGGCTATCGTTCCGCCTGGGGCGCAAATACAGCCTGATGGTCGGGGCAATCCTGTTCGTTGCGGGGTCGATCGGTTCCGCGTTTGCGACAAACGTAGAAGTGCTGCTGCTCTCCCGTGTACTGCTGGGCGTAGCGGTGGGGATTGCCTCCTACACCGCGCCGCTTTATCTCTCCGAAATGGCGAGTGAGAACGTGCGCGGCAAGATGATTAGCATGTATCAGCTGATGGTCACGCTGGGCATCGTACTGGCGTTCCTGTCTGACACCTACTTCAGCTACAGCGGCAACTGGCGCGCAATGCTTGGCGTGCTGGCCTTACCGGCGCTGGTGCTGATCGTCCTGGTTGTTTTCCTGCCAAACAGTCCGCGCTGGCTGGCGCAAAAAGGGCGCCACGTGGAGGCAGAAGAGGTCCTGCGCATGCTGCGTGATACCTCGGAAAAAGCGCGCGAAGAGCTGAACGAGATCCGCGAAAGCCTGAAGCTGAAGCAGGGGGGCTGGGCGTTGTTTAAGATCAATCGCAACGTGCGCCGCGCGGTCTTCCTCGGCATGTTGCTGCAGGCGATGCAGCAGTTCACCGGCATGAACATCATCATGTACTACGCGCCGCGCATATTCAAAATGGCCGGGTTCACCACCACGGAGCAGCAGATGATTGCGACCCTGGTGGTGGGGCTGACCTTCATGTTCGCCACCTTTATTGCGGTATTCACCGTGGACAAAGCTGGCCGTAAGCCGGCGCTGAAAATTGGCTTCAGCGTGATGGCGCTCGGCACGCTGATCCTGGGCTATTGTCTGATGCAGTTTGATAACGGCACGGCCTCAAGCGGGCTTTCCTGGCTTTCTGTCGGTATGACCATGATGTGTATCGCAGGTTACGCGATGAGCGCCGCGCCGGTGGTGTGGATCCTGTGCTCCGAGATTCAGCCGCTTAAATGTCGTGACTTTGGCATCACCTGTTCCACGACCACCAACTGGGTGTCGAACATGATCATCGGCGCGACGTTCCTGACGCTGCTGGACGCGATTGGCGCTGCCGGAACGTTCTGGCTCTATACGGTGCTGAACGTCGCATTTATTGGCGTCACGTTCTGGCTGATCCCGGAAACCAAAGGCGTGACGCTGGAACACATCGAACGCAAGCTGATGGCTGGGGAGAAGCTGCGTAATATCGGCGTGTGATCGTCTGGCCTGTTTAAGCGTTTAATACAGTCAGAGTTGGTAAGACGGTGCTTTATTACAATAGTAACGTAATGAAACTCACTACCAACTCTGGCAGGGGGAGATAAATATAGGGATTTGAACTTAAGATAATTCTTAGGATAATGTATCATCGGACCACCGCTATTTTTTGCGCAAAATGAAACGCATCCTAAAAAGAAAAATGCCTATGTCTGAGATGGATATCAAAAAAAGCACCGATCTTGATTTTCCCCGTTATACCGCCCCGGCTTTAAGCGAAAAAGAGATAGATCTTCTGGGTATCTTTGCGCTCCTTCTGGCGGCGAAAAAACGTATCGCCACCATTATCTTTGCTTTCGCGCTGGTGGGGCTGGCCCTTTCATTTTTACTGCCGCAGAACTGGACCAGTAAAGCCGTGATCACGCAGGCAGAACAGCTGCAGTGGAACCCGCTGCGCCAGATGCTGGTCGAGTTACAGGTGCTTGACGTGGATGCGAAAATTTCCCGCCCGGAAGTCTTTGACTTGTTTATCAAAAAGTTTCAGTCTCAGTCATTGCTCGAAGAGTACATGAAAACCTCTCCTTACGTGACGTCGCAGCTGGAAGGCGCGGAGGTGGACCCGCTTGAGCTGCATCGGGCGATAGTCAACATCTCAGAAAGAATGAAAGCGGTGAACGACACTCAGGCAAAAGATGCGGATAAAATGCCGTATGTCTCCTGGACATTAAGCTTCACTGCGCCGACAGCGGGCGATGCCCAATCCGTCCTGCAGGGATATATCAATTATATCGCAGCGATTGTCGAGAAAGAGACGGTGCAGAATATCCGCAGCCAGATCGCTCTGAAAACGAAAGCCGTTGAGCAGCAGCTGGAGTTGGATCGCGTCCGCCTGACCAATATTCACAATACCAACCTGCAGCGACTGAATTATTCGCTGGAAGTGGCAAATGCCGCAGGCATCAAGAAGCCGGTTTACAGCAACGGCCAAGCGGTGAAGGACGATCCTGATTACTCCGTTGCGCTCGGCGCTGACGGTATCGCGCAAAAGCTGCAGATCGAAAAAAATCTGAAGGACGTGACCGAGCTGAATGCAGATTTCCAGAACCGGGAATACCACCTTGCGCAGCTGAAAAAGCTCTCTTTTTCCGATGTTAAACTTGAGCCATTCAGGTATCAGCTTTCGCCTTCCATGCCGGTGAAAAAGGATGGCCCGAGCAAGGCTCTGATTGTCCTTCTGGCGGCGCTCATGGGGGGCCTGTTTGCCTGCGGTAGCGTTTTGCTGCGCGAGGCGATGCTCACCCGTACTCCGCTGACGGAGCCGGTGACGGAATAAACTCTGCAGTTTAAAAAAGGCGCTGAATAGAGCGCCTTTTTTTATTGGCGTTGGTTGTGCTAAAAAAAGAGACCAAAGATAAGGAGGGATGATGAAAACGATCGGCCTGATAGGCGGAATGAGCTGGGAATCGACAATCCCTTATTATCGCCTGATTAACGAAGGAGTTAAGCTGCGTCTGGGGGGGCTGCACTCCGCAAGCCTGCTGCTGCACAGCGTTGATTTCCATGAAATCGAAGCCTGCCAGTCGAGCGGTGAGTGGGATAAAGCCGGGGAGATCCTGGCCCAGGCGGCGCTGGGTCTGGAGCGTGCCGGCGCCGAGGGTATCGTGCTTTGTACCAATACTATGCACAAAGTGGCGTCGCATATTGAGGACCGCTGCTCGCTGCCGTTTCTGCATATCGCGGACGCGACCGGGCGTGCAATTGCGGCCTCCGGGATGCGCCGCGTAGCGCTTTTGGGTACACGCTACACCATGGAACAGGATTTTTATCGCGGACGTTTGCACAGTGAATTTGGGATCGAAAGCCTGATCCCGGATGAAGAAGATCGGGCGCGCATCAATCAGATTATCTTTGACGAGCTCTGCCTCGGTACCTTCAGCGACTCTTCCCGCGCGTATTACGTCAGCGTCATTGATAAACTCGCGCAGCAGGGGGCTGAAGGGGTGATATTCGGCTGCACCGAGATCGGTTTACTGGTGCCCGTCGAGCGAAGCCCCGTCCCGGTATTCGATACCACCGCCATCCATGCCGCGGATGCCGTGGCGTTTATGCTGTCATAACGGGTTTTGCAGGTCAGGTAAGCGAAGCGCCACCTGACGCGCGTGCTCCTTTAAGTGTTCGGTGAAAGCGTCCACCAGCGCGGAAGCCGGACGGTGCAGCGGGCGGATCAGGCTCACGGTGAACGGGACTGACACGCTAAAACGGCGGATGACGATCCCGCCTCCGGCATAGTCCAGCGCCGTGAGCGGGTTCACCACCGCGACGCCAACGCCTGCACGCACCATCGCGCAAATGGAAGCCGCACTGTGCGTTTCCACCACCATCCGGCGTTTGACCTGATGCTCGGCAAACAGCGTATCCAGCAGCTGTCTGTAACTGTCGGTCTGCGACAGGCTAATGTAGTTTTCCCCGTGGAAATCCTCCGGTGTGAGCACCGCCTTACCGGCAAGCCGATGCCCGGCGGGCAGAACGCACACTTCATCTAACGAGATCAGCTCCGTGCGTGCCGTTCCCGCTGGCGTGGAGAGGGTTTCGGTTAAGCCTAAATCATGGCGCTGGGCCGAAAGCCACTCTTCAAGCAGGGGAGATTCCTGAGGCACGATGGTGAGACTGACCTCCGGGTATCGGGCCAGGAAGGGCTGAAGCAGCATCGGCAAAAACGATTGCGAAAAGACGGGCAGGCAGACGATCGAAAGCTCGCCCTGGCGAAACTCGCGCAGGCTTTCCGCCGCACTCACTATTCTGTCCAGTCCGTACCAGGAGCGCTGTACTTCCTCGAACAGGCGTAACCCCTGCACCGTCGGGTGAAGCCTGCCCCGGGTGCGTTCAAACAGCTTCAGCCCCAGCACTTTCTCGAAGCGCGCCAGCTCGCGGCTCACCGTCGGCTGCGAGGTATGCAGCATCTGTGCGGCTTCGGTGAGATTGCCGGTGGTCATCACGGCATGAAAAATCTCAATGTGGCGTAAATTGACGGCAGGCATAGGGCTCCTGAAAGCAGATGACTATCCATATCATTTTTGCATAGACTCGCGATAAAACGATATTTTTTATTCTCTTTGCGCTGTGGCGTAATCATCAAAACGCATTTACCCGGAGAAGACCATGCCACGCCCGCTGAACCAGACTGATACCGATTTGAACGCCGACAACCTGCTGCGCCTGCCTGCCGAGTTTGGCTGCCCGGTGTGGGTCTACGACGCGCAGATCGTTCGCGAGAAGATCGCCGCCCTGCATCAGTTCGACGTGGTGCGTTTTGCCCAGAAAGCCTGCTCCAATATCCATATTCTGCGCCTGATGCGTGAGCAGGGCGTGAAGGTCGACTCCGTCTCCCTGGGCGAAATCGAGCGCGCGCTGGCGGCCGGATTCGATCCGAAAGCCGACGGCGACGCGATCGTCTTTACCGCCGACGTGATCGACGATGCGACGCTTGCGCGCGTCCACGAACTGCAGATCCCGGTGAATGCGGGTTCTGTGGATATGCTGGAGCAGCTGGGTCAGGTTTCTCCCGGCCATCGCGTCTGGCTGCGCGTGAACCCGGGCTTTGGTCATGGTCACAGCCAAAAAACCAATACCGGCGGCGAAAACAGCAAGCACGGGATCTGGTATGCCGATATGCCTGCCGCGCTGGAGGTATTACAGCGCTACAACCTGAAGCTGGTGGGTATTCATATGCACATTGGCTCTGGCGTCGATTACGGCCACCTGGAGCAGGTGTGCGGCGCGATGGTGCGCCAGGTTGTCGACTTCCGCCAGGATCTGGAGGCGATCTCTGCCGGTGGCGGTCTCTCTATTCCCTATCGCGAAGGCGAAGAGGCGATCGATACCGATCACTATTACGGTCTGTGGAGCGCCGCGCGTGATCAAATTGCCGCGCATCTTGGTCACGCGGTGAAGCTGGAAATTGAGCCGGGTCGTTTCCTGGTGGCGGAAGCCGGCGTGCTGGTTTCGCAGGTGCGCAGCGTGAAAGAGATGGGGTCTCGCCACTTCGTGTTGATTGACGCAGGTTTTAACGATCTGATGCGTCCGTCCATGTACGGAAGCTATCACCACATTACCGCCCTGGCCGCCGACGGCCGTGATTTAACGCAGGCGCCGCGGGTTGAGACGGTTGTTGCGGGGCCGCTGTGCGAATCGGGCGACGTGTTTACCCAGCAGGAAGGCGGCAAAGTAGAGACCCGCGCGCTGCCAGAGGTCAAGCCGGGTGATTATCTTGTGCTGCATGATACCGGTGCCTATGGGGCGTCGATGTCATCTAACTACAACAGCCGCCCGCTGCTGCCGGAAGTGCTGTTTGACAACGGCAAGGCACGGCTGATCCGTCGTCGTCAGACCATTCAGGAACTGCTGGCTTTAGAACTCATCTGATGAAAGTACGGCCCCGTTGTGACCGAATCGCGTAAGACCAGCGTGCCGGTAAACGGCGGGATGGCATCGACCGGCTGGTTTTTTGCCAGCCGGATCGCCTGATCGATGGCCGTGACAATCATGTTGTCGATGGGCAGATAAACCGATGAGAGTGCAGGCTCCAGCCATTTCGCGCTTGGGGCATCGTCAAAGCCGAACAGCGAAATATCCTGCGGGATTTTAAGCCCCGCCTGATGTAACGCTTTCGACGCGCCCAGCGCCATATCATCGTTACAGGCAAACAGGGCGCTAAACGGCACGCCGTCGGCAATCAACTCCTTGCACAGCTCGTATCCCCGCGTCATTCCCGCATCGCCGTACTTTATCCGACGCTCGTCCAGGCGAATACCGTGCTTTTCCAGCGCCTTGCGATAGCCCATCAGCCTCGCTTTCCCGGTTGGGGTATGGATCGGCACGGTGATACAGGCGATCTCCCGATGGCCCTGGCTTATCAGGTAATCCACGGCCTTAAACGCCGCATCCTGCTGTTCGAAGAACACACAGCGATCCGGCGCCTGGCTCACTTCACGGTTAATGACCACCAGCGGCGTTTTTACGGTGTCCATCAGTTTGACGATCGCTTTTTCGCTCATGTAGCGCGTGTAAAGCACGATGGCATCGCACTGGCGATCGGCCAGCATCTGTACCGCCTGTTCTTCCTGTTCCGGCGCGTCGTGACCGTCGGTGACGATCAGCTGTTTCCCGTGAGTTTCAGTCTGCCGCGAGGCCTGCTGGAGAAGGCGACCAAAGTAAAAGCCGTCGAAGGTAGAGACGACCAGACCAATGCTGTTGCTGGTCTGGTTAGCCAGCGAACGCGCGAGAAAGTTCGGGCGATAGCCCAGCTCTTCCATCGCCGTAAACACCTGCTGACGCGTACTCTCTTTAACCTGACCCGTGCCGTTCAGCACGCGCGAGACGGTAGCCTTCGACACGCCCGCACGCAGTGAGACATCCAGCATTGTTGCCATTCTACATTCCTGCTTCCACGTAATGGTTTGCAGTTTAACACAGACCTCACGGCGTATAAGCGATGCGGGAAGCGCAAAAACTCCGCCACGATCACGCTTTTGGTAACGATGCATCTGGTTAACCTGAAGTAAAACTAAATAGTCTGACTCTGGTAAAATAATCGCCGAACCGGGCCGGGGCTTCAGGCCGGCAGTTACATGAGAAAACGCAGGTGAAACGTGAAAAAGAGTGTCATCCTCCCGCTTTACCAGGCACCGCACTTTGCGGAGCAGGTCACCGACTGGCTCTGGCAGGCCTTTGGCGAAGGGCTCCCTCGGGAATTTTTCCACAGCATCGTTGAGCACAGCCAGACGCCGGGAGCATTACCGCTGACCTTTATCGCCGTTGAGGACGAACAGCTTCTGGGTACGGTAGGGCTCTGGCGCTGCGATTTGATAACCCGTCAGGACCTCTTTCCGTGGCTGGCGGCGCTCTACGTCGACGACGCGGCGCGAGGTAAGGGGCTGGCAGGACGGTTACAGCAGCATGTTATTACCTGGGCGGCACAGGCGGGGTATGAAGAACTGCACCTCTGGTCTGCCTGCCGCGACTTTTACGAGCGTTACGGCTGGCAGTATATTGGTGATGGGCTGGAATACCCCAACACGCGGGTTCACCTCTACCGCTATTCGCTCTGCGCTTCCGCAAGTGAGGCAACGGAGTGACGGCGAACCAGCGTCGGGCTAAACAGATGCGTAATATCCGGCGGCTGGCGCTGTTCCGCCAGCGCTAACGCCAGCTCGGCAGCCTGCGTGGCCATGGTGATAATCGGGTAGCGCACGGTGGTCAGACGCGGGCGCACATAGCGAGAGACCAGCACGTCATCGAAGCCAATCAGCGAAATTTCTGCCGGTACCTCAATCCCGTTGTCGTTCAACACCCCCATTGCCCCTGCGGCCATCGAGTCGTTATAGCTGGCAACCGCCGTGAAATTCCGTCCGCGACCCAGCAGTTCGGTCATGGCCTGCTCACCCCCGCTCTCATCCGGTTCACCGTAGGCCACCAGACGATCGTTACACGGCAGTCCGTTTTCGCGCAGGGCATCGTAGTAGCCCTGCAGGCGGTCTTCTGCATCAGAAATCGGGTGATTTGAACAGAGATAGCCAATCCGGGTGTGGCCCTGCTGAATCAGATGACGGGTCGCAAGCCACGCGCCGTAGCGGTCGTCGAGCGCCACGCAGCGTTTTTCAAACCCGGGAATAATGCGGTTGATGATGACCATCCCGGGGATCTGCTTCATCAGATGGATCAGTTCGGCATCCGGGATCATTTTGGCGTGAACCACCAGCGCCGCGCAGCGGTGGCGGATCAGCTGCTCGATGGCCTGGCGTTCTTTTTGTTCATTATGATAGCCATTGCCGATCAGCAAAAAATTGCCTGTCTGATAAGAAACCTGTTCAACGGCTTTCACCATCGCGCCGAAAAAGGGATCGGAGACATCGCCCACCACCAGACCAATGGTTTCTGTGGACTGCTGGGCGAGCGCGCGGGCATTGGCATTGGGATGATAGTTCAGGGATTCCATGGCGTTTTGTACCGCCTGGCGTGATGCGTCACTGGCTTTCGGTGAGTCGTTAATCACGCGGGAGACGGTTGCTACCGACACACCTGCCAGACGGGCCACATCCTTTATTGTCGCCATTCATTACCTTCTTATTGGGGGTAAGCGTTTACACACCAAATAGTGTTGCGGAAAAGCAGCGCGCATTCAAGGGGAGCGGATTTTCGCTCTCCACAAACGTGACGCAGCACAACCCTGGTAGTGTAATCGTTACACGCGCAGTCATGTCTGAAGAATGTCAATCTGAACCTTTGGTTACACTTTGCCTCAGGCTGTTGCGATTGTCCGATAGTAAGGGCGTTAAAGAGGTTGATACAGTTGTGATCCCAGAGGTATTGATTGGTGAGAATTCTTAGTACGGTTTCGTACTCATCTCTTGCACCAACCTGCGCGGATGCGCAGGTTTTTTTTCGCCTCTATTTTTGCTTGTCGCTCCCGTATCACTTCTCGTGTAATCTGCCACCATTTACTATCAACCCTTCACACTGGCTGGCAAAGGGAGTTGAGATGCTATTTGGGTTCTTCCGTACACTGTTCCGTATTTTCTTTCGCATCCGCGTGACTGGCGATGCCCAGGCGCTTCGTGGCGAACGCGTTCTTATCACACCAAATCATGTTTCCTTTATCGACGGCATCCTGCTAGCGCTGTTTTTACCCGTGCGCCCGGTGTTTGCGGTCTATACCTCCATCAGCCAGCAGTGGTACATGCGCTGGCTCACGCCGCTGATTGATTTTGTGCCGCTCGACCCGACCAAGCCGATGATGATTAAGCATCTGGTACGTCTGGTTGAGCAGGGGCGTCCGGTGGTGATTTTCCCGGAAGGGCGTATTTCAGTGACCGGTTCGCTGATGAAAATCTACGACGGCGCGGGGTTTGTCGCGGCGAAGTCAAAAGCGACCGTGGTGCCGCTGCGCATTGAAGGCGCAGAGCTGACCCATTTCAGCCGCCTGAAAGGGCGGGTGAAGCAGCGTCTGTTCCCAAAAATCACGCTGCATATTCTGCCGCCAACGTCGCTACCGATGCCCGACGCACCGCGTGCCCGCGATCGCCGTAAAATCGCCGGGGAAATGCTGCACCAGATTATGATGGAAGCGCGCATGGCCGTGCGTCCGCGCGAAACGCTGTACGAATCCCTGCTTTCCGCGCAGCACCGCTATGGCGCGAAGAAAAACTGCATCGAAGACATCAATTTTACTCCGGATACCTATCGCAAACTGCTAACCAAGACCCTGTTTGTGGGCCGCATCCTTGAGAAGTACAGCAAGAAGGGCGAAAAGATTGGCCTGATGCTGCCTAACGCGGGCATCAGCGCCGCGGTGATTTTTGGTGCAGTTTCCCGGGGGCGTATTCCGGCAATGATGAACTACACGGCTGGAGTGAAAGGGCTGACCAGCGCCATCACCGCTGCCCAGATTAATACCGTCTTTACCTCCCGTCAGTTCCTGGACAAGGGCAAGCTCTGGCATCTTCCCGAGCAGCTCACCCAGGTGCGCTGGGTCTTCCTGGAGGACCTGAAAGCGGACGTGACCACCGGCGACAAGCTGTGGATTTTTGCTCACCTGGTGATGCCGCGTCTGGCCCAGGTCAAACAGCAGCCGGAAGATGACGCGATTATCCTCTTCACGTCGGGGTCAGAGGGCAACCCGAAAGGCGTTGTCCACAGCCACAAAAGCATTCTGGCGAACGTTGAGCAGATCAAAAGCATTGCTGACTTTACCGCGGATGACCGTTTTATGTCGGCGCTGCCGCTGTTCCACTCCTTTGGCCTGACGGTGGGGTTGTTTACGCCGCTGCTGACCGGCGCGGAAGTGTTCCTCTACCCAAGCCCGCTGCATTATCGCATCGTGCCGGAGCTGGTTTACGACCGTAACTGCACCGTTCTGTTCGGCACTTCAACGTTCCTTGGCAACTATGCGCGTTTCGCCAATCCGTATGACTTCTATCGCGTGCGCTACGTGGTGGCCGGTGCGGAAAAACTGCAGGAGAGCACGCGTCAGATCTGGCAGGACAAGTTTGGCCTGCGCATTCTCGAAGGCTATGGCGTTACCGAGTGTGCTCCCGTGGTCTCGATTAACGTACCGATGGCGGCGAAGCCGGGTACGGTGGGTCGAATTCTGCCGGGGATGGACGCGCGTCTGCTGGCCGTGCCGGGCATTGAGGACGGTGGCCGTCTGCAGCTGAAAGGGCCAAACGTGATGAACGGTTATCTGCGCGTGGAAAACCCAGGCGTGCTTGAGGTGCCAACGGCTGAAAACGTCAACGGCGAAGTTGAAACCGGCTGGTACGACACCGGTGATATTGTCCGTTTTGATGAACAAGGCTTTGTGCAGATTCAGGGACGCGCGAAACGCTTCGCCAAAATCGCCGGTGAAATGGTCTCTCTGGAAATGGTCGAGCAGCTGGCGACGGCCGTCTCCGCGGATAAGATGCATGCGACGGTGGTGAAGAGTGATGCCAGCAAAGGCGAGGCGCTGGTGCTGTTTACGACCGACGCCGAGCTTAAGCGCGACAGGCTGCTGAGTCACGCGCGTGAACACGGTATTCCTGAACTGGCCGTGCCGCGCGATATTCGCTATCTGAAGCAGCTCCCGGTGCTGGGTAGCGGTAAGCCCGATTTCGTGACCCTGAAAGGCATGGTAGAAGAGGCGGAACAGCAAAATGCGTGAGTCAGTACACACTAACACATCGCTCAGGTCGAAAGGCATGATGGCCGTCATCGCCGCGCAGTTTCTCTCTGCGTTCGGTGATAACGCGCTGCTGTTTGCCACTCTGGCGCTGTTGAAAGCCGAGTTTTACCCCGACTGGAGCCAGCCGATCCTGCAGATGGTGTTTGTGGGCGCTTACATTATCTTTGCTCCGTTCGTCGGGCAGGTGGCGGACAGTTTCCCGAAAGGCCGGGTGATGATGTTTGCCAACGGTCTCAAGCTGCTGGGGGCCGCCAGTATTTGCTTTGGTTTCAATCCGTTTATTGGCTACACGCTGGTGGGCATTGGCGCCGCCGCCTACTCCCCGGCGAAGTATGGCATCCTCGGAGAGCTGACCACGGGCGATAAGCTGGTGAAAGCCAACGGTCTGATGGAGTCGTCAACCATTGCCGCTATCCTGCTCGGATCCGTCGCGGGCGGTGTGCTGGCCGACTGGCATGTCCTGGCGGCACTGGGCGTATGCGCGGTGGTGTATGGCGGGGCAGTTGTGGCGAACCTGTTTATTCCTAAGCTGCCTGTGGCTCGTCCGGGCCAGTCCTGGCGCTTTAAACCGATGACCGGCAGTTTCTTTACCGCCTGTCGCGTGCTGTGGCGTAACGGAGAAACGCGTTTCTCCCTGATGGGAACCAGTATGTTCTGGGGCGCGGGCGTCACGCTGCGCTTCCTGTTGGTGCTGTGGGTGCCGGTGGCGCTGGGCATTACGGACAACGCGACGCCGACCTATCTGAATGCGATGGTGGCCATCGGCATTGTGGTGGGGGCAGGCGCGGCGGCGAAGCTGGTGACGCTCGAGACGGTAGCACGCTGCATGCCCGCAGGCATCCTGATTGGCGTCGTGGTGCTGATTTTCTCGCTGCAACATGCGTTATTGCCTGCGTATGCTCTCCTCATCCTGATTGG
The DNA here is from genome assembly GCF_000733275.2 of Enterobacter sp. EGD-HP1. Lineage (NCBI taxonomy): Bacteria > Pseudomonadati > Pseudomonadota > Gammaproteobacteria > Enterobacterales > Enterobacteriaceae > Enterobacter > Enterobacter sp. EGD-HP1. Next base: position 292,975 of record NZ_AVOP01000012.1, read on the forward strand.
TATTCTGGGCGGTTTCTTCGTGGTGCCGCTGAACGCGTTGCTGCAGGAACGTGGCAAGCAGACCGTCGGGGCGGGGAATGCTATCGCGGTACAAAACCTGGGTGAAAACCTGGCGATGCTGTTGATGCTGGGGCTCTACTCGCTGGCGGTAAAAGTGGGTGTGCCGGTAGTGGGGATTGGCGTCGGGTTTGGTGGGCTATTTGCGCTGGCGATTGCGGGTTTGTGGATCTGGCAGCGTCGGCGCTGATAAGTGCGGCCTGATGCCCTCACCCCGGCCCTCTCCCACAGGGAGAGGGAGCAAACCCTAAAAACGGCAACGTGCGTTGCCGTTTTGCTTTTATTACGGCGCAGGATACGTATAAACCTGATGCACCGCTTCAATCTCCGCTAATACCTCTTCGCTCAGGTTCAGGTGGAAACTCTCAATATTGGTTTTCAACTGTTCCATGGTGGTCGCGCCCAGCAGGGTGCTGGCAACAAACGGCTGACGACGCACGAAGGCCAGCGCCATCTGCGCAGGGTCAAGACCGTGACGCTTTGCAATATCCACGTAGGCTGCAACGGCTTTCTGCGTCTGCTCGCCGCTGTAGCGGGTAAAGCGGCTAAAGAGGGTGTTACGCGCTCCGGCCGGCTTCGCGCCGTTCAGGTATTTCCCCGTCAGCGTGCCAAAGCCGAGACAGGAATAGGCGAGAAGCTCCACTTCTTCATACTGTGTTACTTCTGCCAGGCCTACCTCATAGCTACGGTTAAGCAGGCTGTACGGATTCTGGATGGTGACGATACGCGGCAGATCGTGTTTATCTGCAAGGTGCAGATAACGCATTACGCCAAAGGCCGTTTCGTTGGAAACGCCAATGTAGCGGATTTTTCCCGCGCGCTGGCACTCAGTCAGCGCTTCCAGCGTTTCCAGCAGCGTTACGGCGGGGGCGCTCTCATTCCAGCTATAGCCAAGCTTACCAAAGCAGTTGGTTGGGCGCTGCGGCCAGTGCACCTGATACAGATCGAGATAGTCGGTTTGCAGGCGCTTCAGGCTGGCGTCCAGCGCGGCGCGGATATTCTTGCGATCGAGGATCTGATTTGGGCGGATCCCGGAATCGTTGTTGCGCGCAGGGCCACTGACTTTTGAGGCAATCACCAGCTTTTCACGGTTGCCGCGTTTTGCCAGCCAGTTACCGACGTAGGTTTCGGTAAGTCCCTGCGTTTCCGGACGTGGCGGAACAGGGTACATCTCTGCGACATCAATCAGGTTAATACCCTGGCTGACGGCGTAATCGAGTTGTGCATGGGCATCGGCTTCGCTGTTTTGTTCACCAAATGTCATCGTGCCCAACCCCAGTTGGCTTATTTCCAGAGCGCTGTGGGGGATACGGTGATAATGCATAGCCGGCTTCCTCAGTAGACTTATAGACCGCGTCAGGGCGTGCCCGACAAAGGAATATAAACATGGCAGAGGGGAAGCAAAAGGGGAAGAAAAAAATCAAAAAGGCCAGCAAGTGACTGACCTCTCTCTGATTATCGCTCGATAATTTGCGATACTTCGTCGCGATTGATCTGCATTTTATTGCCTTCCTGGTCGCGGTAGCTGACCAGACCGGTATCATCGTCGACTTCGGGTTTGCCGTCGGTCAGGATCATTCGACCATCTTTTGTCGCCATAACGTAATCGCTGCTACAGCCCGATACGGCAAACGCTAAACCGACTGCTGAAACTAACACTGCCCATTTTTTCATCGTTATCGTCCTCATCTGGCGCGTATCAAATCATAATCTAGTATTAACCCGATATGGCGGCTTGAGGAAGCGGTAAAATCTTAAAAAGCAGTCGATTATTTTTGAGAGCTCTCAAAATAAATAAAAAACTATGTTTTTAACAGGAAATGACGTGCCAGAAGTGCGCCGGTGAAATTCTTTTTGAGATAAAAACCGCGCGGCAACGTCAGGATCGGCTCACCCTGCGCGCCGATTGCCTCGGTAAGCGCTTTGCTGTTGGCTGCTTTCGGGCGCAGTTGTAATACTTCTCCGTGTCGGGCGGTGATGCGCTCTACCTGCCCAAGCACAATCATGTCCATCAGTTCCTCCCAGTCCAGCCGCAGCTGATGCTCTTCATCGTCGTTCGGGCTCCAGAGCAGCGGCGCGCCAACGCGACGCTCAGCCAGAGGGATCTGACGCTCACCTTCAACCGGTACCCACAACACGCGCTTCAGCTTGTGGCGAACGTGGCTGGATTCCCACGTCACGCCGGTGTTACCGGTTAATGGCGCAACGCAGACGAAGGTGGTCTCCAGGGGCTTGCCCTGGCTGTCTATTGGGATGGTTTTTAATTCCACGCCAAGTGCTGCAAAATCCTGCTCGGGTTTGCTCCCTGCGCTGGCACCCAGCCAGAGTTCAAGCAGCATGCCGATCCAGCCTTTATCCCGCTTCAGATCCTTCGGGATCTGAAGCCCTGCCATTGCCGCCAGCTCGCCAAGCGAAAAGCCAGCCAGTCGCTGTGCCTGCTGTAGCAGCTGGCCCTCGCTGGACGGAGGTGAGAGCAAGGGTGTAAGCGGATGCATGAAGGTAACCTTTTGATTAAAAAACAAGCTAAGAAATTGTCCCCTGTGGATAGAGTTTAACTATTTCTGTACCAATATTCCATGTCTATGATTTATAGGTTTTTTTATTGGCTTGAAATCGTTTCACCTGAGGCAGAAAACCGGTTGTTCAAATCTGGTCACTGACAATGAACAGGATCTTACACCATGTTATCCACAGAAAAATGGGATAACTGGGCATAACCCTGACTACTGTTTCAATTTACAGCCTTGACGTGCGATGAAAATCGAATTTTCAAACAAATTGTGACTAACTTATTGGCACAATCTGTGGATAAAACCGACGCTGTTCGATCTTTCATCAGCACGACGATCCCTGATGTGACGATCGTCACGCTATTCTGTTTTGTGTACATGAAAACACATATAACTATATGAAAATAAATATATTATTGAGTTAAGGTAAAAGAGAGAGCACGGCGGTGTTTCAGGTTGTTCATCGGTAATCAGACACTTCTTCACAACTATATCCACAGAAAAGGTGAATAAAATTCCCTTTACTGACTCTCATCTGTTTATAACTCAGCACTTATTTGTGAGTTATTCAAATGTTATTAGGCTGCAGCCCTGTAAGAGAGTGGTTTACCGCCTCCCTGTAGTGTGAAACAATCATTCATATATAAGGTTTAGTTTGGGGTAGTCCGGTGATTGATGACGATGGCTACCGCCCGAACGTAGGAATAGTAATTTGTAATCGTCAGGGCCAGGTAATGTGGGCCCGGCGATATGGTCAGCACTCCTGGCAGTTCCCGCAAGGCGGGATCAATCCAGGAGAGTCCCCAGAACAAGCGATGTACCGGGAGCTTTTTGAAGAGGTCGGTTTAAGCCGGAAAGATGTTCGCATCCTGGCTTCGACCCGCAACTGGTTGCGTTACAAGTTACCGAAACGTTTGGTGCGTTGGGACACAAAGCCGGTTTGTATCGGCCAGAAACAGAAGTGGTTTCTGTTGCAGTTGGTGGGCAACGATTCAGACATCAATATGCAAACCAGCAGTACGCCGGAGTTCGATGGCTGGCGCTGGGTGAGCTATTGGTATCCTGTTCGTCAGGTCGTGTCATTTAAACGCGATGTTTACCGAAGGGTGATGAAAGAGTTTGCAAGTGTGGTAATGCAGCTTCAGGAGATCCCGCCTAAGCCGCAGAGCGCACCTGCATGGCGACGTAAAAGAGGTTAAGCTACGCAAATCATGCTCACCCGCTTGCGAGAAATAGTCGAGAAGGTGGCCAGTGCTCCGCGTCTGAACGAGGCGCTGAATATTCTGGTCACTGACATCTGTCTTGCGATGGAGACCGAGGTCTGTTCGGTGTATCTGGCCGACCACGATCGGCGCTGCTATTACCTGATGGCGACCCGTGGTTTGAAAAAACCACGTGGACGCACCGTAACGCTGGCATTTGACGAAGGTATCGTCGGTCTGGTTGGCCGGCTGGCTGAACCTATCAACCTTGCTGATGCACAAAAACACCCCAGCTTTAAATACATCCCTTCCGTAAAAGAAGAGCGCTTCCGCGCTTTCCTTGGCGTGCCGATTATCCAGCGTCGCCAGCTGCTTGGCGTGCTGGTCGTCCAGCAGCGCGAGCTACGTCAGTACGATGAAAGCGAAGAGTCTTTCCTCGTCACGCTGGCCACGCAGATGGCGGCGATCCTCTCCCAGTCCCAGCTTGCCGCGCTCTTTGGTCAGTATCGCCATACGCGCATTCGTGCCCTTCCGGCCTCGCCAGGCGTGGCGATAGCGGAAGGCTGGATGGATGCCACCCTGCCGCTAATGGAGCAGGTTTACGAAGCCTCAACGCTTGATGAAGCGCTTGAGCGCGAGCGTCTTACCGCCGCGCTGGAAGAGGCGGCGAATGAATTTCGGCGTTACAGCAAGCGCTTTGCCGCAGGCGCGCAAAAAGAGACGGCAGCGATCTTTGACCTCTATTCGCACCTGCTCTCCGATGCGCGTCTGCGTCGCGAGCTTTTTGCGGAGGTGGATAAAGGCTCGGTCGCGGAGTGGGCGGTTAAGAAGGTCATCGAAAAATTTGCCGACCAATTTGCGGCACTAACCGACGGTTACCTGAAAGAGCGGGCTGGCGATCTCCGCGCCCTGGGTCAACGTCTGCTGTTCCATCTCGACGACACCATTCAGGGGCCGAATGCCTGGCCAAAACGGTTTGTTCTGGTCGCCGATGAACTCTCGGCAACGACGCTGGCTGAACTGCCCCAGGACAGGCTGGCCGGTGTGGTGGTGCGCGATGGTGCCGCCAACTCGCATGCCGCCATTATGGTGCGCGCGCTGGGTATCCCAACCGTTATGGGGGCCGATATCCAGCCGTCGGTACTGCACCGCCGTACGCTGGTAGTTGACGGCTATCGCGGTGAGCTGCTGGTCGATCCTGAGCCGGTTCTGCTCCAGGAATACCAGCGTCTTATCAGCGAAGAGAATGAATTAAGCAAGCTGGCGGAAGATGACGTTAACCTGCCCGCACAGCTAAAGAGCGGAGAGCGAATCAAAGTCATGCTCAACGCCGGTTTAAGCCCTGAGCATGAAGAAAAGCTCGGCAGCCGCATCGACGGTATTGGTTTATACCGTACTGAAATCCCGTTCATGCTACAGAGCGGTTTCCCCTCCGAAGAGGAGCAGGTGGCGCAGTATCAGGGGATGCTGCAGATGTTTAACGACAAACCTGTCACCCTGCGAACCCTGGATGTCGGCGCGGATAAACAGCTGCCCTATATGCCGATCAGTGAAGAAAACCCGTGCCTGGGCTGGCGTGGGATCCGCATTACGCTCGATCAGCCGGAGATCTTCCTGATCCAGGTGCGTGCGATGCTGCGCGCCAACGCGGCGACGGGCAATCTCAGCATCTTACTGCCGATGGTCACCAGCATTGATGAGATCGACGAGTCCCGGAGACTGATCGAACGTGCAGGCCGTGAAGTAGAAGAGATGATCGGCTATGCGATCCCGAAACCGCGGATTGGGGTGATGCTTGAAGTGCCGTCTATGGTCTTTATGCTGCCGCAGCTGGCAAACCGTGTTGATTTTATCTCTGTCGGCACAAACGACCTGACGCAATACATCCTGGCCGTTGACCGTAACAACACCCGCGTGGCCAGTATCTACGATAGCCTGCACCCGGCAATCATTCGTGCGTTAGCGATGATCGCCCGCGAGGCTGAACAGTACGGCATTGATCTACGCCTGTGCGGTGAAATGGCCGGAGATTCAATGTGTGTTGCTATCCTGATTGGCCTTGGATACCGCCATCTGTCGATGAACGGTCGCGCGGTTGCCCGCGTGAAGTACCTGCTGCGACATATCGACATCAATGATGCCCGCGAGCTGGCTGAACGAAGCCTTGACGCGCAGCTTGCGGCTGAGGTTCGTCATCAGGTCGCGGCGTTTATGGAACGGCGCGGTATGGGGGGCCTGATCCGCGGCGGCCGCTAGTTCTCTCTGCCCTCTCCCTGTGGGTGAGGGCATCAGCGCACTCAAAACCCTATACACATCTTTTACATCTCTGGCGCATCCTCCGCGCCCGCCTTGTGCTATGATTCGCAACTTTGGAGCCTCTGCTTACGGCAGAATCGCATTTCTACCGCTGTCCACTTTCAGCGGAATAACAACATCTTGTGGTGACAGATGAACAGTGGTTATCTGCATTTTCCGGAATTTGATCCGGTCATTTTCTCAGTAGGGCCTGTTTCGCTTCACTGGTACGGTCTGATGTACCTGGTGGGCTTCATTTTTGCCATGTGGCTCGCTGGCCGTCGCGCCAGCCGTCCGGGCAGCGGCTGGACGAAAAACGAAGTTGAAAACCTGCTTTATGCGGGCTTCCTCGGCGTGTTCCTCGGTGGCCGTATTGGTTATGTGCTGTTCTATAACTTCCCGGTATTCCTGAACGATCCGCTCTATCTGTTCCGCGTCTGGGACGGCGGCATGTCCTTCCACGGAGGCCTGATTGGGGTGATCCTGGTAATGGTAATTTTTGCCAAACGGACCAAACGCAACTTCTTCCAGGTGTCAGATTTCATCGCACCACTGATCCCGTTTGGTCTCGGCGCTGGCCGTTTGGGCAACTTTATCAACGGTGAGCTGTGGGGCCGCGTCGACCCGAGCGTGCCGTATACGATGCTCTTCCCGGGCTCCCGCGCAGAAGATATCGCGCTGCTGCCATCACATCCGGAGTGGCAGTCCATTTTCGATACCTACGGCGTGCTGCCGCGCCATATGTCTCAGCTGTACGAGCTGGCGCTGGAAGGCGTGGTGCTGTTTATCATCCTCAACCTGTTTATCCGCAAACCGCGTCCGATGGGCGCTGTCTCCGGCCTGTTCCTGATCGGCTACGGTGCATTCCGTATTATCGTCGAGTTCTTCCGTCAGCCAGACGCACAGTTTACCGGTGAGTGGGTACAGTACATCAGCATGGGGCAGATCCTCTCCATTCCGATGATTGTCGCGGGTGCCATTATGATGATTTGGGCGTATCGTCGTCGTCCACAGCAACAAATTTCCTGAGGAACCATGAAACAGTATCTTGAATTGATGAAAAAAGTGCTCGATGAGGGCACGCCGAAAAACGACCGCACCGGTACCGGTACGCTCTCCATTTTTGGCCACCAGATGCGCTTCAATCTGCAAGAAGGCTTCCCGCTGGTGACGACAAAGCGCTGCCACCTGCGCTCGATCATTCATGAACTGCTCTGGTTCCTGCAAGGCGATACCAACGTTGCGTATCTGCACGAAAATAACGTCTCAATCTGGGACGAGTGGGCAGATGAAAACGGCAACCTGGGTCCGGTTTACGGCAAGCAGTGGCGCGCCTGGCCAACGCCTGATGGTCGCCATATTGACCAGATCACCACCGTGATGAACCAGCTGAAAAACGATCCGGACTCGCGCCGAATCATCGTTTCCGCCTGGAACGTCGGCGAGCTGGATAAAATGGCGCTGGCACCGTGCCACGCGTTCTTCCAGTTCTATGTGGCGGATGGCAAGCTTTCCTGTCAGCTCTACCAGCGCTCCTGTGACGTGTTCCTCGGTCTGCCGTTTAACATTGCCAGCTATGCGCTGTTAGTCCACATGATGGCGCAGCAGTGCGACCTGGAAGTGGGTGATTTTGTCTGGACCGGTGGGGATACCCATCTTTACAGCAACCACATGGAACAGACGCATCTCCAGCTGACCCGCGAACCGCGTGCGCTGCCGAAGCTGATTATTAAACGCAAACCGGCATCAATCTTCGATTACCGCTTTGATGATTTCGAAATTGAGGGTTACGACCCGCATCCTGGCATCAAAGCGCCCGTCGCTATCTGATGCGATAAAGCGTGACACAACCGGTGCTCTTTAGCGCCGGTTTTTTTTTGCCTTTATCCTGTTTCCCGAAGCGCTATCCAGAAAGTGTGCAACGCGCTGCAACTCTCCCAATTCTGCGGATAACGCCTCGTAAAATGAGGATCCGTCGCTCGTCATGTTCACGGCGCTTCGCCACACTCCCGGTATGAAAAAAGAGAACGGTTTTACGCTTATCGAAACGCTGATCGCGATTTCGCTTGTCGTTATCCTCAGCGCCTCAGGGCTGTACGGCTGGGACAGCTGGCAGCGACAGCAGCGGCTGTGGCAAACCGCCAGTCAGGTGCGCGATTACCTGCTGTTTCTGCGCAACCATGCCAACCGCTACAACCGCGACCATCAAATTACCCTTCTGCGGGTGGGAGGCCGGGACTGTCTGGTGAGCTCTGCCGTGCAGGGCTGTGAAAAGGGCAGTCCCTTTGTGATGATTCCGCTCTGGCCTGAGGTCGAGGTCAGTGAGGTCACGCCGTCGCTGACGTTCTTTGGATTAAGGGATACGGCATGGTCGGGGCGGATACGCGTTCAAAGCCGTGCAGGAGCATGGCTGATTATTGTCTCAAATGGAGGACGCATCAGGATGTGTAAAGTCTCGGAGGGAGGTTCATGTTGATGAGGCAGCGCGGTTTCTCACTGACTGAAGTTCTGATTGCCACGGCAATTAGCAGCCTTTTGCTGATAAGCGCATCGCGTTTTTTACCCGGCTTGCAGCGGGCCGTCTTGCTGCAATCCGGCCAGAGGGAGCTGGAGGAAGAGGTCTGGCAACATCTGTTTTCCCTGGGCAAACAGCTTCAGCGCGCGGGGTACTGCGCGGGAAACTGTCAGGGACAGGCGCTGGTGATTGCCAGGCTTGGAGGCTGCGTCATTGTGCGGTGGGATGCCAACAGCAACGGCAGCTGGGATAGCAGCGCCTCAGAAAATGACAGCACCGGTTTTCGTCTGGAATCGGGCGCACTGGAAATCCAGCGTGGGGCGACGTCGTGTGAAGGAAAAGGATGGGAAAAGCTCACCGACCCGAACAGGCTTACGATCGCGCATTTTGTGGTGAAGAAAGTGGAACATGCCGGTTTTGCGCCAGAGGTGAATATCGAACTATCCGCGATGCGTAAAGGCGGACAGGGGGAGCCCTGGCAGGCGTTGTATACGGTCACGGGGTACAACCTGTGAACCGTCAACGCGGAATGTCTTCACTGGCGCTGGTTCTGCTTTTACTGGTGCTCGGTACCCTGATCCTCACGGGGCTCAATCAGCAGCTGACAACGTTTAGCGCGCTCGTTGGTGGCGAGAGCCGCTCGCTTCAGCAGCAGGCGACGGTACAGTCCGCGCTTGAGTGGGGACGGGTTCAGATCTGGTCGTCAGAGCCACAGATTCAGTGCAAAAAGGCATCGGCGTGGCGAGTGTGTTTGCGCCAGCTGAATGAGGCGCGTGTGCTGCTGATTGCCGGAGACAGCGGTCTGCTGCTCTGGCGCGCGGGAGAGATAGTCGACGGGAAAATTCGCTTTTCACCGCACGGCTGGAGTGATTTTTGCCCCCTTAAGGAGAGCGCGTTATGTCAGTTGCCGTGAGCAGAGAAAAAGGGTTTAGCATGGTGGAGGTCCTGCTGGCGATGATGCTGCTGGCGATCGTCGTGACGGCCCTGTCGGGTTATCACCGGGCGCTGGCGGCACGGTTTACTCTCTTTAACCAGTATCGCCAGCTTTGGCACTATGCCTGGAATCAGTCTCAGCTCTCAACAAATGTTCTCCCCGAAGGCTGGCAGGCCAGTAGGGGGCAGACAACGCACGCAGGATGTGTCAGCATCACGGTTACACTTATTTCTCCTCTGGGGCGACGCGGTGAGATGACGCGTCTGCATTGCCCGGTTAGCCAGTAGTCGGGAGCGTCTATGTTAAGGGTCTACCACTCAAATCGTCTGGATGTGCTGGAAGCACTGATGGAATTTATCGTTGAGCGCGAGCGGCTTGACGATCCTTTTGAGCCCGAAATGGTGCTGGTGCAGAGCACCGGTATGGCACAGTGGCTGCAAATGTCGCTTTCCCGTAAATTTGGCATAGCCGCGAACATTGATTTCCCGCTGCCCGCGAGCTTTATCTGGGACATGTTCGTTCGCGTGTTGCCGGACATCCCGGAGCAGAGCGCTTTCAACAAGCAGAGCATGAGCTGGAAGCTGATGGCGCTTCTGCCGGACATGCTGCAGCGTGATGAATTCGCCATGCTGCGCCATTACCTGAATGACGATACCGATAAGCGCAAGCTGTTCCAGCTGGCGTCGCGCACCGCCGATCTCTACGATCAATACCTTGTTTACCGTTCTGACTGGTTAATTCGTTGGGAAGCGGGCGAGTTGATTGAAGGGCTGCCGGAGGCGCAAATTTGGCAGGCACCGCTGTGGAAAGCGCTGGTAGAGTATACGGAGAAACTTGGCCAGCCTAAGTGGCACCGAGCCAATCTTTACGATCGGTTTATCTCAATACTTGAAAATGCGTCGGAGCGCCCGGCCCGACTGCCGTCACGCGTTTTTATCTGCGGGATATCCGCATTACCCCCCGTCTATCTGAAGGCGTTGCATGCGTTGGGTAAGCATATTGATATCCATATTTTGTTTACCAACCCCTGCCGACAGTATTGGGGGGATATCCTCGACGAACGTTGGCTAGCCCGGCTGGTTACCCGCCAAAGAAAGCGCCTTTTTGAAGAACGTGCCGTCCCGCTGTTTAAAGACGGCTCGACCGCCGGGCAGCTTTTTGATGAAGACGGTATCCAGAACCTGCCCAATCCGCTGCTTGCCTCATGGGGGAAGCTGGGGCGTGACTACATTCACATGCTTTCAGACATCACTTCATCAGGCGAAGGCGACGTGGATGCGTTTGTCGAGATTACCCCGGATAGCCTGCTTCACCATATTCAGCTGGATATTCTGGATCTGGAAAACCGTGCCGTGATGGGCGTGACGGCGAACGAGTTCGAGCGCAGCGACAGCAAGCGGAAGCTGGACGCTGACGATCGCAGCATCACGATCCATGTTTGCCATAGCCCGCAGCGTGAGGTCGAAGTGCTTCACGACCAGCTGCTGGCGATGCTGCAGGACGATCCCGAACTGACGCCCCGCGATATCGTGGTGATGGTGGCGGATATCGACAGCTACAGTCCCTTTATTCAGGCCGTCTTTGGCAGTGCGACGGGCGAGCGATACCTGCCTTACGCTATCTCTGACCGTCGTGCCCGCCAGTCGCATCCTGCACTGCAGGCCTTTATCACTCTGCTTTCACTGCCGGATAGCCGCTTTATCTCCGAAGATGTCCTGGCATTACTGGATGTTCCCGTACTGGCTGCACGCTTCAACATCAATGAAGAGGGGCTGCGCTACCTTCGCCAGTGGGTGAATGAGTCTGGCGTTCGCTGGGGGATCGATGACGATAACGTTCAGGAGTTTGAGCTTCCCCCAACCGGCCAGCACACGTGGCGATTTGGCCTGACGCGTATGCTGCTGGGCTACGCCATGGAGAGCAGCCAGGGCGAGTGGAACGAGGTGCTGCCTTACGATGAGTCCAGCGGGTTAATTGCTGAACTGGTGGGGCATTTAGCGTCACTTCTGATGCAGCTTAACCGCTGGCGACACGAGCTGCTTCAGCCGCGTCCGCTTGACGCGTGGCTTCCGGTTTGCAGGGCGTTGCTTAATGATTTCTTCCTGCCAGACAGTGACACCGAAGCGGCGATGGCGCTCATTGAAACGCAGTGGCAGGCTATCATCGACGAAGGCGTGAATTCCCACTATCAGGAGGCTATCCCGCTGTCGCTGTTAAGGGATGAGCTGACGCAGCGGCTCGATCAGGAGCGAATCAGCCAGCGTTTCCTGGCGGGCCCCATCAATATCTGCACCCTGATGCCAATGCGTTCTATCCCGTTTAAAGTGGTCTGTCTGCTTGGTATGAACGACGGCGTTTATCCGCGCGCGCTGGCGCCGCTGGGGTTCGATTTGATGAGCGCCAATCCAAAGCGGGGCGATCGTAGCCGCCGTGATGACGACCGCTACCTCTTCCTTGAGGCGCTCATTTCTGCCCAGAATAAGCTTTATATCAGCTATATCGGCCGTTCCATTCAGGACAACAGCGAGCGTTTCCCCTCCGTTCTGGTGCAGGAGCTGGTGGACTATATCGGCCAGAGCCACTATCTGCCGGGAGATGAAGAACGCAACTGCGATGAAACCGAGCAGAGGGTGAAAGCCCATATCACCTGTTTCCACAGCCGCATGCCGTTTGACCCGGTGAACTACACGGCCAGCGAGCGCCAGAGCTATGCTCAGGAGTGGCTACCGGCGGCGAAAATGGAGGGGAATGCGCACACGGATTTCATTCAGACGCTTGACCCGCTTCCCATTAAAACCCTGACTTTTGAACAGCTTCAGCGGTTTTGGGCGCATCCGGTGCGGGCCTTCTTCCAGCAACGATTGCAGGTCAACTTCCGTTCTGAAGAGAGCGAAATTCCGGATGCAGAGCCTTTTACGCTGGAAGGGCTGGAGCGCTATCAGCTCAACCTCCAGCTGCTGAATGCGCTGGTTGACGAGGAAGATGCTGACAAACTTTACCGCCGCTACCGTGCTGCAGGGCAGTTGCCCTACGGGGCGTTCGGAGAAATTGTCTGGGAGGCGCAGTGTCAGGAGATGACCGCCCTCGCAGAGCGTGTGAGAGCGTGCCGGCAGCCGGGCAAAAGTATTGAAATCGATCTCAACTGCAATGGCGTAGAGCTCACGGGCTGGTTAACTCAGGTTCAGCCGGATGGATTGCTGCGCTGGCGGCCCTCTATGCTGAGCGTTTCACAGGGATTGCAACTCTGGCTGGAACATCTTGTCTACAGTGCGGGTGGTCATAAAGGTGAAAGCCGGATTTTCGTGCGCAAAGAGGGCGAATGGCGCTTCCCGCCGATGGAGTCTGAGCAGGCGTTACGGTATCTGTCTTTGTACATTGAGGGCTATCTTCAGGGAATGAATAAACCCCTTTTACTGCTGCCTGAAAGCGGTGGTGCGTGGATAAAAGCCTGTTATGACGCGCAAAATGATGCGATGTTAACGGATGAGGCTTCGCTGCAGAAAGCACGCAGTAAATTTATGCAGGCCTACGAAGGTAACATGATGGTGCGTGGTGAAGGTGAAGATGTCTGGTATCAGCGCTTATGGCGAACCCTTGAGCCAGAGCACTTCGAGGCTATCACGGAAGAGGCGCAGCGCTACCTGCTGCCGTTGTTTAAATTTAATCAGTCCTGAGTGCTGTATAAAAATTGCGCAGCATGGGGTGTTCATTTATGATGCACTTCTTATCACGGACTGATGTACCCAATAAAGAGATGTTGGCGTGTCCAGCACGCAATGTGTTAATGATGTAGCCGTGATAAAGAGGTAGCACCTTGTTTAAAGCGTTTGTTTTGTTTTTCGCCCTCTGGGTACCCGTCACTCAGGCAGACTCCGGTTGGCAACCCGTTCAGGAAACGATTCGTAAAAGCGAAAAAGATACCCGTCAATATCAGGCTATTCGTCTTGATAACGGCATGACTGTGCTGCTGGTTTCCGATCCGCAGGCGGTGAAATCCCTTTCGGCATTAGTGGTGCCGGTTGGATCGCTGGAAGATCCTGACGCTCATCCAGGGCTTGCACACTATCTGGAACATATGACGCTGATGGGGTCAAAAAAATACCCGCAGCCAGATAGCCTGTCCGAATTTCTGAAAATGCATGGCGGCAGCCACAATGCCAGCACGGCACCGTACCGCACGGCCTTTTATCTTGAAGTCGAAAATGATGCGCTGGAAGGCGCGGTCGATCGCCTTGCTGATTCCATCGCCGCCCCCTTGCTGGATAAAAAGTATGCCGATCGTGAACGCAATGCGGTGAATGCCGAGCTGACCATGGCCCGCACGCGAGACGGTATGCGCATGGCACAGGTCAGCGCTGAAACCATCAACCCTGCGCACCCGGGGTCGCGTTTCTCCGGCGGTAACCTGGAGACGTTAAGCGACAAACCGAACAGCCCGGTGCTTGATGCCCTGCACGCGTTTCGCGATAAATACTACTCCGCCAACCTGATGAAAGCGGTCATCTACAGCAATAAACCGTTGCCTGAACTGGCCGGCATGGCGGCTAAAACGTTTGGTCGGGTGCCGAATAAAAATATCGACCTGCCGCAGATAGACGTACCGGTGGTCACGGACGCGCAAAAAGGGATCGTTATCCACTACGTGCCGGCGCTGCCGCGCAAAGTGCTGCGCGTGGAGTTCCGCATTGATAACAACACCGCACAGTTTCGCAGTAAAACCGATGAGCTGGTGACCTACCTGATAGGTAACCGCAGCCCGGGTACACTTTCTGACTGGCTGCAAAAACAGGGGCTGGTGGAAGGTATTCGCGCCGATTCCGATCCAGTTGTAAACGGCAATAGCGGCGTGCTGGCGATCTCCGCCACCCTCACCGACAAAGGGCTGGCAAACCGTGATGAAGTGGTGGCGGCGATCTTCAGCTACCTCTCTTTGCTGCGAGAGAAAGGCGTCGATAAGCGCTACTTTGATGAACTCGCCCACGTGCTGGATCTCGATTTCCGTTACCCGTCCATTACCCGCGACATGGATTACGTTGAGTGGCTGGCGGATACCATGATCCGCGTGCCGGTGGAACACACCCTCGACGCGGTCAATATTGCCGACCGGTATGACGCCGAGGCGGTAAAAGCCCGCCTGGCGATGATGACGCCGGAGAATGCCCGCATCTGGTACATCAGCCCGAATGAACCGCATAACAAGACGGCGTATTTTGTCGATGCCCCTTATCAGGTAGACAAAATCAGCGCGCAGACCTTCGCCGACTGGCAGAAAAAGGCCGGGGAGATTGCGTTGAAGCTGCCGGAGCTGAACCCCTATATTCCGGATGACTTTTCGCTGATCAAAACGACTAAAGATTACCCGCACCCGGCGCTGATCGTTGATGAGCCAACGCTGCGCGTGGTGTATACCCCAAGCCGCTATTTCGCAAGCGAGCCAAAGGCCGATGTCAGCGTGGTGCTGCGTAACCCGAAAGCGATGAACAGCGCCAAAAATCAGGTGATGTTCGCCCTCAATGACTATCTCGCCGGGATTGCGCTCGATCAGCTTAGCAACCAGGCGGCCGTGGGCGGCATCAGCTTCTCCACCAACGCCAACAACGGTTTGATGCTCAATGCAAACGGCTATACCCAGCGTTTGCCTCAGCTGTTCCAGGCACTGCTCGAAGGGTATTTCAGCTACACGCCGACGGAAGAGCAGCTTGAGCAGGCCAAATCGTGGTATGCGCAGATGATGGATTCTGCGGAGAAGGGCAAAGCTTACGATCTGGCGCTTATGCCAGCGCAAATGCTGTCGCAAGTTCCTTATTTCCAGCGAGAAGACCGCCGCGCGCTATTGCCTTCGATCACCTTAAAAGACGTGCTGGCTTACCGTGACGCGCTGAAAACCAACACGCGCCCGGAGTTTCTGATCGTCGGCAACATGAGTGAGGATCAGGCCAAAACGCTGGCGGAGAATGTACGTACTCAGCTCGGTTCGAAAGGCGACGAGTGGTGCCGCAACCAGGACGTGCTGGTTGAGAAAAAACAGAATGTGATTTTTGAAAAGGCGGGTAACAGCACGGATTCCGCGCTGGCCGCGGTATTTGTGCCAACGGGCTATGATGAATTCGCCAGCTCGGCGCAGAGTGCCGTGCTGGGGCAAATTATTCAGCCGTGGTTCTACAACCAGTTGCGTACAGAAGAGCAGCTTGGCTACGCGGTATTTGCCTTCTCCATGAACGTAGGTCGACAGTGGGGGCTGGGTTTCCTGCTGCAAAGCAGCGACAAACAGCCGGCGTATCTCTGGCAGCGTTACCAGGCCTTCTTCCCGCAGGTGGAAGCAAAACTGCGCGCCATGAAGCCGGAAGAGTTTGCGCAAATCCAGCAGGCCGTCATCGCGCAGGTGATGCAGCCGCCGCAGACGCTCGGTGAAGAAGCCTCGCAGCTGAGCAAAGATTTCGATCGCGGTAATCTGAAATTTGATTCGCGTGATAAAGTAGTGGCCGAGATAAAACAGCTGACGCCGCAGAAGGTTGCCGACTTCTTCCACCAGGCGGTCATTAAGCCGCAGGGTATCACCATCCTGTCTCAGGTTTCCGGTAGCCAGAACGGGAAAACGGAGTACGTGAACCCGAAAGGCTGGAAAGTCTGGAAGAGCGTCAGCGCGCTGCAGCAATCTATGCCCTGGAGTAAGAAAGAATGACCGATACCGCTGAGTCCCTTGATCCCTTACGTTTACCTCTGCAGGGTGAGCGATTGATTGAAGCCTCAGCGGGAACGGGAAAAACCTTCACCATCGCCGCCCTCTATCTGCGTCTGCTGCTGGGGCTTGGCGGCAACGCCGCTTTTCCACGCCCCTTGAGCGTGGAAGAGCTGCTGGTGGTGACCTTCACCGAGGCTGCCACCGCTGAGCTGCGGGGCCGTATTCGTACCAATATCCACGAGCTGCGCATCGCCTGTCTGCGTCAGAGCACGGATAACCCTCTCTACGCGAGCCTTCTGGAAGAGATTGCCGATAAGCAACAGGCAGCCCAGTGGCTGCTCCTCGCCGAACGGCAGATGGATGAAGCGTCCGTCTTCACCATTCACGGTTTTTGCCAGCGCATGCTGAGCCTCAATGCGTTTGAATCCGGCATGCTGTTTGAACAGCAGCTTATTGAAGATGAATCCGTGCTTCGCTATCAGGCCTGCGCGGATTTCTGGCGTCGCCACTGTTACCCGTTACCGCGCGATATCGCCGAAGCGGTACATGCGTTGTGGAAGGGCCCGGAGGCGCTGCTGCGCGCTATCGATCGTTATCTGCAGGGGGAAGCGCCGGTCATTAAATCCCCGCCGCCTGCGGATGAAACCCTGGCCTCACGGCATGAAAAAATCATCGCGAAAATTGTCGACATCAAGCAAAAATGGATTGAGTCCGTTGGCGAGATTGACGCAATTATCGAAAATTCCGGGATTGACCGACGCAAGTTTAACCGTGGCAATCAGGGTAAATGGATCGACAAGATCGGCGCCTGGGCGCAGGAAGAGACGCGAGGCTATCAGCTCCCGGACGCGCTGGAGAAATTTTCCCGGCGTTTTCTGGTTGAGCGAACCAAAGCCGACGGCATCGTGCCTGAGCATCCCCTGTTTGTGGCGATTGAAACCCTGCTGGCTGAGCCCTTAACGCTCAACGATCTGATGATCACTCGCGCGATGACGGAAATTCGCGACGCCGTCGCGCGTGAAAAACGCCGCCGGGGTGAGCTGGGGTTCGACGACATGCTGAGCCGCCTCGATGCGGCGCTGTGCAGTGAAAATGGCGAAGCGCTTGCCGCTGCGATTCGAACCCGCTTCCCGGTGGCGATGATTGATGAATTTCAGGATACCGACCCTCAACAATACCGCATTTTCCGCCGTATCTGGCGCCAGCAGCCCGGCACCGCGCTGTTGTTAATCGGCGATCCGAAACAGGCCATTTACGCCTTCCGCGGTGCGGATATTTTCACCTACATGAAAGCGCGCAGCGAGGTTGACGCGCACTACACGCTGGACACCAACTGGCGCTCCGCTCCCGGCATGGTGGAAAGCGTCAACGCGCTCTTCGGCCGCATGGATACGGCGTTTATGTTCCGGGAGATCCCGTTTCAGCCGGTAAAATTCGCCGGGAAAAATGCCTCGTTGCGCTTCGAGTTCAACGGCGAGACGCAGCCTGCCATGAACTTCTGGCTGCTGGACGGGGAAGGCTACGGCGTTGCCGACTATCAAAATGCCATGGCCCAGCACTGTGCCGCGCAAATCCGCGACTGGCTCAGTGCGGGCGCGCACGGTAAGGCGCTGCTGTGGAAGGGGGATAAACCCACTCCCGTAAAGGCATCTGATATCACGGTGCTGGTGCGCAGCCGTCAGGAGGCCGCGCTCATCCGCGACGCCCTGACGCTACTGAATATTCCGTCCGTCTACCTCTCAAACCGCGACAGCGTCTTTGAAACGCTGGAAGCGCAGGAGATGCTATGGCTGCTGCAGGCCGTGCTGGCTCCGGAGCGGGAAAGCACGCTGCGCAGCGCGCTGGCCAGCGCAATGCTCGGGCTGAACGCGCGGGATATCGATGCGCTCAACAATGACGAAGCCGCATGGGATGCCGTTGTAGAAGAGTTTGTTCGCTACCGCGAAAAATGGCAGAAGCGCGGCGTGATGGCGATGGTGCGCGAGCTCATGGCTCAGCGCCACATTGCGGAGAATATGCTGGCGACAGCGGGCGGCGAGCGTCGGCTGACCGATATTTTACATATCAGCGAACTGCTGCAGGAAGCGGGTACGCAGCTGGAGAGCGAGCACGCTCTCGTGCGCTGGCTGGCGCAGCAGATTGCCGACCCGAACAGTAATTCCTCCAGCCAGCAGATGCGCCTTGAGAGTGATAAACATCTGGTGCAGATTGTCACCATTCACAAATCGAAAGGCCTTGAGTATCCGCTGGTCTGGCTGCCGTTTATTGCCAATTACCGCGTCCAGGATCAGGCCTTTTACCACGATCGCGAATCTTTTGAGGCGGTGCTCGATCTCAGCAACGCGGAGTCCAGCGTTGAGCTGGCGGAGGCCGAACGTCTTGCGGAAGATTTACGCCTGCTCTACGTGGCGTTGACCCGTTCGATCTGGCACTGCAGCCTGGGCGTTGCGCCTCTGTTCCGTCGCCGTGGCGAAAAGACCGGGGAGAGCGATTTTCATCTGAGCGCGCTGGGGCGGCTTATTCAGCACGGCGAACCCAAAGACGCGGCGGGCCTGCGCCAGTGCATTGAATCACTTTGCACAGAGCATATTGCGCTGCATATTCCGTCGCAGCCCGACACTAGCCGCTGGCAGATGCCTGAGCTGCGTGAGCCAGCGCTCCATGCCCGCCAGGTTGTGCGTACCATTGCCGACGACTGGCGCGTCACCAGCTACTCCGGTTTACAGCAGCACGGGCAGAGTATTGCGCAGGATCTGATGCCAAAACTGGACGTGGATGCCGCAGGAGCCGGCAGCGTACCCGCTGAGCCGGCGCTCACGCCGCACCAGTTCCCGCGCGGCGCCTCCCCGGGCACGTTTTTGCACAGCCTGTTTGAAGAACTGGATTTTACCCAGCCGGTTTCCGAAGAGTGGGTGCTAAAGATGTTACAGAGTGGCGGCTACGACGCACAGTGGCAGCCGGTTCTGCGTGACTGGATCCACGCGGTTCTGCACGCGCCGCTTACAACGCAGGGGATCTCGCTGAGTCAGTTGACCGCCAAAGATAAGCAGGTGGAGATGGAGTTTTATCTCCCCATCGCCAGCCCGCTCAGAGCCGAGGCGCTTGATGCGCTGATCCGCGAGTACGATCCGTTATCCGCCGGGTGTCCGCCGCTGAACTTCCGTCAGGTGCAGGGGATGCTCAAAGGCTTTATCGACCTGGTTTTCCGTCACGAAGGGCGCTACTACCTGCTGGATTACAAATCGAACTGGCTGGGTGAAAGCAGCGAAGCCTATACGCAAGACGCGATGGCCTCGGCCATGCAAATGCATCGCTACGATCTGCAGTATCAGCTTTACACCCTGGCGCTGCACCGTTACCTGCGTCATCGCATGGCCGATTACCGCTACGACGCGCATTTTGGCGGCGTCATTTACCTGTTCCTGCGCGGAGTGGATGCTAACGACCCGCGTTCCGGCGTCTTTAGTACGCGTCCGGCTGCGGAACTGATTGAAAAAATGGATAACCTGTTTGCTGCAAGCACGGAGGAGGTGGCATGACGATGCAGGCGCTACTGCTGGACGCGGTTGAACAACGATTACTGCGCCACCTGGATGTGCAGTTCGCCATGATGGTGGCAGGTGAGGAGCCTGCCGTCATGCTTGCCGCCGCCATTCTGAGCAAAGACGCGGGGGAGGGGCACGTGTGTCTGCCGCTGTCGCGCCTGGCGGTGGATGAGAAGATGCCTCCGGCTTTACAGGCGTGTTTCGCGCTGCTGGGTGATGCAGTGGACTGGCAGGCGATATTACTCGGCTCGCCTGCCGTGAGCGGCGCCGATACCGGGACGCCGATGATCCTTGTCGGCGAGCGTTTGTATCTCAACAGGCTGTGGCGTAACGAACTGACGGTAGCGCGCTTCTTCAGCGAGACCAACGCGCCGCTTCCCTGCGATGAAGCACAGCTCCGGCAAACGCTCGATACGCTGTTTACCTCTGACGACGCGACAGACTGGCAGAAGGTGGCGGCAGCCGTGGCCTTAACGCGACGGATTTCGGTGATTTCTGGCGGCCCGGGTACCGGGAAAACGACCACCGTGGCAAAACTGCTTGCCGCGCTGATTCAGCTATCGGGTGAGCAAAAGTGCCGTATTCGCCTGGCGGCCCCCACCGGCAAAGCGGCGGCACGTCTGACGGAGTCGTTAGGCGGCGCGCTGCAAAAGCTGCCGCTAACCGGGGATCAGCTTGCGCTTTTCCCTAATGAAGCCAGCACGCTGCACCGTTTGCTTGGCGCACAGCCGGGTAGCCAGCGTCTGCGCTATCATGCCGGTAACCCCCTGCATCTTGATGTGCTGGTGGTGGATGAAGCGTCGATGATTGACCTGACGATGATGTCGCGTTTGATCGATGCGCTCCCGCCGCACGCGCGGGTTATTTTCCTGGGCGATCGCGACCAGCTTGCCTCCGTTGAGGCGGGGGCCGTATTGGGGGATATCTGCACCTATGCCAGCCTGGGATATACAGCTGAACGCGCGCAGGAGCTGGCCCGTCTCACCGGATGTTCGCTCACGTCTGAAAACCATTCGCTTGCGGGGGCGCTGCGCGACAGCCTGTGTCTGCTGCAAAAAAGCTACCGTTTCGGCAGCGACTCCGGCATCGGCCAGCTTGCGGCAGCGGTGAACCGGGGCGACCGGCGCACCACCACTGCGGTATTTGACGGAACCTATACGGATATTGAGAAAAAATCGCTGCAAAGCGGGGAAGAGTATCAGGCGATGCTGGACGACGCCCTGCAGGGGTACCAGCGCTTTCTGACGGGCGTGCAACAGCAAAATACGCCGGAGCAGGTCATTGCCGCGTTTGGCGAATATCAGTTGCTCTGTGCGTTGAGGGAAGGCCCCTTTGGCGTCCGGGGTCTGAACGACAGGCTGGAACAGCTGCTGGCGCAAAAACGCAAAATTAACCGTACCCCGCACTCCCGATGGTATGAAGGGCGGCCGGTGATGATCTCCCGCAACGACAGCGCGCTGGGGTTGTTTAACGGGGATATCGGGATTGCGCTCGACTGCGGTCAGGGCCTGCGCGTCTGGTTCCAGATGCCGGACGGGAGCGTGAAGTCCTTCCAGCCCAGCCGTTTGCCCGAGCATGAAACCGCCTGGGCGATGACGGTGCATAAATCCCAGGGATCCGAGTTTAACCATGCGGCGCTGATCCTGCCCACGCAGCTTTCACCCGTCATTACCCGCGAGCTGATCTATACCGCCATTACGCGCGCGCGTCAGCGCCTGTCGCTGTATGCCGATGAACGGGTGCTGGTGCAGGCGATCGCCACCCGAACGGAACGTCGAAGCGGGCTGAGCGCAATATTTGAGTCCCTCTGAACGAAAGCCCTCGCCGGACGGTGAGGGCGTCGTATCATCCCAGATCGGCCATCAGCACTTTTGAACGACGCTGATAGTTGTACATCTCTTTCTTCGTTTCCGGCAGGGAATCGATATCCACCGGCGTGAAGCCGCGCTCCTGGAACCAGTGAATGCTGCGCGTCGTCAGGACGAACAGCTTGCTCAGCCCCATCTGGCGCGCCTGTGCCGCCACGCGCTCAAGCAGCATTTCCCCGCGTGAAGAGCTGCGGTAGTCCGGGTGCACCGCCACGCAGGCCATTTCACCAATCTTCTCTTCCGGGAACGGATAGAGCGCGGCGCAGGCGATGGTCAGGTTATCGCGCTGGATAATGGTGAATTTATCGATCTCCATCTCCAGCTGTTCGCGTGAGCGACGCACCAGAATACCCTGCTGTTCCAGCGGGCGGATCAGCTCCAGAATGCCGCCGATGTCGTTAATGGTGGCGCGGCGGATCTGCTCCGCACTCTCCATTACAATCTGGGTACCAATACCGTCGCGGGAGAACAGCTCCTGCAGCAGGGCCCCGTCTTCCTGATAGCTGATCAGGTGGCTGCGGCGCACGCCGCTGCGGCAGGCCTTCACTGCGCCGCGCAGGAAGCGGACGGTGCCGGAGTGGTAATCGCCTTCGGCTTCCAGCGCCTCCACGCGTGCCTGGGCTTCATTCGGGAAAAGTTCCGGCACTATTACCCCTTCATCGTTCACGACACCCTGGGAGGAGCAAAACCCAATCATTTTTTCCGCCTTCAGCTTGATTGCCAGCTGCGTGGCAATCTCTTCTGAGGTCAGGTTAAAGCTTTCACCGGTTACGGAGACCGCCACCGGGCCCATCAGCACGATGGCACCGCTGTCCAGCTGGCGGTGAATGGCTTCTTCATCAATACGACGAATGCGACCGCTGTGGCAGTAATCCACGCCATCGTCCACGCCGAGCGGCTGGGCAATGATAAAGTTGCCGCTCACGACGTTGATATGCGCGCCCTGCAGCGGCGTATTGTTCAGGCTCATCGACAGGCGAGCGGTAATATCCAGTTGCAGCAGACCCGCCGCCTGTTTCACCAGCTCAAGGGTTTTGGCATCGGTAACGCGGGTATGTTTGTGGTAAATCGGCTCGTGGTGGTGAGCGGCCAGGTTGGCATCGATCTGCGGACGCGCGCCATACACCACCACCAGGCGGATCCCGAGGCTGTGCAGCAGGCCAATGTCATTGACGATGCTGGAAAAATTTTCATGCTCAATGGCTTCGCCGCCAAGCATGATGACAAACGTTTTTCCCCGATGGGCGTTGATATAGGGAACAGAATGGCGGAATCCCTGGACCAGTTCGGTTCTACGTTCCTTCACCATGGCACAACCCTTAATGAATGTTTATTCGTAATTTCTGTATTTTTATTCGATTGTGGCCGCGTGTGCAAGCGCAAATTTTCCGCGACCCACAGAAAATGATAAGTAATCCGTGCGTTAGCGTATGATTGTTTACCCTTTTATAGATGACAGTTTATGCGTCATTCGTTAAAGTTTTCGGTCAATCTGGACATTTTGTATATCAGTCAGTGTTCTTGCTCGGGAGAAGCATGTCGGGATCCAATTCAGCAATAAGCCGCCGCCGTTTGTTAAAAGGGGCCGGGGCAATGTGGTTGCTTAGCGTCAGTCAGGTCGGTCTTGCCGCCACGAGTCAGGTGGTGGCGGTGCGCGTCTGGCCGTCGTCGACCTATACGCGCGTGACGGTCGAATCGAATCGCGTGCTGAAATATAAGCAATTTGCCCTCAGCAACCCTGAACGCGTGGTAGTGGATCTTGAAGGCGTTAACCTCAACTCCGTGCTGAAGGGTATGGCGGCGCAGATCCGCGGCGACGATCCGTTTATTAAATCGGCGCGCGTCGGGCAGTTTGATCCGCAAACCGTGCGCATGGTGTTTGAACTGAAGCAGAACGTTAAGCCGCAGCTGTTTGCTCTGGCGCCCGTTGCGACGTTCAAAGAGCGCCTGGTGATGGATCTCTACCCGGCCAATGCGACGGATATTCAGGATCCGCTGCTTGCGCTGCTGGAGGATTACAACAAAGGCGATCTGCAGAGTCAGGTTCCACCTGCGCAAAGCGGCCCGCAGCCGGGCAAAGCAGGGCGCGATCGTCCGATTGTGATCATGCTCGATCCTGGACACGGCGGCGAAGACTCCGGCGCGGTGGGGAAATACCATACGCGTGAAAAAGACGTGGTGTTGCAAATTGCCCGTCGCCTGAAAGCGTTGATTGATAAAGAAGGCAATATGCGCGCCTATATGACGCGCAATGAAGACGTCTTTATTCCGCTGAAGGTCCGGGTGGCGAAAGCGCAGAAGCAGCGCGCCGATTTGTTCGTGTCGATCCATGCGGATGCGTTTACCAGCCGCCAGCCAAGCGGCTCGTCGGTGTTCGCGCTCTCGACCAAAGGCGCGACCAGTACCGCAGCAAGATTCCTGGCTGACAGCCAGAACGCCTCTGACCTGATTGGTGGCGTGAGCAAAAGCGGCGACCGCTACGTCGATCACACTATGTTCGATATGGTGCAGTCGCTGACCATTAACGACAGCCTGAAGTTTGGTAAAGCGGTGCTGGGCAAGCTGGGCAATATTAATAAGCTGCATAAAAACAGCGTTGAACAGGCCGGGTTTGCGGTACTCAAGGCACCGGACATCCCGTCCATTCTGGTAGAAACTGCGTTTATCAGTAACGTTGAAGAGGAACGTAAGCTCAAGACGGCAAAATTCCAGCAGGAGGTTGCGGAGTCGATTCTGGCGGGGATTCGGGCGTATTTCTCTGACGGGGCGACGCTGGCGCGGCGCGGGTAAATCTTTCTGCCGGGTAAACGCCCGGCAAATTCACAAACGACAGATACAAAAAAACACCCTTTAGGGTGTTTATTGTTTTTTAGAAGTGTTGGTTGCGGGGGCCGGATTTGAACCGACGACCTTCGGGTTATGAGCCCGACGAGCTACCAGGCTGCTCCACCCCGCGTCCGTCTTTCTACTCGTGTAGAAACTTACTTCTTCAAATTTGATTGGTTGCGGGGGCCGGATTTGAACCGACGACCTTCGGGTTATGAGCCCGACGAGCTACCAGGCTGCTCCACCCCGCGTCCGTCTTTCTACAGTCGTAGAAGATACTTCATCAAATTTTAATTGGTTGCGGGGGCCGGATTTGAACCGACGACCTTCGGGTTATGAGCCCGACGAGCTACCAGGCTGCTCCACCCCGCGTCCGTGGATGCGCACTATACTCGGATAGGTTTGTGATGCAACCCCTTTTTCACATAAATCATGATTTTGTATGCAAATTGAACGACATGGCTTTGTTTGGACTATTTTTTGCGCAAAATTTGCCAAAGGGCATGCGATCGCATTTCATTAGCCCTGGCGGTTTGTTATCTTCATCACGCGGAAATGGGCAACTTAAAGACGAGATATAATGAAAGGACGTTGGGCGAAGTATCTGATGGCGGGCGCAATGGTAGCGATTCTTGCGGCCTGTTCTTCCAAACCGACCGATCGCGGTCAACAGTATAAAGACGGGAAGTTATCCCAGCCTTTCTCTTTAGTTAATCAGCCTGATGCCGTCGGCGCACCGATTAATGCCGGTGATTTCTCCGAGCAGGTCTACCAGATCCGCAACGCGTCGCCGCGTCTGTATAGCTCACAGAACAGTGTTTATAGCGCGGTCCAGGATTGGCTGAAAGCAGGCGGCGATACGCGCAATATGCGCCAGTTTGGTATCGACGCCTGGCAGATGGAAGGGGCCGATAACTACGGCAACGTCCAGTTTACCGGCTATTACACCCCGGTTATCCAGGCACGCCACTCTCGTCAGGGCGAGTTCCAGTATCCTATCTACCGTATGCCGCCAAAACGCGGTCGTCTGCCGTCTCGCGCTGAGATCTACGCCGGTGCGCTGAGCGAAAACTACGTTCTGGCCTACAGTAACTCCCTGATGGATAACTTCATCATGGACGTTCAGGGCAGCGGCTACATTGATTTTGGCGACGGGTCGCCGCTTAACTTCTTCAGCTATTCGGGTAAAAACGGCCACGCCTATCGCAGCATCGGTAAGGTGCTGATCGACCGCGGCGAAGTGAAGAAAGAAGACATGTCGATGCAGGCGATCCGCGAGTGGGGTGAGAAACACAGCGAAGCCGAGGTGCGTGAGCTGCTGGAGCAGAACCCGTCGTTCGTCTTCTTCAAACCGCAAAACTTCGCGCCGGTGAAAGGGGCGAGTGCAGTTCCGCTGATTGGCCGCGCGTCGGTTGCATCGGATCGTTCGATTATACCTGCAGGCACCACGCTGCTGGCTGAGGTTCCCCTGCTGGACAACAACGGCAAGTTCAACGGCCAGTATGAGCTGCGTCTGATGGTGGCGCTGGACGTTGGCGGGGCGATTAAGGGCCAGCACTTCGACATCTATCAGGGGATTGGCCCTGACGCAGGCCATCGCGCGGGCTGGTATAACCACTACGGACGCGTGTGGGTACTGAAGGCGGCGCCGGGTGCTGGAAACGTATTCAGCGGCTGATTGTGGTATTCTGAGCGCAATACGGATTACTGTTCAGGGTGAGGAAAACCTCACCCTTTTTACATCTGAGGTTTTATGTCTGTGGTAATCAGCGACGCCTGGCGCCAGCGTTTTGGCGGTACGGCACGTTTATATGGTGAAAAAGCCCTGCAGCTGTTTGCGGATGCGCATGTCTGCGTCGTGGGCATTGGTGGTGTGGGGTCGTGGGCGGCAGAAGCGCTGGCGAGAACCGGTATTGGCGCAATCACGCTGATTGACATGGATGACGTTTGCGTCACCAATACCAACCGTCAAATTCACGCCCTGCGCGATAGCGTCGGCCTGGCGAAGTCTGAGGTCATGGCGGAGCGTATCCGTTTGATCAACCCGGAGTGCCGCGTGACGGTGATCGACGACTTTGTGACGGCAGATAACGTCGCGGAGTACATGAGCAAAGGCTACAGCTATGTGATTGACGCCATCGACAGCGTGCGGCCAAAAGCGGCGTTAATCGCTTACTGCCGTCGCTACAAGGTGCCGCTGGTCACGACGGGCGGTGCGGGCGGGCAAATCGATCCGACGCAGATCCAGGTGGCCGATCTGGCGAAAACCATTCAGGATCCGCTGGCTGCCAAGCTGCGTGAACGCCTGAAGAGCGACTTTAACGTGGTGAAGAACAGCAAAGGCAAGCTGGGCGTCGACTGCGTGTTCTCGACCGAAGCGCTGGTCTATCCGCAGGCGGATGGGTCAGTCTGCGCAATGAAGAGTACGGCGGAAGGGCCAAAGAGAATGGATTGCGCCTCCGGGTTTGGTGCGGCCACGATGGTGACCGCCTCTTTCGGCTTTGTGGCGGTGTCTCACGCCCTCAGGAAAATGATGGCCAAGGCGGAACGTCAGGCCTGAGCCTGACGTGCGGCATCCAGGACCGCGTCGCTGAGCGCGATCAACCCCTGACCGCGCGAGGCGCTGAGCTGCGCGCGCAGTCCAAGCTCATCAAATAACGCCAGCGGCGAATGTGCCAGCAATTCCGCCGCGCTTTTCCCTTCCACAGCGGTCAACAATACGGCCAGCAGCCCCCTGACGATGCGACCTTCGCTGTCGCCGAAGAAGTGCAGCTTCTCGCCGGAGACGCTCACGCCCAGCCAGACGCGGTTTTCACAGCCTGCGATCTCTTTCGCCTGCGCTTTGAGATCGTCTGAAAGCGCAGGGAGCTGTTTACCCAGCAGGATCAGCTGACGATATTTATCCTCCCACTGCTGGAGCGGGGCGAAGGTCTGTTTTAAGGTCTCTTCTGTGATGACCGTGCCAAACGGATGTCCGGCTAAAGCAGCGCTAGTCATTAATCCACCAGTATTTCAAGGGCGCGGTCAACGGCGGCAACCAGCGCGTCGACATCGCTTTGGGTATTATACGGCGCAAATGAGGCGCGCAGCGTACCGTTAACGCCAAGCGCCGCCAGCAGCGGCTGGGCGCAGTGCTGCCCGGCACGCAGGGCAATGCCGTACCCGGCCAGCAGCGTCACCATGTCGCTATGGTGAACGCCCGCAAAATCAAAGGCGAGCAGGCTTGAATCCTGAACGCGGAACGAACGGAAACCCGGGCGCTTTTTCAGTTCTTCCTCGGCCAGCGTCGCCAGCCCCCGGCTCCAGCTTTCAGCCTGGACAATGTCAGTTTCCGCCAGCCACTCCAGCGCCGCGCTTAAGCCAATCACCCCCGCCACGTTCGGCGTACCGGCCTCCAGACGATAGGGAACGTCCTGAGTTTTGAAGCCATCGAACGACACTTCGGTAATCATTTTGCCGCCACCGAGCCACGGCGTCATTTTTGCCAGCAGTTCTGGCTTACCGTACAACGCCCCAATACCCGTTGGCCCGTAGAGCTTATGTCCTGAGAAGGCATAGAAGTCGATATCAAGCGCCTGCACATCAGCGGGGAAGTGCACCACGCCCTGCGCGCCGTCGACCATCACCACCATCCCGCTGGCATGAGCTATGCGAATGGCCTGAGCCAGGTCCGGACAACCTCCCGTGACGTTCGACATCTGTCCGAGCGCCAGAATGCGGCTGCGGGGAGTCATCAGCTCGGGGAGACGGGCCACGTCGGGCAGAAGGTCCGCACCCAGTGGGAGTTTAACCACGTGTGCACCCGTTTGCTCGGCCACCATCAGCCATGGCACCAGGTTGGCATGATGTTCCGCTTCGCTGACGACGATCTCATCGCCCGGCTGAAGCAGCGGGCGCGCGTAGCACTGGGCCACCATATTGATGGCCTCTGTTGTGCCGCGCGTCCAGACGATGTTTTTCCCGCTTTCGGCATTGATCAGGCGCGCGACCTGATCGCGTGCGGCTTCGTAGCGCGCGGTTAATCGCTGCGCTTCGGCAAACTGGCTGCGATGTACGTTCCCGGCGCTCAGGCTGTAGAACTGCCGCGTGGCTTCAATCACCGCCTGTGGCTTAAGGGCGGTCGCGGCGCTATCCAGGTAAATACCGGCATCGGCCAGGGCCGGAAACTGTGCGCGGAACTGCGCAGGACTGAAAGCGTTCATGGGATTCCTCATTTCAATATAGCGATCGTCGCGCAATTTCAGCGGCAGGGCAAGGAGGTTGATATCTATCAGAATTGTCTGCTTATCCTTACGGCCTCAAAAAAGCAGGTTATGCTAAATAGTGTTAGGCGGATGTTTTAGCCTGTTATAAATCGAGGTTTGAATAGCATTAATTGCTAAAGGAGAATAATCATGAATAAGACAGCTGCAATCATTTCTGCCTGTGCGTTTACTTTTGCCCTGAGCGCCTGTTCTGGTAATAACTACGTGATGCACACCAACGATGGTCGTTCTATCGTTTCGGAAGGGAAACCGACTACCGATAATGATACCGGGATGATTTCGTACAAAGATGCTAACGGGAACAAGCAGCAGATCAACCGCACGGACGTGAAAGAGATGAAAGAGATCGAGCATTAACAGATCGCAGGCGAAAAAAAAGCACCGCAAATTGGCGGTGCTACATTAATCACTATGGACAGACAGGGTAAATGTACAGGAAGTGAAAAATTGGTAGCGTTGCTACCGTGGTCTGAATCGCAGACCAATTGCAAACACAACAACACAACATCACAACCGTAAGCCAAAAGCCCTTCAGAACACGCATTCCGAAAAAAGCTCTTCGTTCCGGCTCAGGAAGTGCCGCCACTATAGGTATTTGCTGGTAGTTCCTCAACGGACAAATTATAATGGCTCAGATAAAAAAAACTAATAGGTTAAACGTTGTTTCCTGTTTGTTAAAATCCGTTAACATCTAAGCCAGATAACCATGTCAAAGCGATTGCCACCCCTCAATGCATTACGTGTTTTTGATGCAGCAGCACGTCACCTGAGCTTTACCCGCGCAGCAGATGAGCTTTTTGTGACACAGGCCGCAGTAAGTCACCAAATCAAGTCTCTGGAGGATTTTCTGGGCCTTAAGCTGTTTCGTCGACGCAACCGTTCGTTGCTGTTGACCGAAGAGGGGCAGAGCTATTTTCAGGATATTAAAGAGATTTTTTCCCAGCTTACGGAAGCCACGCGTAAGCTGCAGGCTCGCAGTGCAAAAGGTGCCCTGACTGTTAGTTTATTGCCCAGTTTTGCCATTCATTGGCTGGTGCCCAGACTCTCAAGCTTTAACTCAGCTTATCCGGGGATCGACGTTCGAATCCAGGCGGTAGATCGTCAGGAGGACAAACTGGCCGATGACGTCGATGTCGCCATTTTTTATGGTCGCGGTAACTGGCCGGGCTTGCGTGTTGAGAAATTATACGCAGAATATCTCCTGCCGGTCTGTTCTCCCCTGCTGTTAACAGGTGAAAAGGCGCTGAAGTCACCCGCTGACCTGGCTCAGCATACGCTTTTACATGATGCCTCTCGCCGCGACTGGCAAACTTATACCCGTCAATTAGGTCTTACACATATAAACGTGCAGCAGGGACCCATCTTTAGCCACAGTGCGATGGTGTTACAGGCTGCCATACACGGGCAGGGCGTGGCGTTGGCGAACAACGTCATGGCGCAGTCCGAAATTGAGGCAGGCCGCCTGGTTTGCCCTTTTAATGATGTACTGGTCAGCAAGAATGCGTTTTATCTGGTTTGTCATGACAGTCAGGCAGAACTGGGTAAAATAGCCGCCTTCCGGCAGTGGATACTGGCGAAAGCGGCAACCGAGCAAGAAAAATTCCGCTTCAGGTATGAGCAATAACGTTTGTGTGCCGGGCACGCATCAATTCAGGACTTAAACATGACCAGCCGATTCATGCTGATTTTTGCCGCGGTGAGTGGCTTTATTTTTGTTGCACTGGGCGCCTTTGGCGCACATGTATTAAGCAAGTCTTTGGGCGCAGTAGAGATGGGGTGGATCCAGACCGGCCTTGAATATCAGGCGTTCCACACGCTGGCTATTTTTGGGCTGGCGGTGGCGATGCAGCGTCGTATCAGTATCTGGTTTTACTGGAGCAGCGTGTTTATGGCGCTGGGTACCGTGTTGTTCAGCGGTAGCCTGTACTGCCTTGCGCTCTCACATCTGCGCCTGTGGGCGTTCGTTACACCTGTCGGCGGCTTCAGCTTCCTGGCGGGTTGGGTATTAATGTTTATCGGAGCTATCCGTCTGAAACGCAAGGGCGTTGTTCATGAATAAGGTTGTTTTATATTGTCGCCCGGGGTTTGAGAAAGAGTGTGCCGCGGAAATTACCGATAAAGCGGCGAAGCGTGAAGTCTTCGGCTTTGCCCGCGTAAAAGAGAACGCGGGCTATGTGGTATTCGAGTGCTATCAGCCTGAAGACGCAGACAAGCTGGCGCGCGAGCTGCCGTTCAGCTCGCTGATCTTCGCTCGCCAGATGTTTGTTGCGGGTGAGCTGCTGAAGGATCTTCCGCCGGAAGACCGCATCACGCCAATTGTCGGCATGCTGCAGGGCGTGGTTGAAAAGGGCGGCGATCTGCGCGTTGAAGTGGCGGATACCAACGAAAGTAAAGAGCTGATGAAGTTCTGCCGTAAGTTCACCGTGCCGCTGCGTGCGGCGCTGCGTGATGCGGGCGTGCTGACGAACTACGAAACGCCAAAGCGTCCGGTGGTGCATATCTTCTTTATCGCACCGGGCTGCTGCTATACGGGCTATTCGTACACTACCAACAACTCTCCCTTCTTTATGGGCATCCCGCGTTTACGCTTTCCGTCCGATGCGCCAAGCCGTTCCACGCTCAAGCTGGAAGAGGCGTTCCACGTCTTTATCCCGGCGGATGAGTGGGATGAGCGTCTGGCAAACGGCATGTACGCCGTCGACCTTGGCGCGTGCCCGGGCGGCTGGACCTATCAGCTGGTGAAACGCAATATGTGGGTATCGTCCGTTGATAACGGCCCAATGGCACAAAGCCTGATGGACACCGGGCAGGTCACCTGGCTGCGTGAAGACGGTTTCCGCTATCGCCCGAACCGTAACAACATCTCGTGGATGGTGTGCGATATGGTTGAGAAGCCGGCAAAAGTGGCCGCGCTGATGGCCTCCTGGCTGGTGAACGGCTGGTGTCGTGAGACCATTTTCAACCTCAAGCTGCCGATGAAAAAGCGCTATGAGGAAGTGTCGCAGAATCTGGCGTACATTCAGGAGCAGATGGATGAACACGGTATTAACGTGGAGATCCAGGCGCGTCAGCTGTATCACGACCGTGAAGAGGTGACGGTTCATATTCGTCGCTGGTGGGCTGCGGTCGGCGGACGTCGCGACGAGCGATAGTGCGTGCTTTGTTTTGCCCGGTGGCGCTGCGCTTACCGGGCCTACAAAACCGTGTAGTGTTTTTAACGTTGTAAACGCAACTGCTGTAAATTCCCGTCCAGCTGTAAATCCGTCTGTAGCGTTGCGATTTCCCGGCAGATAAACGCCATCTCTTTATGCGCCTCCAGCTTCTTGCGCCACTTTTCTGGCACCTCATCCAGACGCGCGTAAATCCCTTCCAGACTCTTAAAATCGGTCAGCAGCTGTGCGGCGCTCTTCGGCCCAATACCGGCGACACCCGGAACCTTAGAACTGCTGATGCCTGCCAGCCCCCAGTAATCCGGCAGTTGCTCAGGCGAGACGCCGAACTCGCTGGCAATAAACGGCGCGTCCAGCCAGCGTTTTTGAAAATAGTCGCGAATGCGGATGGTCGGCGAGAGCAGCTGGCAGTAGCCTTTGTCAGTTGAAACGATAGTGGCCTGATGCCCGGCGCTTGCCACCTTTACGGCCAGAGTGGCCGCGAGATCGTCGGCTTCATTTCCCTGTGCACCCCAGCAGGGGACGCCCCGCTGTTCAAATGCAGCGCGCAGCA
Organism: Enterobacter sp. EGD-HP1; assembly: GCF_000733275.2. Taxonomy (NCBI): domain Bacteria; kingdom Pseudomonadati; phylum Pseudomonadota; class Gammaproteobacteria; order Enterobacterales; family Enterobacteriaceae; genus Enterobacter; species Enterobacter sp. EGD-HP1. The sequence continues at coordinate 325,397 of NZ_AVOP01000012.1, forward strand.
TGGGCAATTCAGCGTGGAGATCGTCCGGCATCGGTGCGCGTCCGGCTTTGTAGTCCGGCAGACGCTGGTGTCGCCAGCCCGTGTTGCGGGCTTCGTCATCAAATACCGCGACCGCGTGGGTCGGCTCACTGTGGCGGATAAGCTGTTCCAGCGCGTGCAGGCAGGTGTCTTTACAAGGCGTCCCCTGTACCGCATGGATACGGCGGATCAGGTTAAGAGCATCGACGATAAGTAAATGAACGGCCACAGATAATCTCCCTTCTATCTCATGCGTGAAGGGTAACACTGTCAGCAGCGTGAAACTATGAATGGTGGGGAAAACAGGAAGAAGCCTCGCAAAACGAGGCTTCCTGAGGGGCTTAATCGCAGGTCACGATCTTCATCGCCAGGCCGCCGCGAGAGGTTTCGCGGTATTTGGCGTTCATATCTTTACCGGTTTCGTACATGGTTTCGATAACCTTATCGAGACAGACGCGCGGCTCGCTGGTGCGGCGCAGCGCCATACGTGCCGCGTTCACCGCCTTCACGGAGGCAATCGCGTTACGCTCGATGCACGGCACCTGTACCTGCCCGGCAACCGGGTCACAGGTCAGCCCCAGGTTATGTTCCATGCCGATTTCCGCAGCAATGCACACCTGTGTTGGGCTTGCACCCAGCAGTTCGGCCAGACCCGCCGCCGCCATGGAACACGCCACGCCGACTTCACCCTGACAGCCCACTTCCGCACCGGAAATGGACGCGTTCATCTTATACAGCGAACCAATCGCACTGGCGACCAGCAGGTAGCGGGCCAGTGAGTTCGCGTTCACTTCACGAATAAACTTGTCGTAGTACGCCAGCACCGCCGGAACGATACCGCAGGCACCGTTAGTCGGCGCGGTGACCACACGGCCCCCTGCGGCGTTCTCTTCGTTTACCGCCAGTGCGAACATGTTGATCCAGTCTACGACGGCCATCGGGTCCGTTGTCGTTTTGTCGGTGCTCACCAGCATACGGCGCAGCGCTGCAGCACGACGCGGCACGCGAAGCTTGCCCGGCAGAACGCCTTCGGTGGTGATCCCGCGCTCAATACCGCCGCGCATCACTTCCCAGACGTTAGTGAAGTGCTGTTCGAGCTCTTCTTTGCTGTGAAGTGCCAGTTCGTTTTTCATCATCAGGCCGGAGAGGGAAAGGCCCGTCTCCTGGCAGTGACGCTGAAGATCCGCCGCCGTTTTGTACGGATACGGCACCTCGACAGAAGCGTTATCGGTTTGACCAAAGTGGTCTTCGTCGACGATAAAACCACCGCCGATAGAGTAATACGTCTGGCTGTAAACCGCTTTGTCGCCGGCCAGCGCGGTAATGCGCATGCCGTTTTCGTGCAGCGACAGGTTGTCCGCATGGAAATTCATGCAGTGGTCAACCGGGAATTCAACCTCATGCTCACCGTTCGCCAGCAGCAGGCGACCGTGGGTGTTCACATCCTGGATGAAGCCAGGGATCGCATCAATATCAACGGTATCCGGCAGATTTCCCGCCAGGCCCATGATAATGGCGATATCGGTATGGTGGCCTTTCCCGGTCAGGGAAAGCGAGCCGTATACATCGACAACCACGCGGGTAATGTCATGCAAGATGCCGCGTGCAATCAAGTCATCCGTGAACTGCTTACCGGCTTTCATTGGTCCGACGGTGTGAGAGCTGGAAGGACCAATACCGATTTTGAAGATATCGAATACGCTAATCATGATGCGTCCATTGCTTTCAGTCAGAGAGGGAGGAGTGCGCCGTCCGGGGACGGCGCAGGAGGTATTAGCTGAACAGCGAGTAGAAAATCGCGGAGATGGCAATCAGGCCCATAATCACAACGAACACGTTGCTGATATGGCCGCTGTATTTACGCATCGCAGGGACTTTCTGAATCGCGTACATCGGCATCAGGAACAGAATCATCGCGATAACCGGGCCGCCCAGGGTTTCAATCATGCCCAGGATGCTTGGGTTCAGGGTCGCTACCGCCCAGGTGGTGAGCAGCATGAACAGTGCAGTGATTTTGTTCAGCTTGTTGATTTCAATACTCTTGCCTTTACCGCGCAGAGATTTAATCACCATACCGTTGAAGCCTTCACGTGCGCCGAGGTAGTGGCCCAGGAAGGATTTAGTGATGGCGATAATCGCGATGATAGGTGCCATCCACGCAATAACCGGTGCGTTAAAGTGGTTCGCCAGGTAGGACAGAATAGAGATGTTCTGCTCTTTCGCTGCCGCCAGATCCGCCGGAGAGAGGCTCAGTACGCAGCTGAAGACGAAGAACATAACGGTCAGTACCATCATGATGTGAGCGCGTGCCAGGATGCTGGAGCACTTCTTCTCTGCGCCATTACCGTACTCTTCACGTTTCGCCACAGCGAAAGAGGAGATGATTGGGGAGTGGTTGAAAGAGAACACCATCACCGGAATCGCCAGCCAGAGAGTCATCAGCAGGCCGTTACCGGTTGCCGATGCGCTGCTCAGGGACAGGGTTTCCAGTGCTGCACCGTTCCACTGCGGGATCAGGTAGCAAGCCAGTACCATCAGAGCAATAACGAACGGGAAGACCAGTACGCTCATTGCTTTCACAATCATCTGCTCACCGAAGCGCACGATGGTCATCATGCCCACAATCAGGATCAGAGACAGAATCGCACGCGGAGGCGGCGTCATGTGCAGCTGGTGCGCCATGAAGCTTTCTACGGTGTTAGTGATCGCCACGCTGTAAACCAGCAGGATTGGGTAAATCGCGAAGAAGTAGAGCAGGGTAATCAGTTTACCTGCGCCAATGCCGAAATGCTCTTCAACCACTTCAGTGATATCTTCGCCCGGATTTTTACCGGACAGCACGAAGCGGGTCAGACCGCGGTGTGCGAAGAAGGTCATCGGGAAAGCGATGATAGCCATAATGATCAGCGGGATCAGACCGCCGACGCCTGCGTTGATAGGAAGGAACAGTACACCAGCGCCGATTGCTGTGCCGTAAAGGCCAAGCATCCACATGGTATCCGTTTTGCGCCAACCACTTCGGGATTCAATCGAAGCAACGGTGCTGGTTTGAGTGGTTTCCATCTATATCTCCTGGAGGAAGCGAATTGTCAGGTTTTTTAGTCAAATCCGATGAAAAAGTGCCTGACGGTAATATGAAATTCGTTCAGTGACGGTTTTTTAATAATTTTCACCCGTAACTATTGGCGGGCGGAAAGATACATTCTAGTTATGAATCTATCAGTGATCGTGATCTCAAATGCAATAATCCACTTATGATGTGGGCATCTTTAGACCATTTATCTGTTAAAAAAACATCAAAGAGAATTTACGGGCGCGAAGGCTACCACCAACGACATGGGAGCTAAAAGAGCGGTCCGCGAGATAGGTGTCTTTCGCTGTAAAGAAATGGGTTTTTAGGATTTTCTGGCGGGTAATTTAGATTAAGGCTGATAACTCACGGTTGTAAAAAGGAGGTAATCGTTTGCGTTTGTAAGGAATTTGTAAAAGATATAAGTGATGCCTATGAATTGCTTCGGTAAAAAAAACCGGGACGCGCGAGAGGGCGACCCGGTTTAGAGGAGATGCTGCTAAGCGTTAGGTGCAGATTTCATAGCAAGGAATGTAGGCGGAGCCTGGTAGCTTCATGCGGTGCTGTGCGACGAAGCCCTGCAGCATGTCGTCCATACGGCGCATCATCTCAGGGTCGCCGTGGATCTTGTACGGACCGTACTGTTCAATGGCGCGGATGCCCATCTCTTTAACGTTGCCCGCCACAATCCCGGAGAAGGCACGACGCAGATCGGCAGCCAGGACTTCCACCGGCTGGTCCGGGTAGAGTTTCAGGTTCGCCATATTTTCATGCGTTGGTTCGAACGGGATCTGCAGGTCCGGTGCAATCCGGATGGACCAGTTAAAGCTGTACGCATCCCCGGTATCACGACGGTTCTCTTTCACCAGCGGCATCGCTTTCTTCATCTGGCGCGCCACTTCTGCGGCATCGTCAATGATGATGCGATAGTGACGACGCGCGGCTTCACCCAGCGTGTGCACGATAAACTCGTCCAACACGCGGAAGTAGTCGGCGCTCTCTTTTGGCCCGGTCAGGATCAGCGGCAGAACCTGATCTTTGTTGGCCGGGTTCATCAGAATACCCAGCAGATAAAGCAGCTCTTCCGCTGTCCCAACGCCGCCCGGGAAGATGATAATGCCGTGGGCGATACGGACAAACGCCTCAAGACGTTTCTCGATATCCGGCATGATAATCAGCTCGTTAACCAACGGGTTAGGTGGCTCAGCGGCGATGATTGACGGCTCGGTCATGCCGATAAACCGCCCCTCTTTATAACGCTGTTGCGCATGCCCGACCGCCGCGCCTTTCATAGGCGCTTCCATCGCACCCGGACCGCAGCCGGTACAGATGTTCAGCTCGCGCAGGCCAAGCTGGGTGCCCACCCGACGCGCATAAAGGTATTCGGTTTCGTTAATGGAGTGACCGCCCCAGCAAACGACCATGTTCGGTGCTTCGCCAACGTGCAGGGCGCGGGCGTTACGCAAAATGGAGAACACCAGGTTGGTGATATGGACCGAGCTTTCCAGGTCGAGGTGCTGGAAACGGCCTGCGTTGTGGATCTGCCCGTTAACAAACAGGATGTCACGCAGCACGGCAAACAGGTTAGCCTGAAGTGAACGAATGATACGCCCGTCGACAAAGGCCTCTTCCGGCGGGTTGATGACTTCAAGCTTCACGCCACGCTCGCGGCGCAGCACGTTGATATCAAAACTTTCGAAACGGGACAGCAGTTCTTTACTGTTATCTGTCAGGCTTCCGGAGTTCAGTACGGCAAGTGAACAGTTACGAAACAGTTGATAAAGATCGCTGCTGGCCGTGCGCTTAAGCATGTCCACTTCCAGCTGCGACAACATATCCATTGAGCCAAGCGGGCTAATATGTGTAATCAAGTGAGCTCCTTACGGGACGATTATCGTCTTTCCCTGTTGATTACAATAGCCCTGGCGCGTGACGTTTCACAACCTAAAGCGCGGAAGATACCGCGCATATTGTGAAAATATTTATATTATTGACGCACCAGCCGTCCCGTCGCAGGCACAAAATCGGTGTTGGTGCGCCACGGGTTAATGTCCAGACCGCCTCGGCGGGTGTAGCGCGCATAAACGCTCAGTTTTTCTGGCTGGCAGAAACGCTGAATATCGCTAAAGATACGCTCCACGCACTGTTCGTGGAATTCGTTGTGATGTCGGAACGACACCAGGTAGCGCAGCAATTTTTCCCGGTCAATTTTCGGGCCGCGATACTGTATCTGCACCGAGCCCCAGTCCGGCTGGTGGGTGATCAGGCAGTTGGATTTCAGCAGATGACTGACCAGCGTCTCTTCGACCACCTTTCCGCTCGCCGCGTTTTCGAGGTAATCGGCGCTGAATTCATAATTCTCTACCTCAATATCCTGCTCGTCGATGCACGTCCCGTTGAAGTGGGCGACTGGCTGTCCTTCCAGCTCGTGCAGGCGATACAGTGAAACGCTTACCTTTCCCTGCGCGCAGGCGCTTAAATCACGTTCCAGGGTGTGCTGAACGTCGTCCCAGCTGTTGAATTTTGTCTGGTTAAAACTGTTGAGATAGAGCTTAAAGCTTTTGGACTCGACGAGATTATCGCTGGCGTAATCGAGCTCCACATGGCCGACGGCCACCTGCGGCAGACCGCGTGCGTTGAGCCAGGAGAGTTCGTACAGCGTCCAGATATCACCGCCGACAAACGGCAGCGCGTCCGCATGCAGACCCAGAGGATCGCGATTCAGGCTGCGCGGCACGCCCTGCAGCAGGCTTGCATCGTAGGTATCGCGGTAATCGGTCGATTTACCCAGCGTTAAGCCGGTTAACGCCTGATGATTTTCGTAAGACATGTTTCATAGCCACTTTACAGGTACACTTATGGGCTGAGTTTATCCTGTCTGACAAGAAGAGAGAAATCGGTGGACATCGAAACTGCAAATGCCCTCACTACCTTCACGACCCGCTATTGCGACGCATGGCATGAAAAGCAGGGCTCGTGGCCGCAAAGTGCCGATTTATATGGCGTACCATCTCCGTGTATTATCTCTTCGCTCGACGATTACGTTATCTGGCAGCCTAAGCCCAATACCGGCGAGCAAAATGTAAACGCGGTTGAACGGGCAATGGATATTGTGGTACAACCAGCGGTTCATGCGTTTTATACCACGCAGTTCGCAGGGGACATGTCTGCGCGCTTTGCTGATATTATGCTGACGCTGTTGCAGACCTGGAGTGAAGACGATCTGCAGCGTGTTCAGGAAAACCTGATTGGCCATCTGGTCACGCAAAAACGCCTTAAGCTTTCTCCGACGCTCTTTATTGCCACGCTGGACAGCGAACTGGATGTGTTATCCGTCTGTAACCTGTCAGGTGAAGTGATTAAAGAGACTATCGGTACCCGCAATCGCGAGACTCTCGCCCCCTCTCTTGCGGATTTCCTCACCCGACTTGAGCCACTTCTGTAATCCATGATGCCATAGCGCGTGTGAGAGATCTCTTACAAGGTTTGTGAGAGATCGCTGGAACATTCAGTATTACCTCATTTAATTCAGATTAATATTAGTCTATTTTTCAACGGATTACTGATTTGTTGCATCGTTTTTAGGGATTTCTTACGGCTTACAACCCTGTAAGGGTGGGTTGTAAGACGAAGCGGAATAGCGGATTCTATCTCCGTCGACAGGACGCCGACACGATAAACGAACATCAGGATGATGGCGTTTCTCACTCAGGACTCGTCAGGATGACGCTGCAGGAAGGCTTCAGGATGAAGCGAAGTGGAGCACGCAGGATGCGTAAGGGACACCTCCAGGAAGGAGAAAGAGAGCCGGTCAGGATGGTCGGTGGGTCAGGAAGGCCAGGACGTTTCAGGATGAAACAAACACGTCATGAAGATGTGTGCAGGATGCAACGGTTTACGGATGACCAGGCCTTCGGGCTTCAGGAAAAGTTGTCACGGATGAGCAGGGAGCACGAATTGTAGCTGGAATGCTGCGGAACGAACCGGGAGCACTGTTTTTACAGTGCTCCCTTTTTTTATTTCTGCCCTCCGCAATGCTATGCTGCGCGCCGTTCACTTTTTCAGTTGAGGTTACTATGACGCAACACGATAGCGTTCGTGCTCAGTTGCACGCCATCGAAGCCCTTTTGCGCCAACATCAGCTGTGGCAGGAGACCGCGCCGCAGCCAGAAGCGTTCGCGAGCACCCAGCCCTTCTGCCTGGATACGCTGGCCCCGTTTGAGTGGCTGCAGTGGGTGTTAATTCCGCGCATGCATGCCCTGCTTGAGGGCGGTCATCCGCTGCCGCAGGCGTTTGCTGTCTCCCCCTACTATGAAATGGCGCTTGAGGCGACGCACCCTGCGCGCGATGTGGTGCTGGTCGAACTGGAAAAACTGGATGCCCTGTTTGCCGGTGAAGATGCATGACGCTTGAGATCGTCTATCAGGACGAATGGCTGGTGGCGGTGAACAAACCGTCAGGCTGGCTGGTGCACCGCAGCTGGCTCGATCGCGACGAGAAAGTGGTGGTGATGCAAACGGTGCGTGACCAGATTGGTCAGCATGTTTTTACCGCCCATCGTCTCGACAGACCGACCTCCGGCGTGCTGCTGATGGGGCTTTCCAGCGAGGCGGGACGTCTGCTGTCACAGCAGTTCGAACAGCACCAGATCCAGAAACGCTACCATGCGATCGTCCGGGGCTGGCTGACCGAGTCCGCCACGCTGGACTACCCGCTGGTGGAAGAGCTGGACAAAATCGCCGATAAATTTGCCCGCGATGACAAAGGTCCGCAGCCCGCAGTAACGGATTATCGCGGCATGGCGACGACCGAGATGCCGGTGGCAACCAGCAAATTTCCGACCACACGATACAGCCTGGTTGAGCTTCTGCCTAAAACCGGGCGTAAGCACCAGCTGCGGCGCCATCTTGCGCACCTGCGCCACCCGATTATTGGCGACAGCAAACACGGTGATTTGCGCCAGAACCGCAGCGCGGCTGAACACTTTGGCTGCCATCGTCTGATGCTGCACGCCAGCGAGCTGAGCCTGACGCACCCGTTTACCGGCGAACCGCTGACTATCCGTGCGGGGCTGGACGACGTCTGGATGCAGGCACTGTCACAGTTTGGCTGGCTGGGACAACTCCCCGAAAATGAAAGGGTTGAGTTTGTATCGGGCAACGTTCAGGATGAACGGTAAACGCATTCATTATGGGAAAATATCATGGCTGAAGTAGGCATTTTTGTCGGAACAATGTACGGCAACTCGCTGCTGGTTGCGGAAGAGGCTGAGGCAATACTCGCCAGCCAGGGCCATAAAGCCACGGTCTATGAAGACCCGGAACTGGCAGACTGGGAAAAGTATAAAGACAAATACATTCTGGTGGTGACCTCCACGACCGGGCAGGGCGATCTGCCCGACAGCATCGTGCCGCTGTTCCAGGGGATTAAAGACCAGCTTGGCTATCAGCCGGACGTACACTACGGCATCATTGCCCTGGGAGACAGCTCCTACGCTAACTTCTGCGGCGGCGGCAAGCAGTTCGATGCGCTCCTGCAGGAACAGAGCGCCCAGCGCGTCGGCGAGATGCTGCTGATTGATGCCGGGGAGCACCCGGAGCCAGAAAGCGAATCAAACCCGTGGGTGGAGAACTGGGCAACTCTCCTTAAATAGTTATGGAGGCCGGGTAAGGCTTAGCCGCCACCCGGCAACGAAGCCGCAGCAAATCCTCAATTCCGTGAACCACCTTCCACTCCCCTGGGCTTATGCCATAAACAACCTCTAATACACTCTTCAATACTGTGTTTCTGCACGGTGAGAGAACGTGTCACTCCTTCATATACTTTCCCGGTCACTATAAAACGGCGTCAGGCCGTACCAAAACGACAAAACACAAATCTCATTCTGATTACCCTACCGGTGCTGTACAGAATGAACCAGGCGAAAGCTATGTTTCAGGAGTGCAACAATGAGTACATTAAGCCACGCAGCGAGCGGCGCTGAAAAGCGCACCAATGCCCGCTACTGGATAGTGGTGATGCTGTTTATCGTCACGTCCTTTAACTATGGTGACCGCGCCACGCTGTCGATTGCCGGTTCGGAAATGGCAAAAGATATCGGCCTTGATCCCGTGGGCATGGGTTACGTTTTCTCCGCATTCTCATGGGCCTACGTCATCGGGCAAATTCCTGGCGGCTGGCTGCTGGACCGTTTTGGATCTAAACGCGTCTATTTCTGGTCCATCTTTATCTGGTCGATGTTTACCCTGCTGCAGGGTTTCGTCGATATCTTCAGCGGCTTCGGCATTATCGTGGCGCTCTTCACGCTGCGCTTCCTGGTGGGCTTAGCGGAAGCGCCTTCCTTCCCGGGGAACAGCCGCATTGTCGCTGCCTGGTTCCCGGCGCAGGAGAGGGGAACGGCGGTAGCGATCTTCAACTCCGCACAGTACTTCGCAACGGTGATCTTCGCGCCAATCATGGGCTGGTTGACGCATGAGGTGGGCTGGTCACACGTCTTCTTCTTCATGGGCGGGCTTGGGATCGTCATCAGCTTCGTCTGGCTGAAAGTGATCCACGAACCCAACCAGCATCCTGGCGTGAACAAAAAAGAGCTGGAGTACATCGCGGAAGGCGGAGCGCTGATCAATATGGATCAGAAATCCGCAAAAGCAAAAGTCCCGTTTAGCCAGAAATGGGCGCAGATCAAGCAGCTCGTCGGCTCGCGCATGATGATCGGCATCTATCTGGGTCAGTACTGTATTAACGCCTTAACCTACTTTTTCATCACCTGGTTTCCGGTATACCTGGTGCAGGCTCGCGGCATGTCGATTCTGAAAGCGGGATTTGTCGCGTCGGTTCCGGCAATCTGCGGTTTCGTCGGCGGCGTACTCGGCGGGGTGATTTCCGACTGGCTGATGCGCCGCACGGGGTCCCTGAATATCGCGCGTAAAACGCCGATTGTGCTCGGCATGCTGCTCTCTATGACTATGGTGTTCTGTAACTACGTCAGCGCCGAATGGATGATTATCGGCTTTATGGCGATGGCCTTCTTCGGCAAAGGCATTGGCGCGCTGGGCTGGGCGGTGATGGCGGACACGGCACCGAAGGAGATCAGCGGCCTGAGCGGCGGTCTTTTCAACATGTTCGGCAACATCTCCGGGATTGTGACGCCAATCGCTATTGGCTACATCGTCGGCACGACTGGATCTTTCAACGGGGCGCTGATCTACGTGGGGGTGCATGCGCTGGTGGCGGTGCTGAGTTACCTGGTGCTGGTAGGAGATATCAAACGCGTCGAACTTAAACCTGTAGCGGAGCGTGGATGATGACAACGCAATCGAGTCCAACCGTCACGGAGATGAAGGTCGTCCCGGTGGCCGGGCAGGACAGCATGCTGCTCAATATTGGCGGCGCGCATAACGCCTGGTTTACCCGTAATATCGTCGTGCTGAAAGACAGCGCAGGGAATACCGGCGTGGGCGAGGCCCCTGGCGGAGAGGTGATTTACCAGACGCTGGTCGATGCCATTCCGCAGGTCGTTGGCCAGGAGGTCGCCCGTCTGAACAAGGTTGTTCAGCGGGTGCATAAGGGCAATCAGTCGGCGGACTTTGATACGTTCGGTAAAGGTGCCTGGACGTTTGAACTGCGCGTCAATGCGGTCGCCGCCCTGGAGGCCGCTCTGCTCGACTTACTGGGTAAGGCGCTCAATGTTCCGGTTTGCGAGCTGCTGGGGCCCGGCAAACAGCGCGATGCGGTTACCGTGCTGGGCTATCTGTTCTACGTTGGCGATCGCAATAAGACCGATCTCCCTTATCTGGCTCGATCCGCGGGCGATCACGACTGGTATCAGCTGCGCCACCAGGAAGCGCTCTCCAGCGACGCGGTGGTACGGCTGGCCGAGGCGGCGCAGGATCGCTACGGCTTTAAGGATTTCAAGCTAAAGGGCGGCGTGCTGCCCGGCGAGCAGGAGATTGAAACGGTCCGGGCGCTGAAAAAACGCTTCCCGGATGCGCGGATCACCGTCGATCCCAACGGCGCGTGGCTGCTGGATGAAGCGATTAGCCTGTGCAAAGGGCTGGGAGATGTCCTGACCTACGCGGAAGACCCCTGCGGCGCGGAGCAGGGCTTCTCGGGCCGCGAAGTGATGGCCGAATTCCGTCGTGCTACCGGGCTGCCGGTGGCGACCAATATGATCGCCACCAACTGGCGTGAAATGGGGCACGCGGTGATGCTGAACGCCGTCGACATTCCGCTGGCGGATCCGCACTTCTGGACGCTTTCAGGTGCAGTGCGCGTGGCGCAGCTGTGCGACGACTGGGGGCTGACCTGGGGCTGTCACTCGAACAATCACTTTGATATTTCGCTGGCGATGTTTACCCACGTTGGCGCGGCGGCACCGGGTAACCCGACCGCCATCGACACCCACTGGATTTGGCAGGAAGGGGAAGCCCGCCTGACGAAAAATCCGCTGGAAATCATCAACGGCAAGATTGCCGTACCGGATGCGCCGGGCCTGGGCGTGGAGATTGACTGGGATCAGATCCATAAAGCCCATGAGGCGTATAAAAAACTACCGGGCGGCGCGCGTAACGACGCGGGCCCGATGCAGTATCTGATCCCCGGCTGGACATTTGACCGTAAGCGACCTGTTTTCGGACGTCACTGATAAAAGGATTGAACGATGAGTACTTTTTCTACCCCTGTAGTCACCGCCATGCAGATCGTTCCGGTTGCGGGCCATGACAGCATGTTGATGAACCTGAGCGGCGCGCATGCGCCATTCTTTACCCGCAACATTGTCATCATCAAAGACAATTCCGGCCATACGGGTGTGGGCGAAATTCCGGGCGGGGAGAAGATCCGCCAAACGCTGGAAGATGCCATTCCGCTGGTGGTGGGCAAAACGCTGGGTGAGTACAAAAACGTCCTCAACACCGTGCGCAACACCTTTGCCGATCGCGATGCCGGAGGGCGTGGCCTGCAGACCTTCGATCTGCGCACCACCATCCACGTGGTGACCGGGATTGAATCCGCCATGCTGGATCTGCTGGGTCAGCATCTGGGCGTCAACGTTGCGTCGCTGCTGGGCGAGGGCCAGCAGCGCAGCGAAGTGGAAATGCTGGGCTATCTGTTCTTTGTCGGCGACCGCAGGCTGACGTCGTTGCCTTATCAGAGCCAGCCGGATGAACAATGCGACTGGTACCGACTCCGCCATGACGAGGCGATGACCCCGGATGCGGTGGTGCGCCTGGCGGAAGCCGCTTATGAAAAATATGGCTTCAATGATTTCAAACTGAAGGGCGGCGTGCTGGCCGGTGATGAAGAGGCGGAAGCCGTCACCGCGCTGGCAAAACGTTTCCCGCAGGCGCGCGTGACGCTGGATCCGAACGGCGCATGGTCGCTTAATGAGGCCATTGCGATCGGGAAACAGCTGAAAGGCGTGCTGGCATATGCGGAGGATCCGTGTGGGGCTGAGCAAGGCTTCTCGGGCCGTGAAGTCATGGCGGAATTTCGCCGCGCGACGGGGCTGCCGACCGCGACCAATATGATTGCCACCGACTGGCGTCAGATGGGACATACCCTGTCCTTGCAGTCTGTTGATATTCCGCTGGCGGACCCGCACTTCTGGACGATGCAGGGGTCGGTGCGCGTGGCGCAAATGTGCCACGAGTTTGGCCTGACCTGGGGCTCGCACTCTAACAACCACTTCGACGTGTCGCTGGCGATGTTCACGCACGTTGCCGCCGCCGCGCCGGGCACGATTACCGCTATCGACACGCACTGGATCTGGCAGGAAGGTAACCAGCGTCTGACTAAGCAGCCGTTTGAGATCAAAGGTGGCATGGTGCAGGTGCCTTCTACCCCGGGGCTGGGCGTTGAGCTGGATATGGATCAGGTGATGAAGGCTCACGAGCTGTATCAAAAACACGGCCTGGGCGCGCGCGACGACGCGATGGCGATGCAGTATCTGATCCCGGACTGGACATTCGACAATAAACGCCCGTGCATGGTACGATAAACGCATTGGGACCGCTCCCATGAGCGGTCTTTTACGTGGTGTATGCTTAACGTAACGACTATGCGTAAGGATGGCTTATGAAAATTGTTATCGCACCGGACTCGTATAAGGAAAGTTTGAGTGCGCTTGAGGTTGCGACAGCGATAGAACGTGGTTTTCGCGAGATCTTCCCCGAGGCGGTTTACGTCAAACTGCCGGTCGCGGACGGTGGCGAAGGGACGGTTGAGGCGATGATCGCGGCAACGCAGGGACGCATTGTGCATGTTCCGGTGACCGGCCCGCTGGGTGAGCGCGTGGAAGGGTTTTATGGCTTATCCGGTGACGAGCAGAGTGCCTTTATTGAAATGGCGGCGGCAAGCGGCCTGGAGCTGGTCGCACCTTCGCAGCGTAATCCCCTGAAAACCACCTCCTGGGGTACGGGCGAACTGATTCGTCACGCGCTGGATGCCGGCGTTAAGCATATCATTATTGGCATTGGCGGCAGCGCTACCAATGACGGCGGCGCAGGCATGGTGCAGGCGCTGGGGGCGAAGCTGCTGGACGACAATGAACAGCCTCTTGGGCAGGGCGGGGGCGAGCTGGGAAAACTCGCGCGTATCGACCTGAGCGGGCTGGACAGACGTCTGGCGGAGTGCCGGATAGAGGTCGCCTGTGATGTGACGAATCCGCTCACCGGTAAGGATGGCGCGTCAGCCGTATTTGGCCCGCAAAAGGGGGCCACACCCGAGATGATCGTCACCCTGGACAACGCGCTGGCGCAGTATGCGAGAGTCATTGCCCGGGATCTGGATATCGATGTGCTAAACCTTGCTGGCGGCGGCGCGGCGGGTGGCATGGGGGCCGCGCTGTACGCCTTTTGCGGCGCGCAGCTGCGCCAGGGCATTGAGATTGTGACCGATGCGCTACACCTGGCTGACCAGGTGGCCGATGCGGATCTGGTGATCACGGGAGAAGGTCGCATCGACAGCCAGACGATCCACGGCAAAGTCCCGGTGGGGGTGGCGAAGGTGGCGAAACGCTTTAACAAACCCGTTATCGGCATTGCAGGAAGCCTGACGGCGGACGTTGGCGTGGTACACGATCACGGCATTGATGCGGTGTTTAGCGTGATCTACACCATCTGCTCACTGGAAGACGCGCTGGAAAATGCCAGCGAGAACGTCAGGATGACCGCAAGGAATATCGCGGCGGTGCTGAAGGTGGGGCAGGCATTTTAGCTGTGATTGCCGGGTGGCGGCTTCGCCTTACCCGGCCTACGTCAGAGCACCTGTAGGCCCGGTAAGCGTAGCGCCACCGGGCTTTTACCTCAGTTCCCCAATACCTTCATCGCTTCCCGCGTCACGTTATCCATTTCATCCAGCAGCTCCAGGAACTCCGGTTCAAGCTCTGATTCCGGCGTACCGGCACGCAGCTGCTGCTCCAGCAGCTGGCAAAGATTTTTCAGCCGCGGCACGCCGCTGTACCCGCAGCTGCCGTGCAGCTTGTGGATCGCGTCCAGCAGATCTTCCGGGTTTTCACCCACCAGCTGCTCTTCCACCTTATTGCGAATTTCCGGCAGAAACGCGACCAGCATCTGCAGCATTTCGCGGGCCAAATCGGGTTTACCTGCCGCCTGGCGCAGGGCAAGCTGCCAGTCAAAGGTCGCGTTCTGGTTGACGCTGATTTCAACCGGCTCGCTGGAAACCGTGTACGTCCCGCCAATATGACCCGGCTTATAGCGTAACAGCAGGTTATGAAGTTTCTCTTCATCGATGGGCTTTGCCAGATAATCATTCATTCCGGCGCTCAGCAGCTTCTCTTTCTGACCGGCCATCGCGTGCGCGGTGACCGCAATGACCGGCGTTTGCTGCTGATGCGGCAGCTGGTGGATCAGCTCGCAGGCCCGAATGCCATCCATGCCCGGCATCTGAATATCCATCAGGATTAAATCGAACTGCATCTGCTTAGCCTGTTCAACCGCCTGCGCGCCGCTGGTGCACAGCTCAACGTGCTGAACCTGGTCTTCAAGCAATGCGCCAATGAGCTTCAGGTTGGCCGGATTATCATCCACTGCCATCACGCTCATCGGCAATTTTTGCTCATCGTCAACCAGCGGGAGGGCATGCTGGCTAAGACGGCAATACTCCGTGAGCGCGGGCAGCAGGCGGGTCGCGGTAAGCGGTTTCAGCAGACACGCGGCTGCCCCGTCATTTTTCAACTCTTCTGCATTGAGCTGGGCATGGCAGGGCAGCGCCAGCAGCAGGTAGTCGGTCATCGACGCGGCTTTCGCCAGCCGCTCCTGCTGCATGGTCAGTTCGCCGGTGAAGGTGACCGGGATCCCCATCAGCAGAATGTCATAGTGCTCAACGGCAAGCGCCGAGAAGGTTGGGCTATAGACCACCTCCAGCGGCGTGGTGCTTAAAATATCGAGCGCGCACTGCGCGGCCGCCGCGTTAGGTTCGACGTAGGCCAGACGCTTGCCTTTCAGGCAGTCCGTCACCGGGCCATCGGTCAGGACATTCGGATTGAGGTCCAGATTAATATGGAACCAGAAGGTTGAACCGCGGTTCGGCTGGCTGTGGAAGGAGATATCGCCGCCCATCTCGTTCACCAGGCGCTGGGTGATCACCAGCCCCAGACCGGTACCGCCATGACGGCGGGAGATACTGGCGTCCGCCTGACGGAACGCCTGGAACAGACGCGACTGGTCGCGCTCCGGAATACCGATGCCGGTATCGCGGATCTGGACTTCAATCTGAACCTTATTGCTGCTGATCGAGCGTTTCTCTACCAGAATGTCGATATTACCGCTTTCGGTGAACTTAATGGCATTCCCGACAAGGTTGGTAATGACCTGCTGCAGGCGCAGCGGATCGCCAATAACGTTATCCGGCACGTCGTTTTTAATGTTGAGCGTCAGCTCAAGGCCTTTGTCGTGCGACGAGTGGGCGAGCAGCGTCACCACTTCATCGAGCGTACTGCGCAGCGGGAAGGGAATACTCTCCAGGATCAGCTTGCCCGCTTCCAGCTTGGAGAAGTCCAGCACGTCGTTGATGATCGCCAGCAGGTTGTTGGCCGAGCGTTCAATGGTGTGCAGGTGATCGCGCTGAGTCGGGTTGAGTTCGCTTTTCAGGGTCAGGCGGGTGAAGCCGATCACGCCATTGAGCGGCGTACGCAGTTCGTGCGACATATTGGCCAGGAATTCCGACTTAATACGTGCCGCTTCCTGAGCGCGCTTTTTCGCCAGATCCAGCTCAACGTTCTGGATCTCCATCTGCTCCAGCGTTTCGCGCAGGTCGGACGTCGCCTGGTCAACGTTGTGCTGCATCTCTTCGTGATACGCCGCCAGCGACATGGCCATCGAGTTGATGCCGTTCTTCAGCATGTCCAGCTCGCCCAGCATAAACCCTTCCACCCGGCTGTCGAGCTGCCCCCGGCGGATGCGGTCAACCGTGTTAACCATGTTGCGGATGGGGCCCGTCACGTCGCGCATCAGGCGCCAGCCGAAGATCAGCGCAATGCCAATGCAGAACAGCATCATCACGCCAGAGATGAAGATTTCTTTATACTGCTGTAGCCGGACCGACTTGAGATCCAGCTCCAGCGCCACGTATCCCAGCATATTGTTGCTGGATTTGGCGTCGGATTGCGCAGACTCATCGGGTGAATAGCTTTCCGATACGATCGGCGTGCGCAGGATCATGATATCGCCGCGCCGCAATACGGTGAGGTGGCGCGGGAACGGCGTACCGTCCGGGATCTTCAGGGCCGCCGGATCGAGATGAAAATTCGAGGTGACAAACAGGCGGTTATGTTCGTCGTAAACGGAAATGGCGCGTACGATGTCCGAGTGGCGGCGGTGGAGTACGCTGATTAACTGACCAATGGATTCGCGGTTTTGCAGGTTCATGCCGTACTCGCTGGAAACGGCAAGCGGTTCGATAATGCTGGCACCTGCATCCTCCAGCTGCCGCTGCAAATCGTTATAGCGGTGCACCACAAAGAAGATACTCAGCAGCAAACCGATGAGAACGGTGGGGGCGAGGATCAAAATCATCATGCGCGCGCGCAGGCTGTAGTTGGTCATGGCGTTCCGTTATGGGACAATTAAGATAATTATGTTTATGTGAGAAAAATCTCGGCGATGGCGCAATTCTACTCTGCAAAGCGACGCGTGACGACGCGTGAAATCATAACCGTTGAAGCCACGGACCTCGATCCGTTTGGTCAGGGAGTGGCACGTCACAATGGTAAGGCTCTGTTTATAACAGGTTTACTGCCAACAGAACGAGCAGAAATTACGCTGACGGAAGATAAACGCCAGTTCGCGCGCGGACAGGTTAAGCGTCGCCTCAACGATAGCCCGGAGCGCGTGAAGCCCCGCTGCCCACATTTTGGCGTTTGCGGGGGCTGCCAGCAACAGCATGCGAGCACAGAATTACAGCAAAAAAGCAAAAGCCGCGCGCTGGCGCGTCAGCTTAAGCACGACGTTAACGAAATTCTCGCCGATGAGCCCTGGGGCTACCGCCGGCGCGCCCGGCTGAGCCTCAGCTATCAGCCAAAAACGGCGCAGCTGGAGATGGGGTTTCGCAAGGCCGGTTCCAGCGACATTGTCGATGTGCAGCAGTGCCCCATTTTGGTGCCCCATCTTGAGGCATTGCTTCCGGAAGTGCGCACCTGTCTCTCCGGGCTGGACGGCGTTCGCTATCTCGGGCATGTCGAACTGGTCATGGCAAACAATGGACCGCTGATGGTCCTGCGCCATACCGCGCCGCTGTCGAAAAAAGATCGCGAAAAACTGGAACGCTTTTCGCATTCCCACGACCTGGCGCTTTTTCTTGCACCACAAAGCGAGATACTTGAGCAGGTTACCGGTGAGGCGCCCTGGTATGCGTCAAACGGGCTACGCTTAACGTTCAGCCCGCGGGATTTCATTCAGGTGAATGATGGCGTAAACCAGCAGATGGTTGAGAAAGCGCTGGCGTGGCTGGACGTTCAGAAAAGCGATCGGGTGCTCGATCTGTTCTGCGGAATGGGCAACTTCACGCTGCCGCTGGCGCGAAAAGCGGCCAGCGTCGTCGGCGTGGAAGGCGTTGAGGCGCTGGTGGCGAAAGGGCAGGAGAATGCTCAGCAGAACGGCTTGCAAAATGTGACATTCTTTCATCAAAATCTTGAGGAAGATGTCACCCAACAGCCGTGGGCAAAACAGGGCTTTGATAAAATTTTGCTCGACCCGGCGCGTGCCGGTGCCCCGGGCGTGATGGCACATATTATTAAACTCGCGCCGAAGCGTGTGGTCTATGTTTCCTGTAACCCGGCAACGCTTGCCCGGGACAGTGAGGCATTAATCAGCGCGGGTTACCAGATTCAGCGTCTGGCAATGCTGGACATGTTCCCGCACACTGGTCATCTGGAATCGATGGTGTTGTTCGAGCACATCTAATTTGTTTGGCTTGTCGACTTCGACAGGCCCTGGTCCCTAAAGGAGAGGACAATGGTTGCGGTAAGAAGTGCACATCTCAATAAAGCTGGGGAATTTGACCCACAAAAATGGATCGCAAGTCTGGGAATTTCCAGCCAGCAGTCGTGTGAACGCTTAACCGAAACCTGGGCCTATTGTCTGCGCACCACGCAGGGGCATCCCGACGCCGATCTTCTCCTGTGGCGCGGCGTGGAGATGGTTGAAATCTTATCCATGCTGAACATGGATATTGAAACGCTGCAGGCCGCACTTCTGTTTCCCCTCGCGGATGCGGACGTGGTCAGCGAGGACGTACTGCGCGACAGCGTCGGGACATCCGTCGTCGCGCTGATCCACGGCGTACGCGATATGGCGGCCATCCGCCAGCTCAAAGCCGCGCATACCGATTCCGTCTCCTCTGAACAGGTCGATAACGTTCGCCGGATGCTGCTGGCCATGGTGGATGATTTTCGCTGTGTGGTCATCAAGCTTGCCGAGCGTATTGCCCACCTGCGTGAAGTGAAGGACGCGCCGGAAGACGAGCGCGTACTCGCCGCCAAAGAGTGTACAAATATCTACGCGCCGCTGGCGAACCGCTTAGGGATCGGTCAGCTGAAATGGGAGCTGGAAGATTACTGCTTCCGCTATCTGCACCCGGCGGAATATAAACGTATTGCCAAACTCCTGCATGAGCGTCGTATCGACCGCGAGCACTATATCGAGGAATTTGTCGGCGGCCTGCGCCAGGCGATGAAAGAAGAGAACGTGCGCGCCGAAGTCTACGGTCGGCCTAAGCATATCTACAGCATCTGGCGCAAAATGCAGAAGAAACACCTCGCCTTTGACGAGCTGTTTGACGTGCGCGCCGTGCGTATCGTGGCAGAGCGTCTGCAGGACTGCTACGCCGCGCTGGGGATAGTACACACTCACTTCCGTCACCTGCCCGATGAGTTTGATGACTATGTCGCCAACCCCAAACCGAACGGCTATCAGTCTATCCATACCGTGGTGCTTGGCCCCGGCGGCAAAACGGTCGAGATTCAGATCCGCACCAGGCAGATGCATGAAGACGCCGAGCTGGGCGTGGCCGCGCACTGGAAATACAAAGAAGGCACGTCCGGCGGAGCGCGTTCTGGCCACGAAGACCGCATTGCCTGGCTGCGCAAGCTGATTGCGTGGCAGGAAGAGATGGCCGACTCCGGCGAGATGCTCGACGAAGTGCGCAGCCAGGTCTTTGACGATCGCGTCTATGTCTTTACCCCGAAAGGGGACGTTGTCGACCTGCCTGCGGGCTCCACGCCGCTCGACTTTGCCTACCACATCCACAGCGATGTGGGACACCGCTGCATCGGGGCGAAAATCGGCGGACGTATCGTACCGTTCACCTATCAGCTGCAGATGGGTGACCAGATTGAAATCATTACCCAGAAGCAGCCCAACCCGAGCCGCGACTGGCTTAACCCTAACCTGGGTTACGTCACCACTAGCCGCGGGCGCTCGAAAATTCACGCCTGGTTCCGTAAACAGGACCGTGATAAGAACATCCTTGCCGGTCGCCAGATCCTTGACGACGAGCTGGAGCATATCGGGATAAGCCTGAAAGAGGCGGAGAAATTCCTGCTGCCGCGCTACAACTTCAACGAGCTCGACGAGCTGTTAGCGGCCATTGGCGGCGGTGATATCCGTCTGAATCAGATGGTGAACTTCCTGCAGGCGCAGTTCAATAAGCCAAGCGCGGCAGAGCAGGACGCGGCGGCGCTGAAGCAGCTGCAGCAGAAAACCTACGCCCCACAGCAGCGTAGCAAAGACAACGGCCGCGTGGTGGTCGAGGGCGTGGGTAATCTGATGCACCACATTGCCCGCTGCTGCCAGCCTATTCCAGGCGACGATATCGTCGGCTTTATCACCCAGGGACGCGGGATTTCGATCCACCGTTCCGACTGCGACCAGCTTGCCGAGCTGCAGTCGCATGCGCCGGAGCGCATCGTGGAAGCGGTCTGGGGTGAGAGCTATTCCGCTGGCTACTCGCTGGTGGTGCGCGTCACCGCCAACGACCGCAGCGGCCTGCTGCGCGACATCACGACCATTCTCGCCAATGAGAAGGTCAACGTGCTGGGCGTTGCCAGCCGCAGCGATACCCGCGAGCAGCTTGCCACCATCGATATGACTATCGAAATCTACAACCTGCAGGTGCTGGGCCGCGTGCTCGGCAAGCTGAACCAGGTGCCGGATGTGATTGACGCGCGTCGTCTGCACGGCGGTTAAACACACTCTTCTGTAGGCCGGGTAAGGCATCGCCGCCACCCGGCTTGTTTTTTTAATGGAAAACACTATGACTCAAATCGACCGCCTGCTCGGCATCATGAAACGCCTGCGCGACCCGGAAAACGGCTGTCCGTGGGACAAAGAGCAGACTTTCGCCACCATCGCCCCGTACACCCTTGAAGAGACCTATGAAGTGCTGGACGCCATTTCCCGCGAAGATTTTGACGACCTGCGCGGCGAGCTGGGCGATCTGCTGTTCCAGGTGGTGTTCTACGCGCAAATGGCGCAGGAAGAAGGGCGCTTTAACTTTGACGATATCTGCGCTGCTATAAGCGACAAGCTGGAGCGCCGTCATCCCCATATCTTTGGCGATGCCACCGCAGGGAACAGCGCCGAGGTGTTGGCTCGCTGGGAGCAGATCAAAAGCGCTGAGCGGGCGGAAAAATCCCAGCATTCTGCGCTGGATGATATTCCGCTGAGCCTGCCCGCGCTGATGCGCGCGCATAAAATCCAGAAACGCTGCTCCGCCGTGGGGTTTGACTGGACCTCTCTCGGCCCTGTGCTGGATAAAGTGCACGAAGAGATTGACGAAGTCATGCACGAAGCGCAGCAGGCGGTGGTGGATGAAGCAAAGCTTGAGGAGGAGATGGGCGACCTGCTGTTCGCAACCGTCAACCTTTCTCGCCATCTGGGTGTAAAAGCGGAAACCGCCCTGCAAAAAGCCAACCTAAAATTCGAACGACGCTTTCGCGAAGTTGAGCGGATTGTCGCCTCGCGAGGCCTGGAAATGAGCGGAATTGACCTCGAGGCAATGGAAGAAGTCTGGCAGGAAGTAAAGCGCCAGGAATCTGATCTCTAACGAGATTTTGCGATCAAGCGCAATTTGTGTGATTTTTTAAATGACAAGCGCTTGATTTGCGTCAAAAACATTTACCCAAAAGGGGCTATTTTCTCACTCCTTATGTTTGTCATGGCCTGGAATGGAGACGGAGAATGAAAGTTTGTGGCGCTCGCCGTGTTCGGGTATACTACTTTCCCGTCCTGGTTATTCCATCGTTTCACCCTAACTTCTCAGGTTCAGCATGACAACGAACTATATTTTTGTGACCGGCGGGGTCGTATCCTCTCTGGGTAAAGGCATTGCCGCAGCCTCCCTCGCAGCCATTCTTGAAGCCCGTGGCCTCAATGTGACCATGATGAAACTGGATCCGTACATCAACGTCGATCCGGGCACCATGAGCCCAATCCAACACGGGGAAGTGTTCGTTACTGAAGACGGCGCTGAAACCGATCTGGATCTTGGCCACTACGAGCGTTTCATCCGCACCAAAATGACCCGTCGTAACAACTTCACGACTGGCCGCATCTACTCCGACGTTCTGCGTAAAGAGCGCCGTGGTGACTATCTGGGTGCAACCGTTCAGGTTATCCCGCACATCACTAACGCAATCAAAGAACGCATTGTTGCGGGTGGCGAAGGTCACGACGTGGTGCTGGTTGAAATCGGCGGTACCGTGGGTGATATCGAATCCCTGCCATTCCTGGAAGCGATTCGTCAGCTGGCGGTCGATATTGGCCGTGAACACGCGCTGTTCATGCACCTGACCCTGGTGCCATACATGGCCGCCGCAGGTGAAGTGAAAACCAAGCCGACTCAGCACTCTGTGAAAGAGCTGCTCTCCATTGGTATTCAGCCAGATATCCTGGTTTGCCGCTCCGATCGTGCGGTTCCGGCGAACGAACGTGCGAAAATTGCATTGTTCTGTAACGTGCCTGAAAAAGCCGTTATTTCAATGAAAGATGTCGATTCCATTTATAAAATCCCGGGCCTGTTGAAATCGCAGGGCCTGGACGATTATATTTGTAAACGATTCAGCTTGAACTGTCCGGAAGCTAACCTGTCTGAATGGGAACAGGTTATTTATGAAGAAGCCAACCCGGCAGGCGAAGTGACTATCGGTATGGTCGGCAAGTACATTGAACTGCCGGATGCCTATAAGTCAGTGATCGAAGCGCTGAAACACGGTGGTCTGAAGAACCGTGTCTCCGTGAACATCAAGCTGATTGATTCGCAGGATGTTGAAACGCGTGGCGTTGAAATCCTGAAAGATCTGGATGCTATCCTTATTCCTGGCGGCTTCGGCTACCGTGGTGTAGAAGGCAAGATCGCCACCGCGCGCTATGCGCGTGAAAACAATATTCCATACCTCGGCATCTGTCTGGGTATGCAGGTTGCGCTGATCGAATTTGCGCGCAACGTAGCGGGAATGGAAAACGCGAACTCTACGGAATTTGTGCCAGACTGTAAGTACCCTGTTGTGGCGCTTATCACTGAATGGCGTGACGAAGAAGGTAACGTCGAAGTCCGTACCGAGAAGAGCGATCTGGGTGGCACCATGCGTCTTGGCGCACAGGCCTGCCAGCTGTCTGACGATAGCGTGGTTCGCAAGCTGTATGGCGAGCCGGTCATCACCGAGCGCCATCGTCACCGCTATGAAGTCAACAACATGTTGTTGAAACCTATTGAAGCCGCGGGCCTGCGTGTTGCGGGCCGCTCCGGGGATGATCAGTTAGTCGAGATCATTGAAGTGCCAAACCATCCTTGGTTTGTCGCCTGCCAGTTCCACCCGGAATTTACTTCAACGCCACGTGACGGGCATCCGCTGTTTGCAGGCTTCGTGAAGGCCGCCAGCGACTACCAGAAGCGTCAGGCGAAGTAAAAAAAGTTAGAACGGCAACGCGTACCATTGGTACGCGTTGTTTGTCTGGAGTTTTAGTTTAACTTGTACTGAGGAAAATCTAATGTCCAAAATCGTTAAAGTCATCGGTCGTGAAATCATCGACTCCCGTGGTAACCCGACCGTTGAAGCCGAAGTTCACCTGGAAGGTGGTTTCGTTGGTATGGCTGCTGCTCCATCAGGTGCTTCTACTGGTTCTCGCGAAGCGCTGGAACTGCGCGATGGCGACAAATCCCGCTTCCTGGGCAAAGGCGTACTGAAAGCGGTTGGCGCTGTAAACGGTCCGATTGCTCAGGCAATCCTTGGCAAAGACGCCAAAGACCAGGCTGGCATCGACAAGATCATGATCGATCTGGACGGTACTGAAAACAAATCTAACTTCGGTGCGAACGCAATCCTGGCTGTTTCCCTGGCGAACGCCAAAGCGGCTGCTGCTGCGAAAGGTATGCCACTGTTCGAGCACATCGCTGAACTGAACGGCACCCCAGGCAAATACTCCATGCCTGTACCAATGATGAACATCATCAACGGTGGTGAGCACGCAGACAACAACGTTGATATTCAGGAATTCATGATTCAGCCAGTTGGCGCGAAATCCCTGAAAGAAGCGGTACGTATGGGTTCTGAAGTGTTCCACAACCTGGCTAAAGTTCTGAAAGCTAAAGGTATGAACACGGCTGTTGGTGACGAAGGTGGCTATGCGCCAAACCTGGGTTCTAACGCAGAAGCACTGGCTGTTATCGCAGAAGCAGTAAAAGCGGCTGGCTACGAGCTGGGCAAAGACATCACCCTGGCGATGGACTGTGCAGCATCTGAATTTTACAAAGACGGTAAATACGTTCTGGCTGGCGAAGGCAACAAAGCGTTCACCTCCGAAGAGTTCACTCACTTCCTGGAAGACCTGACCAAACAGTACCCAATCGTGTCTATCGAAGACGGTCTGGACGAGTCTGACTGGGCTGGCTTTGCATACCAGACTAAAGTACTGGGCGACAAAATCCAGCTGGTTGGTGACGACCTGTTCGTAACCAACACCAAGATCCTGAAAGAAGGCATCGAGAAAGGCATCGTTAACTCCATCCTGATCAAATTCAACCAGATCGGTTCTCTGACCGAAACTCTGGCTGCGATCAAAATGGCGAAAGACGCTGGCTACACCGCTGTTATCTCTCACCGTTCTGGCGAAACTGAAGACGCTACCATTGCCGACCTGGCTGTGGGTACCGCTGCAGGCCAGATCAAAACCGGTTCTATGAGCCGTTCTGACCGTGTTGCTAAATACAACCAGCTGATTCGTATCGAAGAAGCGCTGGGCGAAAAAGCACCATACAACGGTCTGAAAGAGATCAAAGGCCAGGCATAATTGCTTAAGCCTTAAATGAAAATGCCAGTCGAATGACTGGCATTTTTTTTGGCTATTTAAAATCGACCGCCATTTGCTCCGGAATGGTCAGCCCCTGGGTGGTCTGCACGCAGCGGGCGATGTAATCCGTAAACCGGGGCGGCTTCGGCATCCCCATACTCAGCAGCTTATCGTTGCTGAAGCGCACGTTAAGCGTGGCAAATGCACCGTATAAACGCATGGCTTTCAGCATCAGACGTTCGTTGCACGGGCCAAAAATATGTTTTAACTCGCGGCGCATTCTGACCAGCGTTTCGTAGCTGACCTGCGCATATTTATCTCCGACGGGGGCTTTCTCGAGCGCCTGCGCCATTGCCCGATCGATATCCGCAAAGCGAACGCTGTTCTCTTCTCCCGCAGAAATGTGTACCACTTCCCCCGAACGAGCGTTGCTGTTGAGCAGCATTAACAGCGCGTCGGCGCAATAATCCACCGGAACAACGTCGATTCGGTCTTCCATTGAGCACATAAACTTCTGCAGCATAAGGCCCATGCTAAAGACCCAGAAAATGCTGCTCGACGGCGTGCAGCCGTGGCGGGTATGGCCGACGACGATGGACGGACGGGCGATGAGCAGCGGCAGGTTCGGACACTCCTGGCGCATCAGCTGTTCGATGGTTGACTTCGAAAACGTGTATTCCACCAGGTGTTCAGCATTCTCTCTGAATTCTGCACTTTCGGCGACCAGTGAATCCTGCTCCGGCGTGCATGACATCGCGGTGCCGACGTGGAGGAAACGCTGTAGTCCTGCGACCTGCTCCATACGGCGCGCCAGCGCGAGCGTACCTTCAACGTTGACCTTCCAGATCAGCGGGTTATTACCAAATGAGGCGACAGCCGCACAGTTAACGACATGCGTGACCCGATCCAGACGGGGATCGTTCAGAAAGGCCTCTGGCTGGCTGAGGTCGCCAGTCAGGATATTATCCACGCTCAGGGAGGCCAGTTTGTCCTCAGGAACATTGAACTTGCGCATGTTCTCCAGCACGCGCTCCAGCCCGCTCTGCGGATCGCCGGCGCGCGCAAGCAAAAGGAGTTCTACGGATTGATCGTTGGTCAGAATTTTTTCAAGAACTGCACCGCCCAGAAATCCGGTCACGCCTGTAATCAATAGCATCTTCATTAATACCGTCTCATTATGATTGATGAGGCGGATTGTAGGCGCGCAAAAGTAAACGGCATTTAAATAATAAAACGCCGAAATCAGTGGCGTCTTAAGCTTATTTTAAGGAAAGGAAATCGGGGGGAGATATTCGACATTACTAGAAGGGTAAAGATTCATTTTATAAAAATATAAATTTCAACTTATTGAATTTTATGGTTTTTTCTGAGTATCTGGCAAATGATGAACTTAATTCAAAATGTAATAAATATAATAATTTGTTACACCAAGTATTTACCAAATAAATAATTTAAACACCACTTAACTAAAATTTTTCGCAGGCCGATTTATTTAGCCTGCGAATGTTTTTCAGAGCAAAAGGGGAAGCGTGGCGCTGGCCGTTTGCTGGCTAACGTCACCGTAACGGCCGTCCAGCGCAATCATGGACGTGGTCAGCAGCTCGACCAGCAGCATCACCCCAACCTTAGCATTGAGCGCGCCTGCGCTAAGGGGTCCCTCTGGTTTGGCGGCCACCAGCTGCATGTCGCTCAGGGACGCCAGCGGGCTGCGGGGCGTATTGCTGAGTGCCAGCACCTTAACGCCGCGCTTGCGGGCAAGCTTCACCACGTGGAGTAAATCCCGCGTTGAACCCGAGCTGGAGATGGCCACAACCAGCGTCTCTTTCGAAAGCGTTGTCGCATTCATGGCCGCGCGGTGCATATCGCTAAACAGCTGTGCGGGTTTGCCCAGCCGCAGCAGCTTGTAATGCAGGTACTCCCCGAGGATCGCGCTGGCCGCGACGCCGTAAATCTGCACGGATTGCGCCTGGTGCAACGCCAGCGCCGCTTTTTCAAGCAGCGCGCGGTCGAGGAGTCGGGCGGTATCCTGCAAAGCCTGCACCGACTCATTCACGACGTTATCAATCTCATCCCCCGCCTGACGCGCGGGCTGGCCCTGCTGAATATCCAGCGCAAGCGCCATTTTAAATTCGTTATAGCCCTTGCAGCCCAGCGTCCGGCAAAGACGCGTGACGCTTGCCTCGCTGGTATGGCTCTCGCGCGCCAGTTCAGTGATCGTCAGGTAGAGCACCCGGCCAGGATCGCTGAGGACAAACTCGCCGAGTTTTTGTTGCGTTGGGCTGTACCCGGAAGCCTCCTGGCGGAGCTTCAGCAGCAGATTTTCATGGTCCGACATGCCACGTCCTTAATGTGTTTCGCTGCGACTAGTGTGGCGGAAAGGAGGGGAAAGATGCCAGTCATTTTGAAAAAGTATGATCGGCTTCCTGGTTTTTGATGATAATTTTCACTTAAAAATATTTATATGGTAAAAATTTTCATCACTTAATGGGGAGATGAAAAAATGATGCAAATGTTCAGTGGCGCTTCTTCGGGGGGATGGTTTGAAAAAGCGCAGCGCTTTGGTAAATCCTTTATGTTGCCCATTGCCGTGTTGCCCGCGGCGGGTCTGCTGCTGGGGATAGGCGGCGCGTTATCGAATCCCAATACGCTGACGGCTTATCCGTTTTTAGACGTGGGCTGGCTGCAGGCCATTTTCACCATCATGAGCAGCGCCGGTTCAATTGTGTTTGCGAACCTCTCGGTGCTGTTTGCGGTTGGGGTGGCCGTCGGGTTGGCAAAAAGCGATAAGGGCACGGCCGGACTGGCGGCGCTGCTCGCGTTTCTGGTGATGAATGCCACCATCAACGCGCTGCTGATCCTCACCGGCAAACTGGCGCACGAGAACCCGGGCGCTGTCGGGCAGGGCATGACGCTGGGGATTCAGACGCTGGAAACCGGGGTGTTTGGCGGCGTGGTGATTGGGCTGGTGACCTGCACGCTCCATCATCGGTTTAATAAAATTGCGCTTCCGCAGTTCCTCGGGTTCTTTGGCGGCTCGCGCTTTGTCCCCATTATCAGCTCGCTGGCGGCGATACTCGTCGGCGCGCTCATGACCGTGATCTGGCCGCATTTCCAGAAGCTGATTTTTGGTCTCGGCGGGCTGGTGGATGCCACCGGTTATCTGGGCACCCTGCTGTACGGCTTCATCTTACGCATGCTGGGCCCGTTTGGTTTGCACCACATCTTCTACCTGCCGTTCTGGACCACCGCGCTCGGCGGCAGTGAGATTGTTAACGGTCACCTCGTTGAGGGCACACAGCGGATCTTCTTCGCCCAGCTGGCCGACCCGAACACGCAGCATTTCTATGAGGGCACGTCGCGCTTCATGTCCGGGCGCTTTATTACGATGATGTTTGGCCTGCTCGGCGCGTGTCTGGCGATGTACCACACGGCAAAACCGGAGAACAAAAAGCGCGTTGCCGGGCTGCTGCTCTCTGCGGCGTTAACCTCGTTCCTGACCGGGATTACAGAGCCCATCGAGTTCTCGTTCCTGTTTATTGCGCCGGTACTTTACGTCATTCATGCGCTGTTTGACGGGCTGGCGTTCATGCTCGCACACATGCTGCATATCACCATCGGGCAAACCTTCTCCGGCGGGTTTATCGACTTCGTGCTGTTCGGCATTTTGCAGGGCGAGGCCAAAACCCACTGGATGTTCGTTCCGCTGGTCGGCGTGCCGTGGTTCTTCCTTTACTACTTCACCTTTCGCTACCTGATTAACCGCTTTGATTTTGCCACGCCGGGTCGGGAAAAGGAGGCGATGGCCAATGAAGTGGCCTTCTCACAGAGCGAGCGCGCCGTTGCGGTGATCGCCGGATTAGGCGGAAAAGAGAATCTGGAAGAGGTGGACTGCTGCGCCACGCGTCTTCGCGTCACGGTGAAGGACGGCAGCAAAGTGAATGACGCGGCGCTGAAAGCCACCGGCGCGCGCGGCGTTATCGTGCGCGGTAACGGTGTTCAGGTCATTTATGGCCCGCACGTCACGATTATCAAAAACGAAGTGGAAGAGATCTTATCGTAATGAAAACTGTACTGGATAACCTGAAGGGAAAACTGGTCGTCTCCTGTCAGGCGCTGGAAAACGAACCGCTGCATAGCCCGTTTATTATGTCGCGAATGGCGCTGGCGGCGGCACAGGGCGGGGCTACCGCCATTCGTGCCAACAGCGTGGTGGATATCGAGGCCATTAAGCAGCAGGTCTCTTTGCCGGTCATCGGCATCATCAAACGGGATTACCCGGAAAGCGAGGTGTTTATCACCGCCACGATGAAAGAGGTAGATGAGCTCATGGCCGTCTCGCCGGAAATCATTGCGCTTGATGCGACGGCGCGGGAGCGTCCTGGTGGGGAGTCTCTGGAAACGCTGGTCACGCGCATCCGCTCGCGCTATCCCTCGGTCCTGCTGATGGCGGATATCTCCACCGTGGATGAAGCCGTGACGGCGCAGGCGCTTGGCTTTGACTGTGTCGGCACGACGCTTTACGGCTATACGGCGGAAACGGCGGGCCATTCGCTTCCGGAGAATGACTGCGCGTTCCTGAAGGCCGTGCTGGCTGCCGTGACGATTCCCGTGGTTGCCGAAGGCAACGTGGATACGCCTGAACGCGCGGCCAGATGCCTGGCGCTGGGTGCGCATACGGTCGTTGTCGGCGGCGCGATCACCCGTCCACAGCAAATTACCGAGCGTTTTATGGCGGCGATTGGCGCGCAAAGCACCGATGGAGCATGACCATCCGGCGGGGATCTGCGATACTTATCGTTTATCCCCTTTACTGAGATGACTATGCAGTACCCGATTAACGAGATGTTCCAGACCCTGCAAGGCGAGGGTTACTTTACCGGCGTTCCCGCTATTTTCATTCGTTTACAGGGATGCCCGGTTGGCTGTGCCTGGTGTGATACCAAACATACGTGGGATAAGCTCGCAGATCGGGAAGTGTCGCTGTTTAGCATTCTGGCGAAAACCAAAGAGAGCGATAAGTGGGGCGCGGGCAGTTCTGAAGATCTGCTGGCCATTATTGGTCGTCAGGGCTGGACGGCGCGCCACGTGGTGATCACCGGCGGTGAACCCTGCATCCACGATCTGACGCCGCTGACCGAGCTGCTCGAAAAGAACGGCTACAGCTGCCAGATTGAAACCAGCGGCACCCATGAAGTGCGCTGCTCACACACCACCTGGGTGACGGTATCGCCAAAAGTGAATATGCGCGGCGGATATGACGTGCTGTCTCAGGCGCTGGAACGCGCGGACGAGATCAAGCACCCGGTAGGGCGCGTGCGTGATATCGAAGCGCTGGATGAACTGCTGGCCACGCTGACGGATGAAAAGCAGCGCGTCATTGCGCTACAGCCGATCAGCCAGAAAGACGACGCGACGCGCCTGTGCATTGAAACCTGTATTGCGCGCAACTGGCGCCTGTCGATGCAGACGCACAAGTACCTGAATATTGCCTAAAAATAAGCCCGGTGGCGCTAGCGCTTACCGGGCCTACGGTTCGAGGCTTTTGAAGGCCGGGTAAGGCGAAGCCGCCACCCGGCAAGCATCACTCTCCGCGATACACGCAGCCTGCCGTGCAGGTCTCTTTGATCATCACCGCGCTCAGCAGCGGCACCAGCGGCTTCATCTGATCCCAAATCCATTTCGCCAGCACTTCGCTGGTCGGGTTTTCAAGGCCCGGGATATCATTCAGGTAGTAGTGATCCAGACGATCGTAGGTCGGCTTAAACGCCGCCTTCAGCTCGGCAAAATCCATGATCCAACCGGTATGCGGATCAACTTCACCGGTGATCTCAAGACGCACCATGAACGAATGCCCGTGCAGACGGCCGCATTTATGCCCTTCAGGGACATGCGGAAGGTGGTGGGCGGCTTCGAAGGTGAAATCTTTAAACAGTGTGGTGGACATGATCGCTCTCAGTAATGCGGAAAAAACCGCCGCATAGTACCGGAAAGCACAATTTTTAGCATTAACTAAAACGGCTCTGAAGCCTGGCGTCTCGTTAACAGGCGTTTTTTGGGGTTTTTATCTATAATTTTCAGGTGGTTAATTAATCGGTTTTATCGCTAAGTATGACAACTAAAACAGGTTAGTCCATTTGGTTATTTATTATTTCCATCCCTTCTTTAATTGTTATTATCCTCGCCGTTAACCTTATCTTCAGTTTGGATTTATTCGCTTAAAGTCCGCTTGGCTACTGGAACATAACGACGCATGACAACACAGGCCCCACCTTCAAATTTGCTTCCCCTGAACCCGGAGCAACTGGCGCGCCTTCAGGCTGCCACCTCTGATTTTTCTCCCACTCAGCTTGCCTGGGTCTCCGGTTATTTCTGGGGAATGCTCAATCAGCAGCCTGGCGCTGTGGCGGGGGCACCGGCAACGGCCGTTGAAATCCCGGCCATTACCCTGATTTCCGCCTCGCAGACGGGCAATGCCCGCCGCGTGGCTGAGGCGCTGCGTGACGACCTGCTGGCCGCCAAACTGAACGTGAACCTGGTCAACGCCGGGGATTATAAATTTAAGCAAATTGCGTCAGAAAAGCTGCTGGTGGTTGTCGCCTCTACGCAGGGTGAAGGTGAACCTGCTGAAGAAGCGGTGGCGCTGCATAAGTTCCTGTTCTCGAAAAAAGCGCCGAAGCTGGATGGCACGGCGTTTGCGGTCTTTGGCCTGGGCGATACCTCCTACGAATTTTTCTGCCAGTCCGGTAAAGACTTCGACGGCAGGCTGGCGGAGCTGGGCGCGGAGCGCCTGCTGGACCGCGTTGACGCAGATGTCGAGTACCAGCCCGCTGCCGCGGAATGGCGTGCCCGCATTGTTGAGGTGCTGAAAGCCCGCGTGCCGAAAGAGACCTCGGCGCAGGCTGCCTTCACCGCAACCGGTGCCGTCAACGACATTCACACCAGCCCTTACACCAAAGAGGCACCGCTGACCGCGAGCCTGGCGGTGAACCAGAAAATTACCGGCCGCGACTCGGAAAAAGACGTGCGCCATATCGAGATCGATCTCGGCGACTCTGGCCTGCGCTATCAGCCGGGCGATGCGCTGGGCGTCTGGTATCAGAACGATCCTACTCTGGTAAAAGAGCTGGTTGAGCTGCTGTGGCTGAAGGGTGACGAGCCTGTCACCGTTGACGGCAAAACCCAGCCGCTTTCTGAGGCGCTCCAGTGGCATTTCGAACTGACGGTGAATACCCCGAATATCGTCGAAAATTATGCCACCTTAACGCGCAGCGAATCCTTGCTGCCGCTGGTGGGCGACAAAGCGAAACTGCAGCATTACGCCGCGACGACGCCAATTGTCGATATGGTGCGTTTCTCTCCGGCTCAGCTGGATGCCGATGCGCTAATCGGCCTGCTGCGTCCGCTGACGCCGCGCCTGTACTCCATCGCCTCTTCGCAGGCCGAAGTGGAGAGTGAAGTGCATGTTACCGTCGGGGTGGTGCGCTACGACATCGAAGGCCGCGCCCGCGCGGGTGGGGCATCAAGCTTCCTGGCGGATCGCGTGGAAGAAGAGGGCGAAGTGCGCGTCTTTATCGAGCACAACGACAATTTCCGCCTGCCTGCGAACCCGGAAACCCCGGTCATCATGATTGGTCCTGGCACCGGCATTGCGCCGTTCCGCGCCTTTATGCAGCAGCGCGCGGCAGATGAAGCGCCGGGTAAAAACTGGCTTTTCTTCGGCAACCCGCACTTTACCGAAGATTTCCTCTACCAGGTTGAGTGGCAGCGCTATGTTAAAGAAGGCGTACTGACCCGCATCGATCTGGCCTGGTCCCGCGACCAGAAAGAAAAAGTCTACGTACAAGACAAACTGCGCGAACAGGGCGCAGAGCTGTGGCGCTGGATCAATGACGGTGCGCACATTTATGTCTGCGGCGACGCCAATCGCATGGCGAAAGACGTTGAGCAGGCACTGCTGGAAGTGATTGCCGAATTCGGCGGTATGGATGCCGAAACGGCGGATGAATTTTTAAGTGAGCTGCGCGTTGAGCGCCGTTATCAGCGAGATGTCTACTAATGAGCGAAAAACATCCAGGGCCACTGGTGGTCGAAGGTAAACTGACAGACGCCGAGCGCATGAAGCTGGAAAGCAACTATCTGCGCGGCACCATTGCTGAAGATCTGAATGACGGTCTCACCGGCGGTTTCAAAGGCGACAACTTCCTGCTGATCCGCTTCCACGGTATGTACCAGCAGGACGATCGCGACATCCGCGCCGAGCGTGCAGAACAGAAGCTGGAGCCGCGTCATGCGATGCTGCTGCGCTGCCGTCTGCCGGGCGGGGTGATCACCACCAAACAGTGGCAGGCGATCGACAAGTTTGCCGGTGAAAACACCATTTATGGCAGCATCCGTCTGACCAACCGCCAGACCTTCCAGTTCCACGGTATTCTGAAGAAGAACGTGAAGCCGGTGCATCAGATGCTGCACTCGGTCGGGCTGGACGCGCTGGCGACCGCCAACGACATGAACCGTAACGTGCTTTGCACCTCGAACCCGTATGAGTCCGAGCTGCACGCTGAAGCCTATGAGTGGGCGAAGAAGATCTCCGAGCACCTGCTGCCGCGCACGCGCGCCTATGCGGAGATCTGGCTCGATCAGGAAAAAGTCGCGACCACGGATGAAGAACCGATTCTCGGCCAGACCTATCTGCCGCGTAAGTTCAAAACCACGGTCGTGATCCCGCCGCAGAACGATATCGACCTGCACGCCAACGACATGAACTTCGTGGCGATAGCCGAAAACGGCAAGCTGATTGGCTTTAACCTGCTGGTGGGCGGCGGCCTGTCCATTGAGCACGGTAACAAGAAAACCTACGCCCGCACCGCGAGCGAGTTCGGCTTCCTGCCGCTGGAGCACACGCTGGCCGTGGCGGAAGCGGTAGTGACCACCCAGCGCGACTGGGGCAACCGTACCGACCGTAAAAACGCGAAAACCAAGTACACCCTGGAGCGCGTAGGCGTTGAGACGTTCAAAGAGGAAGTGGAGCGTCGTGCGGGCATCAAGTTTGAGCCGATCCGCCCTTACGAATTCACCGGTCGCGGCGATCGCATTGGCTGGGTGAAGGGTATCGATAATAAATGGCACCTGACGCTGTTTATTGAAAACGGCCGTATTCTGGATTATCCGGGCCGTCCGCTGAAAACCGGTCTGCTGGAAATTGCTAAGATCCATAAAGGCGAGTTCCGCATTACCGCTAACCAGAATCTCATTATTGCCGGCGTGCCGGAGAGCCAGAAGGCGAAGATCGAGAAGCTGGCGCGCGATCACGGGTTGATGAATGCGGTGAAGCCGCAGCGTGAAAACTCGATGGCCTGCGTGTCGTTCCCGACCTGCCCGCTGGCGATGGCTGAAGCGGAACGTTTCCTGCCGTCATTCACTGACAAGGTAGAAGCGATTCTGGAAAAACACGGTATTCCGGACGAGCATATTGTTATGCGCGTCACCGGCTGCCCGAACGGCTGCGGTCGCGCGATGCTGGCCGAGCTGGGTCTGGTGGGGAAAGCGCCGGGTCGTTACAACGTGCACCTTGGCGGCAACCGTATGGGGACGCGCATTCCGCGTATGTACCGTGAAAATATTACGGAACCGGAAATTCTTGATTCCATCGACGAGCTTGTCGGGCGCTGGGCGAAAGAGCGCGAAGCGGGTGAAGGCTTCGGCGACTTTACGGTGCGTGCGGGCATCATTCGCCCGGTGCTCGATCCCGCAAGGGATTTCTGGGAGTAACCCATCCTTTGCCCGGTGGCGCTTCGCTTACCGGGCCTACGGGTTTTGTAGGCCGGGCAAACGCAGTGCCGCCCGGCGAAACAGGCAAACGAGGTTCTTATGTCCGTACTCGATCTAAACGCGCTTAACGCATTGCCAAAAGTCGAACGCATTCTGGCGCTGGCAGAAACTAACGCCCAACTGGAAAAGCTGGACGCCGAAGGGCGCGTGGCGTGGGCGCTGGAAAACCTGCCGGGAGACTATGTGCTGTCGTCGAGCTTTGGTATTCAGGCGGCGGTCAGCCTGCATCTGGTGAATCAGATCCGTCCGGACATTCCGGTGATCCTCACCGATACCGGCTACCTGTTCCCGGAGACCTACCAGTTTATTGACGAGCTGACGGACAAGCTCAAGCTGAACCTCAAGGTTTACCGCGCGACGGTAAGCGCGGCCTGGCAGGAGGCGCGCTACGGCAAGCTGTGGGAACAGGGCGTTGAGGGCATTGAGAAATACAATGAGATCAACAAAGTTGAGCCAATGAACCGGGCGCTGAAAGAGCTTAATGCGCAGACGTGGTTTGCGGGGCTACGCCGCGAGCAGTCCGGCAGCCGTGCAACCTTGCCGGTGCTGGCGGTCCAGCGCGGGGTGTTTAAAGTGCTGCCGATTATCGACTGGGATAACCGGACGGTGTATCAGTATCTGCAAAAGCACGGGCTGAAATACCATCCGCTGTGGGACCAGGGCTATCTGTCGGTGGGCGATACCCACACCACGCGCAAATGGGAACCGGGAATGGCGGAAGAAGAGACGCGATTCTTTGGACTGAAGCGCGAGTGCGGGCTGCACGAAGGATAATGTCATTTCGCCCGGTGGCGCTGCGCTTACCGGGCCTACAAAGGTTCGATCGATACGTAGGCCCGGTAAGGCGTAGCCGCCACCGGGCTTAACAACCTCAGGCTTTCCCCGCTTTCGCCAGCTCCTTCACCAGCGGCAGCATCACCTTCACGACATCACGACTGCGGTGCTCAATCCGCTGCGGCAGCGCGCTATCAATATGCTGCTGATTATCCAGCATTACGTTGTGCCAGCTCGTCCCGTCCGGGAAAGCTTTCGATTTGGCCCGCTGCTGATAGCCATCTTTCTTGCCCAGTGCCCAGTTTGTCGCTTCCACGTACAGCACCGGAATGCCCGCCTTATCAAATACTTCCCCGTCGTTGCAGCAGCCCGTTCCTCGCGGGTAATCCGGGTTACCGCCGGGGTTGCTGGTGGCATACACCCCATGGCTGCGGGCAATCGCCAGCGCCCGGTCGCGCGTCAGTTTCCGCACGGTACCCGGCGTACTCTGCCCGCTGTTGAAATAAAGCTTATCGCCGACGATTAGATTATCAAGGTTGATCACCAGCAGCGTATTTTTCTTCTCCTCAGCGCTCATGCGTTTAAGGAGATTCTCAGCGCCGAGTTTGCCCTCTTCCTCACCGCTGGTGGCCACGAAACGAATACCATACTGGGTTGGAATATCTTTCATCCGCTCGGCCAGTTCGAGCATCACGCCCAGACCCGCCGCGTTGTCGTCCATACCCTGCAGCGTCAGCCCGCCGAGGTTGTTATCCGTGTCGGCATCACTCATCGGGGCGTAGGTATCGAGGTGCGCCATAATAATAATCTGTTCAGCCGCGCTACCTTCATGCGCCGCGATAACCGTACTGCCGGTCACGTTATGCCAGTTTTTCGTTTTATTTCGTGAGGTATAGACGTAGCGGCTGTGAAATGACCGAATATCGCTCTGGTAGCCCATGTCGGCAAACTGCTGGCGAAGATAGTCCGCGGAGAGCATTTCTGCAGGCGAACCGGTCATACGGCCAGGGAAGACGGTGGCAATATGCCGCGCCTGCATAGTGGCGATTTCACCATAAGGTTGGTTTTTTGCCTGGGCAGGAAGAACAAAGCAAACGCCGAGCGCCAGGGCAGCAATACGGTGGCGCGTTGCGGAAAACATAGTGAGTCCTTAAAAACTGAGCAAAATAATAACCCGCTTAGTATGAAACTGTGATCGTCCATACACAATTTGAATTGCTCTTAAATGCCCGAAATTTCGCGTGTTAAGCACTTTTTGGTATTAGCTTTTTCATGGCGTTATTCCATTGAGTAACTACTCATTCCAATTCGTAATTTCATTCGGTCTAAGCCGCCCCCTATAGTCCCTTTATTCCTCGTTGTTAGTGAGTTGTTGCTTGTGGACTATCTGCCCTTATTTGCCGCGATAAAAGAGAAGCCGGTGCTGGTTGTAGGCACGGGTGAAATTGCCGATCGCAAAATCGCGTTTCTGAAGCGCGCAGGGGCGCAGGTGCGGGTAGTGGCAGAAGCGGATTTTGACGAATCACACATCGACAGCGTCGTGCTGGTGATTGCGGCGACCGAAGATCGCGACCTGAACCGGCGGATTTCCGACGCCGCTCAGGCCCGTTACCGCCTGGTGAACGTGGTGGACGACCAGCCATTATGCTCGTTTATCTTCCCGTCGATCGTTGACCGCTCGCCGCTGCTGGTGGCGATCTCCTCCGGCGGTACCGCGCCGGTGCTGGCGCGCGTGCTGCGTGAAAAAATCGAAGCGCTGCTGCCGACCAGCCTCGGACGCATGGCGGAAAAAGCCAGCTTCTGGCGTAACCACCTGAAAACGCGGCTGACCAGCGTGACGGAACGCCGTCGCTTCTGGGAACGCGTGTTTCGCGGCCGCTTTGCCAGCCTGATGCATGCCGGTAATGAGACGGCGGCGCAGAAAATCCTCGAGGACGAACTGGATAACCCAGGCAGCACGGGCGGGGAGATCATTCTGGTGGGGGCAGGGCCGGGCGATGCCGGGCTTCTGACGCTACGCGGCCTGCAGGTGCTGCAGGACGCGGACGTGGTGTTTTACGACCATCTGGTCACCGACGGCGTGCGCGAGCTGATCCGTCGCGACGCGGAGCAAATCTGCGTCGGCAAACGGGCTGGCGAGCATTCGGTGCCCCAGCATGATACCAACCAGATGCTGGTTGACGCCGCCAAAGCGGGTAAAACCGTGGTGCGCCTGAAGGGGGGAGACCCGTTTATCTTTGGTCGCGGCGGTGAAGAGCTGCAGGCGGCAGCCGAAGCGGGCGTACCGTTCCAGGTGGTGCCCGGCATCACGGCGGCCTCTGCGGTGACGGCCTACGCCGGTATCCCGCTCACCCACCGCGATTACGCCCAGAGCGTGACCTTTGTGACCGGCCACTACAAGGCCGACAGCACGCCGTTCGACTGGTCGCATCTCGCCCAGAGCCGCCAGACGCTGGCGATTTACATGGGCACGATGAAGGCGGCGGACATCAGCGAACAGCTTATTCAGCACGGTCGCGAGGCGACGACGCCCGTTGCCGTCATTTCTCGCGGCACGCGCGTCGATCAGCACGTTGCGACGGGCACGCTGGAACATCTTGCAACCCTGGCGAAAGACGCCCCGATGCCCGCCCTGATCGTGGTGGGAGAAGTGGTGCAGCTGCACAGCACGCTCGCCTGGTTCCAACACACAACCGATACAGAAGGCTTTGGTTCTTCTGTCGTAAATTTGGCTTAAGGAACGGTTATGGACCAAAAACGTCTTACACACCTGCGGCAGCTCGAAGCGGAGAGTATCCATATCATCCGCGAAGTGGCCGCCGAGTTTTCTAACCCGGTGATGATGTACTCCATCGGTAAAGATTCCAGCGTCATGCTGCATCTGGCGCGTAAAGCGTTTTATCCGGGCACGCTGCCGTTCCCGCTGCTGCACGTGGATACCGGCTGGAAATTCCGCGAAATGTACGAGTTCCGCGACCGTACCGCGAAAGCCTACGGCTGCGAGCTGCTGGTGCACAAAAACCCGGAAGGGGTGGCGATGGGCATTAACCCGTTCGTGCACGGTAGCGCCAAGCACACCGATATCATGAAAACCGAAGGGCTGAAGCAGGCGCTGAATAAATACGGTTTTGACGCGGCCTTCGGCGGCGCGCGCCGTGACGAAGAGAAATCCCGCGCCAAAGAGCGTATCTACTCCTTCCGCGACCGCTTCCACCGCTGGGACCCCAAAAACCAGCGCCCGGAGCTGTGGCACAACTACAACGGTCAGATTAATAAAGGCGAAAGCATTCGCGTCTTCCCGCTCTCCAACTGGACCGAGCTGGATATCTGGCAGTACATCTATCTCGAAAACATCGAAATCGTTCCGCTTTATCTGGCCGCCGAGCGCCCGGTGCTGGAGCGCGACGGCATGCTGATGATGATCGACGACGATCGCATCGACCTGCAGCCGGGCGAAGTGATCAAAAAACAGATGGTGCGTTTCCGTACCCTCGGCTGCTGGCCGCTGACCGGCGCGGTGGAATCCAGCGCGCAGACGCTGCCGGAGATCATCGAAGAGATGCTGGTGTCCACCACCAGCGAGCGACAGGGGCGCGTGATTGACCGCGACCAGGCAGGCTCCATGGAGCTGAAGAAACGTCAGGGTTATTTCTAAGGAGCCGCCATGAATACCACTATTGCTCAACAAATTGCCAACGAAGGCGGCGTGGAAGCGTATCTGCACGCGCAACAACATAAAAGCCTGCTGCGTTTTCTGACCTGCGGCAGCGTGGATGACGGGAAAAGTACCCTGATTGGCCGTCTGCTGCACGATACGCGCCAGATTTATGAAGATCAGCTCTCTTCCCTGCATAACGACAGTAAACGTCACGGCACCCAGGGCGAAAAACTCGACCTGGCCCTGCTGGTGGACGGCCTGCAGGCGGAGCGCGAGCAGGGCATCACCATCGACGTGGCCTACCGCTACTTCTCTACCGAGAAGCGCAAATTTATTATTGCCGACACCCCGGGGCACGAGCAGTACACCCGTAACATGGCGACCGGCGCCTCCACCTGCGACCTGGCGATCCTGCTGATGGACGCGCGTAAAGGCGTGCTGGATCAGACCCGTCGCCACAGCTTTATCTCGACGCTGCTGGGGATCAAACACCTGGTGGTGGCGGTTAACAAGATGGATCTGGTGAGCTTCAGCGAAGAGACGTTCGAGGAGATCCGCCAGAGCTACCTGACCTTTGCCGAACAGCTGCCCGGCAACCTGGATATTCGCTTTGTACCGCTCTCGGCGCTGGAAGGGGATAACGTCGCCTCCCAGAGCGCGAACATGCCGTGGTACAGCGGCCCGACGCTGCTGGAGGTGCTGGAAACGGTTGAAATCCAGCGCGTGGTCGACACCCAGCCGATGCGCTTCCCGGTGCAGTACGTGAACCGTCCAAACCTCGATTTCCGCGGCTTCTCTGGCACCCTCGCTTCAGGCTCCGTCAAGGTCGGACAGCGCGTCAAGGTGCTGCCATCCGGCGTGGAATCGACTATCGCCCGTATCGTCACCTTCGACGGTGACCTGCAGGACGCGGGCGCCGGTGAAGCGGTAACGCTGGTGCTGAAAGACGAAATTGATATCAGCCGGGGCGATCTGCTGGTCGACGCGCAGGAAACGCTGGCGGCAGTGCAGGGCGCGTCCGTGGACGTGGTATGGATGGCGGAACAGCCCCTGACCGCTGGCCAGAGCTATGACATCAAAATTGCCGGTAAGAAAACCCGCGCCCGCGTGGACGGTATTCAGTACCAGGTGGATATCAACAACCTCACCCAGCGTGACGTCACCGAGCTGCCGCTGAACGGCATTGGTCTGGTCGATCTGACCTTCGACGAACCGCTGGTGCTGGATCCGTATCAGCAAAACCCGGTCACGGGAGGGCTGATTTTTATCGACAGGCTGACCAACGTGACCGTCGGAGCCGGTATGGTACGCGAACCGATTAAACAGGCTGCCGCGACGTCTGAATTCAGTGCCTTCGAGCTGGAACTGAACGCGCTGGTGCGTAAACACTTCCCGCACTGGGGCGCACGCGATCTGCTGGGAGGCAAGTAATGGCTGCCCATGATGAGAACGTCGTCTGGCATCCTCATCCGGTCACCGTCGCCCAGCGCGAACGGCTCCACGGTCACCGTGGGGTTGTGCTGTGGTTTACCGGGCTGTCCGGCTCGGGGAAATCAACGGTGGCGGGCGCGCTGGAAGAGGCGCTGTATCAGCAGGGCGTAAGCACATACCTGCTGGATGGCGACAACGTGCGTCACGGCCTGTGCAGCGATTTAGGGTTTAGCGACGATGACCGCAAAGAGAACATCCGCCGGGTGGGCGAGGTCGCCAGCCTGATGGCTGACGCCGGGCTGGTGGTGCTGACCGCGTTTATCTCTCCGCACCGCGCCGAGCGCCAGATGGTGCGCGAACGCGTGGGTCAGGATCGCTTTATCGAGGTGTTTGTCGATACGCCGCTGGAGATTTGCGAAGCGCGCGACCCGAAAGGGCTGTACAAGAAAGCCCGGGCCGGAGAACTGCGCAACTTCACCGGAATTGACGCGGTATACGAAGCGCCTGAATCGCCTGAGATTCACCTGGAAGGTCAACAATTGGTAACAAATTTAGTAAGCCAATTATTAGACCTGCTCAGACGGGACGATATTATCAGATCCTGAGACGGTATCGTTCGGGAGCTGTCTTCCCGAACGATGAGTCACGGTCACAGGATTAGCTATGCGCAACAGTGAACATTACATCACCACCACCGGGTCGGAGCCGCTCGCGACCGACGACGAAACGACCTGGTCATTTCCTGGGGCCATCATTGGCTTCGTCTCATGGCTGCTGGCGCTTGGCATTCCGTTTCTCCTCTACGGCGGCAACACGCTGTTCTTCTTTCTCTACACCTGGCCTTTCTTCCTGGCGTTGATGCCCGTTGCGGTTGTCGTCGGCATTGCGCTGCACTCGCTGCTCAATGGTAAGCTCCTCTACAGCACCGTGGTCACGATTGTGACGGTGGTTCTGATGTTTGGTCTGTTATTTTTGTGGCTCATGGGCTAACTTCAGCCATAATTCAAACCGTAACCAACTGTGTAACGATATTGTGCAGGACGATTCTGCGGAAAAAATGTGGTACATTTGCCCGCGATGTTGCGGCATCTCTGTTACCCCGGCGTAGTGCTCTGGGGAAGTCTTGGGATGATGATGCCGTTTTTCAGGGGGCAGGATGGGTAAACTAACGCTGCTGTTGCTGGCTTTGCTAATCTGGCTGCAATATTCGCTGTGGTTCGGTAAGAACGGACTGCACGACTATAGCCGGGTGAGCGATGACGTCGCGGCTCAGCAGGCAACAAACGCCAAACTTAAGGCGCGAAACGATCAACTCTTTGCTGAAATTGATGACCTCAATGGCGGGCAAGAGGCGATTGAGGAACGCGCACGCAATGAACTCAGTATGACAAAGCCGGGCGAAACCTTTTATCGTCTGGTTCCGGATGCGTCTAAACGCAATCAGGGCTCAGCACAAAACAATCGATAATCAGGCCCAGGATTACGACATGGCAGCAACTTTTTCGGACGTATGTGCCGTGGTGCCGGCCGCAGGTTTTGGCCGGCGCATGCAGACAGAATGTCCCAAGCAGTACCTCTCTATTGGCGATAAAACGATCCTCGAGCACGCTGTGGCAGCGCTTCTGGCGCACCCGCGGGTGACGCGAGCGATCATCGCTATCAGCCCTGGCGATGCGCGCTTCGCGCAGCTGCCGCTGGCAAATCATCCACAGATTACCGTCGTAGACGGTGGCGCCGAGCGCGCCGATTCCGTGCTGGCGGGCATTCAGGCCGCCGGAAACGCGCCGTGGGTACTGGTGCATGACGCGGCGCGTCCGTGTCTGCATCAGGACGATCTTGCGCGCCTGCTGGCCCTGAGCGAAACAAGCAAGGTTGGCGGGATTCTGGCCGCGCCCGTGCGCGACACCATGAAGCGCGCCGAGCCGGGCAAACAGGCTATCGCCCACACCGTCGATCGCGTCGATTTATGGCACGCGCTGACGCCACAATTTTTCCCCTGCGAATTACTCCACGACTGCTTAACGCGTGCGCTTAAAGAAGGTGCGACCATCACGGACGAAGCCTCCGCGCTGGAGTATTGCGGTTTCCACCCTGAGCTTGTTGAAGGACGCGCTGATAATATTAAAGTGACGCGCCCTGAAGATTTACAGCTCGCGGAATTCTATCTTACCCGTTCGACCCATCAGGAGAAGGCATAATGCGAATTGGACACGGTTTTGATGTACACGCCTTTGGCGGAGAAGGCCCAATTATCATTGGCGGCGTGCGCATTCCTTATGAAAAAGGACTGCTGGCGCATTCTGATGGCGACGTGGCGCTGCATGCGCTGACCGACGCGCTGCTCGGCGCTGCCGCGCTGGGTGATATCGGCAAGCTGTTTCCGGACACCGACCCGGCGTTTAAAGGGGCGGACAGCCGCGAGCTGCTGCGCGAAGCGTGGCGCCGCATTCAGGCGAAAGGCTATACCCTTGGCAACGTCGACGTGACGATTATTGCCCAGGCCCCGAAAATGCTGCCGCACATTCCGCAGATGCGCGTCTTTATTGCAGAAGATCTGGGCTGCCATATGGACGACGTGAACGTCAAAGCGACGACGACCGAGAAGCTGGGCTTTACCGGGCGCGGCGAAGGGATTGCCTGTGAAGCCGTGGCGCTGCTGCTGAAGGCGAGCAAATGACAGACTTCGACAACCTGACATACCTGCACGGTAAACCGCAGGGGAACGGAGTGCTGAAAGCCAGCCCGGAAGATTTCCTCGTGGTGGAGGATCTGGGCTTTGAGCCGGATGGCGAAGGCGAACATATCCTGGTGCGTATTCTGAAAAATGGCTGCAATACCCGCTTTGTGGCCGACGCGCTGGCAAAATTCCTCAAAATTCACGCCCGCGAAGTGAGCTTTGCCGGGCAGAAAGATAAACACGCCGTCACCGAGCAGTGGCTCTGTGCGCGCGTTCCAGGCAATACGATGCCTGATTTAAGCAAATTTGAGCTTGAAGGCTGTAAGGTACTGGAGTTCGCCCGCCACAAGCGCAAGCTGCGTCTGGGCGCGTTGAAGGGGAACGACTTTACGCTGGTGCTGCGTGAAGTGTCGCACCGCGGAGACGTTGAAAAACGTCTGAACGCGATTAATGAACGCGGTGTACCGAACTACTTTGGCGCACAGCGCTTTGGCATTGGCGGCAGCAACCTGCAGGGTGCGCTGCGCTGGGCACAAAGCGATGCCCCGGTGCGTGACAGGAATAAACGCAGTTTTTGGTTGTCGGCGGCCCGCAGCGCGTTGTTTAATCAGATTGTGAGCGAAAGGCTGAAAAAACCGGACGCGAATCAAGTTGTTGTTGGCGATGCGCTACAATTAGCGGGACGCGGAAGCTGGTTTGTGGCAACGGCCGAAGAAATGGCCGATGTGCAATCGCGCGTGGACGCAAAATCGCTGATGATTACCGCCGCGCTGCCCGGTACGGGCGACTGGGGAACGCAGGGCGACGCGCTGGCCGCCGAGCAGTCAGCCGTAGCGGATGCGCCAGAATTGCAAACCTTGCTGGTGCGGGAAAAAGTCGAGGCGGCACGCCGCGCGATGCTGCTCTATCCGCAGCAGTTAAGCTGGAACTGGTGGGATGACGTGACCGTCGAGTTACGCTTCTGGCTACCGGCAGGTAGCTTTGCCACCAGTGTTGTCAGGGAACTTATCAACACCTCGGGTGATTATGCGAATATTGCTGAGTAACGATGATGGTATCCACGCGCCAGGCATTCAGACCCTGGCGAAACACCTCCGCGAATTTGCGGATGTGCAGGTCGTGGCACCCGATCGTAACCGCAGTGGAGCGTCTAACTCTCTGACGCTGGAGTCGTCGCTTCGCAATTTTACCTTTGAAAATGGCGATATTGCCGTGCAGATGGGTACGCCAACCGACTGCGTTTTTCTGGGCGTTAACGCGCTGATGCGACCGCGTCCGGATATCGTCGTCTCCGGCATTAACGCCGGTCCTAATCTCGGCGATGACGTGATTTACTCCGGTACCGTGGCGGCCGCAATGGAAGGGCGCCATCTG
Source organism: Enterobacter sp. EGD-HP1 (assembly GCF_000733275.2). NCBI lineage: Bacteria > Pseudomonadati > Pseudomonadota > Gammaproteobacteria > Enterobacterales > Enterobacteriaceae > Enterobacter > Enterobacter sp. EGD-HP1. Next base: position 370,030 of record NZ_AVOP01000012.1, read on the forward strand.
GGGTTCCCGGCGCTGGCGGTCTCGCTAAATGGCCACACGCACTACGACACCGCCGCCGCGGTAACCTGTTCGATCCTGCGGGCGCTCGGCCGCGAGCCGCTGCGTACCGGGCGCATCCTCAACATCAACGTGCCGGATCTTCCTCTTGATGAAATTAAAGGCATTCGCGTCACCCGTTGCGGAAGCCGACACCCTGCCGATCAGGTGATCCCGCAGCAGGATCCTCGCGGCAACACGCTTTACTGGATTGGCCCTCCCGGCGATAAGTGCGATGCGGGTCCGGATACCGACTTTGCCGCCGTGGAGGAAGGCTATGTTTCGGTTACCCCGCTGCACGTAGATTTAACCGCGTATAGCGCGCATGATGTGGTGTCGGGCTGGCTGGATCGCGCAGGAGTGAACGCGCAATGGTAAACAAACGTGTACAAACTCTTCTGGAACAACTCCGCGCGCAGGGGATCCGCGACGAGCACGTGCTTGAAGCGCTTGCTCAGGTTCCGCGTGAGAAATTTGTAGACGAGGCGTTTGAACACAAAGCGTGGGAAAACGTAGCGCTGCCTATCGGGCAGGGTCAGACGATTTCGCAGCCTTACATGGTGGCGCGCATGACGGAGCTGCTGGAGCTGACGCCCGACTCCCGCGTGCTGGAGATTGGCACCGGGTCGGGGTATCAGACCGCGATCCTGGCCCATCTGGTTCACCATGTCTGCTCCGTTGAGCGGATTAAAGGTTTACAGTGGCAGGCGCGTCGTCGCCTGAAACAACTTGATTTACATAATGTTTCGACACGACACGGTGATGGATGGCAGGGTTGGAAGGCGCGCGCCCCGTTTGACGCAATCATCGTGACGGCGGCCCCGCCTGAAATTCCTGCAGCCCTGCTGTCGCAGCTGGATGAGGGGGGCATTCTTGTTCTGCCTGTCGGGGACGAGCAGCAGCTTTTGAAGCGCGTTCGTCGGCGCGGCGGCGAGTTTATTATCGACACCGTGGAAGCCGTGCGCTTTGTGCCTCTGGTGAAGGGGGAGTTGGCCTGAGACTCGGAATTATCCAGGGTTATTAGGGCAAATTCAGCGTATGGTGTGGCGCGAAAGATTCGTGTCATCACGGTAAATTTTAAGTCACTGGTAGTTAACACATTCCTGGGGGATAAATGAGCGCGGGAAGCCCTAAATTCACCATCAGCCGTGTTGCGGCATTATCACTGGTTTCGCTCTGGCTGGCAGGCTGTACAAGTTCTAACAATGCGCCTGCGCCCGTCAGTTCCGTCGGCGGAAACAGCGGCTCCGGTAACACGTCCAGCGGAATGTTAATCACGCCGCCGCCTAAAATGGGAACTGCTGCGCAGCAGCAAACACCACAAATTCAGCCTGTGCAACATCCTGTTACACAGCCAATGCAGGTTCAGCCAGTCGAACAGCCTGTTCAGACTCAAAATGGCCGCATAGTCTATAACCGCCAGTATGGGAACATTCCGAAAGGCAGCTATACCGGCGGCAGCACCTATACCGTGAAGCGTGGCGATACGCTGTTCTATATTGCGTGGATCACCGGGAACGATTTCCGTGACCTCGCGCAGCGCAATAACGTCCAGGCCCCGTATGGTCTGGAAGTCGGGCAAACGCTCCAGGTGGGCAACGCGACGGGTACGCCGCTTACGCCTGGCAACACGGTTTCAGCGGCCGATGTGACGGCTCAAAATAACAGCGTGAAGCCTGCACAAAAATCCACCACGGTGGTTGCTTCACAACCTGTAATTACGTATTCTGAGGATTCAGGTGATCAGACTGCTAACAAAATGTTGCCGAATAATAAAGGGACTGCGACTGCTGTCACAGCACCGGTTACGGCACCTGTGGTTAGCTCTACTGAACCGACTGCCAGCAGTATGACCTCCAGTTCGCCAATTTCTGCATGGCGCTGGCCAACTGACGGCAAGGTTATCGAAAACTTCTCTTCCTCCGAAGGCGGAAATAAAGGGATCGATATCGCAGGGAGTAAAGGACAGGCTATCACCGCGACCGCAGATGGGCGCGTTGTGTATGCCGGTAACGCTCTGCGCGGTTACGGTAATCTTATTATCATCAAGCATAACGATGATTACCTGAGTGCCTACGCCCATAACGACACAATGCTGGTCCGGGAACAACAAGAAGTTAAGGCGGGGCAAAAAATCGCTACCATGGGTAGCACCGGAACCAGTTCTACACGCTTGCATTTTGAAATTCGTTACAAGGGGAAATCCGTAAACCCGCTGCAGTATTTGCCGCAGCGATAATTTGACGGGGCATGCCAGCCAGGGTGTCTCGTTCAGGGATCACGGGTAGGAGCCACCTTATGAGTCAGAATACGCTGAAAGTTCATGATTTAAATGAAGACGCGGAATTTGATGAGAACGGAGTAGAGGCTTTTGACGAAAAAGCCTTAGTAGAAGAGGAACCCAGTGATAACGATTTGGCTGAAGAAGAGCTGTTATCGCAGGGCGCCACACAGCGTGTACTGGACGCGACTCAGCTTTACCTTGGGGAGATTGGTTACTCCCCACTGCTAACGGCCGAAGAAGAAGTCTATTTCGCACGTCGTGCTTTGCGTGGTGATGTTGCCTCGCGTCGTCGCATGATTGAAAGTAACCTGCGACTGGTCGTGAAAATTGCCCGCCGTTACGGCAATCGTGGTCTGGCTCTGCTGGATCTGATTGAAGAGGGCAACTTAGGTCTCATCCGCGCAGTTGAGAAGTTTGACCCGGAACGCGGGTTCCGTTTCTCAACCTACGCGACCTGGTGGATTCGTCAGACCATCGAACGGGCTATTATGAACCAAACCCGTACGATCCGCCTGCCGATTCACATCGTCAAAGAGTTGAACGTTTATCTGCGCACCGCGCGCGAGTTGTCCCATAAACTGGACCACGAGCCAAGCGCAGAAGAGATTGCCGAACAACTCGATAAACCGGTTGATGACGTAAGCCGTATGCTGCGTCTCAACGAGCGCATTACCTCCGTTGACACCCCGCTGGGTGGCGACTCCGAAAAAGCGCTGCTGGACATCCTGGCCGATGAAAAAGACAACGGTCCGGAAGACACCACGCAGGACGATGACATGAAACAGAGCATCGTCAAATGGCTGTTCGAACTGAACGCCAAACAGCGTGAAGTGCTGGCACGTCGTTTCGGTTTACTGGGGTATGAAGCTGCGACACTGGAAGACGTCGGCCGTGAAATTGGCCTGACCCGTGAACGTGTTCGTCAGATTCAGGTTGAAGGTCTGCGCCGCCTGCGTGAAATCCTGCAGGGGCAAGGTCTGAATATCGAAGCGCTGTTCCGCGAATAAGCAACCTTTCGTCAAAAAAAGGCCCGTCGTGAGACGGGCCTTTTTCTTTTGTGCTACGGCTGCGCCGTTTCGTGCAGCAGGCGCCACACTATCCGATCGCCTTCCTGATTGAGCACCGCGGTTGACCAGCGCACGTTGACGGGCAGGTCTGGCCGGGTTTGCGTCTCCCGGTAGTGGAGCACCGCGCCACGATCCCATTGCTGGATCGTGGATAATTCGTCAACGACGATCTTCAGTCCAGGACGGCTTCCGCGCTGTTTTTCCAGAAAACTGACCAGACCGGCATAGTCGATATGAGCACCACCCGGCGGGATCATCAGAAAATCCGGATGGAAACGGGCGTGCAGGGCGTCGGAATCACCTTCACCTTTGCCTAACCACTCTTCAAGCGCAATATGGAGGTCGATAATGTCGTGTTCGAAAGGCGTCATGAATTCTCCTGTCGCAGCTGGGTGAGCACCTGCGTGTTGTTAAGACGAAAAACGTACAGTGCAGGCAGCAAGGTCATGCCTGCGGCAAAAATAAACATCCCGTGCCAGGCGGCGAGCGGTGGCAGCCAGGCCTGCGTCAGGTTTAGCGTCTGTGCCAGCAGCAGGGCACCGGCAAAAAAGCTCAGCTGACGATTAAGATTCCACAGCGCGCTGGCATCCGGCATCTCTTCCCGGCGCGTCGTGAGAAAAGCGCTGCTCTGAGCCGTACTGCTGCACAGGCTTCCCCCCGCGCCCATCAGGGTAAACGCAACGGCAGGTAGCAGCGTAGCCGAACTGACGTTAATCAAAAGCAGAATACCCGTCGCCTGCAGCAGGCAGCCGATGACGATCAGCGGTCGGGGACCGATACGGTTAAAATAGCGTCCCGTTGCCGTGATGGCGATAAACGATGCCACTGACCACGGCAGCATGAGCATCCCCGTTTCGGCCGGGCTCATGTTCGCCTCGTGCTGAAGATAAAACATGCCCGTGACGTTCACCCCAATAAATACGCCAGGAACGCATAAATAAACAAGCATCGAAAAACGCAAAAGCGGGTCCGCAAGCAGCGACAGGTTTAACAGTCTGGCCGCGTTCATCGCAGGCATTTCGTGTTTAAGCCACAGGCAGGCTAAAACAATGGTCACGATAGCGACCGGTAGCGTGGCGAAAAATATCCATCGCCAGCTTAGCGTCTGCACCAGCAGTCCCCCGATAGCCGGGGAGCATGCCGGAGCAAGCAGCGCGACCAGCATCACCGCCGAGGAGAGTCTGGCGCGCTCGTGAGGCTGAAACTGTTGCCAGGTCAGCGCCTGTCCTACGGGGATCAGTAAGCCTCCTCCCACGCCCTGGAGTACTCGCCAGGCGATCAGACCTTCAAGCGTTACAGACAGGCCCGCCGCTGCGGAGGCTGCGCTGAACAGAAAAAGCGAGAGCAGGATGACGCGCTTTGGCCCGATGCGGCGCGTCAGCACGCTGCTGAACGGGATCACCAGCGTCAGGCCGGCAATGTACCCGTTACTGACCCAGGCAAGGGCTGAAGGCGTGGTGTTAAACGCGTGGGCCATTGCCGGGAAGGCGACGCTGGCAATAAACATGTTGATCAAATCAAGAAAAAAGCCCAGCAGATAAACAACGGCAACTTTGCTGCGATACGTCATGGTGGATCCTCCGGTGAGGTGGCGTATCGTATCTATCCAGGAAGCACGGATAAACCTGACAAAGCGCGATATACTGTCAAAAAAATTTTGACAGTAAAAGGCGTGGTAATGATCAACTTACAGCGAGCGCAGATGTTTGTCGCGGTGGCCGATACCGGCAGTTTCACTGCCGCAGCCGAGGCAATGGGGCTGACAAAAGCCGTGGTCAGCTTCAATATTCGCCAGCTTGAGGATGAACTGGGCGTTACGCTGCTGCTGCGCTCCACCCGCCGCCTGACGTTAACCGAGGCGGGCGCGCTTTTCCATCAACGCAGCGTGGCGCTTCTGAAGGATGCGGAACGGCTGCAGGATGATGTCCGCGCGAATCATGCGGGGCTCACTGGTGAACTGCGGATCACGACGACGCCCGAGTATGGCTCACAGGTGGTGGTACCGTTGCTGGCCAGGTTTAGCCAGCAGCACCCGGATCTTCGCGTGCGGCATGTTTCGTCGTCCCTGCATGCCGACCTTATCTCGGAGCGCTTTGACGTGGCCATCCGACTGGGAACGCTTGCCGATTCGCGCAACCACGCCGCGCTGATTTCGCACTTCTCTATTCTCCCCGTCGCGACGCCCGGGTGGCTCGTTAACCATCCGATCGAAACGCTTGCGCAGCTGGCCCACGCGGACTGGATCATTCACGAGCGTCTGGCCTCGCCGCTGCGCTGGCAGGTGAAGGATGCCCGCGGTGCGCCCGAAACGCTGGAGATAAAAAAAGCGCCGCGCCTGTTTGCCGACAGCGCTCAGGCCCTTATGGCTTTTGCGCTCGCAGGCGGAGGCGTGGCGTTACTGCCGGAATGGCTGGCGCGCGATGCGCTTGATGCGGGAAGACTGGTCCCGGTTTTACCGGAATATACCTTTGCGCAGCAGGGCATCTATGCGGTTTATCCCGATGCCCGGCATGTGTCAGCGAAAGTGCGCACCTTTATTGATTTTATGCGCACCTGCGTGAATTAATCGTGCATCATCTTTTTGATGAGCGCCGAGAACTGCTCCCGCTCGGCCTTGTTAAGACGTCCTAAAAACGCCTCATCCACCTCGTTGCCAACCGGTTTACAGCCTGCAAGCAGGGCTTCACCTTCTGGCGTCAGGAAGACAAACCGGCGGCGCTTATCGGCAGGATCGTGCTCGCGTTTGACCAGCCCGCGCGCCTCCATGCGGCTGAGCATCTCCGCCAGGGTCGCTTTCGTGCTGACCGCCACTTCGGTCAATGCCACCTGTTCAATACCCGGATGCTCGGCAATGGAGCGCATCACCGCATACTGTGGCTTGGTCAGTTCCGGTAAGGCATGCTGCCACTGCGCAGTATGCTGTTGAAAAAGCTGACGTAACAGATGGAACGCCTCTTGTCTTAGTTCCATGAACACTCCGACGGAAAAATCTCCCTCTATGATAGCCGCTATTGCTCTCAATTTTAACGCGGCATTTTTTAGCCATTCGTGTGATCGTATGCGAACAATCTTGTCAGAAAAATAATCCTGGAGTAGTTTATTCATAATGTTCGTGTACGAACAAATGATTGAGGTGATGAATGAGATTGATAGTAGGAATGACGGGAGCAACGGGCGCGCCGCTGGGCGTGGCGTTACTGCAGGCGCTGCGGGAAATGCCGGAGGTGGAGACGCATCTGGTGATGTCGAAGTGGGCAAAAACCACCATTGAGCTGGAAACGCCTTATACCGTGCAGGACGTTGCCGCTTTGGCTGACGTTGTTCACAGTCCGGCTGACCAGGCCGCCACCATCTCCTCCGGCTCGTTTCGCACCGACGGCATGATCGTCATTCCCTGCAGCATGAAAACGCTCGCCGGGATCCGCGCAGGTTACGCCGAAGGGCTGGTGGGACGTGCGGCGGACGTGGTGCTGAAAGAGGGGCGCAAGCTGGTGTTGGTTCCCCGTGAAACGCCGCTCAGCACCATTCATCTTGAGAACATGCTCGCACTTTCCCGCATGGGCGTAGCGATGGTGCCGCCCATGCCTGCCTATTACAACCACCCGCAAACCGCCGATGACATTACCCAGCATATTGTGACCCGCGTGCTCGACCAGTTCGGTCTGGAGCATAAAAAGGCGCGCCGCTGGAACGGGCTGCGGGAGGCGAAACATTTTTCACAGGAGAATAAAGATGGCATTTGATGATTTGAGAAGCTTCCTGCAGGCGCTCGATGAGCAAGGGCAACTGCTGAAAATTGAGGAAGAGGTAAACGCCGAGCCCGATCTGGCGGCGGCAGCCAACGCGACCGGCCGCATTGGCGACGGCGCGCCCGCGCTGTGGTTCGACAATATTCGTGGCTTTACCGATGCCCGCGTGGTGATGAACACCATCGGCTCCTGGCAAAACCACGCTATTTCGATGGGGCTGCCTGCGAACACCCCGGTAAAAAAACAGATCGACGAGTTTATCCGCCGCTGGGATAAATTCCCCGTCACCCCGGAGCGCCGCGCTAACCCGGCCTGGGCGCAGAATACGGTGGACGGTGAAGACATTAACCTGTTCGATATCCTGCCGCTGTTTCGCCTGAACGACGGTGACGGCGGCTTTTATCTTGATAAAGCATGCGTTGTCTCGCGCGATCCGCTCGACCCGGACCACTTCGGCAAGCAGAATGTCGGGATCTACCGCATGGAAGTGAAGGGCAAGCGCAAGCTCGGCCTCCAGCCTGTTCCGATGCACGATATCGCCCTGCATCTGCACAAAGCGGAAGAGCGCGGTGAAGACCTGCCGATTGCGATTACCCTCGGCAACGACCCGATCATCACCCTGATGGGCGCCACGCCGCTGAAATACGATCAATCCGAGTATGAAATGGCCGGTGCGCTGCGTGAAAGCCCGTACCCGATTGCCACCGCGCCGCTGACCGGATTCGATGTACCCTGGGGGGCTGAAGTGATCCTGGAAGGGGTGATTGAAGGCCGCAAGCGTGAAATCGAGGGGCCGTTCGGCGAGTTTACCGGACACTATTCCGGCGGCCGCAACATGACGGTGGTCCGTATCGACAAAGTCTCTTACCGCACCAAGCCGATTTTCGAATCCCTCTACCTTGGCATGCCGTGGACCGAGATTGACTATTTGATGGGACCGGCCACCTGCGTACCGCTCTATCAGCAGCTGAAAGCGGAGTTCCCGGAAGTGCAGGCGGTGAACGCGATGTACACCCACGGTCTGCTGGCGATTATCTCCACCAAAAAACGCTACGGCGGTTTTGCCCGCGCGGTCGGCTTACGTGCCATGACCACGCCACACGGTCTGGGTTACGTGAAGATGGTGATCATGGTGGATGAGGATGTCGATCCGTTCAACCTCCCGCAGGTGATGTGGGCGCTGTCGTCGAAAGTGAACCCGGCGGGGGATCTGGTGCAGCTGCCGAACATGTCGGTCCTCGAGCTTGACCCTGGCTCCAGCCCGGCGGGCATTACCGACAAGCTGATTATCGATGCCACCACGCCCGTCGCGCCGGACACCCGTGGCCACTACAGCCAGCCGGTACAGGATCTCCCTGAAACCAAAGCCTGGGCTGAAAAATTGACCGCGATGCTGGCAGCACGCCAATAAGGAGGAAAAGATGATTTGTCCACGTTGTGCCGATGAGCATATTGAAGTGATGGCGACATCACCGGTGAAAGGTGTCTGGACCGTTTTCCAGTGCCAGCATTGCTTGTATACCTGGCGCGATACTGAGCCGCTGCGTCGTACCAGCCGTGAACATTACCCGGAAGCGTTTCGCATGACGCAGAAGGATATTGACGAGGCACCGCAGGTGCCGACGATCCCGCCGCTGTTGTAAAAAAAAGCCCGGAGGCGTCTTCGCCTTACCGGGCGATAATATTGTGCGGTCTTTTGCCCGGTGGCGCTGAGCTTACCTAGCCTACGGTTTTGTAGGTCGGGTAAGGCGAAGCCGCCACCCGACAAAACAGACCGCAGAAAACTAAACCAGACTCTTCAACCGATAAATCCACTCCAGCGCCTGACGCGGCGTCAGTGAATCCGGGTCGAGATTCTCCAGCGCTTCCACCGCAGGCGACGTCTCTTCCGCAGGCACCAGCAGTGACATCTGCGTGCCATCGATCTGCGTCGCCGCCGCATTCGGTGACAGGCTTTCCAGTTCACGCAGTTTCTGCCGCGCGCGCTTGATCACCTCTTTCGGTACCCCTGCCAGCGCCGCGACGGCCAGACCATAGCTCTTGCTCGCCGCGCCATCCTGCACTGTGTGCATGAAGGCAATGGTATCGCCGTGCTCCAGCGCATCCAGATGAACGTTCGCAACCCCTTCCATTTTCTCCGGCAGCTGCGTCAGTTCGAAATAATGGGTGGCAAAAAGCGTCATGGCCTTGATTTTATTCGCGAGGCTTTCCGCACAGGCCCATGCCAGCGACAGACCATCATAGGTTGAGGTTCCGCGTCCGACCTCGTCCATCAGCACCAGGCTGTGCTCCGTCGCGTTATGCAGAATGTTTGCCGTTTCGGTCATCTCGACCATGAAGGTTGAGCGACCGCTCGCCAGATCGTCCGCTGCCCCGACGCGGGTAAAGATGCGGTCGATGGGGCCAATCTCCACGTTTTGCGCCGGGACGTAGCTGCCGATATACGCGAGCAGCGCAATCAGCGCCGTCTGACGCATATAGGTACTCTTACCGCCCATGTTCGGACCGGTAATGATCAGCATTCTTCTCTGCGGTGACAGGCTCAGCGGGTTGGCGATGAACGGTTCGTTCAGCACCTGCTCTACCACCGGGTGACGGCCTTCAGTGATACGAATGCCGGGTTTGTCGATAAAGGTCGGGCAGGTGTAGTTCAGCGTTTCAGCGCGTTCTGCCAGATTCACCAGCACGTCCAGCTCCGCCAGCGCGCTGGCGCTCTGCTGCAGGTCGCCCAGGTGCGGCATCAGCATGTCAAACAGCTCGTCATACAGCTGTTTTTCCAGCGCCAGCGCCTTGCCTTTCGAGGTGAGGACTTTGTCTTCGTACTCTTTCAGTTCAGGAATGATGTAGCGTTCGGCGTTTTTCAACGTCTGGCGACGCACGTAGTGAATCGGTGCCAGGTGGCTCTGTCCGCGGCTAATCTGAATGTAGTAACCGTGTACCGCGTTATATCCCACTTTCAGGGTGTCGAGCCCAAGACGCTCGCGCTCGCGGATTTCCAGCTTATCGAGGTAGTCCGTCGCACCGTCGGCCAGCGCGCGCCATTCGTCCAGCTCCTCGTTGTAGCCTGGGGCAATCACGCCGCCATCACGCACCAGAACCGGAGGCGCATCAATAATGGCGCGCTCAAGCAGTTCGCGAAGCTCGGTAAATTCGCCCATGGTTTCGCGGAGTTTCTGTACCGGCGCGCTGTCAACGTCACTCAGCTGCGCGCGCAGTTCCGGCAGCTGCTGGAAAGCATGACGCATCCGCGCGAGGTCGCGCGGTCGTGCTGTTCGCAGTGCCAGACGCGCAAGGATTCGCTCCAGATCGCCCACCTGGCGCAGAACCGGCTGCAGCTCGGTATAGCGATCCTGCAGCGCGGCAATCGTCTGCTGTCGGCAAACCAGCGTATCAGTATCGCGGATCGGCATATGCAGCCAGCGTTTCAGCATGCGGCTGCCCATTGGCGTCACCGTACTGTCGAGGACCGACGCGAGCGTATTTTCTACGCCACCCGCCAGGTTCTGCGTGATCTCCAGATTACGGCGCGTGGCGGCATCCATGATGATGCTGTCCTGCTGGCGCTCCATGGTGATAGAGCGGATATGCGGCAGGGAGGTGCGCTGTGTATCTTTCACGTACTGCAGGAGACACCCTGCCGCACACAGCCCGCGCGGGGCATTTTCAACGCCAAAGCCAATCAGATCGCGGGTGCCAAACTGCAGATTCAGCTGCTGGCGCGCGGTATCAATTTCGAATTCCCACAGCGGACGACGGCGCAGCCCGCGACGGCCTTCAATCAGCGCCATTTCGGCGAAATCTTCGGCATACAGCAATTCTGCCGGGTTGGTGCGCTGCAGCTCGGCTGCCATCGTTTCACGGTCAGCCGGTTCACTCAGGCGAAAACGTCCGGAGCTGATATCCAGCGTCGCGTAGCCAAACCCTTTACCGTCCTGCCACAGCGCTGCCAGCAGGTTATCCTGGCGCTCCTGTAACAGGGCTTCATCACTGATGGTGCCAGGCGTGACGATGCGCACGACTTTGCGTTCCACCGGGCCTTTTGAGGTCGCCGGATCGCCGATCTGTTCGCAGATGGCAACGGACTCGCCCTGATTCACCAGCTTCGCCAGGTAGTTTTCTACCGCGTGGTGCGGGATACCTGCCATAGGAATGGGCTCGCCTGCCGATGCGCCACGTTTGGTCAGCGAGATGTCGAGCAGCTGCGATGCACGCTTAGCATCGTCATAAAACAGCTCGTAAAAATCGCCCATACGGTAAAACAGCAGGATTTCCGGATGCTGTGCTTTCAGCTTCAGATACTGCTGCATCATCGGCGTATGTGCGTCGAAATTGTCGATTGTGCTCATGGAGTTATGATGTCCATTTCTTTGAAAATAAACCGTTTTGATGGGCTTAATGGCCGTTTGTTCCTTCTATTGTCGCATGAAAAAAAGGTCCGGCGCAGAAAAATGTCGTGGCTTTACGAGGCATCTTCCGCCATTAATTCGATGACAATTTTTCCATGCTCCACGCCCACCCTGACTCGGGAATGGGTCGTAAACCCGGCCTTTTCAAGCCAGTCACCTTTTAAGCTCAGCGCCGCATGCACGCTGTAGCGCTTCGGTATCTTGGTATTGCGGTCTTCATGGCGCTTTCTAAAATATCCCACTTTCAAATGGCGATAGGGTTTACCGATCGTGAGCTCTTGCATAGGGTCTCCAGACAACACGGACAAAGGTCATTTCTGATGCCTGTATAAAATACCAGTGATTGTTAGCCGGTGCAGGGCTAAAACTGGAATCAGCCTTCAGGAAACGAAATGCAACCGCTGAAATCCAGCGTCGAAAGATGTATTATTGATGCACTTTATTATTCGGTAATCCGCTATGTCCGGTAAACGCATCTCACGAGAAAAAGAGACCATCGCGAAAATGATCGCGTTGTATGAAAAGCAGTGTCCGCAGGCATCTCAGGAGGAAGGGCACTATCAGGCGCTCAACGCGTATGCCAATAAGCGCCTGGATAAGTGCGTTTTCGGTGAGGAAAAGCCTGCCTGCAAGCAGTGCCCCGTACACTGTTACCAGCCTGCCAGACGTGAAGAGATGAAGCAGGTTATGCGCTGGGCCGGTCCGCGTATGTTATGGCGTCACCCCATCCTGACCGTTCGTCATCTGATGGATGACCGTCGTCCCGTGCCGGAACTGCCGGAGAAATACCGTCCGAAAAAAGAGGTTCCCACCAAAGGCGGTATAGAGCTACCGCCAGGCGAAACCGATTAAACCAGGCTCTCTTTATCAATCCCGAGTCGCTTCATGCGCGACAGCAGGGTGGTGCGTTTTAACCCCAGGCGCTGGGCGGCACCCTTCGGCCCGGCAACGACGCCGTTGGTCTCTTTCAGCACGCGCATAATGAGCTGATACTCATCTTCTCCCTCTTTAGCCATCTCGGTCGCGGTCACGATCACCTCAGGAAGCGTAACCTCAGGCAGAGAGAGTTGCAGCACGTTACCGCGCGTCAGCAGCACCGCGCGTTCAATGACGTTTTCCAGCTCGCGCACGTTGCCGGGCCATTCCATCGATGAAAGGGTGCGCAACGTCTCGGCGGGAATACTGTCGATGTTGCGCCCCATCCGGCGCGCGATCTTCGCGGTAAAGGCTTTGACCAGCAGGGGGATATCTTCCGGGCGTTCGCGCAGCGGCGGCAGGAAGATCGGAAAGACGTTCAGGCGATAGTAAAGGTCGCTGCGAAACTCGCGGTCGGCGACCATTTTTTTCAGGTCGCGGTTGGTCGCGGCAATCAGCCGCACGTCGGTCTGGATAAGCTTGTTGCTGCCCAGGCGCTCAAACTCCTGCTCCTGCAGGACGCGCAGCAGTTTCGGCTGTAGCTCCAGCGGCATATCGCCCACTTCGTCGAGGAACAGCGAGCTTTTGTCCGCCAGCTCAAAACGGCCCAGCCGCTGGCTGCTGGCCCCGGTGAATGCGCCGCGCTCGTGGCCGAACAGATCGCTTTCCAGCAGTCCCGCAGGCATCGCGGCGCAGTTCATCTTCACCATCCGTCGGCTGTTGCGGTTGCTCAGGTTGTGGATTGCGCGGGCGATCAGCTCTTTGCCCGTGCCGGTTTCGCCCAGAATCAGCACCGTGCTGTCGCTTTGCGCCACCATCTCAACCTGCTTAAGCACGCTGTACATGGCGTCGCTGCGCCCGATGATTTCACCAAACTCGCTGTCCACGTTGTTGAGCTGTTCGGTCAGGGCCAGGTTCTCATCCACCAGCCGCTCTTTCAGACGATGAATTTCCTGATAGGCGAGGGCGTTATCCAGGGCAATAGAGATACGCTCGGCAATCTGGCGCAACAGCTTCAGGTTGGCGGTGGTGAACACGCCCTCCTCGCACTGCGCAAGCTTCAGCACGCCCAGCATGGTGTTGCCGGACATCAGCGGCAGCAGGCACAGGGTCTGAATTTTATTGCCCCAGGTGTTAAACAGCATCCGCTCATACGGTGCGACCGGGTCCTGCTCGTTCAGGTTGAGCAGCAGGATCTCTTTGCTTTTGAAGACCCGCTCAGAAAGGGTGCCCGCTTCATCCACTTCACTCTGCTCATGGGCCGGGTTGGCCTCATCAAGATAGTGGGTGGAGTAGATATTCAGCTTGCCCTTGCGATGGCCGCGCAGCGCAATGCTGATGGCGTCGATTTTGAAATAGTGGTGGATCTCTTTCGAGACTTCGCTGACCAGCTCGTCCATGTCCAGGCGGGAGAGCACGGCGTTGGTGATGGCGACCAGAATGCGGAAGTTGTCGCGCTCGCGGCTCAGCAGGTCGTAATCGACGTTATTGGTGACACGGCTTTGGATCTGCTCCGCGACGACGGCCACAATCTGGGTAAAGGTGTGCAGGCGCTCGTATTCCGCCTCGCGCCAGGGCTGGTCGTTCGTGCGGATAAACTCGCAGCCGCCAAAAATCTGGCCCTCTGCCGCCAGCGGCAGCATGCAGTAATGACCGAAAGGCTGATAGAGGTCACTCTCCGCCAGCTTCGGCCACGCCTGGCGAAACTCCGCAAAGCTGCAGTGCAGCACTTCAGGCCGGGAGAGTATGCGGCGCACCGGACCATGCGCCAGATACGTTTCGTCTTCGTATTCAAACGTTTTGCCATTATCACGCGTCGAGTAGTAGCTCGCGCGCTGCGTTCCGCTATGCCAGAGCACAATCGCGGCGCTGTCCGCCAGCGCCGATTGCCTGACCAGCCGCGTCAGGGCATCGCTCAGCGCGCCGAGGTCGGGCTGCTGTAAAAGTGTGCGCGTGATGTCAAACAGGCCCTGCTGTCCAAGATCGCTCATCGGTGTATACGGCATAGTGCTTTCCAGTAGAAACGAGCAAAAAATCCATGCTGGCCGCTTGTGGCGCGGCCTAGCAAATACGGGGTAAGGGTTCCGCGTGCGGCAGATCCAGCGTGCGCTTCACGCCATACAGCCCGGTCAGGCGCACCCCTTTGCGCTCAACCACTTCACCAATCATTGCAGCCTCTTTTCCTGACGGATGAGCCCGCAGCTGTTCAAGAACGGCTTCCGCGGCCGCGCGTTCAACGCCAATCACCAGCTTGCCTTCGTTGGCGAAGTTGAGCGGGTCAAGGCCCAGCAGTTCGCAAAGCCCGCGAACGGCGGGCTTAACGGGCAGGCTGCGCTCGGTGAGTTCAATCCCGTACCCGCAGCTTGCTGCAAATTCATGAACCACGGCGTTCACGCCGCCTCGCGTGGCGTCCCGCAGAGCTTTGACGCCGGGAATACCCCGCAGCCTCTGAATCAGCGGGGTGAGCACCGCGCAGTCGCTGCGCAGTTCGCCGTCCAGCCCCAGGCCTTCGCGCAGGTTAAGGATGGTCGCCCCGTGGCAGCCCAGCGTTCCGGTCACGATCAGTACGTCGCCCACGCTAAGCTGCTGCGCGCCCCAGTGAATATCGGCGGGGATCGCCCCCATGCCGGCGGTGTTGATAAACAGCTTGTCGGCCGCGCCGCGCTGCACCACTTTGGTGTCGCCGGTGACGATCGCTATCCCCGCCTCGCGCGCGGTCTGCGCCATGCTGTTGACCACTGCCGTGAGCGTCTCCATTGGTAATCCCTCTTCGAGGATAAACCCGCAGGAGAGGTAGCGCGGAATAGCGCCGCTGACCGCCACGTCGTTGGCCGTGCCGCAGACGGCGAGCTTGCCGATATCGCCGCCGGGGAAGAACAGCGGATCGATCACGTAGCTGTCGGTGGAGAAGGCCAGCCTGTCGCCCTGGGCGGTGAGGGTCGCGAGGTCAATGCGCGCCTGGTCTTCCTGTTCGGCGAGCCAGGGGTTGTTGAAGGCTTCCATAAACAGCCGGTTAATCAGCTGCTGCATCGCCTGTCCGCCGCTGCCGTGCGCCATTTCAACCGTATTCATGCGTCACTCTCCTGGTTGCGATACTGATACCACGCGGCACACGCCCCTTCGGAGGAGACCATCAGCGCGCCAAACGCCGTTTGCGGGTTACAGGTATTGCCAAATAACGGACACTGATGCGGTTTGCATTTGCCGGTGAGCACCTCGCCACAGCGTGCCCGGGGATCGTCGCAAACCTGCTGCGGCTGCGGGCGGAAATGCGCTTCTGCGTCGAACGCGCGATAGGCTGGCGCCAGGCGCACGCCGGATTCAGCAATCAGCCCCAGGCCGCGCCATTCGCTGTCGCCCTCAACGCTAAACACGTCGGCTATCGCCTGCTGCGCTCGTTCATTTCCCGCATCCGGCACCACGCGGCGGTACTGATTTTCCACGGTACTCAGGGCCGCTATTTTCTGCTCAACCAGCATGGTGACACCTTGCAGTAGATCAAGTGGTTCGAAACCAGCCACCACTAACGGACGATTGTACTGTTCAGCGATAAAACCGTAGGCGTCTGTGCCAATCACCATGCTGACGTGGCCCGGTGCCAGAAAGGCGTCAATGCCGTTGCCTGGCTCTTCCAGCAGGCTGCGCAGGGTGGGGATGAGCGTAATGTGCTGGCAGAAGAAGAAAAAATTCTCGACGCCGCGCGCTTTCGCCTGCTGCAGCGTGATGGCGGTGGCGGGCATGGTGGTTTCAAACCCCAGGCCAAAAAACACCACCTTGCGCGCGGGGTTATCCGCTGCCAGCGTCAGGGCATCCATCGGCGAATAGACGATCCGGACGTCTGCGCCGCGCGCTTTCGCCTGCAGCAGCGAACCATTTTTCCCCGGCACGCGCATCGCGTCGCCAAAGGTGCAGAAAATGACGTCGGGCTGGCTGGCAATCTCAATACAGCTGTCGATGCGCCCCATCGGCAGAACGCAGACCGGGCAGCCGGGGCCGTGGATAAACTCGATGTTCTCCGGGAGCAGCTGGTCGAGGCCAAATTTGAAGATGGCGTGCGTGTGCCCGCCGCACACCTCCATGATCCGCAGCGGTCTTTCTGTCGTGTAGTCCAGCAGGGCCGCGCGCGTTCTCAGGTGTCCGATAAGCTGCAGCACCTGCTCCGGGGCGCGGTATTCATCAACGTAACGCATGATTACCGCTCCTCGCCGTACAGCAGCGCGCCCACGTCAGGCTCCACGTCGAACATGTTTTGCAACGCATCCAGCGTGTCGCGGGCTTCCGCTTCGTTAATCACGCTCATGGCGAACCCCACGTGGACCAGCACCCACTGGCCGAGACGCGAGGCGCCCGTTTCATCGCTGCTGCCCACCAGCGTCAGGTCCACGTCGCGCAGGATGCCGCAGACCTCCACTTTGGCCTGATTACCGTCGATGGCGTGAATTTGTCCAGGTACGCCTATGCACATCGTTCGTTCTCCAGCCACTCTAGCCAGCCGTCCATGCCGTCGCCGCGCGTGGCGGAGACCAGCAGGATCTCAATCTCCGGGTTCACTTCACGGGCATATGCCAGGCACTTATCCACGTCGAAGTTCAGGTATGGCAGCAGGTCGACTTTGTTCAGCAGCATGAGGGAGGCGGCGGCAAACATATGCGGATACTTCAGCGGCTTGTCTTCGCCTTCGGTCACCGAAAGCACCGCGACTTTATGCCGTTCACCCAGGTCAAAGCTTGCCGGGCAGACCAGGTTGCCGACGTTTTCAATAAACAGAATGCCGTTATCCG
The DNA here is from genome assembly GCF_000733275.2 of Enterobacter sp. EGD-HP1. Taxonomy (NCBI): domain Bacteria; kingdom Pseudomonadati; phylum Pseudomonadota; class Gammaproteobacteria; order Enterobacterales; family Enterobacteriaceae; genus Enterobacter; species Enterobacter sp. EGD-HP1. The sequence continues at coordinate 387,268 of NZ_AVOP01000012.1, forward strand.
CCAGCGGCAGGCGCGGGGCGGCGTCGGCAATCATCTGCGCATCCAGGTGGCAGCCTTTGCCGGTATTAACCTGAATCGCCGGGGTGCCGGTTTCGCGAATGCGCGCCGCGTCGTTAACGGTCTGCTGGTCGCCTTCTATCACCGCGCAGGGGACGCGCCCGTTCAGGCGCTTGAGCGTTTCGGTCAGCAGCGTGGTTTTGCCGGAGCCGGGGCTGGAGACCAGGTTCAGCACCAGCTGTTTGCGGGCGGCAAAGCGGGCGCGGTTGCGGGCGGCGAGCTGGTTATTTTTGTCCAGCACGTTGATTTCCACCTCCAGCATCTGGCGCTGGCTGATGCCCGGCGCGTGGGTCCCCGCTTCGCCGTGGCCGTAGTGCAGGTCGCCAGCGTCGGAGCGCTGCGGGGCGAAGGTAATGCCGGTCAGCGCCGCCACAGGACGCGGGACAGGGGAAAAGGGCGCGGAGCGAAACGCGGAATGGGGACGGTGTTCATCCCCTTCTATATACAGGTTGCCTTCGGCGCAACCGCAGGTGCTACACATACTTTACTCCTTCTCGATTTCGAGGCGTTGGATCTGCATGCCGTCGTCCGCCACGATGCGAAGACCGGTGCTCTGGCACTGCGGACAGCGCTGAACCTTCGATGACAGCAGGGTGACGTACTGCTGACACTGCCCGCACCAGCACTCCGCCTGCTGCTCTTCGATATGGAGTTCGCAGCCTTCCGCCAGCGTGCCGCGACACACCAGCTCAAAACAGAAATGCAGGGCGCTGGTCTCGACGCAGGAAAACGCCCCGACCTTCAGCCAGACGCCGGTGACGCGCTTCGCGTGGTTTTGCACTGCCTGCTGTTCGATAAGCTCCAGAGCCCGCTGGCAGAGGGTGATTTCGTGCATGACGCCTCCTCAATGAATTGCGCCATTGAATGCAATAACGGTGCCAGCTTGATTTTTGTTAGGGCGTGACGATGTCAACGCTGTCGAAATGACACGTCGACACCGCGGCGTTGACAGCAGCTTTGCGATTAAATCTATTTAAAATCATAAAGATAAAAACTGGCATGGAATCTGCTTAACAGCCGCTATCTCCATTACACGGATACCTTCTATGACTATTTGGGAAATCAGCGAAAAAGCGGATTACATCGCGCAGCGTCATCAGCAGCTGCAGGACCAGTGGCACCTCTACTGCAACTCTCTGGTTCAGGGCATCACACTCTCGAAAGCGCGTCTTCACCACGCGATGAGCTGCGCGGCGCAGGGCGACATGCGCTTCGTTCTGTTCGGCCATTTCACGATCAACGTTACCCTGGCGGATAACTTCAACAGCCACACCATTGAGTACCACCTCGAGACAAAAGACGGGGAAAAACAGTGTATTGCGAAGGCGCAGCTGATGGCCGACGGCATGGTGGACGGCCACGTCAGCAATCGCGATCGCCAGCAGGTGCTGGAGCACTATCTGGAAAAAATCGCGCCGGTCTATAACGGCCTGTACGCCGCCGTTGAGAACGATCTCCCGGTCAACCTGAAGCAGCTGATGGATGGAAACGCCTCAGCGAACGTGGCCTGACCGATGCGTGTCGAGAAGTGTCGACAAGACAGTTTTTCGTCAAAAATGACTATCACCAGAGGATAACCCGGTGAACCGTTTTGTAATTGCTGACTCGACGGTCTGTATTGGCTGTCGAACCTGTGAGGCGGCGTGTTCGGAAACGCATCGCCTGCATGGGCTGCAGTCCATGCCGCGCCTGCACGTCATGCGTAATGAAAAAGAGTCTGCCCCGCAGCTCTGCCATCACTGTGAAGACGCTCCCTGCGCGGGCGTCTGCCCTGTGAATGCCATCACCCGCGTTGATGGCGCTGTCCAGCTGAACGAAAGCCTGTGCGTAAGCTGCAAGCTGTGCGGCATTGCCTGCCCGTTCGGCGCGATTGAATTTTCCGGCAGCCGTCCGCTGCACATTCCGGCAAACGCCAACTCGCCAAAAGCCCCGCCGGCGCCGCCGGCTCCGGCGCGCGTAAGCACGCTGCTGGACTGGGTGCCCGGCATCCGCGCCGTTGCGGTGAAGTGCGACCTGTGCAGCTTTGATGAACAGGGACCGGCCTGCGTGCGCACCTGCCCGACTAAGGCATTGATTCTGGTTAACATTCGCGACATTGCCCGTACCAGCAAGCGTAAACGCGAGCTGACCATCAACAGTGATTTTGGCGACCTGTCTCTGCTACAGGCGCTTAACGAGGGGGCGAAATGAACGCGGCGATAATGATTACCAGCGCGGTAGCCTGTTTTACTGCCGCCGCTGTTCTGGCGCTGATCTTCTCATTCCACAAAACCCTCAGCGGCGCTATCGGCGGGATCGGCGGGGCGGTCGCTAGCCTGATGACGCTGGCAGCAGGCGGCGTTGTCCTGCTCGGCGGACAGTCCGCAGAGACCGTGATGCCGCTGATTCGCCACGCCGTTGAAATCACGCCGCTGAATGCCATCTGGCTGGTGACGTTTGGCCTGTGCGGGGTGTTTATCAGCCTGTTCAATATCGACTGGCACCGCCATCCGCACGCAAGCGCTAACGGCCTGCTGGTTAACCTGCTGATGGCGACGGCGGTCTGCACCGTTATCGCCAGCAACCTCGGCGCGCTGGTGGTGATGGCGGAAATTATGGCGCTCTGCGGCGTGTTCCTGACGGGCTGCAGCGCCTCCGGCAAGCTGTGGTTTGCGCTGGGGCGCTTCGGAACGCTGCTGCTGGCGCTGGCCTGCTGGCTGGTGTGGCAACGCTTTGGCACGCTGGATTTCTCTGCGCTCAACGGTCATCCGCTGGGGAATGACGTCTGGCTATTGGGCGTCGTCGGCTTTGGCCTGCTCGCCGGGATTATCCCGCTGCACGGCTGGGTGCCGCAGGCGCATGCGAATGCCTCCGCGCCCGCCGCCGCGCTTTTTTCTGTGGTGGTGATGAAAGTGGGGCTGTTCGGGATTCTGGCGATTACGCTGACCGGCGGACAACCGCCGCTGTGGTGGGGCGTCGTGCTGCTGATTGCGGGCATGATCACCGCGTTCGTCGGCGGCCTGTACGCGCTGATGGAGCACAATATCCAGCGTCTTCTGGCGTACCACACGCTGGAAAATATCGGCATCATCCTGCTTGGTATTGGCGCAGGGGTGACCGGGCTGGCGCTCAATCATCCGGCGCTAATCGCCGCCGGGTTTATCGGTGGCCTGTATCACCTCGTCAACCACAGCCTGTTTAAAAGCACCCTGTTCCTCGGCGCGGGAAGCGTCTGGTTCCGCACCGGCCATCGGGATATCGAAAAGCTGGGCGGGATTGGCAAAAAGATGCCCGTCATTTCACTCGCCATGCTGGTGGGGCTGATGGCGATGGCCGCGCTGCCGCCTCTGAACGGCTTTGCCGGGGAGTGGGTGATTTATCAGTCCTTCTTCGCGCTCGGCCAGAGCGACGCGTTTATCGCCCGTCTGCTGGGGCCGCTGCTGGCGGTCGGACTGGCGATTACCGGGGCGCTGGCGGTGATGTGCATGGCGAAAGTCTACGGCGTGACCTTCCTCGGCGCGCCGCGCACCCGCGAAGCGGAAAACGCCTGCTGCGCACCGGTGTTGATGGGTGTGAGCGTGGTTGCGCTGGCGCTTTGCTGCATCGCGGGCGGCGTCGCCGCGCCGTGGCTGCTGCCGCTGCTGGGCAACGCCATTCCGCTGCCGCTGACCGTGGCGAATACCACCGTCTCTCAGCCCATGATCGCGCTGCTGCTGATTGGCGCACCGCTGCTGCCGCTCGTCCTGATGCTGTTCTTCAAACGCGACCGACTCTCTTCCCGCTCGCGCGGTGCGGCGTGGGCCTGCGGCTACGAACACGAACAGTCGATGGTCATCACCGCCCACGGCTTCGCCATGCCGGTGAAGGAGAACTTCGCCGCCGTGCTGAAGCTGCGCCACTGGTTGAACCCGGTGGGCTGGGTACCCGGCTGGCAGAGTGCCGCCGCGCCCGCGCTGTTCCGCCGTCTGGCGGTCATCGAGCTGGCGGTGCTGGTGGTCATTGTGATTTCACGAGGAGCCTGACATGAGTCTGTTACTGGCAATTCTTCAGGCGCTGGTGCTGTTCGCCGCTGCGCCGCTGCTGTCGGGCATCACGCGCGTGGCGCGCGCCCGAATGCACAACCGTCGCGGGCCTGGCGTGCTTCAGGAGTATCGCGATCTTTTCAAGCTGCTTTCTCGTCAAAGCGTCGCCCCGGATGCCGCCGGCTGGGTCTTCCGCCTGACGCCGTTTGTGATGGTGGGCGTCATGCTGACCATCGCCACCGCGCTGCCGGTGGTCACGGTGGGATCGCCGCTGCCGGCGCTCGGCGATCTGATTACGCTGATTTACCTCTTCGCCATCGCCCGCTTCTTCTTTGCGATTGCGGGCCTGGACACCGGAAGCCCGTTTACCGGCATCGGCGCAAGCCGCGAGGCGATGCTCGGCGTGCTGGTGGAGCCGATCCTGCTGCTGGGGCTGTGGGTCGCCGCGCAGGTCGCGGGCTCCACCCACATCAGCTTTATCACCCACACCGTTTACCACTGGCCGGTTTCACGTTCTCTCCCGCTGGTGCTGGCGCTGTGCGCCTGCGCGTTCGCTACCTTTATCGAGATGGGCAAGTTGCCGTTCGATCTCGCGGAAGCGGAGCAGGAATTACAGGAGGGGCCGCTCACCGAATACAGCGGCTACGGCTTTGCGGTGCTGAAGTGGGGCATCAGCCTCAAGCAGCTGGTGGTGCTGCAGATGTTCGTCGGCGTTTTCTTCCCGTGGGGGCAGATGACGCACTTCTCTGCGGGCGGCCTGCTACTGGCCGTGGTGGTGGCTGTGCTCAAGCTGCTTATCGGCGTGCTGGTGATTGCCCTGTTTGAAAACAGCATGGCGCGCCTGCGTTTTGTCGAAACGTCACGCATCACCTGGGCCGGTTTTGGTTTTGCATTTTTAGCGTTCGTCTCCTTGCTGGTGGCGTGATTAAAGAGAGTATTTATGTCTGAAGAAAAGAAAGGTCAGCAGTATCTCGCCGCGTTGCATCAAGCTTTCCCCGGCGTGGTGCTGGAGGAGTCCTGGCAAACCAAAGACCAGATCACCGTCACCATTAAGGTGAACTATCTGCCGGAAGTGGTGGAGTTTCTCTACTACCAGCAGGGCGGCTGGCTGTCGGTGCTGTTCGGCAACGACGAGCGCCAGCTGTGCGGCAATTACGCCGTGTACTACGTGATGTCGATGGAGCAGGGCGAGAAGTGCTGGCTCACCGTGCGCGTCGAAGTCGACCCGAATAAGCCGGAATACCCGTCCGTCACGCCGCGCGTGCCCGCCGCCGTCTGGGGCGAACGCGAGGTGCGCGACATGTACGGCCTGGTGCCGGTCGGCCTGCCGGACGAGCGCCGCCTGGTGCTGCCGGACGACTGGCCGGACGAACTCTATCCGCTGCGCAAAGACAGCATGGACTACCGCCAGCGCCCGGCGCCGACCACCGACAGCGAAACCTACGAGTTCATCAACGAGCTGGGCAGCAAGAAGAACAACGTGGTGCCGATCGGCCCGCTGCACGTCACCTCCGACGAGCCGGGCCACTTCCGCCTGTTCGTCGATGGCGAAAACATTATCGACGCCGACTACCGCCTGTTCTACGTCCACCGCGGTATGGAAAAGCTGGCGGAAACCCGCATGGGCTACAACGAAGTGACGTTCCTCTCTGACCGCGTGTGCGGCATCTGCGGCTTCGCCCACAGTACCGCCTACACCACCTCGGTGGAGAACGGCATGGGCATCGTGGTGCCGGAGCGCGCGCAGATGATCCGCGCCATTCTGCTGGAGGTGGAACGCCTGCACTCTCACCTGCTGAACCTCGGCCTGGCCTGCCACTTTGTCGGCTTTGACTCCGGGTTTATGCAGTTCTTCCGCGTGCGCGAGGCGTCGATGAAGATGGCGGAGATCCTTACCGGGGCGCGTAAAACCTACGGCCTGAACCTGATCGGCGGGATCCGCCGCGACCTGCTGAAGGACGACATGATCCAGACCCGTCAGCTGGCGCAGCAGATGCGCCGCGACGTGCAGGAGCTGGTGGATATGCTGCTCAGCACGCCCAATATCGAGCAGCGCACCGTCGGCATCGGCCGCCTTGACCCGGAAATCGCCCGCGACTTCAGCAACGTCGGCCCGATGGTGCGCGCCAGCGGCCACGCCCGCGACACCCGCGCCGATCACCCGTTCGTCGGCTACGGCCTGCTGCCGATGACCGTACACAGCGAGCAGGGCTGCGACGTCATCTCGCGCCTCAAGGTGCGCATCAACGAGGTGTTTACCGCCCTCAACATGATCGACTTCGGCCTCGATAACCTGCCGGGCGGCCCGCTGATGGTCGAAGGCTTCACCTACATCCCGAACCGCTTTGCCCTCGGCTTTGCCGAAGCGCCGCGCGGGGACGACATCCACTGGAGCATGACCGGCGACAACCAGAAGCTCTACCGCTGGCGCTGCCGTGCGGCCACCTACGCCAACTGGCCAACCCTGCGCTATATGCTGCGCGGCAACACGGTTTCCGATGCGCCGCTGATCATCGGCAGCCTCGACCCGTGCTACTCCTGCACCGACCGCATGACCGTGGTGGACGTGCGCAAGAAGAAAAGCCAGGTGGTGCCGTACAAAGAGCTTGAGCGCTACAGCATCGAGCGTAAAAACTCGCCGCTGAAATAAGGACTCGCCATGTTTACCTTTATCAAAAAAGTGATCAAAACCGGCATCCAGACCAGCAGCTATCCGCTGGAGCCGATGCCGGTCGACAAAAACTTTCGCGGCAAGCCGGAGCACAATCCGCAGCAGTGCATCGGCTGCGCGGCCTGCGTCAACGCCTGCCCGTCGAACGCCTTAACGGTCGAAACGGATCTCAAAACCGGCGAGCTGGCCTGGCAGTTTAACCTCGGGCGCTGCATCTTCTGCGGCCGCTGCGAGGAGGTCTGCCCGACGGTCGCCATTCGCCTGTCGCAGGAATTCGAGCTGGCGGTGTGGAAGAAAGAAGACTTTCTGCAGCAGTCGCGCTTTGATCTGTGCAACTGCCGCGTCTGCAGGCGCCCGTTCGCCGTACAGAAAGAGATCGACTACGCCATCGCGCTGCTGCAGCACAACGGCGACGCCCGCGCGGAGCATCACCGCGAAGGCTTTGAAACCTGCCCGGAGTGCAAGCGTCAGAAGTGCCTGCTGCCGTCCGACCGCATTGATATCACCCGCCATATGAGAGAGGCCAGCTGATGGACAATTTACTCGGCCCGCGCGACGCAAACGGCATTCCGGTGCCGATGACGGTGGACGAATCCATCGCCAGCATGAAGGCGTCGCTGCTGAAAAAAATCAAACGCTCGGCCTACGTCTACCGCGTGGACTGCGGCGGCTGCAACGGCTGCGAGATCGAGATCTTCGCCACCCTGTCACCGCTGTTTGACGCCGAGCGCTTCGGCATCAAGGTGGTGCCGTCCCCGCGTCATGCGGACATCCTGCTGTTTACCGGGGCCGTCACCCGCGCCATGCGCTCGCCCGCGCTGCGCGCCTGGCAGTCCGCGCCGGACCCGAAAATCTGTATCTCGTACGGCGCCTGCGGCAACAGCGGCGGCATCTTCCACGACCTTTACTGCGTCTGGGGCGGCACCGACAAAATCGTGCCGGTGGACGTCTACATTCCGGGCTGCCCGCCGACGCCTGCCGCCACGCTGTACGGCTTTGCCATGGCGCTTGGCCTGCTGGAGCAAAAAATCCACGCCCGCGAGCCGGGCGAGCTGGACAACCAGCCTGCGGCCATTCTGCATCCGGATATGGTGCAGCCGCTGCGGGTGAAGGTGGATCGCACGGCGCGGAAACTGGCGGGCTATCGCTACGGGCGTCAGATTGCCGACGATTATCTGCGCCTGCTGAGCCAGGGCGAACATCAGGTGGCGCGCTGGCTGGAGGCGGAAAACGATCCGCGTCTCAATGAGATTGTGGCGAACCTGAACAGCATCGTCGATGAGGCGCGTATCCGATGAGTGAAACGGTGGTGTTCAGCCAGCTGAGCCGTAAGTTTATTGATGAGAACGATGCCACGCCGGATGCGGCGCAGCAGGTGGTCTATTACAGCCTGGCGATTGGGCATCACCTCGGGGTGATTGACTGCCTGGAGGCGGCGCTGAGCTGCCCGTGGCCCGAGTACCTGGCGTGGATCGCCACGCTGGAGGAGGGCAGCACGGCGCGGCGCAAGATGGAGGGCGTGCCGAAGTACGGCGAGATCGTTATCGACGCCAACCACATTGCGATGCTTGCCAACGCCTTTGACGCGGCGCTCGGCAGGCAAACCCCCGAGCAGCAGGCGTGGAGCAAAACGCTGCTCAGCATGCTGCATGATATTCATCAGGAGAGCGCCATCTACCTGATGGTGAGGAGATTACGTGACTGACGTTTTACTGTGTGTCGGCAACAGCATGATGGGCGACGACGGCGCGGGTCCGCTGCTGGCGGAGATGTGCGCCGCGAACCCGCAGGGCAGCTGGGTGGTTATCGACGGCGGCAGCGCGCCGGAAAATGACGTAGTCGCCATTCGCGAGATGCGCCCGGACAGGCTGTTAATCGTCGATGCCACCGATATGGGGCTTAATCCCGGTGAGATCCGCCTGATTGATCCGGACGACATCGCCGAGATGTTTATGATGACCACCCACAATATGCCGCTGAACTACCTGGTCGATCAGATTAAAGACGACGTGGGCGAGGTGCTGTTTTTGGGCATTCAGCCGGACATCGTCGGGTTCTATTACCCGATGACGCCGCCGGTGAAAGAGGCGGTGGACGTGGTCTATTCACGGCTTGCCGGATGGATTGGGGACGGGGGATTTTCCCGGCTCTGAACAGCGCCCGGTGGCGCTACGCTTACCGGGCCTACGGTTTTGTAGGCCGGGTAAGGCGAAGCCGCCACCCGGCAAAACAGGCTACTCGAGATCCGCCCCGTTACTCGCAATCACCTTCTTGTACCACCAGAACGATTTCTTGCGCTTGCGGTCCAGCGTGCCGTTTCCGGCGTCATCGCGGTCAACGTACACAAACCCGTAGCGTTTGCTCATTTCACCCGTTGAGGCCGACACCAGGTCGATACAGCCCCAGGTGGTGTAGCCCATCAGCGGCACGCCGTCCTCAATCGCGTCGCCCATCGCGCGGATGTGCTCCCGCAGGTAGCTGATGCGGTAGTCGTCGTTGATCTCGCCGTTTTCATCAATCACGTCTTTCGCCCCGAGTCCGTTCTCCACCAGGAACAGCGGCTTTTGGTAGCGGTCGTACATCATGTTCATGGTGATGCGCAGGCCGAGCGGGTCAATGCCCCAGCCCCATTCGCTCACCTGAATATGTGGATTACGCAGGGACTTCACGATGTTCGCCGCGCTGGTGTTGCCCGCGTTCATGTCCGCCGACGCGCAGCGCGAGGCGTAGTAGCTGAACGAAACGAAGTCGACGGTGTTTTTTAACAGTTCGTCGTCGCCGGGATCTTTCACAATCACCACGCCTTTTTCGCGGAACACGCGGGCGGAGTAGGCCGGGTAGCTGCCGCGCGCCTGCACATCGATAAAGAACAGGTTCTCGCGGTCTTTCTCCAGCGCCATCCACACGTCTTCAGGCTTGCAGGAGTACGGGTAGAAATTGCCGCCCGCCAGCATGCAGCCGACCTGGTTTTCCGGGTTCACCTCGTGGGCAATTTTGGTTGCCAGCGCGCTCGCCACCAGCTCGTGGTGCGCGGCCTGGTATTTCACCTGATCCTCGTTTTCACCTTCCTCAAACACCAGCCCCGCGCCGGAGAACGGGCTGTGCAGCATGATGTTGATTTCGTTGAAGGTCAGCCAGTATTTCACCAGCCCGTTAAACTCTTCGAAGCAGGTGCGGGCGTAGCGGGCGAAGAAATCGACCATCTTACGGTTGCGCCAGGAGCCGTACTCCGTCACCAGGTGCATCGGCACGTCGAAGTGGCAGAGCGTCACCAGCGGCTCGATATTGTATTTTTTGCACTCTTCAAACACCGCGCGGTAGAAGGCAATACCCTCTTTGTTCGGCAGCGGCTCGTCGCCGTTGGGGTAGAGGCGGCTCCAGGCAATCGAGGTGCGGAACACCGTAAAGCCCATCTCCGCCATCAGGGCGATGTCCTCTTTATAGCGATGGTAAAAATCAATCGCCTCGTGGCTCGGGTAGAACTCGTCGTCACGCAGCGAAAAACGCTTTTCCTTACCGAGCTTCACCGCCAGGCGATGTGCGCCGTGGGGGATCATATCGACCGTCGTCAGTCCCTTGCCGCCTTCACGGTACGCACCTTCGCTCTGGTTGGCGGCAAGCGCGCCGCCCCATAAAAATCCTTGTGGAAAAACAGACATTCTTACCTCGCTTTCAATTTATGCTTTTGCTGCGTTGTTCTGTACCGGTGCGGTCTGCAGGGCGCGCGCTTTTTCGGCCTCGTCTTCGACAGGAATATCCTCAAACCCTAAAAGCAGGGTCAGAACAAACGACAGCACCACTGCCAGCCCCATCACGCCGAACACCCAGACGATGGTCATCGGGTTGGCCGGATCGAAGAACTGCACGCTGGTGAACAGCCCCGGTGCCGCCATCGAGTGGCTGGCAAGACCGGCCATGCCGGCCACCGCGCCGCAGATAAAGCCGCTGATCAGGCTCGCAATCAGCGGACGCTTCAGGCGTACCGCCACGCCATACAGGGCCGGTTCAGAGATCCCTGCCATGATGGCCGAGGCCGCCGCGGCCAGCGCCGTCTGGCGCAGCTCCGGGTTTTTGGTTTTCCACGCAACCGCCAGCGACGAGCCGCCGAGCGACAGGTTGGCGCCGATTTCCGACGGCATCACCATCCCTTCTTTGCCCGTTTCGGCAATCGTCTGAATGATGGTCGGCGTAAAGACGCGGTGCATCCCGGTCATCACCAGCAGCGGCCAGAGCGCGCCCATGATGGCGACGGAGAGCCAGCCCAGGTAGCCGTGAATGGTGTAGACCAGCGCGGAGATGGCGCTACCGATCCAGATCCCCAGCGGGCCAATCAGCACGATGGCGAGCGGGGCGGCAATCAGCACGATCAGCATCGGCTTGAGGAAGTTTTTCGTCACCGCCGGGGTAATGCGATCCACCCAGCGTTCGATGTACGACAGGCACCAGGTCATCACCAGCGCGGGGATGACGGTGTAGGTGTATTTCACCGCCGTCACCGGAATAAAGGCGAACTCAACGTGCTCGCCCTGCGCGGCTTTCGCCATCAGCTCGATAAAGCTCGGGTGCACCAGCACGCCCGCGATGGCGATCGCCAGCGACATGTTGGTTTTGAACTTCACCGCCGCAGAGGCTGCCACCATCAGCGGCAGGAAGAAGAACGCGCCGTCGCCGATGACGGTCAAAATGGTGAGCGTCGGCGCGCTTTTTGGCAACACGCCGGTCATCTCGAGGATCATCGCCAGCAGCTTGACCATCGAACCGCCGATGATCGCCGGGATCAGCGGGGACATGGTGCCGATCAGCGCGTCGAGGATCCCGGCGCCAATGCGGCGCAACGTCATCTTCTGCGGACCTTCCGGCACTGCGGGCTGCAGGTCCGTGGGCAGCAGGCTCACCACTTCGCGGTACGCCTGTGAAACCGTGTTGCCAATAATGACCTGGCACTGGTTGTCGTTGCGCACCACGCCGAGGACGCCGCTGATGCCTTTCAGGCGTGCAGCGTCGGTCAGGCTTTCGTCTTTCAGTACGAAACGCAGACGCGTCATGCAGTGGGTGACGGCGACGATGTTCTCTTTGCCGCCCAGCGCGCTGATAACGTCGTTCGCCAGCGCAGCGTAATTTTTGGCCATCGGATGTGATCCTGTTATTGTTGTGAGACATGTAGGAAACCGGTTCCACATAATCATCATGAGTTTTTACCAATGAAACAAGATCGCTTTTTGACCATTTTTTCGTTTCGTGACGCGGATCGCAATGGGGTATCGAAAGCGTGATTTCACCGCTACGACAATTTCCCTGCGGTGCAGTACACTGCGCTCCATCAGATTCAGACGGAATAACAACATGACCACGATGCTTGAAGTGGCGAAGCGGGCAGGCGTTTCGAAAGCCACGGTGTCCCGGGTGCTGTCGGGAAATGGCTACGTCAGCCAGGAGACCAAAGACCGGGTATTTCAGGCCATAGAAGAGAGCGGCTATCGTCCGAATTTACTGGCGCGCAATCTGGCAACCAAACGTACCCAGACGCTGGGGCTGGTGGTGACAAACACGTTGTATCACGGCGTTTACTTTAGCGAACTGCTGTTTCACGCCGCGCGTATGACGGAAGAAAAGGGGCGGCAGCTGATCCTCGCGGACGGCAAGCACAGCGCGGATGAAGAGCGCGAGGCGATCCAGTACCTGCTCGACATGCGCTGCGACGCGGTGATCATCTATCCGCGTTTCCTGAGCGTGGAAGAGATGGATGAGATCGTCGAGAAGTGCGAGCAGCCCATAATGGTGCTCAACCGCCGCCTGCGGAAAAACAGCAGCCACAGCGTCTGGTCCGATCATAAAGCCTCCAGCCAGGACGCGGTGTCGCAGCTGATTGCGAAAGGGCACCGGGAGATTGCGTTTATCACCGGCTCGCTGGATTCCCCTACCGGGGTTGAGCGTCTCTCCGGCTACCGGGACGCGCTGGCGCAGCACGGTATTCCGCTGCGCGAGGGGCTGATTGCGCAGGGGAAGTGGAACCCCGCCAGCGGCGCGGCGGCAGTAGCCGAACTGCTTGCGCGCGGTGAGCGCTTTACGGCGCTGGTGGCGAGTAATGACGACATGGCAATCGGCGCGATGAAGCAGCTGCACGACAGCGGCGTTGCCACCCCTGACGCGGTGTCGGTGATCGGTTTCGACGACGTGGCCATCGCGCCTTACATCGTGCCGTCGCTTTCCAGCGTGCGTATTCCGGTGACGGAGATGATCAAAGAAACCATCAGCCGCCTGATCTTCATGCTCGACGGCGGTGAGTTTAAATATCAGCAAACCTTCTCCGGCGAGCTGGTGCTTCGCGACTCCGTTATTGACGGCCCGCACCGCTGATGTCGACAGCTGTCATCGTCATAAGTGACGATGACAGCACCGCCGTGATGTTTAAATTCATTTAAAATCAATGTGTTAATTATTGGCACGGTTTGTGAATATCTCCGCGCATAACTGTAATGCTGGAGAAGCAGATGAACCGTTTTATTATGGCCGATGCCAGTAAGTGTATTGGCTGCCGTACCTGTGAAGTGGCGTGCGTGGTTTCCCATCAGGCGGAGCAGGACTGCGCGTCGCTCACCCCTGACACCTTCCTGCCGCGTATCCACGTCATCAAAGGCGTGAATATTTCCACCGCCGCCATCTGTCGCCAGTGCGAAGACGCACCGTGTGCGAACGTCTGCCCGAACGGGGCGATTAAACGCGAGAAAGGCTTTGTGCACGTCATGCAGGAGCGTTGCATTGGCTGCAAAACCTGCGTGGTCGCCTGCCCGTACGGCGCGATGGAGGTGGTGGTCCGTCCGGTGGTCCGCAACAGCGGCATGGGGCTGAGCGTGCGCGCGGAGAAAGCCGAAGCCAACAAATGCGATCTTTGCTACCACCGTGACGCCGGTCCGGCCTGCATGGAAGCCTGCCCGACGCACGCGCTGGTCTGCGTGGATCGCGACAAGCTTGAGCAGATGAGCGCGGAAAAGCGCCGTCGTGCGGCGTTCGACACGTCGTCATCACTGCTGTTCTGATCCGCCATGAGCAGTAACGGCGTACAGCTGCGCGTGCGCGGCAAGGTGCAGGGCGTGGGGTTTCGGCCCTTCGTCTGGCAACTGGCGCAGGCGCTTCAGTTGACCGGTGACGTCTGCAATGACGGGAAGGGCGTGCTGGTGCGCCTCGCGGGTAATGGGGGGGCCTTTACCGCGAGGCTGCATCAGGACTGCCCACCGCTGGCACGCATTGACCACGTTGAAACGCAGCCGTTTACCTGGGCACAGGTGCCGGAGGACTTTACCATCCGCCACAGCGCGGGCGGGGCGATGGACACCCAGATAGTGCCCGATGCCGCGACCTGTCCGGCGTGTCTGGCTGAAATGCGCGACCCCGGCGAGCGCCGCTATCGCTACCCGTTTATCAACTGCACCCACTGCGGGCCGCGGTTTACCATTATTCGCGCCATGCCCTATGACCGTCCTGCCACGTCAATGGCGCCATTCCCGCTCTGCGTGCCGTGTGAGACGGAGTACCGCAATCCTGCCGACCGACGTTTTCACGCCCAGCCGGTAGCCTGCCCGGACTGCGGGCCCGCGCTGGAATGGCGCGCGGGCGACATCACCGCAGACCGTGAGCCTGCGCTGAGCGCGGCGGTGGCGATGCTGAAAAGCGGCGGCATAGTCGCGGTTAAAGGGCTGGGCGGCTTTCACCTCGTCTGCGATGCGCGTAATCCGCAGGCGGTCGCGACGCTTCGGGCACGCAAGCAGCGTCCCGCGAAGCCGCTGGCGGTGATGATCCCAAATGCGGACGGCGTGCCGGAGGCGATTCAGACGCTGCTCGGCTCACCCGCTGCACCCATCGTGCTCACGCCAAAAGCCTGGCTGCCTGACTTCCCTGAGGCTATCGCGCCGGGTCTGGATAGCGTGGGCATCATGCTGCCCGCTAACCCGCTGCAGCATCTTCTGATGATGGACTACCAGCGCCCGCTGGTGATGACCTCCGGCAACCTCAGCGGCAGACCGCCTGCCATCACCAACCGGCAGGCACTGGATGAGCTCAGCGGTATCGCGGACGGCTTCCTGCTGCACAATCGCGATATTCTTCAACGGATGGACGATTCGGTGATGGATCGGGACGGCGCGATGCTTCGCCGCGCGCGCGGTTTTGTGCCCGATGCCATTACGTTGCCCGCGGGCTTTGAGAATATCCCCGCCATGTTATGCACCGGCGCGGAGATGAAAAACACCTTCTGCCTGGTGCGTGGCAGCCAGGCGGTGCTGAGCCAGCATTTTGGCGATCTCGGTGACGAGGGTTCCGAAGCGCAGTGGCGCGGCGCGCTCTCGACGATGCAGGACATCTACGCCTTCCAGCCGGAGCGCGTGGTGTGCGACGCCCATCCGGGGTACCGGGTGCGCCAGTGGGCGCAGGCGCAGGGGCTGCCCGTTGAAACCGTGCTGCATCATCACGCCCACGCGGCGGCATGCCTCGCGGAAAACGGCTGGCCGCGGGAGGGCGGAGACGTTATCGCCCTGACGCTGGACGGGATCGGCATGGGCGAGAACGGCGCGCTGTGGGGTGGGGAGTGCCTGCGGGTGAGCTATCTCGCATGCGAGCGTCTGGGCGGACTGCCTGCCGTTGCGCTGCCGGGCGGCGATCTGGCGGCGCGGCAGCCGTGTCGCAATCTGCTCGCCCACTGCCTGGCGTTTGTCCCTGACTGGCAGCAGTACCCGGAAACGCGCGCGGTTCAGCGTCAAAACTGGCCGCTGCTGGCAACGGCGATCCGGCGCGGCATCAACGCGCCGCAGGCCTCGTCCTGTGGTCGCCTGTTTGATGCGGTCGCCTGTGCGCTGGGTATTGAAACCCAATCCTGGGAAGGTGAAGCGGCCTGCCGGCTGGAAGCGCTGGCCTCGCAGTGCGCGGGCGTCGACCATCCGGTGACGCTGTCTGTCGACAACCTCGCGCTTTTCTGGCAGAAGTGGCTGGCCTGGCAGGCGGAGCCCTGCGCGCGCGCGTGGGCGTTTCACGACGCGCTGGCAAAAGGGCTGGCGGAACTCGCCGCGCGCCATGCCCGCCACCTGTCGCTGTCGACAATCTGTCTCAGCGGCGGCGTGCTGCACAACCGTCTGCTGCGCGCGCGCCTGCGTCATTATCTTTCTGACTTTATGCTTCTTTTTCCTTCGCGCCTGCCCGCAGGTGACGGAGCGATCTCCTTCGGGCAGGCGGCGATCGCCGCAGCCCGGTCATGTTCACAAAGGACTTAAAATGTTACGACTCTTACGCAATGAACCTCGCGCCGCGCTTCTGCTGCTGGCTCTGGTAATGGCCAACCTGCTGGCCTGGGGATGGGCATGGCACGCATTTAGCGGCAGCACGGCGCTGATGGCCGCCAGCCTGCTGGCGTGGTGCTACGGGCTGCGTCACGCGGTGGACGCTGACCACATCGCGGCCATTGATACCGTGACGCGTAAGATGATGCAGCAGGGCAAACGCCCGTCCGGCGTAGGGGCGTGGTTCTCGCTCGGGCACTCCACCATCGTGGTACTGGCCTCGATTGCCATCGCCGCGACCACGACGGCGTTTCAGAAAAACATGGAATGGTTCCACGAAACCGGCAGCGTGATTGGCACCGCCGTTTCCGCCACCTTCCTGCTGGCGATGGCGCTGGTGAACATGGTGATCCTGCGCGGCGTCTGGCGCAGTTTTCAGGCGCTGAAAAACGGCAGGCCCGTGCAGGGCGACATGACGCTCCCTGCCCACGGGGGCGCCATGAACTGGCTGTTTGGCAAAACCTTCCGCCTGGTGAATAAAAGCTGGCAGATGTACCTGGTCGGTTTCCTGTTTGGCCTTGGCTTTGACACGGCCACCGAAATTGGCGTGCTGGGGATCTCTGCCGCCAGCGCCTCCAGCGGGATGTCGGTGTGGTCAATCATGATCTTCCCGGCGCTCTTCGCCAGCGGCATGGCGCTGGTGGATACCCTCGATAACCTGCTGATGGTCGGTGCCTACGGCTGGGCGTTTAACAAGCCGCAGCGCAAGCTTTACTACAACATGACCATCACCGGCACCTCCGTGGTGGTGGCGCTGTTTATCGGTGGGCTGGAAGCGCTGGGTCTGCTGATGGACAAATTCGCCCTCAGCGGCGGCGTCTGGGATCTGATTGCCGCGGTAAACGACAACCTGGGCAACGCCGGGTTTGTGGTGGTTGGGCTGTTTGTCGCCTGCTGGCTGATCTCCATGGTTAACTACCGCTGGCGCGGCTACGACGCGCTGGTGATGCGTTCCTGAACTACCCAGCCCTGTTTTTGCCCGGCGGCGCTACGCTTGCGCGGGCCTACAAGGTTTGCGTTTTGTTGTTGAGTCGGCCGGGTAAGCGGAGCGCCACCCGGCAAGACGAGGGTTAAGCAGGTAGCGATTTCAGCAGGGCGAAGACCTCCTTCATCCTGTCTTCGCTGACGACAAAGGCGCGCATCTGACCGTCAGTATCGGTGCCGCGCGCCACCATGCCCTGAGGCGAAAGGGCTATCTCCCAGTTCAGATCCTGACGCTGCGTTTCGCCCGCAAGATGCAGCGGCAATTCCGGCGTTTTGACCTTCACCAGCATGGCGGGTAATGTCAGCGGCGCGCTGCCGCCGAGCAGGTTTTTCGCCAGATACATCGCGCTTAATTGAATCGGCTGTAAAAAGGGCAGCACCTGACCGTTAATTTCAGCGCAGTCGCCCAGCGCGTAAATATCGGGTTGCGTGGTTTGCAGGTAGCTATTTACCTTCACGCCACGGCCTGTTTCGACCCCGGCGCGATGCGCCAGCGCGGTTTCCGGGCGCAGGCCCGTCGCCGCGATAACCGCATCCACCTCAACGCTGCGGCTGCGGTCGAGCGTGGCACGAATACCGCCTTCGGTTTTGGTCAGACTCAGCAGCTGCGATTTGAGCAGCAGATGCACCCCCATGTCGGTCAGGCGATGCTGTAAGCGACTGCTTACTTCTGCGGGCATCAGCGACGACAGAATACTCGCCGCGTGGTCAACCAGGGTGACGGATTTGCCCGCCCGGCAGAAATCCATCGCCAGCTCGGTGCCGATCAGCCCGCCGCCGATAATCATCACCCGCTGCGCGTCGCGAAGCGCCGTTTCGCTGGCCTGATACGCCTGCTGGCTGTTGAGGGTGAGCATCAGCTCGCGCCCCTCAATCGGCGGTACGAACGCAGAGGCACCCGTGGCGAGCACCAGCCTGTCGTACTGCCAGGTCTTCTCTTTTGCTTTCACCACGCGGCCGGCGGCGTCGATATCGGTGACCCAGGTGTAAGGGAACAGGCGCAGGTTAAACTGCTCTGCGAACGCCCCCGCCTTCTGGCGGGTGAGGTCTTCGGCGCGCTGATTCTGGCTGATGACGTGGCTTAAGTCAGGCTTGTTGTACTCGTCCATGCTGTCGGCGGCAATCACCGTCAGCGGCACGCTGGCATCCTGCTTGCGGATGTTTTTCACCAGCTGGCGGGCAACGTGCGCGAGCTGGAGCATGCGATCCACCGCGCGGTGGTGCTGGCGCGGGCGACGCGTTCGGGGAATGAGGTGGTGATTCACGCCCGGCACTTTGCGCTGTATGAGGAAAGCGCCCCGGCCGTGAAGGCTGCTGCGCCTGAGAGCGTAAACGAGAACCTGCGCGAGGCGACGGAAGAATTTCAGCGTCAGATGATTACCCGCGCGCTGGAGCAGAATAACCGCAGCTGGGCGGCGTGCGCCCGGGCGCTGGAGATGGACGTCGCCAACCTGCATCGGCTGGCGAAGCGTCTGGGACTGAAGGGTTAGATAATCCCGGCCTGATAGAAATCCTGCAGGTTGATGGCGCCGCACAGCCTGCCGGCGTCATCCACCACCGGCGCGGCGGTGATTTTGCGCTTCATCAGCACCTCTTTGGCTTCAATGGCGCGGCTTTCGGCGTTAAGCGTCAGCCCGCCTTTGGTCATGGCGTCCGACACGTTTGTTTCCAGCCTGCCGCCGCCCACCAGCCAGCGGCGCAGGTCGCCGTCGGTGAACACGCCCTTGACGCTCCCGCTGTCGTCGCACACCGCAACCAGCCCCAGGCCGGTGCGGCTCAGCTCCAGCATCGCGTCCATGACGCTGGTATCAAGTTTAACCTGCGGAATGGCATCGTCGGTGCGCATCAGGTGGTGAACTTTGTTGAGCAGGCGTGCCCCGAGCGCGCCCGCCGGATGCGAACGGGCGAAATCTTCTTCGTTAAAGCCGCGCGCCTGCATCACCGCCATGGCCAGCGCGTCGCCCATCATCAGGGTGTTAACGGTGCTGGAGGTCGGGGCGAGGTGCATCGGGCAGGCTTCACGCTCAACGGAAATATCCAGCGTCGCTTTGGCGGCCAGCGCCAGCGGCGAGCGGGATTTCCCGGTCATCGCCAGCAAGGCGACCGATTTTTCCTGCAGACGCGGAATAATGAGATCCAGCTCTTTGGCCGAACCGGAGTAGGAGATAAACAGCATCACGTCGCGGCTTTCTATCATCCCCAGATCGCCGTGCAGCGCCTCTGCCGGATGCACGAAGAACGCCGGGGTGCCGGTGCTGGCGAGCGTCGCGGCAATCTTTTTACCGATATGGCCGGATTTACCGATGCCCGCCACGATCACTTTGCCTTCGCAGTGAATAATGGTGTTGGCGGCGCGGACAAAATCCTCGCCCAGACGTTCCGGCAGGCGGCTGGCTTCCTGCAGTTCCAGCATCAGCGTCTGGCGGCCCGTTTCTAACAGAAAATCACTCATCTCTTTCTCCGGTTACGATCACGTCGATGCCTTTCTCTTCCAGCGCTTTTTTGAACGCCGGGTCGATACCCGCGTCGGTAATCAGCTTATCAACGCTTTCAAGGCTACAGACAATGTTGGGGCTTTTGCGGCCAAACTTCGACGAGTCTGCCATCAAAATCACTTCCCGCGCGGCGTTGCACATGGCTTTACTGACGCTGAACACCTCGTTGAAGGTGGTGACGCCCGCGTTCAGGTCGATGCCGTCGGTGCCCATAAAGAGTTTATCGAAGCTGAAGTGGTCGAAGGCATTCTCCGCCAGCTGGCCGTGAAACGACGCCGATTTTTTGCGGAAGGTGCCGCCGGGCATCAGGATAGTCTGCTCGCTGTCGAACTCCGACAGGGCGTTGACGATGTGCAGGCTGTTGGTCATCACCGTGATGTTGTTAAAGCGGCTGAGCAGCGGGATCATCTGCAGGACGGTGCTGCCTGCATCCAGAATGATGGAATCGCCATCGTGGATAAATTTAACGGCGGCTTCGGCAATCAGCGCTTTCTGGTGGGTATTGATCAGCGTTTTGTGATCGATAGGCGGGTCGGCTTCGTCCTTATTGAGCACCACGCCGCCGTAGGTTCGAATGACGGCGCCAGAGTTTTCGAGCAATACCAGGTCCTTGCGTATTGTCGTGCCGGTGGTGTCAAAGTAGTGGGCCAGATCCTCTACCGAACATTTTCCCTGCTTTTGCAGATGTTCGAGAATGGCCGCCTGCCGCTGACGAGGTTTCATAGGCGCTTCGTTCCTTAGGTTGCGAAATGATAATTTCGCAAGTCTATAGCTTTCACAACGAAATTATCCATGTTTCAGATTAAGCGCTAATGATAGTGCATTCTGACAGAGTGGATCATGGGGAAAGATCACATCAGGCCGTAATTCCTGCAGCGAAATGCCGTTGATTGCCTGGATCTTCACCGGACGGGCGAAGACGGTCATACCGCGCATGATGAGGGAATCGCAGACGTTATTGTTTTCATCCAGCGCAACGGCGACGACCACGCGCGGTTTGAAGCGTCCGCCGGAACGCCCGACCCCGACGCGACCTTTCCGGCACAGGGCATCAAACGCGCGGTTAAACTGGTGGATCTGCCAGCCGCCAAACGCCATCTGGCACAGCCATGCGAGGGCGGCGACGGTGATGAGTGCGGTTACCATATTTCACTCCTTAATTGCCGGGTGGCGGCTGCGCCTTACCCGGCCTACGGGGTTTTGTAGCCCCGGTAAGCGCAGCGCCACCGGGGAGTGAACTCAGAACATGACCTGCCCGCCGGTGACGTTAATCGACTGCCCGGTGCAGTACGAGGCTTTCGGGCTGGCGTAAAACAGCAGCATATTCAGCACGTCCTGATAATCGCACCCGCGCTTCAGCGGCACTTTATCGATGTAGTACTGCTCCACTTCTTCAGCCTTGATGCCGAGCTTGGTGGCATACTGCGGCAGCAGGGACTGGAACATCGGCGATTTCAGCAGGTTGCCCAGCATCAGCGAGTGAACGGTAATGCCGTACTCGGCCAGATCCAGCGCCAGAGACTGCGTCAGCCCCACGCCGCCAAACTTCGCCGCGCTGTAGCCGGAGTTATGCTTGCTGCCCACTTTCCCTGATTTTGAGTTGATCTGAATGATGCGTCCCTGAATGCCGTCGCGGATCATCAGGCGGGAAAACTCGCGGGCACAGAGGAAATAGCCCACCAGGTTCACCTGCAGCGAACGGTCAAAATCCCCCAGCTCGAAATCGCTGATAAAGGCCGCTTTCGCAATCCCCGCGCTGTAGACCAGCAGGTCAGTACGCCCGAAGATTTCGTCCACGCCGCGGGCCAGCGCCATCACGCTCAGCTCGCTGGTGGCGTCGGCACCAAACCCGTACGCCATCCCTTCACCAAACTCGGTGTTGATGGTGTCCGCCACGCGGGCGGCTTTTTCACTCTGAATGTCCACTACCGCCACGCGGTAACCCTCTGCGGCAAGCCCACGGCAGAGGAACTCGCCTAAGGTTTGTCCCCCACCAATGACAACGGCAACCTGACTCATGTGTTTCTCCTTAATTACGCAACAAATTTTAACGTGCAGCCTGGGGTGACAGCCTGCGGAACCGGGCCCGCTACGTGAACCGTACCGGGATACTCGGCCTGCGGCTGGCCGTCGAAACGCAGGGTGATGTGCCCCAGCTCGCGCAGGTTTTGCTCGGCCACGTCGCCGACGGCGGTGACGGCATAGCGCGCCTCGCCCAGCTCCAGCTGGCTTCCTGCCTTCAGCTCGCCCTTCAGCTCGCCGTGGCAGTGGATAAAACAAAACTCTTCGATATCCGCAGGCGCCCCTTCGCGGAAGGTGATCAGCATCTGGTCGCTCAGCGCGTCGGCTGCGCTTTGGCCGATGCGGGTAATGGTGGTCTGGTAAATGACGGTCATCGCAGGAACCTCTTATTGATAAATAAAGCCGGAGACAAACCAGGCAATCAGCACCGTCGGTGCGCCCGTCAGGAAACGGCTCACCAGCACGGACGGCACGCCCACGCGCACGGTGTCCTGGCGCGCTTCGGCCAGCGACAGCCCAACGGGGATGAAGTCGCACGCTGCCTGAGCGTTAATGGCAAACAGGGCGGGCAGGGCGAGGTGCGGAGGGATGTTCCCCATACCGATCTGCACGCCAATCAGCACGCCGATGACCTGGGCAATCACCGCGCCCGGGCCAAGGAACGGCGACAGCAGCGGGAAGGAGCAGATCAGCGCCAGCGTGACCAGCCCGAGCGGGTGGCTGGCGAGCGGGGCGAGGCCGTGGGCAATCCAGTCCCCCAGGCCGGACGCCATGATGATGCCGATCAGCGCCGAGACGAACGCCATAAAGGGCAGGATGGTTTTCAGCACCGTGTCGATGGTGTCGCGCCCGGACTGGAACAGCACCGCCACGGCGGAACCCATGCCCATCCCGACCTTCGCCAGCAGGCCGTCGCTCTGCTCGGTGATTTTCTTGCTGGTGTCGTACTCGCGCGGGGCCGCTTTTTGCGGCGCGGCAGTGCCATTCACCAGCGTGATGTTGTCCTCCTTCACGCCTGAAACATAAATGTCCTCAAGGATGTACTGCGCCAGCGGGCCGGATTTTCCGGTGGCGTGAATATTCACCGTCGGAATGCGGCGCTTCGGATAGATGCCGCAGCGCAGCGTGCCGCCGCAGTCGATCACCGCCACGCCGATTTCCGCTTCCGGCGGTTCGCCTTCTTTGAAGCCGTCGACCGCTTCCCAGCCGGTCAGCTCGCGCAGCCTGTCGACGATCGCCGGGCGCGTCCCTGCGGTGATGTAGACGATCTTTTTGCCTTCGGTGGCCTCGAACTCCAGCGGGCCGCCCCAGCCGCCCGTGCCTTTCTCAATGCGGATCCGGTTCATGCTGTGGCTCCTGAAAGATGGACTTTTTGTTCAAGCTGGATGCCCATTTTTTTCTCGAAAATGGCGGTGGTGAGGTCGGTCACCCAGCCGCGGAAGAAGTTGGTGACCAGGCCGACCAGCAGGTAGCTCACTGCGAGCGGGCCGAGCGGCAGGCCAAGGGTGGTGAGGCCGCTGGCAATACCGAGATAGACAAACAGCTCGCCGGGGTTGATGTGCGGGAACAGGCCGTTCATGGAATGGCAGCTGTAGGAGGCGGCGGCGTAGTAGCTCGGCTTGTACTTTTCCGGCATGAAGCGACCGAGGCTTAAGGTCATCGGGTTGCAGAACACGAAGGTGCCGATGAAGGGTAAAACCAGGTAGCGGGACAGCGGGTTTCCGGCGCAGCGCTGGGCGAAGCGTTCAATGCGCTGCTGGCCGATAAAGTTGATCAGCGCGTTCATGATCACCAGCAGGCTGATCAGCAGGGGCAGGATCCCGGTCACCATGCCGGTGAACACTTCTCCGCCTTTCTGAAACAGCCCGATGAACCACTCGGCGCCGTGGGTGATGGTTTCTATCATTCTTCTCTCCTGTGGGGCTTTTTTGTTTTTGTCTGACTGCGGTTAATAATAATCACTTTGAAAGATTTTAAAGTGTTAGTTAGATCTCACAATGAAAGAAAAATGGATTATTTTGAAAGTTTATTGATGGAGTGAATGGTTTTCGGTGGAAAAAAGCGCGGATTTGCGTGGAGGAGGTGCGTACCGCTTCCTTGAGGTGTCGCGGATGCTTTACCATACTGGGTTCTTATCGAACCCGTTAAATGGATGTCTCATGTTCAAGCGTCGTTATGCAGCGCTGTTGCCTGCGCTTATCCTGCTGTCTGCCTGTAGTAGCAAACCAAAGACCGAAGCCGTTCAGCAAACGGCGGGCGCGCCTTCCGGAGGATTCCTGCTGGAGCCGCAGCACAATATGATGCAGATGGGCGGCGACTTCGCGAATAACCCGGCGGCCGAGCAGTTCATTGATAAAATGGTGAGCAAACACGGCTTTGACAGGCAGCAGCTGCACGAAATTTTGTCTCAGGCCAGGCGGCTGGACTACGTGCTGCGCCTGATGGACAGGCAGGCGCCAACGGCCCAGGTGCCGAGCGGGCCGAACGGCGCGTGGCTGCGCTACCGCAAACAGTTTATTACCCCGGACAACGTGCAAAACGGCGTAGCGTTCTGGAATCAGTATGAAGATGCGCTCAACCGCGCGTGGCAGGTCTACGGCGTACCGCCTGAAATCATCGTCGGGATCATCGGCGTGGAAACCCGCTGGGGCCGCGTGATGGGTAAAACCCGCATCCTCGACGCGCTGGCGACGCTCTCCTTTAACTACCCGCGCCGCGCGGAGTACTTCTCTTCCGAGCTGGAAACCTTCCTGCTGATGGCGCGCAGCGAGCAGGACGACCCGCTGGATCTGAAAGGGTCGTTTGCCGGCGCGATGGGCTACGGCCAGTTTATGCCGTCCTCCTATAAGCAGTACGCGGTCGACTTTAACGGGGATGGTCACATCAACCTGTGGGATCCGGTGGATGCCATCGGCAGCGTGGCGAACTACTTCAAAGCGCACGGCTGGACGCCGGGCGGCCAGGTTGCCGTGCAGGCGAACGGCGAGGCGTTTGGTCTGGAAAACGGCTTCAAAACCAAATACAGCGTTGCGCAGCTGACGGCGGCAGGCTTAACGCCAACGCAGCCGCTGGGCAATGTCGATCAGGTGAGCCTGCTGCGTCTGGACGTGGGAACCGGCTATCAGTACTGGTACGGCATGCCGAACTTCTACACCATCACCCGCTATAACCACAGCACTCACTATGCGATGGCCGTATGGCAGCTGGGGCTGGCGGTATCGCAGGCCCGCGTGCCGGCAGCGTCGCCGTTTAGTCAGTAAGTTGCTCAGACGGGTAGGCCGGGTAAGGCAACGCCGCCACCCGGCATGGCTGCACGCACGGTGCGGCCTGATGCCCTCACCCTGACCCTCTCCCACGGGAGAGGGAAATTCTTCAGAAACATTTCGCCACACTCCCTTTTCAAACCCGCCATTTACATCTTAGCCGCCTTTCATTATTGTTATGTTATAACATTTATTTTGGTGTCGACATGTCAACGTCCCTTTTTTCTCTGTCTGCTCTGGTTCGGCTTTTGCTGGCGCTGGTGCTGGTTGTCTTTATCGGGCTGGCCGTGCGCTGGGCGGTGGCATTGCCATGATCGTGATGAACGAACTGGTCGCGGGCTATGACCGCCAGCCCGTTACGCGTCCTCTTTCGGGGGTGATCGAACGGGGGAGCATGACCGCCATTATCGGCGCTAACGGCTGCGGGAAATCGACGCTGCTGAAAACGCTGGCGGGGTTTATTCCTCCCGTCAGCGGCGGTTTCCGCTGGCGGGGGAAGCGCCCGGTAATCGGCTGGCTGGCACAGCGTCACGCGCTGGAGGCACAGTTTCCGCTGACCGTACAGGACGTCGTCAGCATGGGCTGCTGGCCGGGCATTTCGCTTTTTTCCGGGTTTCGTCGCGAAACGCGGCTGCGCATTGCCAGCGCGCTTGAGCGCGTCGGGCTTGAGTCCATGGCGTTATCCACCATTGATGAACTCTCCGGCGGTCAATTTCAGCGCATGCTCTTTGCCCGCGTCCTGGTGCAGCAGGCGCCGCTGGTGATGCTGGATGAACCCTTTACCGGCGTCGATGAGGGCACCTGCAACGTGCTGATGGATTTGATGCTGGAGATGTATAGGCAGGGGCAAACGCTGCTCGCGGTACTGCACGACAGCGAGCGCGTGTCGCGCCACTTCCCGCAGACGCTGCGGCTGGATGCTGACGTTCCCCAGTGGAAAACCGAGCGAGTGAGGGTGGCATGATCTGGCATCTCTTTTTTCAGCCGTTTATTGAGTACGGCTTTATGCGTCGCGCGCTGGTGGTTTGCCTGGCGCTTTCCGTTAGCACCACCGCGCTCGGCGTGTTTCTTCAGCTGCGTCGGATGAGCCTGATGGGCGATGCCCTTTCTCACGCCATTTTGCCGGGTGTCGCCGTGGGGTATTTGCTCAGCGGGATGTCGCTGCTGGCGATGAGTATTGGCGGTTTTATCGCGGGCATTACCGTGGCGCTGCTGGCCGGTCTCGTCAGCCGACGCACGCCGCTGAAAGAAGATGCCAGCTTTGCCGGGTTTTATCTTGGCTCACTGGCGTTGGGCGTCACGCTGGTGTCGCTGCGCGGGTCGAATGTTGATCTGCTGCATCTGCTGTTTGGCTCCATCCTCGCCGTGGATAACGACGCCGCGCTGTTTGTCACGGGCGTTTGTATGTTCACCCTTATCACGCTGGCGCTGCTTTATCGCGGGCTGGTCACTGAAGCGTTTGATACCGCCTGGCTGCAGGTGAACGCCCGCTGGCTGCCTGGCCTGCTGCACGGACTGTTTCTGGCGCTGCTGGTGCTCAACCTGGTGGCCGGTTTTCAGGTGCTCGGCACGCTGATGGCCGTCGGGCTGATGATGCTTCCGGCGGTGGCGGCGCGCTGCTGGGTGCGCACCTTACCCGGCTTGCTGTTGATGGCAGGAATTAGCGGCGTTATCTGCGCGTGGCTCGGGCTAAGCCTCTCCTGGGCGGCGAGTTTACCGGCCGGGCCATCCATCGTGCTCACCGCCAGCGGGCTGTTCTTTATTTCCATTTTACTGGGGACGCGAAGCAGGCTCGCTGGCAGCCTGCGGGCGTATTTTTAACGCAAGGGGAAACGATGAAACGTACAGGATTAGCAGTGGCGCTCGCGCTGGGGATGATGTCGCACGGCGTGATGGCGAAAACGCTGAATGTGGTCACCAGCTTTTCGATACTGGGGGATATCACGCAGGAGGTAGGCGGTGACCATGTGAACGTGACGACGCTGGTCGGGCCGGACGGCGATCCGCATACCTTCGAACCGTCGCCGAAAGACAGCGCGGCGCTGAGCAAGGCCGATGTGGTGGTGGTAAACGGCCTGGGGCTGGAGGGCTGGCTTGACCGCCTGGTGAAAGCCTCCGGATTCAAAGGACAGCTGGTCGTCGCCTCTACCGGGGTGAAAACCCACACGCTTGAGGAAGATGGAAAGACTGTGACCGATCCGCACGCGTGGAACAGCGCGGCGAACGGGGCGCTCTATGCACAAAATATTTTGACCGGGCTGGTGAAAGCCGATCCGGATGACAAATCCACGCTGGAAGCCTCTGGCAAAACGTATATCGCGCAGCTTAACCAGCTGGATAACTGGGCCAAAACGCGCTTTAGCGCAATCCCGCAGGAAAAACGTAACGTGCTGACCAGCCATGACGCGTTCGGCTATTTCAGCCGCGCCTACGGCGTGACGTTTATGGCGCCGCAGGGGCTGTCGTCTGAGAGCGAAGCCAGCGCGGCGCAGGTCGCTGAGATTATCAATCAGATCAAAGCCGACGGCGTGAAAACCTGGTTCATGGAGAATCAGCTCGATCCGCGTCTGGTGAAACAGATTGCGTCGGCGACGGGCGCGCAGCCTGGGGGCGAGCTTTACCCCGAAGCGCTGTCGGCAAAAGGTGGGGTGGCTGACACCTACGTTAAGGCGTTTCGCCACAATGTGAACACCCTCGCTGAGAGCATGAAATAACCTTTCCACCGCCGGTACGTCCGTACCGGCTTTTTTCTGAAGCCCCCTCGTAAAACCTGAAGTGCATCCCCACATCTGACGAGAAAGTGCTATCTTGTGCAGCACGTTTTTCTGATGCCTGGAGCGAGAATGACTGACCATGAATTGATGCAGCTTAGCGAGATCGTTGGCCTTGCGCTGAAGCAGCGTGGCGCGACCATCACCACTGCGGAATCCTGCACCGGCGGCTGGGTGGCGAAAGCGATTACCGATATTGCCGGGAGTTCCGCCTGGTTTGAACGCGG
Source organism: Enterobacter sp. EGD-HP1 (assembly GCF_000733275.2). Lineage (NCBI taxonomy): Bacteria > Pseudomonadati > Pseudomonadota > Gammaproteobacteria > Enterobacterales > Enterobacteriaceae > Enterobacter > Enterobacter sp. EGD-HP1. Next base: position 415,085 of record NZ_AVOP01000012.1, read on the forward strand.
TTTTGTGACCTACAGTAACGAAGCTAAAGCCCAGATGATTGGCGTGCGTGAATCCACGCTGGAACAGCATGGCGCGGTCAGCGAACCGGTGGTGATCGAGATGGCCATTGGTGCGCTCAAAGAGGCGCGCGCAGATTACGCGATTTCCATTAGCGGCATTGCGGGCCCGGACGGCGGTAGCGACGTGAAGCCTGTCGGCACCGTCTGGTTTGGGTTCGCCACGTCCAACGGGAAAGGGATCACCCGCCGGGAGTGCTTCAGCGGCGATCGCGAAAGCGTGCGTCGTCAGGCAACCGTTTATGCGTTAAAAACGCTCTGGCAACAATTTCTACAAAACACTTGATACTGTATGACCATACAGTATAATTGCACCAACAGAACAGAAATCCACGGTGAAGCACAGTCGCTTCTCCCGGCATGACAGGAGTAATAATGGCTATCGACGAAAACAAACAGAAAGCGTTGGCGGCAGCACTGGGCCAGATCGAAAAGCAATTCGGTAAAGGCTCCATCATGCGCCTGGGTGAAGACCGTTCCATGGATGTGGAAACCATCTCCACCGGTTCGCTTTCTCTGGATATCGCGCTGGGCGCTGGCGGTCTGCCTATGGGCCGTATCGTAGAAATCTACGGGCCAGAGTCCTCCGGTAAAACCACCCTGACGCTGCAGGTGATTGCTGCGGCACAGCGCGAAGGTAAAACCTGTGCGTTTATCGATGCCGAGCACGCGCTGGACCCTGTTTATGCTCGCAAGCTGGGCGTGGATATCGACAACCTGCTGTGTTCTCAGCCGGACACCGGCGAGCAGGCGCTGGAAATTTGTGACGCGCTGGCGCGTTCTGGTGCCGTTGACGTTATCGTGGTCGACTCCGTTGCCGCACTGACGCCAAAAGCCGAAATCGAAGGTGAAATCGGCGACTCTCACATGGGCCTCGCGGCACGTATGATGAGCCAGGCGATGCGTAAGCTGGCGGGTAACCTGAAGCAGTCCAATACGCTGCTGATCTTCATCAACCAGATCCGTATGAAAATTGGCGTGATGTTCGGTAACCCGGAAACCACTACCGGTGGTAACGCACTGAAATTCTACGCCTCTGTCCGTCTGGATATCCGCCGTATTGGCGCGGTGAAAGAGGGTGAGAACGTGGTCGGTAGCGAAACCCGCGTGAAGGTTGTGAAGAACAAAATCGCCGCGCCGTTCAAACAGGCTGAGTTCCAGATCCTCTACGGCGAAGGGATCAACTTCCTCGGCGAGCTGGTTGACCTGGGCGTGAAAGAGAAGCTGATTGAAAAAGCGGGCGCCTGGTACAGCTACAACGGTGACAAGATTGGTCAGGGTAAAGCGAACGCGATCTCCTGGCTGAAAGAGAACCCGGCTGCGGCGAAAGAGATTGAGAAGAAGGTGCGTGAGCTTCTGCTGAACAACCAGGACTCCAAACCTGATTTCGTGGTGGATGCCGCGGATGCTGAAGAAACCAACGAAGACTTTTAATTCTTTCGTTTAAAAATGAAGGGCTGCTGATGCGGCCCTTTTTGCATTTCTGAATCAGCAGGTTTTTTATGAGTGAACCGACAACACGTCGACCCGCGTATGCACGCTTACTGGACCGCGCGGTGCGCATCCTTGCCGTTCGTGACCACAGTGAACAGGAGCTGCGGCGAAAACTGTCGGCACCGGTGATGAGTAAAAACGGGCCGGAAGAGATTGATGCCACGGCGGAAGATTATGACCGCGTCATCGCCTGGTGCTATGAGCATCGCTATCTTGATGACGAGCGTTTCGCCTCGCGGTTTCTCGCCAGCCGGGGCCGCAAAGGATATGGGCCCGCGCGCATCCGGCAGGAGCTGAACCAGAAAGGGGTGGCCCGGGAATCCATCGAAAAAGCGATGCGCGAATGCGACATTGACTGGTGCGAGCTGGCAAAAGAGCAGGCCATTCGTAAGTACGGCGAACCGCTGCCGCGTGAATTTTCAGAAAAAGTTAAAATCCAGCGCTTTTTGCTCTACCGCGGCTTCCTGATGGAAGATATTCAGGATATCTGGCGTAATTTTGCCGATTGAACGCATGCGGGATTTTACTTCCCACTAAAGAAAACTTATCTTATTCCCACTTTTTCCAGTAGCTGGTCTGTCCAACGGTTTACCGATACAGGCTGGCTACGACATTTCGTTAGCTTGATTTCAGGATAATTATGAGCAAGAGCACCGCTGAGATCCGTCAGGCGTTTCTCGATTTTTTCCATAGTAAGGGACACCAGGTTGTTGCCAGCAGCTCCCTGGTACCGAACAACGATCCGACTCTGCTGTTTACCAACGCCGGGATGAACCAGTTCAAGGATGTGTTCCTTGGTCTCGACAAGCGTAATTATTCCCGCGCCACAACCTCACAGCGTTGCGTGCGTGCGGGCGGTAAACACAACGACCTGGAAAACGTCGGTTACACCGCGCGTCACCATACTTTCTTCGAAATGCTGGGTAACTTCAGCTTCGGCGACTACTTCAAACACGATGCTATTCAATATGCGTGGGAACTGCTGACCGGTGAAAACTGGTTCAACCTGCCGAAAGAGCGTCTGTGGGTTACCGTCTATGAAACCGATGACGAAGCCTACGAAATCTGGGAAAAAGAAGTCGGGATCCCGCGCGAGCGCATTATTCGCATCGGTGATAACAAAGGCGCGCCATACGCGTCTGACAACTTCTGGCAGATGGGTGACACCGGTCCTTGCGGTCCGTGCACCGAGATCTTCTACGATCACGGTGACCACATCTGGGGCGGCCCTCCGGGCAGCCCGGAAGAAGACGGCGATCGCTACATTGAGATCTGGAACATCGTCTTCATGCAGTTCAACCGTCAGGCTGACGGTACCATGGAGCCGCTGCCGAAACCTTCCGTTGATACCGGTATGGGCCTGGAGCGTATTGCCGCGGTTCTGCAGCACGTTAACTCCAACTACGAGATTGACCTGTTCAGCACCCTGATCAAAGCCGTTGCCGAAGTGACCGGCGCGACCGATCTGAACAACAAATCGCTGCGCGTTATCGCGGACCACATCCGTTCCTGTGCGTTCCTGATTGCCGACGGCGTTATCCCGTCGAATGAAAACCGTGGCTACGTGCTGCGTCGTATCATTCGTCGCGCCATCCGTCACGGCAACATGCTGGGCGCGAAGGACACCTTCTTCTATAAACTCGTTGGGCCACTGATTGGCGTGATGGGTTCAGCCGGTGACGAGCTGAAACGCCAGCAGGCGCAGGTTGAGCAGGTTCTGAAAACCGAAGAAGAGCAGTTTGCCCGTACGCTGGAGCGCGGTCTGGCGCTGCTGGACGAAGAGCTGGCGAAGCTTAAGGGCGACACGCTGGACGGCGAAACCGCTTTCCGCCTGTATGACACCTACGGCTTCCCGGTTGACCTGACGGCTGACGTTTGCCGCGAGCGCAACATCAAAGTTGACGAAGCGGGCTTTGAAGCCGCGATGGAAGAGCAGCGTCGTCGTGCGCGTGAATCCAGCGGTTTCGGTGCGGACTACAACGCGATGATCCGCGTTGATAGCGCGTCAGAATTCAAAGGCTATGAGGCGCTGGAACTGACCGGCAAAGTGACCGCCCTGTTTGTTGACGGTAAAGCCGTGGACAGCATCAGCGCGGGTCAGGATGCGGTTGTCATTCTGGACAAAACGCCGTTCTACGCGGAATCCGGCGGCCAGGTTGGCGATAAAGGCGAACTGAAAGGCAACGGTTTCAGCTTCAGCGTCAGCGACACCCAGAAATACGGTCAGGCGATTGGTCACCAGGGCAAACTGGTTTCCGGTTCTCTGAAAGTGGGCGAGGGCGTACAGGCTAACGTTGATGAAGCACGCCGCGCGCGCATTCGTCTGAACCACTCTGCAACCCACCTGATGCACGCTGCCCTGCGCGACGTGCTGGGTACCCACGTTGCACAGAAAGGTTCTCTGGTTAACGACAAAGTGCTGCGTTTCGACTTCTCGCATTTTGAAGCGATGAAGCCGTCTGAAATCCGCGCGGTGGAAGATCTGGTGAACGCGCAGATCCGTCGTAACCTGCCAATCGAGACCCATATCATGGATCTCGAGGACGCGAAGAAAAAAGGTGCGATGGCGCTGTTTGGTGAGAAATATGACGACCGCGTTCGCGTGCTGAGCATGGGCGACTTCTCTACCGAGCTGTGCGGCGGTACGCACGCATCGCGCACCGGTGACATCGGCCTGTTCCGCATTGTTTCCGAGTCGGGTACGGCGGCAGGTGTGCGTCGTATTGAAGCGGTGACCGGTGAAGGTGCGATTGCCAGCCTGCATGCGCAGAGCGATCAGCTGCACGACATCGCGCAGCTGCTGAAAGGCGATAGCCAGAACCTGGGCGAGAAAGTGCGCGTTGCGCTGGATCGCACGCGTCAGCTGGAAAAAGAGCTGCAGCAGCTGAAAGAGCAGGCTGCGGCGCAGGAGAGTGCAAACCTCTCCAGCAAGGCTGTAGACATTAAGGGCGTCAAACTGCTGGTCAGCGATCTGGCGGGCGTTGAGCCTAAGATGCTGCGTACTATGGTCGACGATCTCAAGAACCAGCTTGGTTCTACCGTTATCGTGCTGGCGACAGTGGCAGAAGGTAAGGTTTCTCTGATTGCGGGCGTCTCTAAGGATGTGACCGACCGCGTAAAAGCAGGGGAACTGATTGGTATGGTCGCTCAGCAGGTGGGCGGCAAAGGTGGCGGTCGTCCGGACATGGCGCAAGCCGGTGGTACGGATGCGGCGGCACTTCCGCAAGCTTTGGCCAGCGTTGAAAGCTGGGTAAGCGCGAAACTGTAATAACTACAAAGCACAAGCAGACGCCATAGCGGTAACGTTGTGGCGTCTTGTTCACTGTGCTATCGATAACGATAAAGTCAGGTTGAGTTTGTGTATATCGGCTAAACTTACGTTTAACAGAATGTGATGCCGTGACTGCTTACACTTTACGTGTTTGTCATCGCTTACTTTTTGGCGTTATATGATGGATAATGCCGGGATACAAGAGACCCGACTCTTTTAATCTTTCAAGGAGCAAAGAATGCTGATTCTGACTCGTCGAGTTGGTGAGACCCTCATGATTGGGGATGAGGTCACCGTGACAGTTTTAGGGGTAAAGGGTAACCAGGTACGTATTGGTGTTAACGCTCCTAAAGAAGTATCTGTCCACCGTGAAGAGATCTACCAGCGTATCCAGGCTGAAAAATCCCAGCAGTCCAGTTACTGATATTGTCGCGTCTCGCTGTCGGGCGAGACGCAACCCTCCTGTCATTTTTCCTGCTCAACGTTACCGTTTAATTTCAAACGCTCTCTTTTTAACCACTCCGTTACCCTAAACTCGCCCTTACGCTGCCATTTCTGCAAAGGTTTTCTGTGAAGATGCCTACAAAATCCGCTTATAAAACACCCTCTTTGCGGCTTTTACATGCGAATTGCGTGTGATTTGTGCAAACGATAAAAGCTTTTGGAAAATTGTTTGACTTATAAGTCCCAGAAAGTAATATATGCGCCACGCAGCGACGAGAAGCTCTTAACGAGTCACTCGAAGCACTCGAAAGAGGCGTTGTGTGGTGAGGTGGCCGAGAGGCTGAAGGCGCTCCCCTGCTAAGGGAGTATGCGGTCAAAAGCTGCATCCGGGGTTCGAATCCCCGCCTCACCGCCATTTTGCATCCGTAGCTCAGCTGGATAGAGTACTCGGCTACGAACCGAGCGGTCGGAGGTTCGAATCCTCCCGGATGCACCATCTATTACTTCATATTGCTTTAGAAGTGATATGAATATCGAGCAGTACAGTAGTAAATCCCGATGCATCCGTAGCTCAGCTGGATAGAGTACTCGGCTACGAACCGAGCGGTCGGAGGTTCGAATCCTCCCGGATGCACCATTTACTATTTCTGAAAGCAGTACCCTGATGCATCCGTAGCTCAGCTGGATAGAGTACTCGGCTACGAACCGAGCGGTCGGAGGTTCGAATCCTCCCGGATGCACCATCTTTTACTTTGTGTTGCTTTTGAAGTGATACCGAGTATCAGCAGTAACAGTAGTAAATCCCGATGCATCCGTAGCTCAGCTGGATAGAGTACTCGGCTACGAACCGAGCGGTCGGAGGTTCGAATCCTCCCGGATGCACCATATTCTCCGAGATAATAGCAACGCTGTTGTTTCAAGGTCTGCGAGTTAATCGCAAGCACCAGGGAGGATAACGTTGCTTCAGCAACGGCCCGCAGGGCGAGGCGTAAGCCGAGTAATCCTCCCGGATGCACCATCTCTTCTGTTATTCCCTTCGATGTTTAGTTCTTAATCACTCTCGTAGTTATCACTTCGCAATCAGCGACAAAAATCACCATTTACGATAAAGTAATGCTTTGTTAATCGTTTAGCGAGAGCACGATGTACGCACAGTATGATGGTTTGATCTTCGATATGGATGGCACCATCCTGGATACCGAACCCACGCATCGTCAAGCCTGGACTGACGTCCTGAGCCGCTACGGTATGCGTTTCGATCTTCAGGCGATGATTGCCCTCAACGGATCCCCTACCTGGCGTATTGCGCAGGCCGTGATTGAACTGAATCAGGCCGATCTCGACCCGCACCTGCTCGCGCGCGAAAAAACCGATGCGGTAAAAGCCATGCTTTTAGATACCGTACGCCCTCTGCCGCTGATTGATGTGGTAAAAGAGTGGCACGGGCGTCGCCCGATGTCGGTAGGAACGGGCAGTGAAAGCGCGATTGCAGAAGCTTTACTCAACCATCTTGGCCTGCGCCACTATTTTTCTGCCGTGGTCGCCGCCGATCATGTTAAACATCACAAGCCCGCACCGGACACCTTCCTGCTTTGCGCAGAGTTAATGGGCGTCCCGGCGGCAAAATGCGTTGTGTTTGAAGATGCCGATTTCGGTATTCAGGCCGCGCGTGATGCCGGCATGGCCGCGGTGGATGTGCGCTTACTGTGAGTGACGCGCTGTCACTCGCCTCATTATTCGCCAGCAGTTTTTTAAGCGCCACGCTGTTACCGGGAAATTCGGAAGTGGTGCTGGTGGCGATGCTGTTGTCCGGCGTGAGTCAGCCCTGGCTGCTTGTATTAATAGCAACAATGGGTAATAGCCTTGGAGGGCTGACTAACGTTATTCTTGGGCGTTTCTTTCCGCTGCGCGAAAAATCGCGCTGGCAGGAAAAGGCAGTCGGCTGGCTAAAACGCTATGGCGCTGCCACGCTGTTATTAAGCTGGATGCCTGTAATAGGCGATTTACTGTGTCTGCTGGCGGGATGGATGCGCATCTCCTGGGGACCGGTGCTCTTTTTTTTGTGCCTTGGCAAGGCGTTGCGCTATGTTCTCGTGGCGTGGGCAACACTACAGGGTATGACGTGGTGGCACTAATTGGTGGAATGAATACGCGACCTTCAATCGTCAACCATTACAATTATGCTGAGTAACATTACTTTGACAGGCGGGAGGTCAATTTGATCCCGGACGTATCTCAGGCGCTGGCCTGGCTGGAAAACCACCCTCAGGCATTGAAGGGTATTCAGCGTGGTCTTGAGCGTGAAACGCTGCGCGTTAACGCGGACGGTAGCTTAGCGACGACGGGTCACCCGAAGGCGTTAGGCTCGGCGCTGACACATAAATGGATCACAACCGATTTCGCTGAGGCACTGCTGGAGTTCATCACGCCAGTAGAGGGTGATATTGATCATATGCTGACGATCATGCGCGATATCCATCGCTACACCGCGCGCAACATGGGCGACGAACGTATGTGGCCCCTCAGCATGCCGTGCTATATCGAGCAGGGCAAGGAGATTGAGCTGGCGCAGTACGGCACGTCAAATATCGGTCGGCTGAAAACGCTCTATCGAGAAGGGCTGAAAAACCGCTACGGCGCGTTGATGCAGACGATTTCGGGCGTGCATTACAACTTCTCGCTGCCAATGGCATTCTGGCAGGCGAAATGCGGTGAAACGGATAAAGACGCGATATCTGAAGGCTATTTCCGCCTGATCCGCAACTATTACCGTTTCGGCTGGGTGATCCCGTATCTGTTTGGTGCCTCCCCGGCGATCTGTTCTTCGTTCCTGCAGGGGAAACCGACCACGCTGCCGTTCGAGAAGACCGAGTGCGGAATGTACTATCTCCCGTACGCCACCTCTCTGCGCCTGAGCGATTTGGGTTATACCAATAAATCGCAAAGCAATCTCGGTATTACGTTTAACGAATTGCACGAATATGTGGCAGGATTGAAGCGGGCGATCAAAACTCCGTCGGAAGAGTACGAGAAAATCGGCCTCGAAAAAGACGGCAAGCGCCTGCAAATCAACAGCAATGTGCTGCAGATTGAAAACGAGCTGTATGCGCCTATTCGTCCTAAGCGCGTAACTCGCAGCGGTGAAACCCCGTCGGATGCGCTTCAGCGCGGCGGGATTGAATACATTGAAGTGCGCTCGCTGGATATCAACCCGTTCTCACCGATTGGCGTTGATGAACAGCAGATTCGCTTCCTGGATCTGTTTATGGTCTGGTGCGTGCTGGCGGATGCGCCAGAAATGAGTTCAGACGAGCTGCTCTGTACCCGTACAAACTGGAACCGCGTGATTCTGGAAGGGCGTAAACCGGGTCTGACGCTGGGTATCGGCTGCGAAACGGCACAGTTCCCGCTGACCAAAGTCGGCAAAGATCTGTTCCGCGATCTGAAGCGTGTTGCCCGCACAATGGACAGCATCGACGGCGGCGACGCGTATCAACAGATTTGCGACCAGCTGGTGGAATGTTTTGATAATCCGGAACTGACGTTCTCAGCGCGTATTCTGCGTTCTATGATCGATCAGGGCATTGGTGGCACGGGGCGTTCACTCTCAGCGGAGTACCGTGAGATGCTGATGCAGGAGCCGTTAGAAGTGCTGAGCGAAGCGGATTTTGTAGCGGAACGCGATGCGTCCGTTGTGCGTCAGAAAGAGGTTGAAGCGGCGGATACCGAGTCGTTTGAGGCGTTTCTGGCGAAGCAGGCTTAAGCAGAAAAGAAAAAGGCCACATCGCTGTGGCCAAAATATACATCTCTGAATTCAGGGATGATGATAACAAATGCGCGTCTTTCATATACTCAGACGCGCATTCTGTCGAAGAGTTCAGTTTATTTTAAAAAAAATCACTATCGGAGGTGACGTATGCCGTTATTAGATAGCTTTACTGTCGACCATACCCGTATGGAAGCACCTGCAGTACGCGTGGCGAAGACCATGCACACCCCGCACGGCGACACGATCACCGTCTTCGATCTGCGTTTCTGCGTGCCAAATAAAGAAGTGATGCCAGAGAAAGGCATTCATACCCTGGAGCACCTGTTCGCCGGTTTCATGCGTGACCATCTGAACGGCAACGGCGTTGAGATCATCGATATCTCTCCGATGGGCTGCCGTACCGGGTTCTACATGAGCCTGATTGGCCAGCCGGAAGAGAAACGCGTCGCAGATGCGTGGAAAGCGGCGATGGAAGACGTGCTGAAGGTGAAAGAGCAGAACCAGATCCCTGAGCTGAACGTTTACCAGTGCGGTACTTATCAGATGCACTCTCTGGAAGAAGCGCAGGAAATCGCGCGTCACATCATCGAGCGTGATGTTCGCGTGAACAGCAACGAAGAGCTGGCCCTGCCAAAAGAAAAACTGCAGGAACTGCACATCTAGTGCACCTTTTCCCTCTCCCTCAGGGAGAGGGTAGGGTGAGGGTGGTTTAATCCCATGACCACAACCGCAACCTTCTGCTTTACCCATCGTCCCCTCGTTCCGTTTGCCCATGATTACGTTCATGGCGACAGTGAGCCGTGGCATCAGCACGACTGCGCGCAGCTGTTGCACACCCTGAGTGGTGTGGTACGGGTGGATACCGCATCGGGCTGCTGGGTTGTTCCTCCGGGTCGCGGCGTCTGGCTGCCGGCGGGGACCCGCCACTCGCTTCGTATCACCGGCAACGTCGCAGCGCGAACGCTGTTCATCGATCCGCTGGCGCGGGCCGATCTCCCCGCAACCTGCCAGATCGTGCAGATCGCGCCGCTGCTGCGCGAGCTGATCCTCGTCTCCCTTGCTTTACCTGAATCGTACGCACCCGGAAGCCGGGATGAGCGCGTCTATGAGCTCATTCTCGATGAAATCCGCACTATGGCGGTGCTGCCGTTTCATCTGCCCGAGCCGGAAAGTGAGGCATTACGTCACCTGTGTCTGCAAATCCGGCAAAACGCGGGGGAAAGCTGGAGCGGCGCGCAGGCCGCGAGCCTGATGAACATGAGCGAGCGCACCCTGAACCGCCATTTTCAGCAGCAGACGGGATTAAGCTACGGCGAGTGGTTGAGAAGGGCGCGCCTGCTGGAAGCCTTAGTGCGGCTGGCGCAGGGCCAGCCCGTATTGCGCGTGGCGCTGGATCTGGGTTACGGCAGCCACAGCGCCTTTACGGCAATGTTCCGCCGGGTGATGGGCGTCTCCCCCAGCGATTACTTTAAGAACGACTGACGGCGTTTAAGAGCGCCTGAAGCGACGCGCGCGCCACGTCGCTGTCAATGCCCACGCCCCAGCGGCTGCTGCCGTCCTGGAACAGGCAGCGGATGTAGGCCACCGAGCGGCTGTCGCTGCGTTCGCCTAACGTATGCTCGTGATAATCCTTAATTACGAACGGGGCGTTGACCCAGCGGCTTAAGCCTTGAGCGGCGGCGGAGAGCAGACCGTTACCCTGACCTTCCAGCTGGCGCGTTCCCCCCTGCGTAGCGATGCTTGCCGTCAAACGCAGCTGGCCGTCCTGCTGGCTGTCGCTGCGGTAGGATTGCAGCGCAAACGGCGGCGTGGCTACCAGGCCGTAGCGGGTGCGGAACAGGTGCCACAGCGCATTCTGCGTCATCTCTTTTCCGTGGCGATCGGTTTCCTGCTGTACGTGCTGGCTGAAATCCTGCTGCAGGGCGCGGGGTAATTTCAGACCATGATTCTGTTCGATGAGCCACGCGCTGCCGCTTTTCCCTGACTGGCTGTTCACGCGGATCACCGCTTCGTAGGTGCAGCCGATATCCTGCGGATCGACGGGCAGGTAGGGCATCTCCCAGCGCTCGCCAGGCCTGCGGGCATCAAAGCCTTTTTTGATCGCGTCCTGGTGCGAGCCGGAGAAGGCGGTATAGGCCAGCCGACCCGCCCAAGGATGGCGCGGATGCACCGGCAGTTGGTTGCAGGCTTCCACCACTTCCACCACCCGGTTCATGTCGCTAAAGTCCAGATTCGGGCTCACGCCCTGGCTGTAGAGATTCATTGCCAGCGTCACCAGGCAGACGTTGCCCGTGCGCTCCCCGTTGCCAAACAGGCAGCCCTCCACGCGGTCTGCGCCCGCCATCACGGCCAGCTCGGCGCTGGCGACGCCGGTACCGCGGTCGTTATGCGGATGCACGCTGATGCAGACGTCGCGGCGGCGGCTGAAGTGGCGACAGAAATACTCGATCTGGTCGGCATAGACGTTCGGCGTGCTCACTTCGACGGTGGCCGGTAAGTTGATCACCATGGGCCGTTGGTCGCACGGCTGCCAGATCTCCGCCACGGCTTCACAAATCTCCAGCGCAAACTCTGGCTCGGTAAAGCAGAAGGTTTCCGGGGAATACTCATACTGCCAGCGGGTGTCCGGATTCTCTTCACACAGCTGACGAATAAGCCGCGTGGAGCGCGTCGCCAGCTCGACGACCTGCGCTTTCTCCATGCCGAACACCAGGCGGCGGAACAGCGGGGCGGTGGCGTTGTAGAGATGGACGGTGGCCTGTTTCGCACCGCGCAGGGATTCGAAAGTGCGATGAATGAGATCTTCCCGCGCCTGGGTTAACACCTGAATCGTGACGTCATCCGGGATGCGGTTCTCTTCAATCAGCTGACGAACAAAGTTGAAGTCCGTCTGCGAGGCGGAGGGAAAAGCGACCTCGATCTCTTTGAATCCGCAGCCCAGCAGCAGATCCCAGAACTGCAGCTTGCGGGTGCTGTCCATCGGCTCGGCAAGGGCCTGGTTGCCGTCGCGGAGGTCGGTTGAGAGCCAGCGCGGCGCGCGGGTGATGCGCTGCTCCGGCCAGCGGCGGTCGGGCAGGGAGAGGATCGGATAGGGTTGGTACTTGTCGGCGGGTGTGTTCAGCATGATGCGCTCCTGTTGTCTTTTCACTATCGTGAATTGATTTCAGGCGCGCTGCTTTATCGGAACTGACAACCGCTGTCGCGTTCTGGACACGGTGCGGTTTTTTGCCGGATGGCGGCTACGCCTTATCCGGCCTACGTTCGTAGGCCCGGTAAGCGCAGCGCCACCGGGCAACTGTCACAGGACTAGTGCGCCCCACCGCCGCCGCTACCGGCACCAAACGGGGGTTTAGCAAACCACACCAGCCCCAGCAGGACGATAAAGATCCCTGCCGATATCCAGAAAATCTCGTTGGCCGAGATAATCAGCCCCTGGTTGGTGATCTGCTGGGCAATCCACCCTGACGCCTGTTGCTCCGTCATGCCCATTCCCTGCAGCTGGTTGTACATCTGCTGAGAGTTCGGGTTGAACGGGTTCACCGCTTCGGTCAGCTGCGCATGGTGCATCGATTCACGGTTCGTCCACAGGGTGGTGGTGATCGACGTACCAATCGAGCCCGCCAGCGTTCGCGTAAAGTTCGACAGGCTCGATGCCGCCGCCATGCGCTCAGGCGGTAAACCGGAAAGCGTAATGGTGGTCAGCGGCATAAAGAAACACGCCACGGCAAAGCCCTGAATAAACTGCGGCCACGCGGACGCGCCAAAGTCCATTCCCGGTTCGAACGTATACGCGCGCCAGTAGAAGCACACGGCGTACATGATAAAGCTGAACGTCACCAGCCTGCGCATGTCGAGCTTGTGGGCGAAGCGGCCAATAATCGGCGACAGCAGAACCGGAATCAATCCAACCGGTGCCGAGGCTAAACCTGCCCAGGTTGCGGTATAGCCATATACCTCCTGCAACAGCTGCGGCAGCAGAACGATCGCGCCGAAGTAGAGCATGTAGGCGAGGCTGATACACAAACAGCCGATGGTGAAGTTTCGCGACTTAAACAGCGACAGGTCGACTATCGGATTGTCGTCCGTCAGCTCCCAGACAATCAGGAAGCTCAACGACACCACCGCGACAATCGTCAGGATGATGATCTCCCGGGAGTTGAACCAGTCCAGCTCTTTGCCCTGGTCGAGCATGACCTGCAGGCTACCGATGCCGACAACCAGCAGTGCCAGACCAATGGCGTCGATACGCCGCTGTTCCGTCCGGGTTTCTCTGCCGCGCAGCGTCTGGAGCGTCAGCATTACCACGATGGCACCAATCGGTACGTTGATGAAGAAGATCCAGCCCCAGTGATAGTTGTCGCTGATATAGCCGCCTAAGATAGGCCCGCAAATCGGGGCGACAATCACGGTCATCGACCACAGCGCCAGCGCAATCGAGCGCTTGGCGGGCGGGTAGTTGTTCAGCAGCAAGCTCTGCGACAGCGGGATCAGCGGCCCGGCGACAATCCCCTGAATAACGCGGAAGAAGATCAGCATCGTCAGGCTGCTGGACATGCCGCACGCCCAGGAGGCAAGAACGAACAATACCGTCGACCAGAGGAACAGCTTCACTTCACCGACGCGCTTTGCCAGCCAGCCGGTAATCGGAATGGAGATGGCATTTGCCACCCCAAACGAGGTAATGACCCAGGTCCCCTGGCTCAGCGACGAGCCAAGGTTACCAGCGATGGTCGGGATCGCCACGTTCGCGATGGTGGAGTCCAGCACCTGCATGAATGTCGCCAGCGACAGCGCGATGGTCATAATGACCAGCTGCGCGCCTTCCAGCGGTTTTTGCGGCTTTTGCTGTTGCATAACGCTCACCTTCGGATTAACCGGCGTTTGCCTTCACGATGTCATCGATCAGCTTGTTGACCGGATCGAGGCTAATTTCACGGGCGTTACTTTCATAAGCCGGGCTGCTGCGAACCTGGCTTGCCAGGATCTGACCGTCGCGGTTGGCGGTGTCGACCGTCACCAGCGTTGACAGGCCGATACGCAGCGGGTGATCCGCCAGCTGTTTGGCATCCAGCTCAATACGCACAGGCAGACGCTGAACCACTTTGATCCAGTTACCGGTGGCGTTTTGCGCAGGCAACAGGGAGAAGGCGCTGCCGGTTCCCATATCCAGGCCGACCACTTTACCGGTGTACTTCACGTCATCGCCGTAGATGTCGCTGACAACCGTCGCGGTCTGGCCGATACGCATATGGGCAAGCTGCGTCTCTTTAAAGTTGGCGTCTACCCACAGATTGTCTGCCGGCACGACTGCCATCAGCGGCGTGGTTGGGCTAATCTGCGCCCCTGGCTGGACGGAACGACGGGAGACGTAGCCGGTCATCGGGCTGACGATTTTGGTACGCTGCAGGGCAAGCCACGCGTTGCGCACTTCGGTCGCCGCCTGCTGTACGGCGGGCTGGTTTTCCAGGCTGGTGCCCAGCACCATCGCCTGGTTGGCGTTGTACTGTTGAATGGCTACATCCAGCTGTGCCTGAGCGCTGGCAACGGCGTCGCGGGCGTGCTGCAGCTCTTCACGGCCAATCAGGTTGGCGGTGCCGAGCGGAACGCGGCGGTTCAGGTCGCTCTGCGCCTGCGCCAGCGCCGTTTTCTGCACGTCGATGTTGGCCTGCAGCTGTTTGCTGTTGATCATCAGCTGGCGGGTCTGACGAACGCTGGAGGCCAGCGCGGTCTGTGCTTTTTCAAACGCCTGCTGGGCGTCGGTTGGATCGAGGGTCACCAACACATCGCCTTTTTGCACAAAGTCGGTATTGTCAGCCCAGACTTTCGTCACGCTGCCCGACACCTGCGCCATAATTTGTACCTGGTTTCCTGCCACGTACGCGTCGTCAGTCTCTTCAGCATGACGCAGTACTAAAAACCAATAGATCCCATATGCCACGGCAATAATGATAAAGAGCAAGGTCAACAGAAGAAGGGCGCTCTTACGTTTGCCTTTCTTGTTGCCCGGTTGCTGCGGGGTAGTGCTCTCCGCATTTGCGCTCATTGTTGTTCTCCACGATCTTCTTATTTTCACATCGGCTGAGCCGACCTGTTGTCAGAAAGGCCAGCAGTGTGACGTGCTGGCCTGTCGGTTTTCTTATAAATCTGGAATGGTGAGCGTGTCGTCGCGTTAGCGCAGCGCCTCAAGAACGGCGCCGTCTTCATCCATCTGGTCCAGACGGGTGAGCAGCTTGCGAGTGATGTGCTCAAGCTGGTCGCGCTCGGCGGTGCTGAGGACAGACCAGAGTTTGTGCAGGCAGTTGTGCTGTGGTGGCAGCACCTCGCGCAGGAACTGGTGACCTTTGTCGGTCAGTTGCAGATGCAGGCAGCGGCGATCGTTGTCACTTTCACGGCGCTCAATCCAGCCGCGCTTTTCGAGTTCATCGGCAATACGGGTCGCATTGGTACGGGAGGAGCCCAGTGCGCAGCTCAGTTCGGAAGGCTGAATGCTGTGATTTTCCTGAGACTCCAGCGTGATCAACGCCATAAACAACGTCTCGTTAATCCCTTGAGCTTTCAGCATTTTATTACGGTTTTCCAGTAGCTTACCCTGCATGTGCATGCACAGGCGAGTCAGCAGGATTTCCTGGTACGGGAAGTCCTCATGGCGACTGGCGCGGAATTTAAGCATTTGTTCAATGGGCGTAAACGAACTATCCATTTGGGCATAACCTCATTAATTACAGCCGATATAGTAACGATAGTGACAAATAATGTAAATGAATTATTTGTGCGGTTATATCCGCCAAACTTATGTCACCATCAGAAAGCGCCGGGTAAGTCCGTGACCCGGTGAGCACAGAAAGCGTAGGGGGTAAACCCGCTGAAGAGAGGATGTGAGGACGGGGGTCTGAACTATTCATGCCGATTGTAAATATGTCACCCACATTAAAATTTCTGGGATAAATGATTACGTTTACATTAACAGAGTGAAGGGCCTCTTAACACCCTAAGAGGCCAACGCAATGTAAAACTTAGTGAATTGCATCCTGACGATGGTAGCCGCGCCACCATACTAGCAGGTTAAGGGTGGCGACGATGGCCCCGATCGCGCATACCCCCGACCAGCCTGCATGCTGCCACGCCGACGCTGAAATAAGTGAACCCGCAGCGCCGCCGATGAAGTAGCTGGTCATGTATCCGGCCGTCAGGCGGTTACGCGCCTCTGGCTTCACGCGATAGATGACGGTCTGATTGGTGATGTGAACGCCCTGTACGGTGAGATCGAGTACCAGGATGCCGACGATCAGCGCCAGCACCGAGAGATGTCCGTACCAGATCGCCGCCCAGGAGAGCAGAAGTAAAACCAGCCCAGCGGAGGTGGTCAGGTGGGATTTGCCCTTGTCGGCCAGCCCGCCTGCGGGACGCGCGCCCAGTGCCCCTGCGGCACCGGCCAGGCCGAACAGGCCAATCACCCCTTCGGAATAATTGAACGGCGGGGCGGCCAGCAGAAACGCCATCGACGTCCAAAGAATGCTGAAGTTGGCGAAGGTGAAGCAGCCCAGCAGGGCGCGGGTGCGCAGAAGCTTATCCTGGGTGAACAGACTAAAAACGGAGGCCAGCAGCTGCGGATAGTTCAGGTGGTTTTCCTGCTTAACCTTTGGCAGCCCGCGCCACAGCGCCAGCGCCATGACGACCATCAGCACGCTCGCCACCCAGTATACGGTGCGCCAGCCGCCGAGGCTTGCCAGCAGCCCGGCAACGGTTCGCGCCAGCAAAATCCCCAACAGCAGGCCGCTCATGATAGTGCCCACTACCTTGCCGCGTTTTTCCGGGGAGGCGAGGGTCGCGGCGAGCGGGACCAGGATTTGCGCCACCACGGAGAACAGCCCCGTGAGCGCGGTACCGACGATCATCATCGTCAGCGACTGGCTGCTGGCGGTGATCAACATCCCACCGGCGGCCAGCAGGGTCATGGAGACGATCAGCATTCGGCGTTCAAACATATCGCCGAGCGGCACCAGGAACAGCAGCCCGGCGGCATAGCCCAGCTGTGCTGCGGTAACGATAAAGCCTGCGGAGCTGGCGGAGAGATTGAACGCGCGGGCGATAGTGTCGAGAAGAGGCTGCGCGTAATAGTTGCTGGCGACTGCCAGACCCGTTGCCACGGACATTAAAAGGATGAGCGCGGGGCTAAGCCCCTGAGGTGTTTTGGTCATTAGTTTCAGGAATCGTTAGTTGAGTGATTATTTTTCCGGAAACCATAATAGCGAATGATTGTGAAAGTTGGGGGATTGTTGGGTGATGTATTGTGCGGTTTAGGGGGATTGTGCGGTTTGATCCCCTCACCCCGGCCCTCTCCCTGTGGGAGAGGGAGGTCATCGTCCCCTCTCCCTTTGGGAGAGGGTTAGGGTGAGGGAAAATGTTTTACTTCTGCGCCGCAAGCGCCTCTTTCACCCAGCCGTCAAACTGCTGCTGGTGGGCTTTGATCCAGCCGTCCACGTGGCCTTTCACATCCGCTTCAGACGATTTGCCCGCATGCATCATCGCGTTCTGGGCGTTAATGTCAGCCAGCGGGAGCTTCATCACCGAGAACAGCTTCGCCGCCGCCGGGTTTTTCTCCGCCCAGGCTTTGTTGGCCACGATATGCATGGTGTTCACCGGGAAGCCGTAGTTCATGCCGTTCGGCAGCTTGGTGTCGATATCTTTCTGCTCGCCCGGCAGGGAGGAGAACGGCACCTGCAGCCACACCACGTCTTTACCCGGCTTCAGCACGTCGCTCACCCAGTACGGCGTCCAGGTGTAGTAGATCACCGGTTTACCCTCTTTGAAGCGGGCAATGGTGTCGGCCATCATCGCGGAATAGTTGCCGTGGCTCACGTCGACCGTTTTCGCCAGATCAAACGCTTTGTTCTGGTGGTTAATCACCGCTTCACAGCCCCAGCCCGGCGAGCAGCCCATCATGTCAGCCTTGCCGTCACCGTTGGTGTCAAACAGCTTGGCGATCTTCGGATCCTTCAGCTGTTCAATGTTGGTGATGTGATACTTATCGGCGGTTTTCTTGTCGATCAGATAACCCTGCGCCGCACCCGTCACGAAGGTACCCTCGCGATAGAATTTCTTGTCGCCACCGGCGGCGGCATACATATCGTCATGCAGCGGCTGCCAGTTCACCGCGGTAAAGGTGGCGTCACCGGAGGCAATCGAGGTATAGCCCACGTTGTAATCCACTTCGCTCGGCGTATTGACCGTATAGCCCAGCTTCTCCAGCGCGCGGCTGACGATCAGGGTCTGGAAGCTCTCTTCCGAAATGGTGCTCTGCACCGGCTGTACGGTAATGCCTTTGCCAGGCAGCTCAGCCGCAAACGTGCTGGTGGAGACAAGGGTGGCAAACGCTGTGGCAAAAAGTACGTTATGTCGCATCGTTTTTCCTTATTTTGACTTCGTGAAAGGGCGGGTGAGTAACCCGACAGGGCCGGTGGTATACCAGCGACGGTTGCCGCGACTGCGTGAATCACGACCGACGGCCTGGGTCAGGCGGTCAAGAATAATGGCGAGGATCACGATGCCCACGCCGCCGACGGTGGCCAGCCCCATGTCGAGACGGCCAATGCCGCGCAGCACCATCTGGCCCAGACCGCCCACGGCGATCATTGAGGCGATTACCACCATCGACAGGGCCAGCATCAGCGTCTGGTTAACGCCCGCCATGATGGTCGGCATCGCCAGCGGGAGCTGAACTTTGAACAGCATCTGTCGCGGGCTGGCACCGAACGAGCGTGACGCTTCGATCAGGTCCGCAGGCACCTGGTTGATCCCAAGGATGGTCAGACGAATAATCGGCGGCAGAGCGAAGATAATGGTCACCACCACGCCCGGCACGTTGCCGATGCCGAACAGCATCACGATAGGCACCAGATAGACGAACGCCGGGGTGGTCTGCATCGCATCCAGCAGGGGACGAATAATCTTCGCCGCCCGCGGGCTGCGCGCCAGCCAAATCCCCATTGGTAAGCCGATGAC
The DNA here is from genome assembly GCF_000733275.2 of Enterobacter sp. EGD-HP1. Lineage (NCBI taxonomy): Bacteria > Pseudomonadati > Pseudomonadota > Gammaproteobacteria > Enterobacterales > Enterobacteriaceae > Enterobacter > Enterobacter sp. EGD-HP1. Next base: position 434,122 of record NZ_AVOP01000012.1, read on the forward strand.
AATGCAAAAGAGCAGGGCGGTCAGCACCAGCGCCAGGGTGATCATCGCCTGCGACCAGGCCCCAATCGCGCCGATGGCAATCAGCGAGATCAGCGTGGCGATCCCCATCCCCGCGCTACCAAACTGCCAGGCGATCAGGGAGAACAGGATAATGGCGACCGGTGCCGGCATGCCCAGCATCAGCTGCTGGAAGCCGTTCAGGATGTAATCCACCGGGACGCGGATCCCCTGGAAGACTGGACGGAAGTGCGTGACCACCCAGTCGATCCCCTCTGTGACCCAGCTGTCCAGCGGGATCAGCGTTTTGTGGAACGGATCCATGATGTTGAAATGTTCTGGCGCAGGCGCGGGTGCGCTGTTGAGCCAGTCTGCCGCGCCGCCGCCATCGGTCGGCGCTGGCGTGGAACCCCACGCGTCGGCGGATTGCGCAGCGCTGTCCGCTGCCTCAGTGGCGCCCCACGGGTTAGATTGATCGGTCATTGTTTGCCCCCTCGCGATCTAAAGCCTGCAGCAGCATCCGTTTTGAGATGATGCCGACGTACTGTTGTTCCTCACCCACGACCGGCACGGCGCACGGCGCCTGGCCCACGTGAGAGAGCAGCTCGCTGAGCGGCGTTTCGGCATCCACGGCAAGCGGAGCGTCAATTAACGCCGCATCGATTCCCTGGTTCTCAGTGAGAGCCGTTTTCAGGGAGTCGATGGAGACAATGCCAACAAATTTATTGCCGCGTTCAACCAGATAACCGTATTCACGGTCTTCGTCCTGCAGCAGCTTCAGCGCCGAGCGCGGGCCGAAGCCTGGCGTTTTACGGATAATGCCGTTTGGCGCTCGACGGGCAATATCTTTAGCGCTAAAGACCTGGCTAATATCCACGCCGCGGAAGAAGGTGCGGACATAATCATTCGCCGGATTATTGAGAATTTCATCCGGCGTGCCGACCTGTACCACTTCACCGTTTTGCATAATGGCAATACGGTCGCCAATACGCATGGCTTCATCCAGATCGTGGGAAATAAAGACAATCGTTCGCTGATGTTTAGCCTGTAATTTTACCAGCTCATCCTGCATCTCGGTGCGAATTAACGGATCGAGGGCGGAGAAGGCTTCATCCATTAATAATATGTCTGGATTAATGGCTAATGCACGGGCTAATCCCACGCGCTGGCGCATACCGCCGGAAAGTTCATCCGGGTACGCATGCGCATAATTTTCCAGCCCGACCTGACGCAGTGCATCAAGGGCTTTTTCCTGACGTTCCTGAGCGGGCGTGCCGGCTAATTCCATCCCGAAAGCGGTATTATCCAGCACCGTCATGTGCGGCATCAGCGCGAATGACTGGAACACCATTGCGATCTTCTTTCTGCGCACCTCGCGAAGCTCAGCGTCTGATATTCTGGCGATATCCACGCCGTCAATCAGCACCTGTCCGCGGGTGGGTTCAATCAGGCGATTGAGAAGGCGAACCATAGTGGATTTACCCGAACCGGATAATCCCATGATGACAAAAATCTCGCCTTCTTCAATGGCCAGACTGGCGTCTTTAACGCCAAGCGATAGCCCGGTTTTTTCCAGAATTTGCTCTTTCGTAAGGCCTTTCTCAATATATTTGAATGCGCGCTGCGGATGCTCGCCAAATACTTTATAAAGATTTTTCACTTCTAATTTAATTGCCATGCAATAGAGAGTGTCCTGTTATTTGTTTATGCCGATATGATTACCATGGTAAATTGTTAACGGGCATAACCCTAACATACTGAGAATCTGAGACAACCCTGAGTCGGGCTGAGGGGGGAATTTTGACGCAAGCGAAACGGCTGAATTTCCCATGAATAAAGGGCTGAGGGTGGTTTGAATTTTTCTCAATTTTTTGCTGCTGCATAGGGAAATTTCGCCTGAATCGGAATAATTCAGGCGAATATGACGTGGGAATTACAGTGTAGTTGTTTTGTAAATATTAGAGTGGGAATTGTTGGGTTTATATTAAATTAACGAACGTTAGCGTTCATTAAAAATCCCAGTCTCCATCCTCGGTTTCCACCGCTTTGCCCATCACATACGATGAGCCCGATCCGGAGAAGAAATCGTGGTTCTCGTCGGCATTGGGCGATAGCGCGGCCAGAATCGCCGGGTTCACCTCCGCCATTTCCGGCGGGAACAGCGCGTCGTAACCCAGGTTCATCAGCGCCTTGTTGGCGTTGTAGCAGAGGAAGGCCTTCACGTCGTCCTCCCAGCCGGTGCCGGCGTAGAGTTCCTCGGTATAGCTCAGCTCGTTGTCGTACAGATCCATCAGCAAATCGAGCGCGAAGCCTTTAAGCTCCTCGCGCTTTGCCTCGCTGACTTTCTCCAGCCCCTTCTGATACTTATAGCCAATGTAATACCCGTGTACCGCTTCATCACGAATGATGAGCCGAATCAAATCGGCGGTGTTGGTGAGCTTGCCCCGGCTCGACCAGTACATGGGCAGCCAGAAGCCGGAATAGAAGAGGAAGGATTCCAGGAACACGCTGGCAATCTTCTTCTTCAGCGGCTCGTCTGCGCGGTAATATTCCAGCACCAGCTCCGCCTTTCTCTGGAGTGACTCGCTCTCTTCGCTCCAGGCGTAGGCCGCGTCCACGTCTTTGGTCTGGCACAGGGTGGAGAAAATCGAGCTGTAGGAGCGGGCATGCACCGCCTCCATAAAGCTGATGTTCGACATCACCGCCTCTTCATGCGGCGTTAGCGCGTCGCTCATCAGCGCCGGAGCACCGACGGTATTCTGAATGGTGTCCAGCAGCGTCAGGCCGGTAAAGACGCGGATCGTCAGCTGCTGCTCGGCGTGGCCGAGCGTTTGCCAGGCCGGAATATCGTTGGAGAGCGGGACCTTTTCCGGCAGCCAGAAGTTGCTGGTCAGGCGGTTCCACACCTCCAGGTCTTTATCGTCCTGGATTTTGTTCCAGTTAACGGCACTCACGCGTGACAGTTTCATCCTTTCTCCTTACAGCGCGCAGGACACGCAGCCTTCGATTTCGGTGCCTTCCAGCGCGAGCTGGCGCAGGCGAATGTAGTACAGCGTTTTGATGCCTTTCTTCCAGGCGTAGATCTGCGCTCGGTTGATATCCCGCGTGGTGGCGGTGTCCGGGAAGAAGAGCGTCAGCGACAGCCCCTGATCCACGTGTTTTGTCGCCTCCGCGTAGGTATCGATGATTTTTTCCGGGCCGATCTCATACGCGTCCTGATACAGCGCCAGGTTCTCATTGGTCATAAACGGGGCAGGGTAGTAAACGCGTCCGGTTTTGCCTTCCTTACGAATTTCAATTTTCGAGACGATCGGGTGAATGCTCGACGTGGCGTGGTTGATGTAGGAGATCGATCCGGTCGGCGGGACGGCCTGCAGGTTCTGGTTATAAATGCCGTAGCGCATCACGTCATCACGCAATTGCTGCCACATCTCGCGCGTGGGCAGAACGATCCCGGCGCGGGCAAACAGCTCACGTACTCGCGCCGTTTTCGGCTGCCAGTCGCCTTCGAGATACTGGCTGAAATACTCTCCGCTGGCGTAGCGGGAGTGCTCAAAGCCCGCGAACCGCTGGCTGCGCTCGCGCGCCAGCATCATCGAGGTGTGCAGCGCGTGCCAGGTAATGGTGTAGAAATAGAGGTTGGTGAAATCCAGCCCTTCCGGGCTGCCGTAGGCGATGCCCTCCCGCGCCAGATAGCCGTGCAGGTTCATCTGCCCCAGTCCGATGGCGTGCGACGCGGCGTTGCCCGCCTCAATGGACGGCACGCTGCGGATGTGGCTCATGTCCGACACCGCCGTCAGCCCGCGAATGGCGGTCTCCACCGTGCGGCCAAAGTCGGGGGAATCCATGGTATGGGCGATATTCAGCGACCCAAGGTTGCAGGAAATATCTTTGCCGATATCCGCGTAGTCCAGGTTTTCGTCGTAGGCTGACGCGCTGTTGACCTGCAGAATCTCCGAGCACAGGTTGCTCATGTTGATGCGCCCGGCAATCGGGTTCGCGCGGTTCACCGTGTCCTCGTACATGATGTACGGATAGCCGGACTCAAACTGAATTTCGGCAAGCGTCTGGAAGAAATCGCGGGCGTTGATGGTCTTTTTGCGAATACGATTGTCGGCCACCAGTTCGTCGTACAGCTCGCTGATGGCCACGTCGCCAAAGGCTTTGCCGTAAATTCGCTCGATGTCATACGGCGAGAAGAGCGCCATCTCGGCATTCTCTTTGGCAAGCTTAAAGGTGATATCCGGGATCACTACGCCGAGCGACAGGGTTTTGATGCGGATTTTTTCATCGGCGTTTTCGCGCTTGGTATCGAGAAAACGCAGAATATCCGGGTGGTGCGCATGCAGGTAAACCGCGCCCGCGCCCTGGCGCGCGCCAAGTTGGTTGGCATAGGAGAACGCATCTTCCAGCATCTTCATCACCGGGATCACGCCGGAGGACTGGTTTTCGATGCGCTTGATCGGCGCGCCCGCTTCACGCAGGTTAGAGAGCAGAAACGCCACGCCGCCGCCGCGTTTGGAAAGCTGCAGCGCAGAGTTCACCGCGCGGCCAATCGACTCCATATTGTCTTCAATACGCAGCAGGAAGCAGGAGACCAGCTCGCCGCGCTGGGCTTTGCCGCAGTTGAGGAAGGTCGGCGTGGCGGGCTGGAAGCGTCCGGCGAGGATCTCATCGGTGAGCTGCTCCGCCAGCGCTTCATCGCCCTGGGCCAGCGTCAGCGCCACCATCACGGTACGATCCTCAAAGCTCTCTAAGTAGCGTTTGCCGTCAAAGGTTTTCAGGGTGTAGCTGGTGTAGTACTTCCATGCGCCGAGAAACGTCTGGAAACGAAAACCGCTGGCGTGCGCGCGCTCAAACAGTCTTACCACGAAGAGGCGATCGTAGCGGGCCAGAACGCGCTCCTCGTAGTAGCCCTCGTTAACCAGATAGTCGAGACGCTCATTCTGGCTCGCGAAGGTCACGCTGTTGGGCCGCACGTGGGCAGCAAAAAAGGCGTCCACCGCCTCACGGTCTTTATCAAACTGAATGCGTCCCTCGCGGTCATAGAGGTTAAGCATGGCGTTTAATGCGTGGTAATCCGGCGTCGCCTGCATTACCCGTTCTGCGGTTGTCGTTGCCAAAATTCGTTCACTCCTTTACGCACGTTTTCGACGTCCTGCTGCGTCCCCATCAGCTCAAAGCGATAGAGATACGGCACGCCGCATTTTTGAGAGATGACATCTCCGGCGCGGCCAAAGGCATCGCCGAAATTACGATTCCCCGCCGCGATCACGCCTCGGATTAGCCCGCGGTTATGAGGATCGTTGAGAAAGCGAATCACCTGGCGAGGCACCGCGCCCGCCGTGCCGCCTCCGCCATAGCTGGGCACCACCAGAATGTACGGTTCCTCTACCCGGATCCGCTCCCGCTCGTTCAACGGAATGCGCACCGCAGGCAGCCCGACGCGCTCAATAAAGCGGAGCGTGTTTTCCGAGCTGCTGGAGAAGAAAACCAGCCCACTCATGCCCGGGCGGCCTGCGCGCTCAGGCGGTTAATCATGTCCGGGCGGAAGCCAGACCAGCTTGTCTCCCCGGCGACCACCACCGGAAGCTGACGAAAACCCTGCTTGCGCAGGATATCGGCGGCCTCGGGGACCTGGTCGATATTCACCATCTCAAACGCCACGCCACGGCTTTCCATCGCCCGTTTGGTCGCGTGGCACTGAACACAATCGTTACGAGTGTAAATAATAATGCTCATGATTCGTATTTCCATTTAAAATGAGAGTGCGGCGCGAGTTATCGCGTCAGGTTGTGTGTGTCTTGCTAAAAGGAATACTAGATGTAGTTGTCTTAAGTTTCAACCATACAAGATATGGGAAATTTAGATTGATGTTGCCCTGATGATGAGCACAACGGGGCAGGGTAGGCTATGCGGGTTTTACAGGCGAGAAGGCAAAGAAAAGCCCCGACAGCCATTGGCCACCGGGGCAGAGATGCGCGCGCGAGGGGTTATTTACGCAGGCTAAGCAGGGCGCCGACGAAGATCCCGACCGCCGCGACCGTGCCGAGCGTGCAGAGCGGTTTTTCGCGCACGAAGGTCGTTGCGCAGCTGACCGCATCGCAGGCAGCCTGAGTCGTTCGCGTACGCCCGTTCAAGCGCGCGCGGGTTTCACGGAGCAGAGACTGAGCCTTACGTTTTGCGGCATCCGCTTCGTCCTTCGCGTCAGTTCCCCAGGACTTCAGCACCTCTTCCAGCGTGTCCGCTAATTGGCTGACATCATTACGAATATCCTGAGCGTCGTCATTAATATCGTTTCGGTTCGGTCTGTTAAACATACGATCCTCCGTAATTTTGTGTTCCCGTTCAGTTTAGTTCAGAAATTTAATATCTGAAGCGCGTCACGCGTTATCCGGCAGTTTATGGATTATTCTGAAAGCCCTGCTAATGCTGAATACTGTAAGGTTGCCGGGCAGGAAAAGATAACGAGGAAAAGATATGTATTTACGACCTGATGAGGTGGCACGCGTTCTTGAAAAAGAAGGATTCACCATGGATGAGGTGACATCAAAAGCGTATGGATATCGCCGTGGCGAGAATTATGTTTACGTTAATCGCGAAGCAAGAATGGGACGTACCGCTCTCATTATTCACCCGACGCTGAAAGACAGAAGTTTGTCATTTGCTGAGCCTGCCTCGGATATTAAAACCTGCGATCACTATCAGCAATTTCCGCTCTATTTAGGCGGCGAACGGCATGAGCATTATGGTATTCCGCATGGCTTCAGCTCACGCATGGCGCTGGAGCGGTTTTTGAAGGGACTGTTTGGCGACGTACAGTAAATTCGCGACTGGCGTGCGCCAGTCGCTTCACATCACGCTTTTGCCTGGCTGTACTGGCTGACCTTAAACAGGCGGCGGCAGTAGTCGAGGAAATAGCCGTATACCGCACCCATCAGCATTGAAATCACAATATTCGAACTGACGGCCGCAGCGATCTGGTGCCAGTCGGCACCCACCGTCAGCAGAATGGCCACGTAAACCGGCGACTGGAACGTCACATACGCCAGAACGTCCGCCAGGTTTTTCAACCAGCCTGCGGGGCTGATACGACGCGCAAAGCGCATTACCGCATCGCGGTATAACCCGTAAGGCCATGCAATAATAATATTGACCGGGATCGCCACCAGGCGAGAAGAAAGTGACTGCTCGAAGGACATTCCGGAGAGGAATATTTCGATCAGCATGTTCACAACGGAACAGTAGACAACCATCGCGAAAGTATCCGCCACGGCATGGCGAAGGCGTGATTGCGGTGAGAACATGTCTGAACTCCTTCAGAAGAACACAAAAGAAACGATTTTCCCGAAGCGATTAGTGCTTTAGGTTGGTTTGTTTGATGTGTATAGCGTATATCTCTGGGTTTTAACTAACAACTAGTGATTAATTTTTATTTAATCGCCTTTTGTCCACAAAATTCTCTAAAATTGGTTGTTTTTTGCTCGGCTCGTTATAATCTGTCTCGTCTGGTAATTTTTGCATGAAAATCAGTCGGTTGATGTTTATGGCGTTGAGGCGGGATTTGCTGCCTTTTCGTGTAGCGTAGGATGCTGAAATTTTGATTAAGGTTGACCATTTATATTGATGTGATGATTGAATCTCTGCGTATTCCACATTCGTCATAAGTTAATATTTACGGTGGAATTTAACTATATTTACACTACTGGCAGGACGGCCCCGTGGGTAGATATTTCTATGGAAATGAATTATTCTGTCGGCGATTTATCTATTTACCCTAAAGAGAAGGTTTGCAAATAATATGTCTTTGACGTTACAGAATCTTAATAATATCCGAACTCTGCGCGCCATGGCGCGTGAATTAACCCTGGACGTTCTTGAGGAAATGCTGGAAAAGGTCAGGGTCGTTACTGAAGAGAAACGGAGTGAACAGACAGAATTAGAGCAGCAGCGTGCTGAGCAGCAGGAGAAAATTAATGCCCTGCTGGAACTGATGAAAGCCGATGGAATTTCACCGACCGATCTGCTGGGCTCTGAACTGGCGCAGGTGGGTAAATCCGCGAAAAAGCGCAAGCCGCGTGAAGCAAAATATCGTTTTATTGACCAGAACGGCGAAGAGAAAACGTGGACCGGCCAGGGCCGCACGCCGAAGCCCATTGCCATCGCGCTGGCAGACGGTAAATCGCTGGATGATTTTCTGATCTAACGTATGAGCCGGGCGGAACACGCCGCCCGGCTGGCTGTTCAGCAGACGCCGAAATCGCCTTCCTCGGTATAAGGCGCCACATCGGCCGCTTTCAGCGTATATTTCTCGCCTTGCTCATTGCTGGCCTGGACCGCCACAATGCTGTCACCGTTCACTTCAATCACTTTCAGTTTCGGGCCGCCTTTACGCGGTTGCACATAATCACCGACAGAAAACATATTACCTCCTCATCGTTTTAGCGATCTTCACCTTAGCCCACGTATGACGCCGGGTACAGCGTATTTCACCGATTACTGCTTATGAGGTACGCCGGTTCCAGGGCATCACCTTGAGCAATCGCGCCATGCCGCAGAAGCCCGTCACACCGGCGAACAGCAGCCCGGCGCCGACAAAACCGCTGAGCAGGAAAAAGCCGCTGGAGACGCTATAGCCCAGCACCACGCCGCAGAGTATCAAGAGCCCGGCAGCAATTTGCACCTGGCGCATCAGCGGCAGCGGCTGGGTTTTGTCTTCGACGGTCGGCAGCCCGGCCTGCTTCCAGCCCTGCATGCCCCCCTCGACGACAAAGGCCTGTGCGGGCGCGGCGGCCTGAGCAAGGCGGTAGGCATTCCCCGACGTCCGGGCGCCGGACTGGCAGTGAAAAATCACCGTATCCCCCGCCTGCGCGTTAAGAGCGCCGGGTAAGGTATCCAGCGGCACGGACCGCGCGGCGGGAATATGCTCGCGGGCGAACTCATCGGCATCACGAATATCAATCAGTTTTGCGCCTTCAGCGACGCGGGCACTGGCCTGGCGCGGTGAAAGAAGAGGAAGTGACATGGCGGCTCCTTACGGGCAATAAAGGGTTTTCAGGGTGCTGATCAGCTGATGTACCGCATCGTTTTTAATGAAATAGAGAATGCGCTGCGCGTTGCGGGTGCTGTCGATAAGCCCTTCCTCACGCATGCGCGCCAGATGCTGTGACGTAGCGGACGCGCTAAGCCCCGTGGCTCGCGCCAGTTCCCCCGCGCTGGTGCCGGGCGCTCCGCACAGGGTGCAGAGGATCAGCAGCCGGCGCGGGTTGCTCATCGCTTTTAAGAGTGCGGCGGCCTGCCCGGCGCTGGCCTGAAGCTGTTCAAGTTCGGTCATAATAGTTTAGTATTTACTTAATTAAGTAAATGCTAAACTAATTCGGTGCTTTACACCAGCGTCAAAAGCGTAAAAGAGGGTAAACGCGAGGTTCGGAGCTGGTACAGACGGGTAAACGGGCTATGCTTAGAGAGTTCTCTTTATTATTTTCAATGGATTAGCTTGCACGGAGTATTTATATGGGATTTTGGCGCATTGTTTTTACCATCCTCATACCGCCGCTGGGCGTGCTGTTGGGCAAAGGGTTTGGCTGGGCGTTTATTATCAACATTCTTCTGACGCTGCTGGGCTACTTCCCCGGCCTCATTCACGCGTTTTGGGTACAGAGCAAAAGCTAAGCGCGGCTCAGTAAATCGCTATAGATATCGGTCAGCACCCCCGCAGGGCCAAACTGCTGTTTGATCCACCGCGTGACCTGACCGGTCGCGGCATGCTGCGTGGCGAGCAGCATGCGCGAATCCTGGCGCGGGTTGTTAATGCGTCGCGTCGCCAGGAGTCCATCCTCCACCGCCTCTCTCGCCATGTATTCCGGCAAAAAGCCAATCCCTTCCCCCAGGATCTGACACTGGCATTTGGTGTTAAAGTCCGGCACCAGAATGGCCTCCTGACCGTGCAGCAGCCAGCCGACCTTTTTGTTAATGGTGTGCGCGGTATCTTCCACCATGATGTTGGGATACAGGCGCAGCTGGCTTTCCGCTATCGGCTCCGGGGTGAAGGCCAGCGGGTGTTCCGGCGCGATGGCAAAGACCCAGCGGATGGCGCCGATCTCGGTGTAATCAATCCCGCCGCCGTCGAGCAGCGTGTCCGGCGCGCCAATCGCGATATTGGCCTGGTTGTTGATGATGGAGTCCCAGACGCCGTTGTACACTTCGGTGGTGACGGTGATCTGACAGGTCGGAAACTGTTTTTTCAGCACCTGCAGCAGCCGCGCCGTGTGGCGTGGGGTATACAAAAGCTGGTTGATACAGATGCGCACCCGCGCCTCAATGCCCTGAGAAATGGTATCTATGCCGCGCTTGATGGCGTGGAAGTCGTTAAGCAGGTCGGTGGCCTTACGGTAAAAATAAAACCCGGACTCGGTCAGCTCAATGCTGCGCGTGCTGCGGACAAACAGCACCACGTCCAGCCCGGTCTCCATGCGCTTAATGGTGTAACTGATGGCGGAGGTCGTCACGCCCAGCTCGGCGGCGGCTTTGCTGAAGCTGCCGAAGCGTGCGGCGGTAGTAAAGGCCAGCAGGTTCTCTTCGGTAAAGATGGAATTCATATCTCACTCCCTTCAGCCATCAGTTTTGAACATATTTTAACAGCGTTGTTACAACGCATTTGAAGCCGATCACAGTTCTGACTCTTTGTCGAAACCCCCGAACAGTAAGGCTTCATCAGGTATAAGCATAATGCAGCCTTAAGCGCTAAAACGCGGGGAAACATAAGAAAAAGGTTGCACAGACGCACGTTTTGACCGGTTTGTTGAATTTAACTCAACAATGAATTGACTGTCGATGAATCATTTTTAAGCGGATTCTTTTATGACCAGGCTGTTGCTATTCTCAGGTCAACAGAAATAAAAACATCGGGAGTCTGAATATGTCTGCGAACGAACTCGTTACTGAATTTCTGCTGGCGGCAGAAGAGGGCAATAGCGATGCGCTAAAAGCCTGCCTGGAAAAAGGCGTGGATATTAACGCCACTAATCGACAGAAAAGAACCGCCGTTATTATTGCCAGCCTGAAAAAGCATTATGCCTGCGTGGAGTTATTAATTGCCGCCGGTGCGGATATTGATAAACAGGACCAGACCTGCTTTAACCCTTTCCTGATTAGCTGCCTGACCAACGATATTACCCTGCTGCGCCTTGTGCTTCCGGCAAATCCCGATCTCGACCGCCTGACGCGTTTTGGCGGCGTGGGCATTACGCCAGCCAGTGAAAAAGGGCACGTGGAGATCGTCCGCGAGCTGCTGGAAAAAACCGATATCAACGTTAACCACACCAACTTTGTCGGCTGGACGCCGCTGCTGGAAGCGATCGTGCTCAACGACGGCGGCGCGAAGCAGCAGGCGATCGTCAAGCTGCTTCTGGATCACGGCGCAAACCCGCACATGACCGATAAATATGGCAAAACCCCGCTCGAACTGGCGCGGGAAAAAGGTTTCGATGCGATAGCCGACCTGCTGCTGGCGGCGGGCGCATAACGTATTCGGCCAGCCTTTTCCGGCTGGCCGTTAATTCAAAAGTATTTTTTACCGACGTGCATTTTGCACGACGGCGGCCCCCTTTTATCCGCTTTCAGGAGAAAATAATGCCAACGAAAATCGTCATAAAAAAGAACACCTATTTTGACTCCGTCTCATTAATGTCCGTTTCCACCAAAGCCAATAAATTGCCGGGCGTCGATCAGGCGTTTGTGGCCATGGCGACGGAAATGAATAAAGGCGTCTTAAAAAACCTCGGGCTATTAACGCCGGAATTAGCAGAAGCTAAAAACGGCGACCTGATGATCGTGATTAAAGGCGACGCGGCGAATGATGAAACGCTGGCCGCTATTGAAGCGCTGTTCACCCGTAAAGAGAGCGCAGGCTCCCATGAGGCGCGCTACGCCACGATTGCCAGCGCCAAAACCCATCGCCCGGACAGCAACCTCGCTGTGATTTCCGTCAACGGTACTTTCGCCGCCCGCGAAGCGCGCCAGGCGCTGGAAAACGACCTTAACGTGATGCTCTTCTCCGATAACGTATCGCTCGACGACGAGCTGGCGCTGAAGCAGCTGGCGCACCAGAAAGGGCTGCTGATGATGGGGCCGGACTGCGGCACCGCCATCATCAACGGCGCGGGACTGTGCTTTGCTAACGCGGTGCGCCGCGGCTCGATTGGCATCGTCGGCGCTTCCGGCACCGGCAGCCAGGAGCTGAGCGTGCGCATTCACGAATTCGGCGGCGGCGTGTCGCAGCTGATTGGCACCGGCGGGCGCGATCTCAGCGAGAAAATTGGCGGCCTGATGATGCTCGACGCCATCGACATGCTGGAAGCCGACGAGGGCACTCAGGTAATTGCACTCATCTCCAAGCCGCCGGCCCCTGCGGTGGCGGAGAAAGTGCTGACTCGCGCCCGCGCCTGCCGCAAGCCTGTGGTTGTTTGCTTCCTCGGCCGCAGCGAACCGCCCGCCGATGAAGATGGCCTGCAGTTTGCGCGCGACACCAAAGAGGCGGCCCTGAAGGCGGTCCTGCTTACCGGCATCAAAAAAGAGTCCCTGGACCTGCATCCGCTCAACTGGCCATTGATTGAAGAGGTGCGCGCCCGTCTGACCCCGCAGCAGAAGTACATTCGCGGCCTGTTCTGCGGCGGCACCCTGTGCGACGAGGCGATGTTCGCAGCGCTTGCGAAATTCGACGACGTCTACAGCAACATCCAGCCGGATCCGGCCAGGCGTCTGAGCGACATCAGCGTCAGTAAAGCCCACACCTTCCTCGACTTTGGCGACGACGACTTCACCAACGGCAAGCCGCACCCGATGATCGACCCGACCAACCGCATCAGCCGCCTGCTGCAGGAGGCGCGCGATCCGGAGGTGGGCGTCATCGTGATGGACTTCGTGCTGGGCTTCGGCGCGCATGAAGATCCGGTGGGGGTGATGCTTGATGCCATTAAGGAGGCGCAGGCCATCGCGAAGGCGGATAACCGTCCTCTGGAAATTCTCGGCTACGTGCTCGGCACAGACCAGGATCCGCAGTCGCTGGCGCAGCAGTGCCAGCTGCTGACCGACGCTGGCGTTATCTGGGCCAGCAGCAGCACCAACACCGGATTACTGGCACGCGAATTTGTTTGCAAAGGGGAGAAAGCATAATGACCACCTTATTCAACCAGCCGCTGAACGTCATTAACGTCGGCATTGCGATGTTCAGCAATGACCTCAAAAAACAGCACGTTCCATTCACCCAGCTCGAATGGACGCCGCCGGGGCAGGGCAATATGCAGGTCGTTGAGGCGCTCGACCAGCTGGCGGAAAAACCGCTGGCGGAGAAAATCGCCGCCGCCAACAAGCTTGCGCTTGAGCGCATTATTCAGTCCCATCCGGTACTGGTGGGCTATGACCAGGCCATTAACGTGGTGCCGGGCATGACCCGCACCACCATTCTGCACGCCGGTCCGCCCGTCTCCTGGGAAAACATGTGCGGGGCGATGAAGGGCGCGGTCACCGGGGCGCTGGTGTTTGAAGGGCTGGCGAAAGATCTGGACGACGCGGCAAGGCTCGCCGCCTCGGGAGATATTACGTTCTCGCCGTGCCACGAGCACGACTGCGTGGGCTCGATGGCGGGCGTCACCTCCGCGTCGATGTTTATGCACATCGTTGAAAACAAAACCTACGGCAACCGCGCGTTCACCAACCTCAGCGAGCAGATGGCGAAGATCCTGCGCATGGGGGCCAACGACCAGAGCGTCATCGACCGCCTGAACTGGATGCGTGACGTGCTCGGCCCGATGCTGCGCGACGCGATGAAGATTATCGGCGAAATCGACCTGCGCCTGATGCTGGCCCAGGCGCTGCACATGGGCGACGAGTGCCACAACCGCAACAACGCGGGCACCACGCTGCTGATCCAGGCGCTGACGCCGGGGCTGATCCAGGCGGGCTATCCGGTTGAGCAGCAGCGCGAGGTGTTCGAGTTTGTCGCCAGCAGCGACTACTTCTCCGGCCCGACGTGGATGGCGATGTGTAAGGCCGCGCTGGACGCCGCTCACGGCGTTGAGTACAGCACCGTCGTCACCACCATGGCGCGCAACGGCTACGAGTTCGGCCTGCGCGTTTCCGGCCTGCCCGGGCAATGGTTCACCGGCCCGGCGCAGCAGGTGATCGGCCCGATGTTCGCGGGCTATAAGCCGGAAGACTCGGGGCTGGATATCGGCGACAGCGCGATTACCGAAACCTACGGCATCGGCGGCTTTGCGATGGCGACGGCCCCGGCCATCGTGGCGCTGGTGGGCGGCACGGTGGAGGAAGCCATCGACTTCTCCCGTCAGATGCGCGAAATCACCCTCGGCGAAAACCCGAACGTCACCATTCCGCTGCTCTCGTTTATGGGCATCCCGACCGCCATCGACATTACCAGAGTCGCGGGCAGCGGCATTTTGCCGGTCATTAACACCGCCATTGCCCACAAAGACGCGGGCATCGGCATGATTGGGGCGGGCATCGTTCATCCGCCGTTTAGCTGTTTTGAAAAGGCGCTGTTGACCTTCCGCGATCGCTACTTTTTATAAGGCAAGCATCCATGAAAAACATGAAACTGGAGTGGAAAAGAGGTGACTGGGCGGCCTATTTCGGGTTGATGACCAACAACCTGACCAATTTGCTGACCATGATGGGGCTGCTCATTTATGTCGTCGGCATCCCGAAGGAGATTGTTTATGGACGCATCGCGCCGGCCTTCGGGCTGGCGGTGCTGGTCGCGAGTATTTGCTACGCCTGGTTCGGCATGCAGATGGCGCGCGCCACCGGGCGTACGGATGTGACTGCGCTGCCGTCCGGCCCGAGCGCGCCGTCGATTTTTACCGTGACCTTCCTGGTCCTGATGCCGGTTTATCAGCAAACGGGCGATGCGGAGTTCGCGATCCAGATTGGCCTGGTATGGTGCTTCGTGGAGGCGATGATCCTCGCGGGCGGTTCGTTTTTAGGGGAAACCATCCGCAAGATGATCCCGCGTACCGTGCTGCTGTCGTGCCTCTCCGGCCTGGGCCTGCTGCTGCTGGCGATGAACCCGATGCTGCAGGCGTTCGAAGCGCCGACCGTGTCGTTCATCGTCTTGCTGCTGATCTTCATCAACTGGTTTGGCAAAAAGCCGATTTTCGCTCGTATTCCGACCGGCCTGCTGCTGCTGATAGCCGGTACCGCACTGGCGTGGATCTCCGGCCTGCAAAGCCCGGAAGCGATTAAAGCGTCCATGTCATCCTTCGGCTTTAACCCGCCGGAAGTGCATGTGGACAGCTTTATGCAGGGGCTGCCGCACGCGCTGCCGTACCTGGCATCGGCCGTTCCGCTGGGGCTGGCGAACTACATCTTTGACCTGGAGAACATCGAAAGCGCCCACGCGGCGGGGGATGCGTACCCGACGCGTAAGGTGATGCTGGCGAACGGTCTGGCGTCGATGCTCGGCTGCCTGATGGGGAACCCGTTCCCGGTGACGGTCTACGTCGGCCACCCAGGCTGGAAAGCGATGGGGGCCAGCATCGGCTACACCCTGGCCTCGGGCGTGACCATGTTCATCGTGCCGCTTTTCGGGCTGGGGGCCTTTATGCTCGCTATCATACCGATGACCGCCATCGTGCCGATTCTGGTGTTTATCGGCGTCGTCACCGCCAACCAGGTGGTGAGGGAAACGCCCAAAGTGGAGGTGCCGGTGATCTTCATCTGCCTGTTCCCGTGGATCGCCAACTGGGCGCTGACCATGATGAACAGCGTGATGGGGGCGGCGGGCACCAGCGCGGCGAAGATCGGCACCGACGTGCTGCACAGCAAAGGGATCTACTACGAGGGATTAGTCCATCTTGGGAACGGCGCGCCGCTCGCCAGCATGCTGTGGGGCTGTATCGCCATCTTCGCCATCATCAACAAACCGTTGCGCGGGGCCGTTGCGGCCGCGGGTGGGGCGCTGCTGGCGCTGTTTGGGGTGATCCACGCGCCGGTGGTGGGTTTTGCCGAAGGCAGTTCGCTGATGTTTGTCACCGCGTATCTGATGATGGGCGGCATGTTTGTGGTGAAGCATTTCCTCGATAGCCGGGAAGCGGCGAGCGCTGAAATTACTGTTGCGAAGGAACACGTATGAAAGAGCTTATGGTCGTCGCCATCGGCGGCAACAGCATTATCAAAGACAACGCCAGCCAGTCGGTTGAACATCAGGTGCAGGCGGTGAAAGCGGTGGCAGAGTCGGTGCTGGAAATGCTGGCCTCTGACTATGACATCGTGCTCACCCACGGCAACGGCCCCCAGGTGGGGCTGGATCTGCGCCGTGCCGAAATCGCCCACGAGCGGGAAGGGCTGCCGCTGACTCCGCTGGCAAACTGCGTGGCGGATACCCAGGGCGGCATCGGTTACCTGATCCAGCAGGCGCTCAACAATTGCCTGGCCGCACGCGGGGAGCAAAAAGCGGTCACGGTCGTCACGCAGGTGGAGGTGGATAAAAACGATCCCGGCTTTACGCACCCGACAAAACCGATCGGCGCGTTCTTCAGCAAGGCGCAGCGCGATGAGCTGCAGCGCACACACCCGGACTGGCGTTTTGTTGAGGATTCCGGCCGGGGATATCGTCGCGTGGTGGCTTCACCCCAGCCGCTGCGGATTGTCGAGGCGGATGCCATTAAGGCGCTCACCCAAAAAGGATACGTGGTGATCGGCGCGGGCGGCGGCGGGATCCCCGTTGTTCGCAGTGAGCAGGGCGATTACCAGAGCGTCGACGCGGTGATTGATAAAGATCTCTCCACCGCGCTGCTGGCGCGCGAGATCCGCGCCGACGTGCTGGCGATCACCACCGGGGTGGAGAAGGTGTGCGTCAACTTCGGCAAGCCAAACCAGCAGGCGCTGGACACCGTTAACGTGGCGCAGATGACGCGCTACATGGACGAAGGTCACTTCCCGGCGGGCAGCATGCTGCCCAAAATCGTCGCCTCGCTGGCATTTTTAAAACACGGCGGCAAGCGCGTGATTATCACCTCGCCGGACTGCCTGCCCGCGGCGCTGCGCGGAGAAACCGGTACCCATATTGTGAATGAAGGAAGATAAGATGAGTGAAAATAAAAGCCGCCGCGAGTTTATCAGCCAGAGCGGCAAAATGGTCACCGCCTGCGCGCTGTTTGGCGCGACCGGTTCCGTCGCGTATGCTGCTGACTCCGCGAAGCCAACCTGCGAGACCGGCAAGCCGATGAACATCACCGCGAAACATTACTATCTGGACAACGTGCTGCTCGAAGCCGGGTTTAACGTTGACGGCGGCGTGGCGACGAGCACCCGCACCGAGCTGAAAACGCTGGAAATCAAAGACGGCAAGATCGTCGCCCTGCGCGACAATAAAAGCCATGCCGACGCCACGCTGCCGCACTATGACGCGGGCGGAAAGCTGATGCTCCCGGCGATGCGCGACATGCACATTCACCTGGATAAAACCTTTTACGGCGGTCCGTGGCGCTCCCTGAATCGCCCGGCGGGCACCACGATTCAGGACATGATCCGCCTTGAGCAGAAGCTGCTGCCGGAGCTACAGCCCTACACCCAGGAGCGCGCGGAAAAGCTGATCGACCTGATCCAGTCGAAAGGCTCTACCATCGCCCGCAGCCACTGCAATATCGAGCCGACCTCCGGCCTGAAGAATCTGGAAAACCTGCAGGCGGTTTTATTGCGCCGTAAGCCCGGCTTTGACTGCGAAATCGTCGCTTTTCCGCAGCACGGACTGCTGCTGTCAAATGCCGAAAAGCTGATGCGCGAGGCGATGCAGGCCGGGGCACACTACGTGGGCGGGCTTGACCCCACCAACGTCGACGGTGCGATGGAGAAATCCCTCGACACCATGTTCCAGATTGCGCTGGATTACGACAAAGGGGTGGACATCCATCTGCATGAAACCAGCCCGGCGGGCGTGGCGGCGGTGAACTATATGGTCGAAACCGTGGAGAAAACGCCGGAGCTCAAGGGCAAGCTGACCATCAGCCACGCCTTCGCGCTGGCGACGCTCAACGAGCAGCAGGTGGATGAGATAGCCACCCGCATGGCGGCGCAGCAGGTGACCATCGCCTCCACCGTGCCGATTGGCACCCTGCACATGCCGCTGAAGCAGCTGCGGGACAAGGGCGTGTTTGTGATGACCGGTACCGACAGCGCGATCGACCACTGGTCGCCGTACGGTCTGGGGGACATGCTGGAGAAAGCGAATCTTTATGCTCAGCTCTACATCCGCCCGAACGAGCAGACCCTTTCCCGCGCATTAGGTATCGCCACCGGCGACGTGCTGCCGCTGAACGACAAGGGCGAACGCGTGTGGCCCAAAGCGCAGGACGACGCCAGCTTTGTGCTGGTGGATGCCTCCTGTTCCGCTGAGGCCGTGGCGCGCATTTCACCGCGCACCGCGACGTTCCACAAGGGCAACCTCGTCTGGGGCTCGGTGGGCTAATGTGGTGCCGGGTGGCGCTGCGCTTACCCGGCCTACGGTTCACGGTTTTGTAGGTCGGGTAAGGCGAAGCCGCCACCCGACAATGCAGTATACTGCTATGCACGTTCTTAAAGAGGGATCTGCCATGGCACAAAACATCTACGATAACCCGGCATTTTTCGAAGGCTACGCCCAGCTTCCGCGCTCGGTTCAGGGGCTGGACGGCGCGCCGGAGTGGCCCGCGCTTAAGGCCATGCTGCCGGATTTAACCGGCAAATCGGTTGTCGATCTCGGCTGCGGCTACGGCTGGTTCTGCCGCGCAGCCCGCGAGCTGGGCGCAGCTGATGTCACTGGGGTCGATATCTCAGAAAAGATGCTCGCCCGCGCAGCGGAGCTTAACGCTGACCCACAGATTCACTATCAGCGTAGCGATCTGGAATCTCTTACGCTCAATGAGAATAGCCTCGATCTGGTCTATAGCTCCCTGGCGCTGCACTACCTGCCGGAACTGGATACGCTATTCGCCAGGGTTCAGCGCGCGCTCAAGCCCGGCGGCAGCCTGGTCTTTTCGATGGAGCACCCGATATACACCTGCGCCACCCGTCAGGGCTGGCTGACCGACGATAATGGCGAGCGGTTCTGGGGCGTGAACCACTATCAGGACGAAGGCAGGCGCGTCAGCAACTGGCTGGCAGACGGGGTGATCAAGTATCACCGCACGCTGGGCACCACGCTTAACGCGCTGATCAGGGCCGGATTAACAATAAGCGAGGTCAACGAGTGGGGGCCAACGCAGGCGCAGATTGACGCCTGGCCTGCGCTTGCCGAAGAGGCTGAACGCCCGATGCTGGTGCTGATCTCCGCGCGTAAGGCTCAGTAACCCACCTTATACACCCGACCGCTCTGCACCCCTTCCACGCTGCGGCGGTAGGCCTGCGCCACGGTCGCGGCGGGAACGCTTTCAAAGCCCGGGAAGAATCCGTCGTACGCTTCGGCGGATTCGGTGAGCACCGTCGGGCTAATCAGGTTGATGCGGATCCCACGCGACAGCTCACACGCTGCGGCGCGGACAAACCCTTCCAGCGCCGCGTTTACCGTGGTGGCATTCACGCCCTGGGCAATAGGCTCGTGCGCCACGATGCCGCTAATCAGGGTGATCGAGCCGCCCTCGTTCAGGTAGTGCTGGCCGGTCAGCGCCAGGCGCACCTGCCCCAAAAGCTTATCCTGAAGGCCCTGGTTGAAGTCGCTGTCCTTCATGGTCGCGAGCGGGCCAAAGTAGAGACCACCGCTGGCGGAGACAATGGCATCCACCGGGCCGATTTTCTCAAACAGCGCCTGGACGCTCGCCTGCGAGGTGATATCCACCTGCTCGTCGCCCTGCGTGCGGCCGACGCGGATGACCTCGTGGCGACGACTCAGCTCTTCCGCTACTGCACGACCGACCGTACCGCTGGCACCAATAATGACGATTTTCATAGCCGACTCCTTATGTTGTGAGCCTTCATTCTTTAATAAATAAAAATGCAGATAAACTGGGCTAAAGTTAGAAGATTGCTAACCAGAGGTTTGGAATATGGATAAGCTTCGCAGCATGGAGACCTTTATTGCCGTGGTGGAAAGCGGCAGTTTTACCGGTGCGGCGGCACGGCTGGAGATGTCGGCGGTGATGGTGGGGAAATACGTTGCGCTGCTGGAATCACAGCTTGGCACCCGCCTGCTGGAGCGTAACACGCGACGCCAAAGCCTGACGGATGCCGGACGGGTCTATTTCGACGAGGCGAAGCGGGTGCTGGAGCAGGTCATGATTGCCGAAAGCGCGGTTGAACGGCTGCGCGCCGTACCGTCTGGCACCCTGCGCGTCACGGCACCCACGTCGTTTGGCGGCTGCGTGATTGCCCCGCTGACGGCAACCTTTTTACAGCGCTACCCGGAAGTACGCATTGAGCTGGATCTCACCAACCGGATGGTCGATCTGGTGGAGGAGGGGGTCGATCTGGCCATTCGCATTGGTGACGTTCGCAATGACGATCTGGTGGCGAAGTACCTGTGCCCCTACAACATGGTGATCTGCGCCGCGCCGGATTATTTAGCGCGACACGGCACGCCCCAAACGCCAGACGATCTGGTGGATCATCTGTGTCTTTCGCACACGGTGTGGACGGCACGTAACGAGTGGCGGCTGCCGGGCGTGGAAGGTGAGGTGCGCTGGAAGCGGGATGCGGTCTTAAGATGTAACGACGGCTACGGCTTACGCATGGCCGCGCGAGCCGGGGCGGGGCTGTTGCTACAACCGGAAGTGCTGGTGGCGGAAGAGCTGGTAAGCGGCAGGCTGGTGCGGGTGCTGGAGCAGTACACGCCCGCGCCGAGGCCGGTGCATTTATTGTGGCGCCAGGATTTACGTCAACTGCCTAAGCTTACGGAATTTATCGCCCATATTCTGCTAAGATTGGGCACAATATAAAAAAAGAAGGTAATCAAAGAATGTCTGCAAACAAACTCGCCAGCAGCGCGCAGGGCCTGCAATCCTCTGCCATCCGTGAATTATTAAAACATAGCAAAATGGCGGGGGTGATTTCGCTGGGCGGGGGTATTCCTAATCCCGATCTGTTCGATCACGAAGGGCTTAAAATTGCTGCCGATGCCGTCTTATCACAGCATTTTGGCGAGGCGTTTCAGTACGGCCTGACCGAAGGCGTACCGGGACTGCGGGAAGAAATTCAGCGCATCTGCGAAGGGCGAGGTATTCGCTGCAAGGCGGATGATGTGGTGGTGACATCCGGTTCGCAGCAGTCTCTCGACGTGCTGGCGCGTGCATTAATTAACCCGGGCGATACCGTTGTGGTTGAGCGTCCAACCTATCTTGCTGCGCTGCAGGTATTTGGCCTGGCGCAGGCGAATTTTGAATCCGTTGGCACCGACGGCGACGGAATGAACGTCGACGAGCTCGAAGCGCTGGCGGCAAATAAAACCATCAAAGCGGTCTATATAGTGCCGACGTTTGGCAACCCTGGCGGGGTAACCCTTTCTGAAGTGCGCCGTAAGCAGCTGGTGGAATTATCGAAGCGCTATGACTTCGTGATTATTGAAGACGATCCGTACAGCGAGATTAACTATACCGATGAAGTGTTCCGCCCGTTAATTGCCCATGCCAAAGATATCGGCAACGAAGAGAACGTGGTCTATACCTCGACCTTCTCTAAAATTCTCGCGCCGGGTACGCGCGTAGGCTGGGTGCTGGTGCCGGAATGGCTGAAGCGCGCGGTGGTGAACCTTAAGCAAACCACCGACCTGCACACCAGCACGCTGTCGCAGCTGATGACGTACGAATACCTGAAAACCGGTCGTCTGCCCGATCAGATTAAAACGATCCGCGAAGCCTATCGCCAGAAGTACCAGACGTTCGCAACCGAACTGGAGGCCGAGCTGGGCGATGTGATGTCGTTCCACAAGCCGAAGGGCGGCATGTTCCTGTGGGCGAAGATGAATAATGGTAGTAATACCACCCGCTGGCTGGAAAAAACGTTAAGTAACGGCGTAGTATTTGTGCCGGGCGAATTTTTCTACTGCAATGAGCCAGACCATTCAACGCTGCGCATGTCGTTTGTCACGCCAACGGATGAAGATCTGAAAGAGGCGGTTCAACGCCTGAAAAAATCGCTGTAAAAGACCTGCGCATAATGGCGTTCTGGCCATTATGCGCAATACGCGTTCAGGGCGGCACGGGCCGCGATCGTCCATGGAGATCTCCATGTTTGAATTTCTGTTCGGTGTCGTTACGCATACGCCCGTCTGGGTGTGGGTGCTGTTTATCTTCCTCATCTCTCGCGGCATTAAAGCCCGCAGGCCCGCCACCGTCACGCTGGAGCGGCTTGCCATCATTCCGGGCATCTTTCTTATCTGGGATATTTACGATCTGGTGGTCTACCGCACGCTGACTCCCGGAACTGTCGCCTTGTGGACGGCGGGGATCCTCGCCGGGGCCGCGCTGGGGTATTTCCTGATTAAGCAGGCGGCTATCACCCGCGCAGAGGCGCCGCGCAGCCTTTACCGTCAGGCAGACTACACCGCGCTGCCGTTTATGATGCTGGCGTTCGGCGTGAAGTATGTGCTGGGCGTGATGAGCGCGGTCTCTCCGCAGACGATGCAGCAGCCTGCCATGAGCGCGCTGGCGATCGTCTCCGGCGGCGTGTTTGCGGGCGTGTTTATCGGGAAATTTGCGCGCTATGTTGGGGTGTATAACCGTACCGCACCGCGCCCGGCGGGGTGACGTTATTCTATCGCGTGTGCCAGCGTGCGGTCTGCAGCATCACCGCTGAGGGCTCGCGTGACTTCATGGATCCGCCAGATTTTCCCTTCACGCATCGCGGCAAACAGATAAACCTCGATAGAGTCCCTTTTTCAACTTAAACTATTACTTAAAATAAGTATCACACTCGATTTTACATTCATAATTCCGTCGTGCTAATTATATACTTTAGAATTCCGTTGAATTCATTGAATGATTCTAGAACCCCTGGGGCTATCTTATCTCGGACTTCAAATATTTTACATTCCATATTGTATAAAAAGTATGACATACTATCTTCTCCTATAACGATGTTATCTTTTAAATCCGGATCTATAAATATTTCATTATCTCTATAATAAAAATTCATTGTATAAATATTTGACCACAACAGTTCCCCATCAGCAACCTGACTGAACCCATATATCGTCGCCGCATTAAATTCTAATCCATCAATTTTCGCATAAAAATGTTTAATATCCTGCCTTTCGTCAAATATTGTTTTTATGTCCTGGTGTACATTTTTCTTTATTTCATTCCATTCTGCGGGTGGCATGTCGCTTTGAATAAAATTTTTTATGTCTTGAGTGAGCGGTGTTGCGATAGTGTAATGATATTTGATCATATTGTTTTTTAATATTTCAATTGATTTATCAATATCTTGAAAATTTATACTTTCCATTGTTCACTCCTATTTTTTGTAAAATGTTCCATTTGGCATAGGCCATAATGTATCAATGCTTTGACCAGGTATCAAATCTTTAGTTACGGATTTTTGCACACCATTTAATACATTATGATATGGCTTTGATTGTATTAATATCAAATTTCCAAAGCTATTATCCCCTCCATCATCGAGAGGTAATTTATGATGAACCTGCCAGGTCTCAGGAACACCACCACGCGCCATTAATTCAATTTGAGCGGCATTAAAATAATTATCAATACCTGGTTCGACAGATAAACTTTTCATAAATTTTTTTCTGACAGAATTATCAAACTCTTTTCTAAGTATTAAATATTCATCACGCGGTCTGCGTAAGTAATTTATCTCTTCAATTTTAACGTCCTGCAAGAAAACTTTTGAATTTTTTGTTTCCCCCAAAAATCCTGTTAGCTCTTCAGCCATCGCAGGATTCTTTACTAAAAGAATAGATGCAGCCGCTATACCGATACCGATATTTGTATCAGTCATAACTCCATCATAACCCTCTACCGTTTCTTTACCCAGTTGCTCCGCAGTTTTCCTGAAGTCATCAATATTATTATTGTATATCCCACCTGCTGCAAGGAGACGACCTACATTTTTATTATTTAATGTTTTAGTCGATTGAGCATGTTGCTCAGGTTCAACATAACCCGGTGCACCGTATTGAATTTTTTGGGTTGGTCTGGGTTTTATTCCTCGATTTCTTTCTAAGACTTCCTGATATGCGCCCATCACAACATCACGGAATGAACTATCCCACGCATCTCGCATAAAAGGTTCATAAACAATATTCCCTTCTTCATTAAAATAAAAAGGATTATTATACCAGGCCCAATGCTCTTCTCTATCTACAGCAATCAACCATCCTAGTTGCAAATTCCTCTTTACCTCATCATATATTGGATCATAATAAACTAAACTTTTTCTTTTATATTTTTCCCCGAAGAATCTATTTCCGTTCCTTTTTCTTTCTGGCAAACGAAAACGCAGTTGCTGTTCATAATAATCATAGTCTAATTCATAATAGCTACATGCCAATTCCAATCCTCTCTTTGGACTTACTATCCTTTCAAAGTCTGTAATATTGGCTCTCCGTCTAAAATCATATTGTTCATAAAGTTCAAATCTAGGCATTTTGTTTCCTCTATCTATTCAAATGGTAGAAACATTCACTATACATGCATGGAAATAATATCTTTTCTTTGTTGATAAGGAAGCAAATGTCCATAAATAAAATCCGAATTGCATTTATATGCAATTCGGATCTAAATTTTTATGGCTGAAAAATTACTTATGCAAAAATCACGTTACAAAACTATATCATTTTCCATGATTTTATTGATAATTTCCATACCATCATCTTCTAACAAAAGACTTAACGCCTTTTCCCATTTTAAAGTAGTTTCGCGCTTTTCAATGAAGTAATCATATTTATCATAGTGCTTTTTACTGATGGTTTTGTTTACATGCTGATTGACTATGTCACGTTCATTTTCTGTAAAATGTAGCATTCCAGCGAGTGTTTTAAATGTACGGCGAATATCACGCATAGAGAATGGCTGATCAAAATGTATTTTTGCGAATTCGTTCATATGCTTTTTCCATGCATCACTATTAAGTCCTGTAGTGGGTTTTTCCATCTTAGTAATCGGATTTGCTTTTAATTCCTTTTTGTATTTTTTTAATTGTTCTTCATAGTTTACGTTTGGGAAAAAGAAATCACTATCCGGATAGCGAGCTGCTTGATCATTTAGAATTTCTTTGGCTTTATTACTGATGAATATTGCTGTTTCGATTCCGGTTTTTGAGAACTCTTTAGCAAGAACTATTTTATTTTGTTCCGGGATATATCTGCTTTTTTGTAAGTGACATAACTCGAACGGGCGTTGTCCACACGTATAAAATCCAAGTTCAACTAAACTTTGTACATCAGGAGGAAGGACATTTTTTTCGTTATCAAATAGCGTTAACAGATAACGTAGCTCTTTAAAGTCAAGATAACGATCGCCTGGTGTACCAGCCTCAAAATTCTGGACATTACGCACCGGATTATGAGCAATCTGAAACTGCACTCCGTTGCATGCAACATCACTAAGCGGATCATTATCAGCAACAATGCCGTATTCAAAAAGAGCATGAAGTTTTTTCCTGACTTCTTTCGCTCTTGACATGAAATCTTGCTTTGTCCAGTGCTGGATGCAGCGTGTGATCTGCACAGACGTAATCTCATTAGCTATTTCATCACCTGTGAAGAGTTTTAGTTTGATTAGCTGTTCAAACAGTGCGCCATACTGACTTATCGTGCTGCGGTGTCCAGAGCGCGATTTGAAGGCTATGAAAGCCGCAAAGAGTTCGCGCAGTGTTCCTGTTCGCATTTTTTTACCCATCGCGTCAGAGCGACTCTGGAGGGGCATACCCGCAAGTTCAGCATAGCGTTGCGTAGCCTTTTCTAATGTGAAGTGAGGCCAGTCGCCCAGCGTTTTAAACTTACGTTTTCCATCAGCCTGGAAACGATAGACAAAGGATTTACGACCTGAAGGAAAAATTTTGATACCTAATCTGCCCGTTCCCCTGGTGCCATCATCCCGGAAAACATAGTAGGCTGAATCTTTTGCGCGTAGTCCGCCAATCACACTATCATTTAACCGCATTGTTGCTTTCTCCTTTTGCATAAGCGGTGCATACAATTTGCATAACAGCGGGTGTTGTTGTGGGTGCTGTTACACTGAAATCGTATGCATCCAGATAGGATTGCACAACTGTTAAATAGACTTGTTAATCAGTGAGTTACAACAAGTCTGCGATTAAATTATAGTCAATGATTTTGAATGTTCCTCTCCCCGTGGGAGAGGGAGAAAACCATGTCAACCCAGCAACGCGACGCCAGCCTCGGTTCTCAGCCAGCGCGGGGCTTTTAGCTGGTCAGCAAAATATCCTGTCAGTTCAAAGAGTAAATCTCCCATCACACGAGCGGATTCAGGGGCGAGCGCTCCCCCCATCAACAGTTGCGTAATTTCCTCGCAGTAGCGACAGAGCTGATCGGATTCAGCGTTAAATGCAGGTTCACATTCGGGGAACACATTGACGGTAAGACGTTCCTGTAAGTGCTCAGGGAGCGGCTCCAGCAGCATCGGGCGAAGCAGGGCGAGGGTCGATGCAAGACGACCGCAGAGCGCTATTTTTCTTGCAGGATCGGTCTCTTCCACCAATGCTTCGCAATAGCGTTGGCAGTTGTCGGCAAGTTCAGTGAAGTCGGTATTGTGGCCGAAGGGGGTCGTGAAAAGTGCGTTACTGGTGGTCATATGACAGTTTCCATTAAGTGATTAAGACCCTGCCAGAGAAATGCCAATTTCCCGGGTGGCAGGACTGAACGGAGTTGGCATTACCGGTCTTAATGGACACCGGCGCGTCTTGCGACGCCCCCGTCCAGCCCACCATTGAAATGTAGCCAGACGCACGGCGCAACAAGAGCTCACGCCGCCATTAAGTTTAACCGGGATGCCAATCCCGACGCCAGATTTTGCTGGCGTGGAAGGAACATACGCCCGATTAACCCTAATAAAAAGCAGGCTATCCAGAAGAAGTTAAATCCTGCGAGGCGGCTTCAGAAAATGATGTAAGGCGTTTCATCACCGCTCCCGCAGCGCCTCTTTCGCGCGGTTAAACGGCTTGATCAGATAATCCAGCACCGTTTTCTCTCCGGTCTTAATGTCCACCGTCGCAATCATCCCGGGCACAATCGAGAAGTGCCTGCCTGCCTTATTGACCAGGTAATCCTGGCTGGTGCGGATAAACACCCGGTAGTAAAACACCTCCGGCTTGGCTTCGTCCTGGATAGTATCCGGGGAAATCGTCTCAACGACCCCGTGCAGCCCGCCGTAAATGGCGTAATCGTAGGCGGTGATTTTGACCAGCGCCTCCTGGTTTGGGTGGATAAAGGCGATATCGCGCGGCGACAGGCGGGTTTCAATCAGCAGGTGATCGTCCACCGGCACAATCTCCATCAGCTCACCGTTGGGCGGGATCACGCCGCCGATGGTGGTGACCTTGATGTTTTTCACGATCCCGCGCACCGGGGATTTTACCGTCAGACGGGTGACGGAATCCTGGCGGCCTTTGAGGATGGCGGAGACCATATCCACCTCCGCGTTCGCTTTGGATAACGCCTCGCGCGCCTGAACGTAATACTGCGAGCGCACGTCGGTGAGCTTCAGCTCCAGGTCACTTTTCTGTCGCTGCAGGCGCAGCACCTCCACGTGGCTGGCGGCACCGGTTTTGACCAGCCGCTGGGTGATGGCCAGCTCCTTATTGGCGAGGTCTAACGCGGCGCGCAGCTCCCGCTGGGTATCCTCCAGCTGCGCGCGGCGGGAGTTGTACAGCCGCGTTTCGTCAGCAATCAGATCCGGCCATTTTGCCAGCGAAGAAGGGAACTTCAGCGGGAGATCGTTCACCTCGGCGTACAGGCGGGCGCTGGAGGCCAGTGAGGCCCGGTAGCGGGCCGCGCTTTCGCCGACGTTCGATTCGGAACGCGTCGGATCGAGCCGCGCCAGCACCTGTCCGGCCTGCACCTGATCGCCCTCGTGGACGTTCAGCTCGGTGAGGATCCCGCCGTCGAGAGACTGTAAGACCTGTTCGCGCGAGCTGGGGATCACTTTACCCGAGCCGGTTGACACCTCGTCCAGTACGCCAAACCACGCCCAGACGCCCAGCACCACAAACATCAGCAGCGAGAAGAGCACGATCCGACGCGCGCCCGTGTAGCTGCTTTCGGAGTCGAGGGCGTTATCCAGATCGTCCATTGCCGCCACGTCACGCTGACTGATTTTCATTTTTCCACTCCCGTCCGGTTGCTGCCTGCTGCTGTTGCTGCTGCATACGGCTGTTGTTCAGCGCCTGGGCTTTTGGCGCGTCCATCACCAGCATCCCTTCTTTCAACACCACGACGCGCTCCACCAGTTCCAGCACCGGTACGCGATGCGTGGCGACAATCAGAGTGCGATGCCCGAGCCAGTCGCCCAGACGCTGGATGAATTCCCGCTCGGTATGCTCGTCCAGCGAGGCGGTGGGTTCATCCATCAGGACAATATTCGGATCGCGCAGCAGCATTCGCGCCAGCAGAATAGACTGGCGTTGCCCGCCGGAGAGTCCCACGCCGTTTTCCATGATCGGGTAGTCCAGCCCTTTGGGCAGTTTCTGCACAAAGCCCGCCGCGCCGGTCAGCTCCAGCGCCTCAAAGATCTCTTCGTCGGTGGCGCGCGGCATGCCGAGGGTGATGTTTTCGCGGAGGGTGCCGTAAAACAGCCGGGCGTTCTGGGTCATAAAGCCGACGTTGCGCCGGACGTCGGCCACGTCGAGATGCGGCAGGCTGAAGCCGTCGAGCCGCAGCTCGCCAGCCGCCAGATCCATCCCGCCCGCCATGGCCTGCAGCAGAGTCGATTTCCCGGCGCCGTTGCGCCCGAGGATCGCCACTTTTTCGCCCGGCCTGATTTCCAGACGGTTAATACGCAGCGCCATGCGCGGATCCTCCGGGTGATAGCGGAACTGCGCCTGTTCAAAGAGATAGTGACCGCGCAGCACGTCCTGGCGGATCGGCGTCTCCTCGCGCTGATTCTCGGTGGGAAGCTGCATGATGCTGTCCAGCCCCTCTTTTGCCGCTTTGACCTGCTGCCAGCGGGCCAGCACGCCGCACAGCGTCGCCATCGGGGCAATCATGCGGGAGGCCAGCATCGACGCCGCGACCACCGAACCGGTGGTCAGGGTGCCGTCGATCACCATCGGCGCGCCGACTACGATCACGGCGGCGTAGACCAGGCTCTGAATGGTCATCCCCCAGCTGATCAGGTTCTGCGTCAGCTCGCGGGTGCGCAGGCCGGATTCCGCAGTGATCTGGATATAGCTGTTCCACTGCTGCAAAAAGCGGTTTTCCGCCTGCATCAGCTTGATGTCCTCCAGCCCCTGCACGCTCTCCACCAGCACCGCGTTGCGCAGGGTCGATTCATGGGCCGACTGTTTCGCCAGTTCCGCCAGCTTCTTCTGCAGCAGCAGGCCGGGCAGGACCATGATCGCCGCCGCGACCGGGGCGATCCACGCCAGCTGCGGGGCGATGATCGCCAGCACCACCACGAACAGGAAAAAGAAAGGTAGATCAACAATCGTCGAGATGGTTGACGAGGTCACCATCTCGCGGATCTGCTCCAGCTCGCGCAGCTGAGAGATAAAGCTGCCGGTGGAGCGGGGAATAGCGCTGTTGCGCAGCCGCAGCGCGTGGCCGAATACGCGATCCGAAACGCGCATATCCGAGCGCTTGCCCAGCAGATCCATAATGTGCCCGCGCGCCACGCGCAGTACAAAACCAAACAGGGTGGCAATCAGTACCCCGATGGTCAGAACGTAAAGCGTCGGGTAGGACTGGGCGGGGATCACCCGGTCATAGACCTGCATGGAAAAGACGATCCCGGATAGAGACAGCACGTTGATAAAGAGGGCGGCCAGCATGACCCAGCTGTAGGGGCGCAGGTCGCGCATCACCAGCCGGTAGAGCCAGTCCGGGCGGTATTTTGAGATATAGGCATCCACGCGGCTGTCCTTCAGCGCGGCGAGTGGACGCAGGGCAATAATGTGTCGGATAGCGGGCAGCATCGCCGTCATCGACAGTCGGTTGGTATACGTCTCATCGTCGAAAAAACTGACCTCCAGCGTATCCTCCCCGTCGAAATGCTCGATCACGCCGATCCTGCCGTCGTTCATCGCCACCACCACCGGCAGACGCCAGCTGTTTATCGCCTGCCGATCGTCGGTAAGAAGCTGAAACGACAGCCCCGCTTCGCGGGCCAGCTGGGTGAGGGCGGGTACCATCGGTTTGCCTTTTAGCCACGGTGCGCCTGCAATCAGCGCGCCGGGTGAGCAGGCGACGCGGTAGCGCGTGGCGACAAAACCAAAGGCCTGCGCCCACTGGGCCAGAGCTTCATCCGTCATGTTTTCACCTTGCGGGATATCACGCTGCTTCATGGCTGGATCTCCACGGTCTGGATGGTGCGGTTATCAAGATCGAACGCATGACGCAGCTGTCCGGTGTTATACAGGCAGTTGAGCTGCAGCTGGTGCAACTGACCGAGGGTCTGCTGCTGGGTGAAGCGCGCCTGATAGACCTCCTGTTCGGCATTGAGCACGTCGAGCAGTGGGCGCGAGCCGAGATCCAGATACTGCTGCTGGTAAAGTTCGCGGGTGCGGGCGCTGAGCGCCTCCTGGCGGCCCTGAATTTGCAGCGTGCTTTGCAGGCTCATCACCTGGCTGCGGGCTTCCAGCAGTTTCTGGCGGACATCAAGACGCGTGCGCTGAATGGTGGACTGCGCCGCCTCCACCGCGTGTCCGGCAGCGTTACGCCGTGCGGTGAGGCCGCCGCCCTGGTAGATCGGCATCTGCACTTTCACCCATGCGGAATACTGGGTGCGATCCCGGGTTTCGCTCCCCGCATAGCGATCGTTCATGTAGTGGCGCACCTCCGGCTCCAGCGAGACGGTCGGCGTCATCTGGGCGTCGGCGTAGTCGAGGTTAGCCTGGGCGACGTTAGCCTGCGCCCAGGCGGCAAGTACCGCGGGAACCAGACGGTCATCCGGCTCGGCGATGTCGCAGCTCCGGCCCAGCTTTTGCGGGAAATCGTTGCTGATCGCGTTCAGGCTGTTCCAGCCGAGAAAGCTCATCAGCGTGGCGCGGGCGCTGTCCAGGCTGGCCTGGTACTGCATCAACTGGGCGCGTGCGCCTTCGATACGGGCATCGGTCTGCACCACGTCAGAGAGCGACGTTGCCCCTTCGTCGTTACGCTGGCGGGTCAGCGTGCCGATGGAAGAGAGGGCTGAAAGTTGCTCTTTAGCGGTGTCGACCATCTGCTGCATGGTTTGCACCTGTACCATGGCGATGGCGGTATCGTGGGCGATGGTGTCGATGCTCACCAGCACGTTGGCCTGCTGCTGGGCCACGCCGGCGCTCTCGGCGCGCACCTGGCTGGCCACTTTGCCGAAGTCGTAGAGCATTTGCGAGAGAGAAAGCACCAGCGACGGCGTAAAGCCGTTCTGGTCGCCGTCGTGGGAATACCCGTTGTCCACGCCGGCATTAATCTGCGGATAGTATTTTGATTTCGCGACGTCCACCTCTTCGCTCTGCTGGTAGAGTTTGCCCACGGCTTCGCTGATGGCCGGATGCCAGGTGACGGCGCGGTTGACGGCGTCGCCAAGCTGTAACGAACCGGGAGCGGCGTTGCCAGCCGCAGGAGCCACGCGGCCATTGAGTGAGGGGAGTTCCTGCGTTTCGCGCAGTTGTCCGGTATTGATGGTTGCCGCTGGGTTCGCGCATAGAGCAGGCACAGATATCAGGCAGCACGAGAGCCACCAGTAAGGCATCTTCATTCCCATGTCATGTCCCTAATAAAATAAGTAAAGCTTTATTGTTATGCCCGGGCGCTGTGCGCCCGGGTCATCTCTTGCAGGTGCTATCAGGTAATGATGTGCTGCTGGTTAACAAGCTCGTCGTAGGTGGTTTGAACGCCATCAAGCGTAACGAGCGTGGTATTAGTGTAGGTGCCACCCGCACCGTCACGGTCGATGGAGATCACGGTATTGCCATTACTATTAGTGACATGGAGATAATTCCCGAGCGTCGAGGCGCTTCCGTTCCAGCCCACCAGCAGATCGCCGATGTCGATCTTGTCTCCCTGCGCCAGCGAGAAGCCGGTCCAGTGATCCCCCGTCGCGCTGCTGACGTTCCCCCCCGTGGCGTTGCCTGCGGTACTGTTCAGCACCTGGTAAATCAGCGTATCGCCGTAGGCCGTACCGGTGATGGCGTCGTTATGTTCAGAGCTGATGAACTGCGGCGCCATATTGATGGTCAGCGTGGCGCTGTCCGTTTTCCCGGCTGAGTCGGTCAGGGTGTAGTTGAAGGTCTCCTTCGACGTGATGGTTGAGAGCGACACCCCGGTATTGAGGGTGTAGGTGTAGTGACCGTCCGCGCCGATCGCCAGCGTGCCGTAATGGCCGGTGATGTTCACCGTAGCGCTGCCGTTATACGGATCCAGCGTGGTGGTCACGCCGTTGTAGCCGGTAACGCTCAGGCGGGTGTCCACCGAGTGCAGCTGATCCATCGCCCCTGCGGAATCCGTGCCGTCGAAGATATTGCCGTTAACGAAGTGCCCGCTGGTGGTGTCGAACTGGCTGAGCGAGTAGGTGGTGCCGTTTACGCTTGGGGTAATGGTGATGTTACCTACGCTCAGCCCCGGTACGCTGCCGGTATAGCTCAGCGTATAGGTCCCGGCGTTCAGATCCAGCCCGGTCAGCGGAACGTCGATGCTGCCGCCGAGCAGCGAGCCGCCGCTGAAGGAGCCGGTGCGGATCGCGCCGTTGGCATCGCTAATCGTCCAGTTCACCGTCAGCCCGCCCAGCGCCAGCAACGAAGCAACGTTAAAGTGCAGCGACGCGTTATGCAGGGCGGTGTTTGGATCCACCACAAAGGTTCCGCTTCCGCTGCCCTGGGTTGATGAAAGCAGCGCGGTCGTCCAGCTGGCGCTGCCGACGGTGGTATCGGAGTAGGTCGACGTGTGGTGTACCGAGGTGACGTCCATTACGGCACTGACATCGTTAACCGCATCCATCGCCCGTGCAGTTGGGGTGATGTTGAGCGTCGCCGTGTCTTTCGACCCGTCTGGCGCGGTGATGGTATAGACAAACGTATCAGGGGTGCGGATATGGTCCGCGCCCACGCCGCTTTTCAGGGTATAGGTGTACTGGCCGGACGAATTAATGGTCAGCGTGCCATATTCCCCCTGAATGGTGGTTGTTCCACTGTTGTTGACCGTCACGCCGTTTACATCCGAGACTACCGTTCCCGCCGGAACAGGGTCATTTGTCAGCACGTCGCCGGTGGTTGTCTCGCTGATGCTCGCCACGCTGTA
Source organism: Enterobacter sp. EGD-HP1 (assembly GCF_000733275.2). Classification (NCBI taxonomy): domain Bacteria; kingdom Pseudomonadati; phylum Pseudomonadota; class Gammaproteobacteria; order Enterobacterales; family Enterobacteriaceae; genus Enterobacter; species Enterobacter sp. EGD-HP1. The sequence continues at coordinate 467,516 of NZ_AVOP01000012.1, forward strand.
GACATGATCCTGCAGGACGCTCAGCGTGTAGGCCGTCAGGGCAGTGATCCCCGCCGCGGTGTTCAGCAGGAACAGGTACTCCCCGGCGGGCAGGTTCAGCGTCAGCTGAGGCGAGGTGCCTCCCAGCAGTGGGGCGCGTAGCCAGCCCGACTCGACGCGAACCTGCTCGAAGGTCTGGGTCGCGTTGTTGAACTTATAGACGTACAGATCGAACACCGACGCCAGCGCTACGCCGCCAACGGAGGCCTGGATGGTCATGGTGCGTGTGGTGCCTTCCTCCACGTTATAGATAATGGGGTTGGTCATGTCGTCCAGCAGGTTCAGCCCCAGCGTGTTGCCGAGATTGATGCCCACCAGGGTAAAGCCGCTCTGAGATGACGTACCGTTATTAACCTCGCTCACGGTGGTGTCGAAGGTCAGCGAGGCCGTGTCGTCAACGGCGACAATGCCGTTCGTTACGCTGCCCGCACCGAGCGACAGCACGAGGTTCGCCGACGCGCTCACGCCGTTATGGGTGATGGTGTAGGTGAAGCTCTCCGTGCGGCCAATCACCGCGGCGCTGGTGTCGGTGAGGTTGTAGGTGTAGCTGCCGTCGCGGTTAATGGTCAGCGTACCGTACTGCCCCTGGATCACCGTGCCGTCGGCGTTCACGCTGGTGGTTACCCCCAGCGCGTTGGTGACGGCGGAAACGGTGGTTCCTGCCGGTGCGTTGTCGCTGCCCGCGGTCGGGTCGGTATCGAGGATCACGTTGCCGTTAAGGCTGGTGTCGCCCGTTACGGTGCCCGCACTTGTCTCTTTCACCGCCACGTCGAGGCTGGTGTAGGAGCCGGTGGCCAGCAGGTTGGTGTTATAGCTGAGCACGCGATAATCGCCGTTCGCCAGCCCGGTCAGGTTGAGCGATACGCCGGTGGCCCCCAGCGTCAGCAGGTCGGCAAACTGCGGTTGTCCGGTATCGATAACCGTGGTCCAGGTGCCGTTGACGCTGTCGAAACGCTGCACCACCAGCTCAAGGGTGTTGAGCAGAGAAAGCACGGCGCCGGTGGCGTTGGCATTCACCACGATATCGGCACTGCCGCCGCTGCCTACGGTGAAGTCCACCTGCGCGGTGTCATTCCCCAGTAGCGTCAGAACATTTCCCACAGCCCCCACCAGCAGGAAGCCGTAATCGCTGTACTGGCTGTTGGTGACGGTGGCGGTGGTGCTGAGATCCAGCTCTTCGACGTTGTTGCTGGCGGAGAGCGGCACCACCGGTGCAAGGGCTGAACCCGGCAGCGAGGTATTGCCCGCGGCATCGGTGGCGGTGATCTGCAGCGTCTGACCTTCCGTCTGTTTGTTGAGGAAGGTGTAGCTGTAGGTCCCGTTGCTTCCTGCGGTGGTCGTCACCGTGGTGCCGTCGGCAAGACGGATGGAGACGGTGCTGCCGGCCTCTGCATTCCCGGTCAACACGCTGCCGTCGGCATTAATGGTGCCGGTCGGTGCCGTTGGCGCGGTGAGATCGACAATCACGGTGGTCGCACCGGAAACCGGGCTGGTACCCGAACTGTTGCTCGCGGTGGCGGTAAAGGCGTGAGCGCCTTCGCCTAACGCCGGAGTGGTGAAGCTCCAGTTGCCTGAACCGTCCGCAACCACGGTGCCCATCGACACGCCGTTGTTATACAGCGTGACGGTGGAACCCGCCAGGGCGGTCCCGCTCAGGGTTGGGGTGGTATCGTCGGTGGTTTTGCCGTTGGTCAGATTGCCGGTCACGGTGCCCACGTTATCGTTGATGGTGGCGATAACCGGCGCGTTCGGGATTGGCGTGACGGGCGCAATCACCGAGGCGCTGACGCCGGCGTTACCGGCCTTGTCGGTGGCGTAGACCAGCAGGGAACCTCCGTCTGTCTGCGCCGGGGTGATGGTCGCGTTAAAGTTCCCGCTACCGTCCGCCGTTGCGGTACCGAGAACCGTCCCGGTACTGGTGGTGATGGTGACGGTACTGCCCGCTTCGGCGGTACCGGTGACGTGCGTCCCGTTGGTGATTACCGCAAGGCTGCCCGGTGCGCCAGGTGCAGTCAGATCCACCGTTATGGTGGTTGGGGCCGATGCCACGCTGGTATTGCCCGCCGCATCCGTGGCGGTGGCGGTGAAGGTATGCGAGCCTTCCGTCAGCGTGGTGGTGGTTTGCGGCAGCGTCCAGTTGCCGCTGGCGTCGGCGGTGACCGTGCCAACCAGGGTGCCACCGTCGTAGATGCGCACGGTGGCGTTGGCTTCTGCGGTACCGTTCAGCGTTGGGCGCGCGTCGTTGGTCGGGTTGCCGCCGGTTATTGGTCCGGTGATGCTGCCCACATCATCCACCACCGAGCTGATGACCGGGGCAACCGGCGCGGTGGCATCCACGTTAATCACATACCCGGTAGTAGGCGCGCTGGCGTTGCCGGCCGCATCCGTCGCGGTGAAGGTAAGGCTGTGCTGCCCGTTAGCGAGCGGCGTGGTCGGCGTAAAGCTCCACGCCCCACCGGTGGCGGTCACGCTGCCAATCTGCACGCCGTTATCGAAAATTTTCACCGTCGCGCCCGCTTCCGCCGTACCGGTGAGGGTTGGCTGCGCGTCGTTGGTTAACCCGCCGTCGCCGATCGGCGTGGCGGCATTACCGACGTCATCCACAATGCTGCTCAGCACCGGCTGCGCAGGCGGCGTGGTGTCGATAGTCAGGCTGAAGGTTGTTGACGGATCGCTGGTGTTGCCAGCCGCATCCGTCGCGCGGGCCGTGAAGCTGTGCGTGCCCGTAGCCAGCGTGGTGTTAAGCAGAATACTCCAGCTTCCGCTGGCATCCGCGGTGCCGGTTCCCACAAGCGTTGCACCTTCATAGATGTTGACGGTGGCAAACGGCTCGCTGGTCCCGATGAGACGCGGAACGGTGTCGTCGGTGGTCTGCCCGGAACCGATCGCGCCGGTGACGGTACCCACATCGTCAATCGCCTGGCTGATAACCGGCGCGGTGGGAGCGGTCGTATCCACCACCAGCGTAAAGCCAGGCGATGCCGGGCTGACGTTGCCGGCCGCATCGGTGGCCGTGGCGGTCCAGGTATGGCTGCCGTTTGCCAGCGGCGTGGAAGGCGTAAAGCTCCATGCGCCGCTGCCGTTCGCCGTGGCGGTGCCGACCTGCTGACCATTCTCGTAAATCGTAATGGTGGCATTGGCCGCCGCCGTGCCCGTTAGCGTTGGCGTGGTGTCGTCGGTACTCTGTCCGGAGGTGAGCGGGGCCTGTACGCTGCCTGCATTGTCCGCCGCGGTTGAGATAACCGGCGCTGACGGCGCGATAGTGTCCACCGTCAGGTTAAACGGTGCCGTGGTGGCGCCCGTGTTGCCTGCCGCGTCGGTGGCGTTGAAGGTAATGGCGTGCGGCCCTTCGGCGAGCGCGGTGTCCGGGGTAAAGGTCCAGTTCCCCTGAGCGTTGACGACCGCAGTGCCAATCTCGCTGCCATCCACAATGATGTGCACCGTGGCACCGATTTCGCCCGTGCCGTTGAAGGTCGGACGTGCGTCATTGGTGCTGTTGCCCGTTGTGAGGGTACCGGTGACCGGGCCGACATCGTCAATCACGCTGACGATCGCTGGCGCAGCAGGGCCCGTGGTATCGACGGTGAAGACGAAGACAGGCGAGTTGGCGGAGACGTTACCGGCGGCATCGCTGGCGTTGATGCGTATGTTATAGCTGCCATCCCCCAGCGCGGTGCCAGGGGTAAAGCTCCAGTTGCCGTTAACGTCTACCGGGGCGGTGCCAATCTCCACGCCATTGTTCAGAATGTGGATTGTGCTGCCGGCGTCACCTCTCCCGGTGAGCGTTGGCGTAGCGTCATTGGTGACCTGGCCGGTCGTAAGATTACCGACGATCCCGCCCGCCACATTGTCGCTGACGGTATCAAGCGCAGGAACTGCGGGAGGCGTCAGGTCGACGACTACGCCCCAGGTATTGGAGATCTGGCTGACGTTCCCCTGCGGATCGGTGGCGATGACGGTAAAGCTATGCAGGCCTTCACCGAGGGCGGTGTCAGGGGTAAACGTCCATGCACCTGTGCTATCCGCTGTGACTACGGCAATCTGCGTCCCGTTGTCTGAGATCGTCACTACGCTGTTCGCATCTGCCGTACCGGTGAGGGTTGGCGTCGCGTCGTTAGTCGGATTGCCGCTGACGACCGTAGTGGCAGCGTTGCCGACATTGTCGGTGACGTTGGTAATCACCGGTGTGGTGGAGATCGTATCAACCACAACGGTAAAGCCCGCCGAAGGCCCGCTCTGGTTTCCGGCGGGATCGGTCTCGCGGATGGTCAGGACATTATTGCCGTCTGCCAGCACAGGCGTCGTATAACTCCAGGTGCCCGTGCTGCCGACCTGCGTGGTTCCCAGCAGCGTGCCGTTGTTGTAGACGGAGATGGTGTCGCCAACCGCGCCGGTACCGGTAAGGGTTGGTTGGTTGTCGTTAGTGGCCTGACCGTTGGTCAATGGGCCAGTGCCAGGACCGACGTCATCAATCACTGCGCCAATGGTTGGGGTACCGGGGGCGGTGAGATCGACAGTGACGGTAGCTGCCGGAGAGAGGCCGCTGGTAAAGAGGCCGACCGTGGTAGTCGCTTCAAAGAAGTGGTTTCCTGGGCTCAGCGGTACGAGCAGCTGATAGCTCCATGTGCCGTCTGTCCCTACCGGAATAATCGCCAGCGGGATCAGGCTGCCGTCCTGGTAGAGCGTGACGGTACTGCCAGCAGGAGCCGTTCCGCTGATCGCCGGCGCGGTATCGTCTGAGGTTTTACCCAGCACGTTACCCGTTACGGCCCCGACATCGTCAGTGATGGCGGTGATGATGGGAACCTCTGGCAGATTGGATACTGTACCGCTGACGGTAAAGTCAGCTTCCGGGCTTGTACGTCCTGAGGCATCGGTTGCAGTCACAGTCAGGACTGCGCCATCCTGCTGAGCCGGACTCAGCGCAATGGAGAAGTTGCCGCCAGTGGCCACCCCTGTGCCAAGAACGTTGCCATTGCTGTCGGTCACGGTGACGGTTGCTCCCGCTTCGGCAGTACCGGTCAACGGGGTACCTTCAATGGCTATACCGGTAACGACAGGCGCATCCGGATCGTTAGTATCCACCGTCACGCTGAGCGGGGCTGAACTGCCGGAAGTATTACCCGCCGGGTCAACCGCAGAGACGGTAAAGGTATGGGCGGTATCCGACAGCGTACTGCCCGCGGTCCAGGTCCATGTGCCGTTCGGCTGTACCGTCACCGGCACGCTTGATGGGACGCCGTCCACGGAAACGATCACCGTGCTGCCCGGTTCGCCTGTCCCCGTAAGGGTTGGCGTGCCGTCGCGGGTGTAAAGCGTATTGTTCGTCACCTGGCTGTCGGAGACCGCGTTAATCTGCGGTATTTCAGGTGCAACGCTATCGAGCGTGACGGTAAAGACCTGGCTGAGATCGCTGACGTTACCCGCCGCGTCCACCCCCGCAACGGTGATGTTCAGCGGACCGTCAGTCTGGGTCGGCAGTTCAAGAGACCACTCGCCATTCACCACGACGACGCGTCCAGCCTCGACGCCGTTGTTATAGACGATTACCGTCTCGCCGTTGACGCCGGTTCCACCGACGATCGGCGTGGTATCCGTGATAATACCGCCGCTCGGCTCGCCGCCGACGGCACTAATGACTGGCGTATCCGGTGCCACGGTATCAACGGTAATGGTAATTGCAGGTGACGGATCTGAAACGTTGCCCGCCTCATCTGTCGCAGTGGCAGTAAATTCGTGGTTTCCCTCATCAATATTGCTGCCAGGACGCCAGTTCCAGTTACCGTTGCTGTCTACGGTGACGCGGCCCACTTCGCTGGCTGGCTGATTATTCACGCTGTCATAAATAATAATCACGTCGTTCGCCGTACCGGTGCCGCTGAGTACCGGACGCGGATCGTTAGTGGTTCCGCCATCGGCAACCGGACCGGTTATCTGGCTCACGCTGTCGGTCACGGTAGGGGCCGCAGGCGTGGTCGGTGGATCGGTATCAATGGTGATGGTCACCGGCTGGGACGGTGCGCTTTCGTTGCCCGCGCCATCCTTGTTGGTGACGGTGAGGGTGATGTCATAGGTGCCATTGTTCAGCGGAGTCGTTGGCGTCCAGCTCCAGTTGCCGTCGCTGCCTACCGGGACCTCGTCAACTTTAACGCCGCCGATATAAATCGTGACGGTATCGCCCGCCTCCCCGGTGCCGCTCAGCGTTGGGGTGGTATCGCGGGTAACTTCTCCTGGCTTCAGCGCGACCTCGGTTGTGCCGCCATCCGGGTTGACGGTAACGGCCGGCGTGTCCGGTGTGGCAGGGGCGACGGTGTCCACCACCAGGTCGAACGGATCGGAGACGCTGGTGTTGCCGGCGACATCTGTGGCATGGACGGTGATCGAATGCGGGCCATCGGTGAGTGGGGTGGTTGGCGTAAAGCTCCAGCCGCCGTTGCCGTCGAGGGTGGCGGTGCCGAGCAGGGTATCGCCGTCATAGAGGGTGATAATGGTGTCCGCCGGCGCGCTGCCTTGCAGCAGGGGCTGGGTGTCGTCCGTGGTATCGCCGCTGCTGAGCGGGCCCTGCACGTCGCCAGCGTCATCGGTCACGCTGGCAATGGTCGCGGCAGGTGGCGGAGTGATATCGACCGTAAAGGTAAAGCCGCCTGAAGGTGAGCTACTGTTACCTGCCGCATCGGTTGCAACAACGGTCACGGTATGTTGTCCGTTGCCAATCGGCGTGGTGGGGGTGAAGGTCCACGCGCCGTTGCTGTCAGCGACGGCAGTGCCAATGCTGTTACCGTCCAGACGGATGGTAATCGTCGCGCCCGGTTCGGCGGTACCGTTAAGCGTCGGGGTCGGATCGTTGGTGATTTCGCCGGTATCGAGCGGACCGGTACGGCCTTCAACATTATCCACCACCTGCGTAATGACCGGCGTGCCGGGGGCGACGCTGTCGACCGTTATGCTCCAGGTGTTAGAGGTTGCGCTAGCGTTGCCTGCCGCGTCGATGGCTTTCGCGCTCAGTACATGTCCACCTTCTTGCAGAACTACGCTCGGGGTAAAGCTCCACTGTCCGGAGGGAGGGATAACCAGCGTGCCGATTTGAGCGCTGCCGCTGTAGATAAATAGCGTTGTGCCTGCTTCACCGGTACCGCTGATGGTCGGGGTTGCATCGTTGGTGAGCCCGCCCTGGGCGATGGGCCCCGTGGTGGGCGCGAAGTCATCGACCACCGAGACAATCACCGGGGTTTGTGCCGGGGTAATGTCCGGTGCAAGGGCCGGCGTTGTTGGACCTGTATTACCGGCTGGGTCGGTCGCATCAGCCGTCAGGGCTTCACCGTTGGCTTTTGGCGGATTCAGCGTCACGCTAAAGTTGCCCTGGTCATCGGCGACTGCCTGACCTACGGTGACGCCGCCTTCGCGGATGGTCACGGTGCTGCCCGCCTCTGCGGTACCGGTGACGGTGGTGCCATCTCCGGAAACGACCACATTGTCCGGCGCAAGCGGCGCAGTGCTGTCCGGTGCCGTGGCCGTATTCGGCAGGCTAATATTGCCGGAGCCATCGGTCGCGACGACGGTCAGCACTTCACCGTTGGTCTGGGCCGGGCTTAACGGCGCACTGAAGGTGCCGTCGCCGTTGGCTGTGGTTTCACCGATAACCGTGCCATCTGCCCCTTTAATAGTGACAGTGCTGCCCGGCTCCGCCGTGCCGCTGATGCTTTGTCCATCGTCAGTGACCTGAAGGTTGCCAGGGGCCTGAGGTGGCGTGGTGTCTGCGGCGTTGACGGTCGCCGCCGGGCTCTGGTTGCCCGCGGCGTCAGAGGCCACGACTGAAATGATCTGACCGTTGGTTTGTGCAGGCGAGAGAGTGGCAACAAAATTACCATTGCCGTCGGTTGTCGTACGGCCGACGATCTCCCCGTTATTGTTGGTAATCACGATGCTGCTGTTAGGTTCGGCGGTACCGGTAATCTGCGTGCCTGCCGGGTTTAGGGTAATAACCGGTTTGTCCGGCGGCGTGGTATCCACGATGAAGGTGATTGGCTGCGACATGGCGCTCTGGTTCCCGGCTCCATCGGTGCTCTGGACGGTAATGGAGTGAGATCCTTCCGCAATCGGGCTGGTTGGCGTAATGGTCCAGGTACCGTCTGGCTTAACGATCGCCTCCCCTACGAGCTTGCCATTATCATAAATGGAAATAGTGCTTCCGGGTTCTCCCCGGCCCGTCAGACGCGGCTGAGTGGTGTCGGTAGACTGTCCCGCGGTGAGAACGCCTTTCAGCGGGCCGAAATCATCGTTGATCACAATGGCGCTGGGGGTGACCGGAGCGGTCAGATCCACGTTAATGGTGAACGCGGGCGATGGGGGGCTGGTATTACCTGCCACATCCGTGGCCGTGACGGTGAGAGAGTGGCTGCCTTCACTGAGATTCACCGACGGGGTGAAGGTCCATGTGCCGTTGCTGCCGGCGACTGCAGTGCCAATAGCGATAGAGCCGTCAAAAATAGTAATGGTGGAGCCCGCTTCTGCAGTGCCGCTGATTTGTGGACGCCGATCGTTGGTGCTGCCACCGTTACTGATTGTTCCTGTCACCGGATCGACATCGTCGGTTGCGCTGGTGATAACCGGAGCGGCTGGTGCGAGCGTATCAACGATAAAGTTCACGGCGCCCGATGCCGGGCTGGTGTTGCCTGCTGCATCGGTAGCCGTCGTGGTAATGGTGTGGCTGCCGTTGGCGAGATCGGTTTTGGGGGTAAAGCTCCAGCTACCTTTAGCATCTACCTGCGTGGTACCTATCTTCTGGCCGTTATCGTAAACCGTAATGGTGCTGCCGGGCTCGCCGATACCGCTTAAGGTCGGACGGGCATCATCAGTACGCTGGCCGTTTTCCAGCGGGCCAGCCTTGTCGCCCGCATCATCATTCACTAACAGGATATCCGGGGCATCCGGCGCGGTGGTGTCCGGTGCAGTCACAGTCGCGCCCGGGCTGGTATTCCCCGATGGATCCGTGGCGGTGGCGGTAAGCTGTTCGCCGTTGGTCAGCGGCGTCCCCAGATCGATGGTGAATTTACCGTCGCTGCCGGTTTTACCCGTGCCAACCACATTGCCATCGGCATCTTTCAGCGTAATGGTGCTGCCGGGTTCGGCGGTACCGGAGACGGTTTTACCATCCGCCGAGAACTGAAGGCCGGTTGGGGCATTCGGCGGGGTCCTGTCCGGATCGGAAGGGTTTGTCGGCGTGCCTGGGTTAGTGGTGTTGCCGTTATCGCCACCGCCACCGCCTCCGCCGCCACTACCACTTGCTGCCGCCGCGATGCCGCCCGCGGCGACAATGCCGCCCAGCGCCCACGGCCAGATGGCGGCCCCACCGGTATCGCTTCCTGACGAGGCAAGCAGCACATCCGTCGAGGCGATAGATTCATAGGTGGCGGCCCCGGTAGGATCTTCAATCCACCATAATGCGCCTTCGCTGTCCTGCAGAACCAGCTGGCTTACGCCCTGCGCATCAGTGACGTAGAAATTTTTAAGGGTAATCACCTCGCCGGAGTGGAGTGTGATAACCAGATCGTTACCGCTTCGCGCGAAGTGGGAGACATCGGCTCGCTCGACATGAAGCTCAACGATAGAGGAATGGCTCAGGGTAACCTGGGTGCCTTCCGTGGTTGTTTCCACGCCAGTAAGTTTCGATATAACAGAGATTTGGCTCATTTAAATATTACTCCAGCAGATGTGTCATGAACGGCGAGCAAGACGAGCCATCTCTGCAGAAGGTAAAGGGCGCCCCCGGCGCAGTCGCTGTTATAACGCAGCACTGACCGTTGTTTTTAGCGCGCACGATGCCCGCCAGGATTCAGAGTGGCAACATCAGAGCGAATCTAATTACTTATGAAAGACAACCGTTTTTATTGGTACTTTGCGTCTTATAAAACCCTGTAATTAATAGAGGAATTATTTTTGAGGATATAAAAATGATATAGACAGAAAACACGGCTTGTGCAACTTAAGCTTTCGTAAATAAATGCGGAAACAGTGAGGGCGGCATTGATATATTGATATTGTTAATGGCCTTATTGGTACAACATTCTGTTTTATATGATTTTAATTTCACGTTGAAATGTTGTTTATTAATGTGGGCTACGCGGTGTGATAATTGGTAGGAGGTGTTTTTAATATAATATAAAACGTTATTGTTTAATTGCGCTTAATATCCATTTAAGTTAGGTTAACATTTTTGATATAAGATATATTATATCGCCTGCGCAATGAAATATATTCTTATGCCGGGTTAAAATTCTGCTATCACACGAAAATAATAACGTTAAGGCAAGGGTAAAATAACCTGATTCATTTTCATTGGGGCTACGACGTCAGCATGATTTTGCGACAGCAAAAAAAATCACGAGGAGAATGAATAAAAATCGCCAGACGCGCGTTTACTGACGTCACTTCCTTCTTACCCTGGAGCTTTATATGAACACGACCTCGTTTCGTTTGATCCCGGTGCTGATTTTTTCCCTGCTGTCCCCCCTGGCGCTGGCAATGGGCAATAATAGTACCGAGAGCAAAACGCCCGACTGTCCTTCCGGACAGGTGTATGACAGCGCCACTCAGAAATGCGTGCCGGACAAGAGCAGCAGCCTCAGCGACCAGGACAAAACCAACTATGCGTACCATCTCGCAAAGAAAGGGGAATACCAGGCGGCGCTGAATCTGCTTGATTCGCTCAAAAATGGCAATACGGCTGAAGCGTGGAACTATCGCGGGTTCGCCACGCGCAAGCTTGGCCGCACGGACGAAGGGATTGGTTACTACCAGCGCGCGCTGGCTATTGCACCGGATTATGCCAAAGCCCGGGAGTATCTCGGGGAAGCGTGGATGGTAAAAGGACGTCCCGACCTTGCGAAAGAACAGCTGAAGGTGATTGCCGGTATTTGTGGCCAGTCCTGCGAGGAGTATCGCGACCTGCAGGCCGCTATCAACGGACATCCGGAATCCTGATTTCCTGGTGGAGGGAAAACACATCGCTACCAGTGAGGTTCGTCAACAGTTAGCCGCACACCTGTCGCGTCTCTGGCGCTATGGGCTGGTGTTGTCGCGAAACAGGGATATCGCCGAAGAGCTGGTTCAGTCCACCTGCGTGCGTGCGCTTGAAAGGAGCAGCCAGTATACGCCAGGCACACGCATCGACAGGTGGCTGTTCGCGATCCTGCATTCCATCTGGATCTCAGAGCTTCGGGCAGGACACGTGCGTCAGGGGCAGGGATTTGTGGCCAGCGACGAGCTTCTGGCGCCGGACAGCCGTGAACAGGATGAGACGCGCCTGCATTACCTGAAGGTGATGCAGCGCGTTAACTCGCTGCCTGAAGCCCAGCGCAACGCGGTATTTTTGGTTTATGTCGAAGGCTTTACCTACCAGGAGGCGGCGGAGACTCTGGCAGTGCCCATTGGTACCGTGATGAGCAGGCTGGCGACGGCACGGGCTCGGCTTGCCAGGTCCGCTGACGCTCTGCCTCAGGTAAAGGAGAAACGCTCTTGAACTCGCACCGTTTTGCACCGCCCTATAACGACGACGCTATCGTGGCATGGATCGATGGCGAGATGTGCCGCGCCGACGCGCAGCAATTTGAAGAACAGATGAAAAGTGACGAACGCCTCTCCGGGCGAACCGCCGAACTGATGAAAAGCAGCCAGGATTTCGCCGGGGCGTTTGCCCCCCTGCTGGATGACGCGCCTCTGGAGACGATGCACGCGCGTCTGGCAGCGATTCCCGATCCAGAAGCCTCCACGCCGGTCGGCGTCAGCAGGCGGGCGTTGATTGCCGCGTCGGTCAGTTTTTTGATGGTCGGCTCCGGGCTGGGCTACCTGCTGCGGCCCGCTTCCGCGCCTGCTGATGAGAACGCCCATATTCGCGACCTCGAAGCGCAATATATGTCCCTGTACAGCGTCGAGACGCTGCTGGATATGGACAGCGCAGCGCCTGTCCTGCAGCGCGGGCTGGAACGGGCCGCGCAGGATATCGGCATGAAGCTGCACATGTCGCAGCTTGTCCTGCAGGGGGCAGAGCTGAAAATGGTGCGCATGCTGCGCTATGAAACCACCTCGATCGCGCAGATTGCCTGGATCAGCGCCGACTACGGCCCGATGGCGCTCTGTATCTCTCCCGTGGATGAGAAGACAACAGCCTCTCTGCGCCAGGAGCAGCGTCACAGCATGAACCTGGCGTGGTGGCAGGAGGCGGGCTACCAGTTTGTCCTGATTGGCCGCAACCCGCCGCCTCACCTGCGGAAAAACGCGGAGCAGCTACAGCAGCTCATCTCAGGATGACGGTATGTCGTTCGTCTTAATCGCAATGGCGATAGCAATCCGATCGTCCACGACCAGCGCAAACTTATCCATCCCGTAGGCCGAGCGCGAGATCGCCGTCGTGGCGTCCAGCGTGAGGGCCTGCGCGTGCGGGTCTTTTACGATGGCCTCCAGGATCACCGGGCGGGCAATGTTTCGCACGGTCAGCGTGCCGAACACCCTGAACCGCCCGTCACCCCGGGCGACCACGCGAGAGCTGATGAACTCGATCGTCGGGTAGCGCTCAGATTCAAAGAACATGTCGCTTTTCAGCTGCCAGGTGAGCAGCTTGTTTGACGCCACGAGAGTCGCGACGGGAATGGTGACGTGAATATGGTCGTCGACGTCGTTTTCCGGATTGAGCGTCACGGCACCCGTCACGCCGCTGAATGTTGCCCAGGAGAGGATGCCGCCAAAGGCATGCCACGATAGCCGAATGGCGGTGTTATCGGTGTCGATGATGTAGCTCTTCGGGGCAGCCATCGCCCACGGACAAACCAAAACAAGCACTATTACCAGGCGTCGCAGCATCTCAGGATCTCTTTTAGGGGGGCAGGGAGTAAACGCGTCACCTCCGGGATCTATTCGGCTTTGTTGACATTATTTCAACCGGAGCGCGATGACCGGACCTGGTGACAAGTGTAGCCTTGAGAGCGCGGAACAGGGGGGAATAAAAAAGGCCGCGTCTGCGGCCTTTCGAAGGGATTACTCAGTGACTTTCTTTTCCAGCTCGCTGGCACCTTCTTTGGTTTTGTTCCAGCCTTTCTCAGCGCCTTCTTTGGTGGCATCCCACCCTTTCTCGGTGCCTTCTTTGGTTTTATGCCATGCTTTCTGGGAATCTTCGCTGACCTTGCTGCCCAGGCTTTCGCTTTTGCCTTCCGCAGCATGCTTCTGTTTCAGCTTCAGCTCTTCACCTTTGTTCTGCTCTTCGTGCAGTTTTTGCTTCGCCTCGTTGGCGTTTGCGTTCGCCGCAGCGACGGTATCGTCAGTTGCATGTGTGGTCGCAGCAAATACTGGGGAAGCCAGCAGAACGGCAGATAATGCGATAATTGTTTTTTTCATAATATCCTCATTTAACGTTATCGGTTATGAGCGTGATTCAGCATGGCACAGGCGAAGCGGGATGGCTTTAGGAAAAAACTGTAATGAGATCAATGTGCCCTGATGAGGGATATTTCGCCTGAGGATTATCCAAAGGATAAAAAGCCTATTTCAGCCAGAGCGGCGAGGGTCAGGAGAATAAAGATAATGACGGTTATGGGTTTGTACATGTAGGGGTTCCTTCCGGGTTGGGGCGGCTAATCCGTAGCGCTGGGTGGTGTGGGTAATTTTGCACAGGAGTGGGGGAAGGGTGTTGATGTTTGTCAAAGGGATGGGCAGCGGTGGGAATGGATAGGGACAAAAAAGACCGCAAAGGGATGCGTCGTGTGTCAACGAAGTTAGCTGCGGTTTTTTAGGAAGATAAGAGCGGTTTCCTGAAACAGGCTACCCGATGGCCTGTTATCATCGATATCAATCAATGCAAATGGACCACGGTCAGAACCCGGTTTTCAAGAAATTCATACCAACCCTTAAAGCTAAATCCCGCCTCATATTCATGATTAAGCCTGTGCGTCAGGCTGAAAGTAAACCGCTGCAAATGGGGGTCAATATCACGCAGTTCAAAACTGTGAAAATCCAGATGTTGTTGGTGTTCACGCGGAAAAGCCTTATAGGCGCTTTCTTTAGCAGAAAAAAGTAGCAGCAGAATAGCGTCCAAAAGCAAATCGCTGGTGGTGACCAGTATGCCAATTTCCCTGGCAGAGGCTATGCGTTGGCTTATCGTATCGAGAGCTATCTTCGGCGCGAGCGATTCAATATCTATCCCGACCCGACCATGGTGAATTTTGATCACAGCGGCAGAGGCTAAATCGCGATCGTGAGAAATTGCCCCACAAAAGGAAGGGGGCCATGCGGGTGCACGATAATCCGTTATCAGCGGTGCACGTAGCGTGCTATCGAAATGCTGGAGTAGTTTTTGCGCGCCAATACGTCCAGCAAGATATTCAGCCCGGCGTTGTTCCGTCGCATTTGCCAGCCGGCCCGGGACCGGAATATCATAAATTCTGAAAGCATCATTCAACGCGGTATCCCAGGCAAAACGCAATAGGGTGAAATGGATGTAATCGGGTAAGACTTCCTTTATCCGTTTTGTTTGAATCCAGAAAATTTTCATAATTGCACCGCAGGCTTATGCATCAGATAGCGACGAAATGGTAAACCATAGAAGCAGCGAAGCTGGCCATTGCCAGCGACAGCCCGCGATAAAAAAAGACTGGCCATAATCGTGATTGCTGCAGACCTTTTCTGGCAATCCCTTTCCCGCAGGCGACCCATATAAAAGAGAGGGGCAACAAAGCGACAAAAACACTCAACATTGCGGCAGAGAAAGCCTGAGGTTCTTTGAAGGCGATTGAAGGAATGATATAAACCGCAAAGACGAATGATTTAGGATTAAACAAAGTGGTAATGAATATATTTTTCATTTCAATTTTTGCCGATTGAGTCTGTAATGAAAACCCCCAGACCTTAACGGCCAGCCAGGCAACATAGCCTGCTGATAATAATTTAATAATACCGATTAGAAACGTCCCTTGCTGAGCAAGAACACTCACAATAATGCCCCAAAAGCTGATTGCGAAAAAGTATCCACTCCATTCAGCAACGATCATTTTTAAACTTCTTCTGATACCGCTGGCGTACCCTGAGAAAAGGAGGAGAGTATTGGTTGGCCCGGGCATTGCAAGCAACAGCATCCCAGAAACCGTAATTTTAATGCAGTCATTCAGTACCATTTTAACCTCTGATACATTAACAAATGAGAAAAATCAGAAAGATAACAAACGTTTAAACTCATGTGTCACTTTTAAAGCTATTTTCTTCCTTAAATGTTAATATGCTACTAATTTTATCCCGACTGTGAAGATTAAAAGATGAGTAATGCACAACAGAGCGAACGCTTAAAAAAAACGTACACCAACATTGGTAATAACGTAAAAAAGTTACGAATAGCTCGAAATCTTTCGCTTAATGAGCTGGCAAAACTTTCAGGTGTCTCCAAAGCCACGCTGTCCACGTTAGAATCGGGTGGCTCTAATCCTCGCGTAGATACACTGGATGCCATTGCCAGTGCACTAAGACTTACATTAGGCGATCTGCTCGGTAATAATAACGAACGCTATCCCTACATTGAAAAAAATGCTGGCTACAAAGGTGATTATTCCCAGGTAATGAAATTTCGCATTGGCCAGGGGAATATCACTGAAATATGGCATTTACAAATGAAGCCCGGTGTGGTGATAAACAGCCCGGCTCATGTATCAGGAACTCATGAGCACATTATCGTCCACCTTGGTACATTGCTTCTGAAAATATCTGACAGTGAAAGCATAATTCTTCATCCTGGGGATTTCTACGCATTCTCAGGTGATGTTAAGCATGCCTATATTTGTGCAGATGATGCTGTAAGTGCAACGGTCATCATGTCTTACAGTACGCAAGGTTAATTCAGCAGGTAAGAGGTACCGCTGTGTTATCACTCTCCTGCTTTGTTTAAATATTAAATATTTTGTTCTCCTTTATAAAATGTTTTGTTAGCTCACTAATTTCATGAGCCTGATCTTCTGAGATGAAATGTCCACCAGGGACCTCCTCCAGCCTGAATGGCTGGAGGGTACATTCCTGCCATCTCTGCGGTGGAGAAAGAAATAAGGGGTCTTCTTTTCCGAAAAGTGCTAATACTGGAATATCATCAAGCGTACCGCTCTCTTCTTCACTGATAGAATTAGCAACCTGCAAATCAGCGGAAAGAACCCGCAAGAATTGCTCCAGCAAAACGGGCTCGCGCTGCAGCCAGTCTGGTAATTGTCCGAGATGGTTTGCGAACTTAATTAATGAATCTTTTGAACTTTCACTGGATTCGGTAAAGTCAAAAAACTGACGACAATGAATTGGCTCATTTCCTATCACCACGAGCAGGATTTTCTGTCGGGTATTATGGGAACGGTATTTTTTGGCCATCACATACGCGATATAGGCGCCGAGACTGTGACCCATAAAAATGATTGGGCAATGGCGCGGCAGTTGTGGAAAAAAATCCTTAGTCAGCTGATTGACGTTCGTTAGCAACGGAGCCTGGCGGCGGCGTCCGCGGCCAGGCATTTCAAATTTAATAACCTTGAAATTTGAAAATTTTTCTTCCAGCACATTCAAAGCCGCTGCATTTCCGCCAGCATGATGAAACATGGCGATATGTGGCCGTTCATTCATAACGCTTACCTTCAGCAATACGTCCCAGCAGGGCTGCACAGATAATGATCCCGCCCCCTAATGCTTGCAGGAAACCAAGGGTTTCTCCCATGATGGTGATAGCAAATAACGCTGCAAAGGCCGGTTCGAGAGATAAGATCAGCCCGACGCGGGTCGGACTGGTTATCTTGGCGGCATATAATTGCATCAGGAATGCAAATGCCGTCGCCAGCAGGCTCAGGAAGAGAATCAATCCCCATGTCGAAAAAGATATTTCAGGAATATATTGCAGCGCTGTCGGTTCGGTTAGCACAATGGTAACCAACCCGAGGGCCGCAACAACAAGCAGTTCAATTAAGGTAATATTAATTAGCGAGTAATCCTTACCCGCAGTCTGCCGACCAAACATAAATATCTGAAAACCGCGAATCAACGCAGCCGATAAGATAAGAATGTCGCCTTGATTGAACTCAATGCTACCATTGGCCGTAAAGCTCAACATACCACCACCTGCAAGGGACATAAAGCAGGTGAAATAGATGAATTTGCTTTGTTTTCTCTTACCGATAAAGCGTTCAAAAAAGGGAACTAACACTACGGATAATGCAATCAAGAATCCCGCATTAGCCGCTGATGTGTGTTTAACGCCAAACGTTTCAAATGTCAGGATAGCGTAAAGGAGCACACCAAATACGATCCCGTTGATCACTTCACCACGGCTGATGCTGCTTAATCTGACGCGAGTGCCAACAAACATAAAGGGAACGGCCAGCGCGAACCTCAGCATTAAAAACAAGGGTACGGTGACGCCTGCATGGATAATAAGCTGCATCAAGGAATAACTTGCCCCCCATGAGAGGGCAACAGCCAATAATCCCAGGTCAATTATCCAGAGTCGGCTACGCGGCGCCAGAATAGAATAATTAGACATGATTTTCCTTTAGCGGGACATGCCCGGCATCATAGCTTATCCGTAGTGTTCCCTTTTTAAACTTTATGGCTTTAATACTAAAGGCGTTGATTTTCGCCAAATCATCCGCGTGCGTTCCTGCACAAGGCATAGGTTCGGATTGGTTAATCTGGCACAGGCGGGTGGAACCCTCGAACCAACTTCGGACTGCCGCCCCCTTCTGGAGACGCTGGGAAATAATGCTCTCAATTTCAGCTGCATTCAGGCGATCGGCTGGAATAGCAGAAGCATCAATGGCGCTAAACTCAACCCGTGCCTCGCCTGGGAAATGGTGCCCCCGGACAGCCATCCATCCGAACTGACGCATTTCCCAATTCAGTAAATGCCCGGCGGTATGTAGCGCTGCATGGTAAGCGCGGGCCTCTGCCGATATAACGGAAGAGACTTTTGTTTCTACCGGAGGCGAAAAAGGAGACTGCGGATAAAGCACTACTAATCCTGACTCCTGTTTTTTTACCACCACAGGAATGTCGTTAACCCACCCAATATCTGCGGGCTGTCCGCCGCCCTGCGGATGAAAAATATTATCCTGCAGAGCAATCCATTGCCCTCCTTCATCAGCGCCGGTTGCAATGACATCGCTTAATATATTTAAGCGGTAAGTGTCATCCAGATAACACTGGTTTTGTTGCATAGCGATATTCCTTATTTTATACAGAAAGAGGAGTAAATGGGTTTCCGAGTAAGTTGTGGGTTGCTATACGGTTATTGTCATTACGGCTTTGACCTGCAACAATCACGCAGCCAAATTTATCCAGTGGAATATTACCGCCGTACTCATGCACATGATCGGTGTTGGGATAAATATCAACAAAGCTGGGTGCGTAACGGGTGGCAAAACCCATTCGATACATCTTGTCAGAGATATTTGGATAGGACGCATGCATTAGTGTTGACCAGAAAATAACGCATTGTCCGGCTTTCATCTCCAACGGAACGGCCTGTTTTTCATCCGGATGCCAGTCAGGATCGATTTGCAGATCGCGATAATCATAGCCAAAGAACCCGCGGCTCTTGCCTTCCTTTTCAATGTTATTAATAATATCACTCTGATACTCCATTGATTTTTTCTCATCATAATTCATTTTATGATGGGTGCCAGGCATAATTTCCAGACAACCATTCTCAATGGTTGAATCAGTAAAGGCAGTCCAGACTGTTAAGGTCCCTTTGCCAAACTGATCTTCAGTTTCTCCTGGCCAAAGAATTTGTGGTTTTCCACTGGCATTGGCAAATGTATCGGCCTGATGCCAGTCAGTACCTTCATCACCTGGGTATTTAGGGAAAAACTCCGTACGCCAGCATAAAACATCATCACCAAGAATATCAGACACCGGAGCCACAATTTTAGGATTAGTGATATGTTGGCTTAGTTTATTGATATCAAGATGACGATCGTAATTAGATATATTCGTCGCTGCACCGTAAGAATCTGAAGGATATGCAGCATTAGAACGATCTGGTAATTGACGACGTACAGCACCCCAAATTTCTGCCATTTCTTCTGGAGAATAAATGGTGATTGGGCCGATGTAACCGTTTTTATGGAAGCTAGCAATTTGCTCTTCAGATAAATGAATTTTGTTGGACATGATAAACTCCAGTAGCTGATTGATTTTATTTAATGCTGTAAAATGTTTCGCTAAGCGTGCTGTTATATAAACGTTCCATAGATAATGTTAGGTTGAACTCATTTCGTACGCGTTCATTCAGTGCAATAGCAATCATTGAATGCCCACCAATATCAAGGAAGTTATCTTCCTCACTGACCGGTCTTTCTAAAATCTCTTGTATCCATGCGATGTACTGCTGTAAAGCAAGTACTTTTATCTGTTCTTTATTCACATCATCTAAATCAACTGCGTTCATAATTTACTCCACAGAGAGTTTCAGGTGTTGTTTATCAATTTTACCGTTAATAGTTTTCGGGATGGCATCAAAACCGCGATAGCGAAGAGGTCGCATATAAAATGGCAATAACTCTTTCGCCAAAGTTTGTAGTTGCTCAATAACCTCCGGTTTATTGTCCGATGAAGCAAAGCAACAAACCAGATGATTGCCAAGGATTTCTGAATGAGACGTTATCACAGATATATCGATAATAGATTCATGTCTCGCAAGCACAGACTCTATCTCACCGATTTCAATGCGATATCCATTTATTTTAACCTGCTGGTCGCATCGCCCCATGTAAACTAACTTGCCGGTGGCGTTATATTGAACAAGATCCCCTGTGCAATAATACCGTTCGGTAATGTTATTTTTTTCAGCTAAAATAAATTTTCCATTGGTCTCATTATTCTGGTTCAGATAGCCAGGCGTGACTTGCGGACCACAAAGAAGTAATTCGCCATAGCCAAGTTGCTGATTACTCTCATCAACGGGCCGAATGATATAATCGAATCCCGGTAATAATTCACCAATAATCGACTCTGAGTGTTCCAGATCATCATCACTGATAATATGCCAACTTGAATGAACAGTCGTTTCGGTAATGCCGTACATATTGACCAGTAAAGGAGATGCTAACCCTATATGCTGCTGCCATTGTTTCAGCGTCTGAAAATTAAGCCTTTCGCCACCAAAAACTACAAAGCGTAAATTCAATGACCCCTTCGGGAATTGACAGAGCCAGGGGGCATTTACGGAAAAAGCACCTGGTGTCTGGTTTAGTAAGGTAATTTTTTGATCGAAAATGAGCTGAGCCAGTTTAGGCGGGGTCAAACGTGTTTCGTTATCTGGAATAACAAGTTTTCCGCCGTAAGCTAAAACTGACCAAATTTCCCAAACCGAAAAATCAAAAGCATAGGAATGAAAAAGTAGGGTAGAGTCATTTTCATTGAACTTAAACACAGGCTCCGTTGCACAAAAAAGGGCACGTAAATTCGCATGGGTGATTGGCACACCTTTCGGGCTACCCGTCGTGCCCGAAGTATAAATGATATATGCGAGTCCTTCCGGAACGGCGGCGTTCAGTAATGAATCCGAAATAACAGATACCGACAGCATCTGATATACGCTCTTAGCCTGAAAGCCAGCAAAGTTTGTCTGTCCGCTCTCATTGATAATCATGCGGGGCTGAGAATCATTGAGTATCAGACTGTTACGCGCTGCTGGCGCATTACGGTCTAGTGGTACATATGCAGCACCAATGAACTGAACTGCCAGAACAGAGGCGATTAACTCGGCGCCTGGCGGCAGCTCAATTGCAATGCGGTCACCAGCGTGAACACCTTCCTCTTTCAGAACCTGAACAATCCTTAACATCCAGTCTCTGAGCTCGCCATAAACGATCTCATGGTTGGGATCTTTAACCGCGACCCGCTGGGGAAATTTCCAGGATACTGCCCAAAAAAGCGCAATCTGAGTTAACGCATCATGTGCCTGTGAATCAATGGTTCTCATAAAAGATCCTCCTGTTCGGAATAAAAGTACAATAAGACACAAAAGCGAACAAATGTTTTTTTATTGTTAAATTGATTTTTTTAATTAACTTATTGTTAATAATGGATAAATAAATTAATTTCTTGTTCGTTTAGCTTAGTGACGTAAATGCTCTGTTCGTTTTAGCTTATCTTGTTAGAGCATTAGAAGAGCGTTCGGGTGAGGTATCCGTGGGTTTACCCAGCTCAGCGGAAAGCCTTTTCATTCGTTAAATAATGACTTCAGCTTACGCCTACCGACGCCGGGGTGGTTTGAGTCCCGAGCCTGGATCTGGCTTCATTGTGCGGTGGTGAAGCTGGGAAGGGGCGAGTTCTTTGAAGCCTGAAAGATTTCGGTCTGTTTCGTCCCCGATTTCAGACGACGTTTGGAAAAAAATGGTCGTCTGAATTTCGGTTGTGACGGTTTTACGGAATGCTTAGATTCATTTTCAATCTATCGAGAGGACATGGATATGAACTTTGCAGAACTCCACAACCAGCATGACCCCCTTCTTATCGCTAACGTCTGGGATGCCGCCAGTGCTGTCGCAGCGCAAGAAGCAGGTTATCAGGCACTGGGAACGTCCAGCGCAGCAATTGCGTCAACACTGGGATATGAAGACGGACAGGGAATGCCGTTTGATGAGCTATTTTATATGGTCACCCGTATCCGGGCTATCAGCAACCTGCCATTGAGCGTTGACATGGAAGCAGGGTATGGTGATTCAGCCGAAGAGATAACAGCCAATATCAGGCGCCTTGCTCAGACAGGCGTCGCAGGCGTTAACCTCGAAGACAGCAGAGTCATAAATGGGGAGCGCCAGCTTGACGATGCCTCTGATTATTCCTGTACCCTGAAAACAGTATGCGATGCGCTGAGAAGCGAAAATCGTAGCCTTTTTCTGAACATCCGGACTGATACTTACCTGCTCGGGCATGAAGACGCGTTGCAGGAGACAATATTACGGGGACAGCGCTATAAAGCTGCAGGTGCTGACGGCCTTTTTGTTCCCTGCCTGACGTCAGAGAAAGACATCAGCCTCATTGCAGAGGCAACGGGTTTGCCTCTGAATGTCATGTGTATGCCCGATCTTCCGTCGTTCGACAGGCTGAAACGGGCCGGGGTAAGCCGCATTTCAATGGGCAATTTTGTTCATTCAGCCATGCAGTCGACGCTGACTGATGTCATGCATGCGATCCGATCTCGTCAGACGTTTGAAGGACTTTTTGGTGATGAAAATAACCGATAAGAATTTGTGTGATATCTGGTATCAGGCATTACTTGAACGTGCTTCAGAATATACTGGCGTGTTTTTTGTTGGCGTCAAAACTACGGGCGTATTTTGTATTTCGGTATGCCGGGCACGAAAGCCTAAACGTGAAAATGTCGAATTTTACAAAGATGCCAAATCTGCCCTTGCGGCCGGCTTTCGTCCCTGTAAGGTCTGCAGGCCCGCTGAAAATGCGCACAGCGCGCCATTGTTTGTTGAACAGGCGCTTGCGCTTGTCAGGCGCGATATAAAATCCCGCGTAGCAGACGCGGAGCTTCGTCAGCATGGGATTAGTCCGGAGCGGGTAAGACGCTGGTTCCTGCAACATCATGGCATTACTTTTCAGGCTTTCCAGCGAATGCAGCGGGTCAACGTTGCCCTGCAGGAGCTTAAAAGCGGACGAGCGGCGACTGACGTGGCGCTGGACAATGGCTATGAATCCCTGAGCGGGTTTGGTTATACCTACAAGCGGCTTACTGGCGCAGCGCCGACTCAGACAACCCAGGTGATTGTCATTCACCGGTTTACTACCACGCTTGGGCCTATGTTTGTCTGCGCGACAGAACGGGGAGTCTGCCTGCTGGAGTTTACCGATCGCCGGATGTTAGAAACAGAATTTCGCGATATCCAGCGTTTATTTAACGCCAGAATTGTTACCGGAGAAAACAGCCATACCCGGCAGACAGTAAAAGAAATCAGCGAGTATTTTGCCGGAACCCGTCGACAGTTCGATCTCTCTGTAGATGCGCCAGGCAGTGATTTCCAACAATCCGTCTGGCACGAGCTGCGTGCAGTTCCCTATGGACAGACTTCACACTATCAGGTCATTTCGCTACGGATGAATAAGCCAAATGCTGTGCGCGCCGTCGCTGCTGCTAATGGGGCAAACCGAATTGCGATCGTGATCCCCTGCCACAGGATAATCGGAAAAGATGGCGCGATGACGGGCTACGGAGGGGGTATTTCACGCAAAGAATGGCTCATTGAGCATGAGAGGAAGAATGTTTAATGGCGTGATGCTCCAGTATGAGCGGGAAAATTTCTGGGCTTCTTGGGACAAAGTGAAGGCACAAAAAAGCCCGCAGGGCTTGCGCCGTGCGGGCTCTTAGGACTTCATCGGATGACTCTGGTAATCACCGATGGAGAATTTTGGTGGGCTGGCGGAGTATGAACTTGCATAGTATATTGTTGTTTTTATTGTGTATTTATTTTTATGGTCTTTGTTGGTATACCTAAACGTATACCAATAGCGGGGTGCAATACTTATTTAACTTAAAAAAAATCATCCTTAAATAGGTTGTTTTATATTCAAAAAAACAAAAAAAATCTTTTTTAAATAAATTGTTCACACTGTTCACTTAGGTTTTTTATCATTCAAAATCAAGGTAATAGAAGTTAACTGTATGGTGAAGAGTGAACAGATAACTCTACATTCTTGCGCCAGCGAAAACAAAACCCGGCATCAGCCGGGTTAGTTGCAAATTATTTTATTGTTGGCTCATCGCACTTGGGTAGCCAGTCTGCATTACTCTCTTCTTTTAAAGTGAGGTTAGTCTGCATTCCCTGATTAGTTCGCCGCTTCTCATAATGTAGCCCGTACTCCTTCAGCATAACTGGTAGCCCTTTGCCAAACATTGTCAGGCTGAGGGTATTTTTATAGCCATTAGCCTCCATGTATACGAGATAGGCATGGTAAAGGTAGGTACGTGGCTGGCGCGGGACAATATTGGCGTTCCCCATAAACATGCCGTTGGTGTCGGGTAATGCCTCAAGATAGCCACAAAAATCAAATGCAGGATCAGCGTCACGCTTGATGGTGAGAGCTTCATCAGAATTCTGCTGCGACTGAAGCAATGTTCTGGCGCTCATCGGATCGCTGAAACGCTGCATGAGCTGGCGAACAATCACAGCCAGTTCTCGTGCAATCTTATCTTTCAGCTGCGGATCGCGTTCTTCCGGTGCTATCTGCTCAGGAAAATGCAGAATAACTCTCCGGCGGGACACACCACCACTACGATCAGTGAAGCGCATAGGATTATTATTTACGGCCAGGATAACCGCCGGAATATGTGTTGAATAAGCATTCTGATATTTGGGGTCCACAGATACTGCATCGCCACCGGTTATAGCCTTAAGCCCGGCGCCATCGCCGCTCCATTTCTCCTGATCAGGCAGGCGAATAAGAGAAAAACCGATCAGAGCCGCACGTTCTCGTGGGGACTCCAGAGTTTCAATTGTCGCTGAGGTGGCGTTATCCTCTCCTGCAAGCATCGTTGCAATTTCAGCAAGGATACTTTTGCCACTTCCGCCAGGGCCAGTCACTTCCAGAAAGAGCTGCCAGTCATAGCGGTTCGCCAGCACCATAAACAGCGCTGCGAGAATAATGTCGCGTTTTGCTGGCTTGTGCCCGGCGGCCCTGTCCAGCCAGCGCCAGAATGCCGGGGCATGAGTTTCAAGCGTTTCCCCATTTACCGGTGGCGTGAAATCGACTTCACACAGGGTACGCAGCCAGTTCTCTTTACAGTGCGGACTAAACAGCCCTGTTCGCGTATCGAGGACGCCATTACGAAAACCGATCAGATGACGTGCCGGATTTTGCTGCTGCGGAACAATTAACTTTAATGTTTCCACCAGTGAGGCAATTTTTCCTGAGGAAAACGGTGCACCGAGGCGCTGAAAAAGGGCTGCGACATCTCGGGCAAAATCTGACTGAGAAATCACTTTCCACGCTCCAGACTCATAGCGGGATAAAAGCTGACCGTTCGGATCAACCGCCAGTGCATCCCTGTAATGCTCCCGAACCCTCTGAGCTTTTTCGCTGACACTCATCGCTGTGAATTCTGCTTCACTCATCGTGTCGAAAGGACTGGCGTTATGTGGCTTCAAAGCCTCAAGAATTGCCTTCCGGGTGGATTCCTCTCCGTAATGGGCAAGCGCATCATTCCAGTCACCAAAAACCGGTGGCAGCACAATGTCACATTGACACGCTTTTGCAGCAGCTTCAGCCCTGTTCTGGCCTGAACCCTTCAGATCGCGGTCCGCTGCAATAATTAACTGATATCCCGGATACTTGTTATGGGCAACGCTGGCCAGAGAAAGAAAGTTGACCGCCGAAAATGCCACCATGACGGCTTCTCCTGTCAGATGATGAATGGTAAGCGCCGTGGCGTAGCCTTCCGCAATCCACATCCTTCTTACTGAACTCCCGCTCCCTTCTATCAGATGATAGGCCTCCTTAACCTGACCTCCTTTAAGAAAACACTTGCTACCATTGCCACTGATAAGCTGAATATTCACCAGCACCCCGTCAGCGTTATAGAGCGGGACGATCAAATCACCGGGGCGGAACATCACCCCACCGGTTTTATGAGCTGAAGTCAGCTCATGGCAAATATGCTCCGGGAAACCTTTATGTGTAAGATAAGTGTTTCCGGCAGATTCACGCGAGGCTTGCAGCAGTCGTGCGGCAAGTGCTGCCGCTGCATCTTTCCCGCTATCGGTATCGGCGGTTAACTTCCTGACTTCGGAATTAGCTATAGACAGACCATGTGTCAGTCCATGTATCCTGTCAGCCGCTTCACTGATATCCACATTCAGTGCCCTGGTGACTAGCGCTAAACCATCCCCGGCTCCGCACTGATTGCAGAACCATGTTCCGCGTCCTTCCTGATCGTCGAAGCGAAAACGATCTTTACCGCCACAGACCGGACAAGGCTGATGGCGATTTTTCAGTACGTTCACACCCAGCGCTGGCAGAATCTGAGCCCAGTGACCGCGGGCAGCCTTCACGGCCTGACTGACTTTCATTCCTGACATGATGCAGTTCTCCCTCAGTGTAAAACCGGCTTTTTGATGTGACGGACGCATAACTCATCCATTACGGCTATTCCGAGCTGGGAGAGTGCGGGACAGGACATTAGAGGGCCGGATTCCATCAGGTCTGAAAGCAGGGCGCAGGCGATCTCAATGCCTTTTGTTTGCCCGTGCTGTCGCAGATAAAATCCTTCAAGCTCACGGGCAATAGCGGTTTCAATTTCATCCAGAGTGAGCTGCAGGTGGCGGTTTTGCTGATGGCAGATACTTATCCAGGCACAGGCAACCGCGCGGCGATATAAAGCCACCCGAAGTGGGAGTGGAAGAGCGCGTGATTTCATTGCACCACCTCCATGTTCATCAGGTCATCCTGGCAACGCTGTACCACGCCATCAAGCTGTTCTGTCATCAGATAAATCAGCGAAACCAGTTGTTCACATTGAGCACTGGCAGGTTTTTCGTAGCAATCCTGAAGAACAGCCATTCCGGTGACAAACTCCCCCACGTTACGAAGATGCTTCAGGCGGACAATATCGTCATAAGAGATTGCGGCGTGATTCATCACATCACCTCCCGGACAGGCAGGCGAGCAGCAAGGCAAAGCACATATTCATGGACCAGTGAAAGACGTGCATGATACTCATCGCTGGCGACAATACGCAGCATACTGATACGTGGTTTACGTTCTGCACGACGAACGGCGGCAAAAACAAATATAAATTGAGGATGTGATGGGGCGAGGATCGTAGCCATAAGGGCAATCTCCAATAAGTAGCGGTTATTGCCACCACCAGAGCTGCAAATCTCATGGGTGATGGCCCGGACGGGGTTTGCAGTACCGGCCTTATTGGAAACCGGCCAGCCCGAAGGCTGCCCCGCCCGGACCACCATTATCTGACAGGAGCCACGGTGTAAGCACCACAGCCCGAAAAATAGGTGTGCCTGAGCAACGACATAAAAAAACACGCTCGACGCGTGCTGTGTCGCCAATAAGTTACACGGGCTGCAAATCCCGGCTGCCGATTTTGCGGCAGCGGAAAAACTATAACTGGAAAGGTTGCCAGGACGCAAGCCACAAAAAAAGAGATGAGACTGCAAAGCCAGATTCACGCATGGTCTCCTTGCTCGCGGGCTGCAATTCGCGCCGCCATCCATGCATTGACCTCCGACTGTACCCAGGCAACATTTTTTCCACCCAGGGAGATCTGCTGCGGGAAGGCATCACGGCTGATAAGGTCGTAGATGGTTGAACGGGATAGCCCGCAAAGGTGCATCACTTCAGGTAATCGTATGAAGCGCTCCTGCTGAGTCGGAACCGGGAGCACCGGAGCAGCTGGTGCTGGGGTGGAAACGGAAATAGTATGCATCTCGCTACCTCTCTAATATGTTTTCAGTAGTCCGGACAATTCCATCCGGATTCAGGTAGTTCCTTATTATGTTCATATAAGCGGCTCGCGCATGCTTTATTTAATTAGAGTGAAATATTGATTTCTCAAAAAATAAAACAGCTAAAAACCGGATGAAACGGACAAAAACAAATCATTCCTTCATGGAATATAATAAGGAGCTTCAAGAATAAAAAAATCTATTACACCAGGCAGGATCGCCGCTCAAGTTTGAACCAGACCATATCATTCCGGGCGTTACATCATAAGGATGAAGACAGCACCGGAATAATAAAAGGGCCAAAAAACGTTCATAAAAAACAGTTCTTCATATGTATTAATTAAGTTAATGACTAAAAAAATTAAATTACCCGCATCCTTCCGCATTTATCCGGATGTGTTTAATGAGCATCAGACAGATTCATTTTTATGGATATTTTCCTGAAATGCAACCGAGTGTAGAGAGGTTAAGTGTTGAATTTTCAAACAGACATAAGACACATTTTATACTGTATATTGAATAGTGTTGAATACGTGTGAATAGTGGTGAGGAGTAAAAATCCAGTAATAAACTGAAATAAATATCGCGATTTATATAAAAAACAAATATAAGTTTAAATTTATCTCTGTGAACAGTCATGAACAGTAGATGACCACTTTGATTTAAACCCTACACTCCTTAACTACATGTATTTACTATTCTTTTATGAAAGTGAACAGTAGTGAATAGTATGTATTAAAGGAAGGGTGAAGATCAGACATGACACCTTTCTCTGGCTAGCCAGAACAAGGTCATTGTTCAGTCACTGGCACAATCCTCATCGGTAGTGCGCTTGTATGGGCACCGGCACAATTGACACAACAACAAAACACTACCGGAGCAGCCATGACAACTGTTAACCAGATCCCTGATGCAAACATTACACCCTCCCTCCCACCGAAAATTCGCGAAGCGGTAGAAAAAGTTAAAGCAGCAAAAGCTGTCTGGCAGGAAGAACGGCGAATACAAACTGAAGCCGCTGCAATGACTGAAACTATCCGTAAACGTCAGGAAGATACAAAAACGGAGACGCAGGCGCTTAATGATGAATGGCGAAACCTGTTTCGTGAGAATCAGGGGAATATGACGCCACGAATGAAAAAACTGCGGGCAGAAATCGCCCTGGGACGCGAAACACTTGATGAGTTCGAAGATTTGCTTGAAGCTCACTCCGCAGAAAATGAATTCCTGCCCTGGAAAACTGCGGATGCTGCAAACCGCTACATCAGCGAACATAACCGGCTGATTGAAACTCATGCAGTGTGGCTCTGGAATGAGTTTATGAAGGAACACGGCCAGAAACTTATTCAGATCCTTGGATTGCTGAAAATGACTCTGGGGCGAAGCGCTTCTTCCGTTATCGGCGTGGTTCATACCGTAAACGACCCTGAAAGTGTGCTGAAGCAATTTATCGGCGAGCAACTCACCACTCCAGCACTGTCCTGTAACGTATCTTCAACGGATGATATTGCCCTGCCGGGGATCAGCATTTATGCGGACGATAAAGCCATCCGGGATGCCAGGCAATCACCTAGTCCTGCAGCACGTTCCCGGATGCTTAAACAGCGTGACATGGTTAAAGGGGAAGAGAAGGGATGAATACTGGAAATATTACTCAGGAAGCTCTCAACAACTACCGCGCGGCGATAAAAAGCTGGCTGACACTACGTAATGTGCAAAGTACCAGCCAGCTTCGTCTGGCGGCTCTGCTGGGTACTGAAGAAAAACCGGCAGCATATGCCAGCCAGCTTGAGAATCTTCGTGAGCGTCTTGCACTCCTCGAATGGCAGATTAACTGCGCCGCCCGGGACGGTCTTTATGCTCACCAGATTGTGCTGGAAAGCTGTGTTACAAGCGCAACTGAAAACTTCATGAGCGAGCATGGTGATGCACTCACTGACGCTCTGGCTCCTTTTCTTTGCGCACCATACGGGCTTGAGGCGGCAATGAAAATATTACGCACCGTTGTAGTCCAACAATCCGAAATCCGTACTCCTGTAATTCCAGCAACATATAAGAGCATTATCGACGAAACCGGATTAACGGTGGATGCATCAATGCGAGCTGATGCTTCAGCCACTTTCACCCCGGCAAAACATAAAGTTTTCCTGGCCCGCCTCAACAGGCTTAATGAAAAAGGAGGGCATTGATATGGCCCTAAAGTGTCCTGAATGTGGCACGGTCGCACACGCCAGAACCAGCGCCTATGAAGCTCCATCGGTTAAGCGCTCATGGTATCAGTGCCAGAATCTTGAATGCTCCTGCACATTTACTGCCCTGGAAAGTGTGGACACGATAATTATGAAGCCCCATAAACCAGCAGCACCTGAGCCTGAATCACAGAGCGATTCTCTTGTCCGTCAGCCGCATACACTGGGCCGCTACGGTTCAGCCTGTACCCTTAAAGACCGCCATGCACAATAAAATGAGGAGGAACAACAATATGGCAGAACAACAATTGACTGAAAACCAGATTCAGGCCGCAACCGGACACGTATTAACACTCCTCGCGAGGGCAAAAAAACCGCTTCAGGATGCGGATTGGCTCATGAATTTGCCTGCAAATGAAATAGCCCGCGAGACGGAAAAACTGACGAAAAGCCTTTCCTCCGACTGGCAATCCCGAATTATCGACCTTTACCAAAAAATGCAGACCTGGGTGGAGGCCAGACAGGCCGAAGAAGCAGCCATTGAGAACCTCGGGGCCCTGCGCCAGCATCAGACCGAAACTGAGCAGGCCAGCAAAAACAATCGGGCGCAGTTCAGGGAATTGCTTAACCAGAGCGGCGGCATCGTAACGCCGGAGATGAAAGCTCTTCGGGCTGAATATCTGGAACAACAGGAAACAGCCACAGAACTGACTGGGCTGATTACTGAAAAAGAAGAGTTGCTGCCGCTACTGGCTGACGCGACCGCGCGTAAGGCAAACGCCTATGTAAACTGCCATCATGGTATCACTGAGGAGCGTATTGATGAGCTTTTACGAGACTTTTTTATTTTCCACGGTTCCGAATTGAGCAGCCTGCTCAGGATGAAGTACAGACAATTCGAACGGAATAGCTCAGTGCAAATACCGGGCATTATTGAAGGGACAAATGATGCAGATACGTTGTATCGTGAATTTATCCTGAATCTAATGCTGAAGTGGACGAATGAAATATTGCCGTTGAGATTCCGGGACGACGTGATGAGTCTGACCGGTTCAGCACCGGTATCAGGATCACATGAAGACAGAAAAAAAAGAAAGCTGTTCTGACATGAACAGAAAAGCTCACTTAAGCCCGGCCAGTGCCGGGTTTTTTGATGCATGTAGCCTGAGTGCATGTCTATACTGCATGAAATCGCATGACTTTATGCACTTGCATTTTTACTTCCCAGACCAGATAAGGCGCAGTTTAGAGCCTATCATGCAACTGCATGAAAACCACTCCATAAAGCGGGCAGGCGTGGCGGGGCTACGAGTGCCCTCAACAGAGTTAAAATGAAAAAATGCGGAGAAAGCTTCAGCCAAATAGCCATTTCAAACTGCTAGGGAATTGGACAAGTTGCAAAAAAAAGCGCCCCGCGGATGTTGCTGAGGCGCTGTAATCAAATTGAGTACGTTAATCGCCTCAACACCTATTTTCCGGATCTTTTTTTCGTATCATCGTGATCGAATGCTTGCCGGGAAGGTGGCTTAGAAGGGGCCGGAGGCGGTGGTGGTGTGTTGGTTTTTTCATTTTTTGTCATTTTTGCTTTTCCTTTGCGAATGATCGTCGTTGAAGCTACCTTGAACCAAACGAGTTATTGGTGGCTTCGGAGGCTTAGGTGGTGGTGCTGGGGGGACAGCATTATTACCCTTTGGTTTATTTTGCTCGCTCATTTCTGTTTCTCTTTTCATCTCGTCTAATTTCTTTTGCTTTTGAATCATCTTCAATAACTACCCTTCGTGCGGGAGGTTTCGGTGGTGGTGGTGGTGCTGGTATTGGTTGTCGCATCAAGTTCTCCGTACGTTTTCAAGTGGAATTATTAGATATTTGGTGTCGTTCTGCTGTCGAGGAGATGCTGCATCCAAGTCAGCTGATAGGAATATGATAACTGCAGCGATTATTGGTATCCAGGACCATACAAGGTATTTTGTTGATTCATATAATTTGATGGAACGTGCTTCATTAACATTACTATTCCAGCTAGCACACTCTCTTATTTCCTGGTGTATGAATTCCCATAATTTATCATCTGGATTATGACTATTGTCATAAGTCAGGCCATTTGTATTGCAGTAGCCTTTAAAGGTGGTTTCGTAAGCAACAAGGTCTTGATGATAACTATGTATTTCTCTGGGAGCCGGGCAATATTTAAATTCATTACCCCAGATTACTCCTTTCAATAGAATGGATGACCGTAACACTAAAATAAATGAAATAAAAGTTAATAAAAATACTATTACAGCTAAAATGAAATGGTTCTCATATGATGTATTTTTGGCTAGATAAGTGAGGATGGTCACCGTAATGACCATCAAGCCGAAATCGGCTTGAGCACGAGTGTGTATCTTATCCTTATTCTCTATTTCAGCAAAATAAAGCTTCTCGTAAAACTCCAATGCTTTGTCGTTTTTCATGGTATGATTCTGTGCGAAGTCGAAACATTGAACATATCATGATACCAAAAAAAGAAAAGCCGAAAATTAAGCGGCCAAATACTAATTATTCGTTTGATAGAGCATAAGAAGTGAACTTAATCACATCATGTTTGCACCATTTGTTTAAATCTTCAAATCGCTTTTGCAAGGGAATGAGTTCATTCCGCACAAAGACTCGGCTAGCTTTCTCCACATCCCCAAATCCACCAACATTGTTGGGCATGAGCCCCCTCATTTGAGGTGGAACGCGATGCGCAGCAATCATGTCATCGTGGCTTACGTTCTTGATGTTCAGAAACTTATCCTTTGTCGTCATTTCTGAGAACGGGATGATCTGGATGCCGTCCTTTTTACCGTTTGGCGAGTACATAAACAGGTTGCGGAAGTTGCCAGGCCCTTTGGCGCTTTTCATGGCCTTGCAGATATAGTTCACATCCTCGTGATTCTGCGCGGCGTCGGTCCTGAACATGATAAACCCTACATAGCTGCCGTTGATGTAATAATTGCGGCGAAACAGAGTGGCGGATTCGTTCAGCAGGGTGGAAGGAATTGCGGACAGGTATTCCGGTAGGCTGTAGATTTCCAGGTTTAAATCCGGCTCCATCAGGTGAAAGATGCTGCCTTTAGTGAACTCATATGGCCGCCTGGTCATGCCGTGTTGCACAAACCAGTATATTTCCAGATCCACGCCGCGCGGGGTGTATTTCGCCAGCGATGGTTCCAGTGACAAAATACCGCCGAGGCGGTTGGTGCGCTTCTCAAGATAGGCGTTATCGAATACCAGATAGTCCTGCATGAACCGGCTGAAAGCCTGCTGGCTCAGCAGCGGATGTGGGATAAAAGTGCTGGTCAGAATGTTGCGCTTCACGGCAAAGGGTTAGCTTTGATGTACGGCGGCGCGATAGGTCCGCGCGAGCCCGTCAAAACTGACAGCTTCGTAGGTGGATGAATTTAGCTGGCTGTGATCGCGTTGTAGGGGGAGAGCATTGTGCACATATAATTTTGGATTTGAGAAAGTCTGGGCTAGTAAATATATTTACCTCGTATAAAATAACAAAGACTCAACGAAGTTAATCGTTGAGCCATTATTTATTAGATACGAATACTAGCAGAATCTTTTTGTTGTGCGTCGATATGAATGATCTTTGAGGCTCTGAAACCTTCATTAACTGCTGCAATTTTAGCTTGTTGAACCTTTTGGTATTTTTCACCTAAATGACCAATATCAACTATTACGAAAAATGCACGATCAGTATCGTCACCATTTCTATAAATTTCTAATTGTTTTTCATATCCATGAAGTAATTTACCATTTGATGATAACTTAACTTCTACTAAAACTTTCTGAGCGAAACCTTGCGAAACTTTGAAGTCTACAGGTCCATTACCAGAGTCTGCTTCAGGGCTAATATCCAAGTTATTAGCTCTGCAATATGAATATGCGACAGCAAAAAGTAAGCGTTGGGCCGCTTTTTCTTTACGTGGTTTTTTATCATCTGCCCACATTTCTTTCCACAGACCTTTGTTTTCAATTAGATCTTTGAATTGGTTTAATATCTCATCAACTAAAGCTTCAACTTCATCTAATGTTAGTTTTTTATTGAATTTCGAAAGGTTGAAGGGGTATTTCTTATCTAATGAAGATACAAGCCTTGACCAAAATAGCTCTCCATTTTTATCAGCTTTGAAATCGTAAGGCTCTTTTTCTACTTCTTTTATTAATTCTAAGAGATCTTCAAAATATTCTTTTTTCTCTAAAGCCCTGCGCTTAGCTTCAGCCTTTTCTTTTTGAGTCATTGATGCGAGTAGTTTGCCAATGTTGGTATTAATCCTGTCTCGTAGGTCTGTATTTTCTTTCATTGTACTGACTGCGCCGCTCCAGTCAGTGGATATAGGTAAATCACGAACAATATCTTTAGGAACAAGTATTAGTGGTGTATTAGTTAAAGGATTATGTGGGGCGATGTATTTACTTCCTTTAAATGAGAACTCTTTTGTTGGAATTTGTAGTGTTTTATTAACTCTTTCTGAAAATTCCACTAAGGACTCAAATATAATGTTTGTAGTCATGTCGCTGATTCTATCAGCTCCAATTCCTTCTTCAAATAACGACATGACCATAAATAAATCAGGGTCATCAATATCCATATTGATAATTTGATAGGCAGTATTCATGGTAGTGTTTACTAAGTGTGGCCCGAACCCTGAGCCTTTTGCCGATGAGCCATAACCCAAACATGTCCATCCTATTTCGGAAAATGAAAATAATTTTTTGGCAGCCTTCCAAGCAACATCACTGTCTTTCTGCTCCTTAGATGCCTTAATTAATTTAATGATTTTTGTGAAGGTGGATATATATTTATTATGAGCATTTAATCTCATTTCAGTATGCTTACTTTCAGGAAGAAGCATAGGGTCAATAAAAAGCAGAGTATCTGTTTCTAATAAAACATCAACAACATCAAGTTGATCAAGAACTAATGGCGATATGTTAAAATATGAAGAAATGGTATCGATAGATTTTACTGTGCTCATGTGTAATCCTTTAGTATCTATTAGTAATCTTGACAAAATTACCCCACCAGTCCATTAGCTCAACTCTTTGTTTCAAATAAATGGACCGATTGTACGCTTTCCTAACTTCATTCTTATCTGTGTGTGCTAGCGCAGACTCGATTACATCAGAATTAAAATTAGCTTCGTTGAGAGCTGTACTAGCTATAGAACGTAAACCATGCGCAACTAATTTTCCACCATAACCAATACGTTTTAACGCGGCATTAGCCGTCTGGCTATTCATTGGTTGTTTTGGGTCATTCCGACTCGGAAAAACATGTTCACGATGGGCGCTGATTGGCTTCATCACATCAAGTATCTCTAATGCCTGAGGAGATAAAGGGACTATGTGTTCCCGCTTAGCTTTCATCCGTTCGGCTGGAATAGTCCAGAGTTTAGTGTCGAGATCTATCTCTGCCCAACGAGCACCTGATGCCTCAGAAGGGCGCACTAACGTCAAAAGTTGCCATTCTATGAGACAGCGAGTCGGAACAGAAAGATTTGACATTATTAAAGAACGCATCAGCTTCGGCAATTCTTCAGGCCGCAACGTCGGCATGTTTTGTTTTTTAGGTTTCTCAAAGGCCATTCCGACACCTGACGCTGGGTTGGCATCAATTAGACCAGTGTTTACGGCATAAATCATTATCTCGTTAATGCGCTGCACCAGTCGACGTAAAGTCTCAAGAGCCCCACGAGCTTTGATTGGTTCAAGCGCTTCAACTAATGTACGGGCTTTGATTTGCTGAACGGGGGTTTCACCAATGGCAGGGAATACATCTTTCTCAAGTGAGCGCCAAATGTCTTTTGCGTAATCAGGGGTAACGCTTTTGCGTTTGAGCTTGAACCAGTTAGCGGCAACCGTTGAAAAAATACTGTCCAGAGCGATTTGCTGCTGTTCCTCAACAACTTCAGCTTGAATTTGCGGGTCAATTCCGTTGGCTAATAAGGCAAGGAAATCCGCTCTTAACCCTCGGGCATCAGCAAGCGATAGGGCGGGGAAGGCACCAAGTCCCATCATTGTCCGCTGCTTTGTTGCCGGACGTTGATAACGGAAACGCCAGAGCTTTTTCCCGCTGGTTTTAACAATCAGGAAAAGCCCATCGCCATCATGAAGCGTTAGATCCTTTTCTAACGCTTTAGCGCGCAGAACTTCAGTGTTTGTCAGGGGGCGTGTTGTCCGTGCCACTGTGGCCGCTCCTTCAGGTATTGGTATACGCTTATAAGTATACATCCTACCGTATACCTAAACGTATACCAATAATCACCGGATATAGCCGGATGTTCTCGGACAACGACAGACACAAAAAAGCCCGCAAGGCTTGTGTCATGCGGGCTTTCTGTACTTCACCGGACGTATCCGGATCATGATTTGGTGGAGCTGGCGGGAGTTGAACCCGCGTCCGAAATTTCTACATCCTCGGTACTACATGCTTAGTTTGTCTTTACATTCGCACGCCAGCTGCGGACAGACACGCCACTAACGAACTAGCCTGATTAGTTTTAACGCTTCAACCCCAGGCAGGGCTTCCACGCGATCTCTTTTGGGTTTGACCTCTCTTTGATCCCCGTCTTAAGAGCGGAAGCTAGGGAGAGAGGGCTCAGAGCAGGTTATTAAGCTGCTAAAGCGTAGTTTTCGTCGTTTGCGACTATTTTTTTGCGGCTTTTAACGAGGCAAACCGCCCCTCGGCATGCACCTTGGGTTTCGCAAATCCCGTCGAATCCAGAATCAGCCCCAATAGTGTTGAACTGAGTATACCAGATTTCACTTCCTGGATACCAGCCCGGAACGCTAACTTATTGAATAGTACAATAAGTGTGCAGAATCAACGTCCTGCGTTTTTCATGATGCGTGCTTTGTCCAACTGCCACTCGCGCTCTTTCAGGTCAGTACGTTTGTCGTGCTGTTTTTTACCTTTCGCGACGCCAACTTTCACTTTGCACCAGGCGTTTTTCCAGTACAGCGACAGGGCGACCACGGTGAAACCTTCACGGTTGATGCGTCCGTAGAGGGATTCCAGCTCGCGCTTGTTCAGCAGCAGCTTACGGGTGCGCGTTGGGTCACACACGTAGTGTGAAGAGGCGACGGTCAGCGGCGTAAAGTTCGCGCCGAACAGGAAGGCTTCGCCATCTTTCAGGATCACGTAGCTATCGCCGATGTTGGCTTTCCCGGCGCGCAGCGATTTTACTTCCCAGCCCTGCAACGCAAGGCCAGCTTCGAATTCTTCTTCAATGAAATACTCGTGGCGAGCACGCTTGTTGAGCGCAATGGTCGCCGAGCCTGGTTTATGTGCTTTTTTCTTCGTCATAAGTGTCGTAAAGCCGTCGGTAATCTGATTTCAAAAAGTCACCTCATTGCGTCCTGTGAGGTCTAACGCGCTATCTTAGCACGAGATGAGGCTTAGCGTTTTTTTAACAGGTGATAAATGTTATTATTTGTCCGTTGTGTGACCATGGGAAATGCTATGCCTCAGATTAGCCGTACTGCGCTTGTGCCTTACAGCGCGGAACAAATGTATCAGTTAGTGAACGATGTTCAGTCTTATCCAGAATTTATTCCGGGGTGCACCGGGAGCCGCGTTCTGGAGTCCGGCCCGACGCAGATGACCGCGGCGGTGGATGTCTCCAAAGCGGGGATCAGCAAGACGTTCACCACCCGCAATACGCTGACGAGCAATCAGAGTATTTTGATGCATCTGGTGGATGGTCCGTTTAAATCCCTGATGGGGGGCTGGAAGTTTACGCCGCTGAGCACTGACGCCTGTCGCATCGAGTTCCAGCTGGACTTTGAATTTACCAATAAGCTGATTGAGCTGGCGTTTGGCCGTATCTTTAAAGAGCTGGCTTCCAATATGGTTCAGGCGTTTACCACCCGCGCCAAAGAGGTTTACAGTGTCGCATAAGATTGCTGTAGAAGTGGTGTACGCGCTGCCGGAGAAGCAGTATCTGCAGCGCGTGACGCTGGAAGAGGGTGCAACCGTTGAGGCGGCTATCCGCGCGTCGGGCATCCTTGAGCTTCGCAGCGATATTGACCTGGCGAAAAATAAGGTCGGGATTTACAGCCGTCCGGTGAAGCTGGGCGATGTGCTGAAAGAGGGCGATCGGGTGGAGATTTATCGTCCGCTGATTGCCGACCCGAAAGAGCTGCGTCGTCAGCGTGCTGAGAAATCGGCTAAGTAGCGCTTTCTTTCCCCGGTGGCGCTGTGCTTACTGGGGCTACGATTCTGCGCTAGAGTTCAGACACAAAAAAGGTGCTCAATGAGCACCTTTTTGCATTTCTGACTTCTGATTATTTGGTCAGGGCAGGCTTGTTGTCGATGTTGGTCAACACACCGGCGCTGCTGAAGGTCAGCGTCAGGGTCTGCTGGGTCGCATCTTCGTGGCCCGGCTTCTGACGGAATACATAGAACCAGGTGTTTGTGCCGAACGGATCGGACATCATCGGGGTTCCCAGTGTATAAGCGACCTGCTGTTGTGTCATCCCCACACGGATTTTGGACACATCGTTAGGGGTAAGGTAGTTCCCCTGGTTGATGTCAGGACGGTAAACCACTTTCTCCAGAGTGGAACAGCCTGCGGTCAACATCAGAAGAACCGCTGCGGCAGCGGTCAGCATTTTACAACGCATAGTGATTTGATTCCTTTTCGGGCCCGAGCAGAACGCGGCTCATATGTAATATGCCGATGATAATAGACCTTGCCCCACTTTGAAACCGGTCTGGCGGCGTTTTTGTTGTTCTGTATGACCCTGAGATCCCGAAAAAGTTTATGCCGCCAGCAGTTCTTTCGCGTTCGCGAGCGTATTACGGGTGACTTCGCTGCCGCCGAGCAGGCGTGCCAGCTCCTGCAGGCGCGCACGTTTATCCAGCGGCTTCATGTGCGTTTCGGTCATTTCACCGTCGGTTTCTTTGCTGACGATAAAGTGATGATGACCACAGCCCGCGACCTGCGGCAGGTGGGTGACACACATCACCTGCGTTGATTCGCCTAGCTGGCGCAGCAGTTTACCCACCACCGCCGCTGTTGGGCCACTGATGCCGACATCCACTTCATCGAAAATCAGCGCCGGGGTTTCCATTTTACGCGCGGTAATCACCTGAATCGCCAGCGCAATACGTGACAGTTCACCGCCGGAGGCGACTTTAGAAATTGCCTGAAGCGGCTGACCCGGGTTAGTGGTGACGCGGAACTCGATGCGGTCAGCACCTTCCGCCGTCAGGTGGTTCTCTTCAAAGCGGACATCAATGGTGAAGACGCCGTGCGGCATCGCCAGCGTGTGCATGCTGTCGGTGATATGCTGGCTTAACTCCAGGGCGTAATGCTGACGGATTTCATGCAGCTTTTGCGCTGTCGCCAGCGCCTGTTCATGGTGCAGGTTCACCGCCAGAGAGAGGGTTTCCAGCGAGTCAGCCTGATCGTCAAGCTGCTGCTGTTCTTCCAGCAGAGACTGATAGTAACCCGGCAGCTCTTCCGGCGTAACGTGGTGCTTGCGCGCCAGTGAGATCTGACGGGAGATGCGCTGCTCCAGCTCAAACAGACGGTTCGGGTCAAGATCCAGACGTTCACAATAGTGGCGCAGTTCGTCACTGGCTTCGGAGATCTGAATCGCTGCTTCTTCCAGCATATCCAGGACGCCAGAAAGTTTGCTGTCCATGCCGACCAGCTCGGTAATCAGCTGCCGGACATTATACAGCTGGCCTTGCAGATTAACGTCTTCGCCATCCGCCAGCAGGCTGAGCGCATTCTGGCTGGTTGAGAGCAGGTGACCGCTGTTCGCCAGGCGTTTGTACTCTTCGTCGATTTGCTCAAACTCACCCGGCTGCGGGTTGAATTCGTTCAGCTCTTTGAGCTGGTACGCCAGCAGCTCCGCGCGTGCGGCGCGCTCCTGGCTTTGCTGCTGATGTTGGGCGAGCTCGCGGCAGCTTTGATGCCACTGGCGATAGTGCTCTGCCATAAGCTGAGTAAGCGCGTACTCACACGCATAGCCATCCAGCAGCGCTTTCTGCTGTTCTGGTTTGACGAGTTGCTGGTGCGCGTGCTGCCCGTGGATCTGGATAAGCAGCTGGCCCAGTTCGCGAAGCTGGGAAAGCGGAACCGCCGTGCCGTTGATAAAGCCACGTGAACGACCGTCGCTGCTGATCACGCGGCGAAGTAAACACTCACGTCCATCTTCAAGCTGGTTCTGCTCCAGCCAGCGCTGGGCGGCAGGGGTGTCTTTCAGGGAGAAACGGGCGCACAGATCGGCACGGTTTGCGCCCATGCGCACCATATCGCCCTCTGCGCGGCCGCCAAGGCACAAGCCGAGGGCATCAATGGCAATGGATTTACCTGCACCGGTTTCCCCGGTGATCGCCGTCATGCCGCTGTGGAAATCGATCTCAAGCTCACGAACAATGGCAAAGTTGCTGATGGTCAGTTGTGCCAGCATAATTGTTTTCCTGTATGAAAAACCATGACTGTGTTTTCATACAGTATAAACTGGTTTTTTATACAGTAAAGTACTGGATGCAAAATCAGAACAATTTTTTTGACCAGCCAAGCTTCGAGCTTAATGTATTGAAATAGCTGTAGTCTTTTGGATGAATCAGATTCAGGTGGTAATCACACCGCCGGATCAGAACATCTTCACCTTCCTGGATCGGCAGCGCTATCTGGCTGTCGCAGCTGATCTCCAGGTCGTTACGGCGGTGCGAGAAGCGCAGACGTATCGTGCTGTCGCCGTTGATCACCAGCGGGCGGGCGGAGAGCGTGTGCGGGAACATCGGTACCAGGGTGATGGCATCCAGCGAAGGCGTCAGGATCGGGCCGCCGGCAGAAAGCGAGTAGGCGGTTGAGCCGGTCGGGGTGGAGATAATCAGCCCGTCAGAACGCTGGGAGAAGGCAAAGATTTCGTCGATATAAACTTCGAACTCGATCATGTGCGCCACTTTACCGGGGTGAAGGACCACCTCATTTATTGCGGTGCTGATGCGCTTCTGGCAGTCCTGCTGGCATACCTGCGCTTCCAGTAAAAAGCGTTTTTCACTGATATAGTGGCCTTCCAGCACGTCGGCCAGCTGCTGTTGGGCATTGTCCGGGTCGAGGTCGGTTAAAAAGCCGAGATTGCCACGGTTGATGCCGATGACCTTAATGTCATAGCGCGCCAGCGTGCGGGCCGCGCCAAGCATATTGCCGTCGCCACCCACTACCACGGCGAGATCGGCCTGTTGACCAATCTCTGCCAGCGTGCCGGTTTTGACGCTCTTCAGCTGCAGCTCCTGCGCAATCTGCTGCTCGACCATCACTTCATAGCCTTTGCTACACAACCAGCGATACAACATTTCATGTGTCGTCAATGCGGTAGGGTGACGCGGATGCCCGACGATCCCAATACACCTGAAATGATTATTCATTTTCTGGAGGTCCTTGTGCCTGATGAATGATGACAATCTGTCTTGTTCCCTTGAATCCCGGAAACTGATCCCCATAATAAGCGAAGTTAGCGAGATGAATGCAGAAAAACGCGGAGAAATTCATGAGTAGTAAAGAACAGAAAACGCCTGAGGGGCAAGCCCCTGAAGAAATTATCACGGAACAGCACGATGAAGTTGAGGCTGTAGAGCCAGACGCATCTGCTGAGCAGGTGGACCCGCGCGATGAAAAAATTGCGAATCTGGAAGCCCAGCTGGTAGAAGCACAGAATCGCGAACGCGATGGTGTTCTGCGCATCAAGGCGGAAATGGAAAACCTGCGTCGCCGTACCGAGCAGGACGTTGAGAAGGCGCATAAATTTGCGCTGGAGAAGTTCGTCAATGAACTGCTGCCGGTAATTGATAGCCTCGATCGCGCGCTGGAAGTGGCTGACAAAGCGAATCCGGACAACGCGGCGATGATCGAAGGTATCGAACTGACGCTGAAATCCATGCTCGACGTAGTGCGCAAGTTTGGCGTGGAAGTGATTGCCGATACCAACGTTCCGCTGGATCCAAACGTTCACCAGGCGATTGCCATGGTGGAGTCCGAAGAGGTAGAAGCCGGTAAAGTGTTGGGCGTGATGCAGAAAGGTTACACCCTGAACGGCCGTACCATTCGCGCTGCGATGGTGACCGTGGCGAAAGCGAAAGCGTAATTTGCCATCCGTAGTGCCGGGTGGCGGCGTTCGCCTCACCCGGCCTACAGCCTTACTCAGCGATACTTTCGCGCAGGGGTTTAACGGGCAGGACTTTCACCTGCTTAATCATGTTGTCCTGCACGTCCAGGATATCAATATCGTACTGCTCAATGCGCACCCGCGTGCCCGCCGCCGGGATCTCTTCCAGCGCCTCCAGAATCATCCCGTTAATTGTGCGAGCCTCATCTTCCGGCAAATGCCAGTTAAAGGCTTTGTTGAGTTCGCGAATGTTCGCGCTTCCGTCAATCAGCACCGAGCCGTCGTTTTGCGGGGTGACCTCTTCCGCGAGGGAAGGCGACATTGACGTGGTAAAGTCCCCGACAATCTCTTCCAGAATATCTTCGACCGTCACCAGCCCCTGAATGTCGCCGTACTCATTAACCACCAGGCCAACTTTCTTCTTGTTGCGCTGGAATTTCACCAGCTGCGTGCTGAGCGGGGTGCCTTCCGGCACGTAGTAAATCTCGTCGGCGGCGCGCAGCATCACCTCTTTGGTGAACTCTTTTTTCTCGGTCATCAGACGGTAGGCTTCACGCACGCGCAGCATGCTGATGGCGTCATCCAGCGAGTCGCGATACAGCACAATGCGCCCGTGCGGGGAGTGCGTCAGCTGGCGGACGATGGCTTTCCAGTCGTCATTGATGTCGATACCGACGATTTCGTTACGCGGCACCATGATGTCATTTACGCTCACCTTTTCCAGATCCAGCACCGACAGGAGCATGTCCTGATTGCGCCGGGAGATCTGCGAGCGGGATTCATGCACGATGGTACGAAGTTCTTCTTTGCTGAGCGCGCTGCTGATGGTCACATCGGCTTTGATCCCCACCATCCGCATCAGTACGCGCGTCACCATGTTCAGCAGCCAGACCAGCGGCATCATCAGGATCAGCAGCGGTGCCAGCAGGAAGCTGCTCGGGTAGGCGACTTTCTCAGGGTAAAGCGCGGCGATGGTTTTCGGCAGCACTTCGGCAAACACCAGCACCACGAACGTCAGCACGCCGGTAGCAATCGCCACCCCGGCGTTGCCGTACAGGCGCATCCCGACAATAGTGCCGAGGGCGGAGGCCAGAATGTTGACAAGGTTGTTGCCGATGAGCACCAGGCTTATCAGGCGATCCGGCTTGCGGAGCAGTTTTTCAACGCGACGTGCGGCACGGTTACCCTGTTTAGCACGATGACGTAACCGGTAGCGGTTTAAGGTCATCATGCCGGTTTCCGAGCCGGAGAAATAGGCGGAGATGACCACCATGACGATCAGCGTAACGATCAGCGTGGTGGTAGAGATGTGTTCCAGGGGGAACTCCTTTTGTTACTTAGCCAGCAAATTGCTGTATGAAGCGGCTGCCAAAATAGGCAAGGGTGAGAATGCCCGCACCCGCGACGTTGAACCAGACCACGCGACGACCGCGCCAGCCTTCATGATAATGGCCCCATAACAGGACAATATAGACAAACCACGCGATGATGGAGAGCACTGCTTTATCGATATTCTCCACGCTGAACAGGTTCTTCATGTAAAACAGGCCCGTGCAGAGCGTCAGCGTCAGCAGCACTACGCCCACCTGGGTGATGTGGAACATCTTACGCTCAATGACCATCAGCGGCGGCATCTCATGGTTAAACGCCAGCTTTTTGTTTTTCAGCTGGTAGTCAATCCAGGCGAGCTGCATGGCGTAAAGCGCGGCGATGATAAGCGTCGCGTAGGCAAATAGCGACAGGCCGATGTGGACCAGCATCCCCGGGGTAGCCTCCAGATGCGTAATGAATTCATTAGGCATAAAGGTGGCGAGCGCCAGATTGATCAGCGCGAAGGTGTAGACAATCGGCAGCAGCAGCCAGCCGCGATTTTTAGACGCGACGATGGTCATTACCGTACAGATCATCAGGCTGACCAGCGAGCCGACGTTGAGGACG
Source organism: Enterobacter sp. EGD-HP1 (assembly GCF_000733275.2). Classification (NCBI taxonomy): domain Bacteria; kingdom Pseudomonadati; phylum Pseudomonadota; class Gammaproteobacteria; order Enterobacterales; family Enterobacteriaceae; genus Enterobacter; species Enterobacter sp. EGD-HP1. The sequence goes on from NZ_AVOP01000012.1 coordinate 511,314, forward strand.
CTCAGGTTTTGCACGCTGCCGTCGCCGGGAATGATGCGTGATTCCAGCGCAAACGCGTGGCTAATCAGTGCGATCACCGCGGAAAGAATAGCCATGCGCCGCCAGCCGCTGTTTTTTTGCAGCAGTCCAGGAACGATCAGCGCGAGGCTGACAGAGTAGGCAACAAGGGCGATCAGTGCGAAAACAGGCATATAGGCATCGACAGTTGTCTTAATAAGAAAGAGAAGCAGTATAACGTTACGTGACGCCTGCTCCAACCGTTGCATAACAACAAAGGCGCCTTCATGTTATACTCCGGCAAAATTCTGTGTATGTGTCGCCCATGGCGGCCCAACGTTTCTACTCAGGCGAGAGACAATGTTTGATAATTTAACCGATCGTTTGTCGCGCACGCTGCGCAACATCAGCGGCCGCGGACGCCTTACTGAAGAGAACATCAAGGAAACGCTGCGCGAAGTGCGCATGGCGCTGCTGGAAGCAGACGTCGCGTTGCCGGTTGTTCGTGATTTTATCAACCGCGTAAAAGAGAAGGCGGTTGGTCATGAAGTTAACAAGAGCCTGACCCCGGGTCAGGAGTTCGTCAAAATCGTTCGTAATGAACTGGTTTCGGCGATGGGCGAAGAGAACCAGGTGCTTAACCTGGCGGCTCAGCCGCCGGCCGTGGTGCTGATGGCGGGCCTGCAGGGTGCGGGTAAAACCACCAGCGTCGGTAAGCTGGGTAAGTTCCTGCGTGAAAAGCACAAGAAGAAAGTGCTGGTGGTCTCTGCGGACGTCTATCGCCCGGCGGCGATCAAACAGCTGGAAACCCTGGCCGAGCAGGTCGGCGTGGATTTCTTCCCGTCCGACGTGGCGCAGAAGCCTGTCGACATCGTTAACGCGGCGCTGAAAGAAGCGAAGCTGAAATTCTACGACGTGCTGCTGGTGGATACCGCCGGTCGTCTGCACGTTGACGAAGCGATGATGGACGAGATCAAGCAGGTGCATGCCTCTATCAACCCGGTAGAGACCCTGTTCGTTGTCGACGCCATGACCGGTCAGGATGCGGCGAATACCGCGAAAGCGTTTAACGAAGCGCTGCCGTTAACCGGCGTGGTGCTGACCAAAGTGGACGGTGACGCCCGCGGCGGTGCGGCGCTCTCCATTCGTCACATCACCGGTAAGCCGATTAAATTCCTCGGCGTGGGCGAGAAAACTGAAGCGCTGGAGCCGTTCCACCCGGATCGTATTGCCTCCCGTATCCTCGGCATGGGCGATGTGCTGTCGCTGATCGAAGATATCGAGAGCAAGGTTGACCGCGCGCAGGCCGAGAAGCTGGCCAGCAAGCTGAAAAAAGGCGACGGTTTCGATCTCACCGACTTCCTTGAGCAGCTGCGTCAGATGAAAAACATGGGCGGCATGGCCAGTCTGATGGGCAAACTGCCGGGCATGGGCCAGATCCCTGACAACGTGAAAGCGCAGATGGATGACAAGGTGCTGGTGCGTATGGAGGCGATCATCAACTCGATGACCCTCAAAGAACGCGCTAACCCGGACATCATCAAAGGTTCCCGTAAACGCCGTATCGCAGCCGGTTGCGGCATGCAGGTACAGGATGTTAACCGTCTTCTGAAACAGTTCGACGACATGCAACGCATGATGAAGAAAATGAAGAAAGGCGGCATGGCGAAGATGATGCGCGGTATGAAAGGGATGATGCCTCCCGGTTTTCCAGGGCGTTAATCGCTTTTGAGATTGCTTTTTGCCCGAAAATGAGTAAAATTTTCGGGCTTTTAATATGACACCCGGGCTCCGTTCCTCGATGGGGCCCGGTTGTTTTATTCACACAAGAGGATGTTATGGTTACTATTCGTTTAGCTCGTCACGGCGCTAAAAAGCGTCCGTTCTACCAGGTTGTTGTGACTGACAGCCGTAATGCACGCAACGGTCGCTTCATCGAGCGCGTTGGTTTCTTCAACCCACTGGCCGCTGGCGCAGAAGAAGAAACTCGTCTGGATCTGGATCGTATCGCTCACTGGGTTGGCCAGGGCGCTACTGTTTCCGATCGCGTTGCTACGCTGATCAAAGCAGCAAACAAAGCAGCTTAATCTGTCACGGTGGTCATGATGAGCAATAAAGCACCTGTTGAACCGATCGTATTGGGAAAAATGGGTTCTTGCTACGGTATCCGTGGTTGGCTCAGAGTGTTTTCCTCCACTGAAGACGCTGATAGCATTTTTGATTACCAGCCCTGGTTTATCCAGAAAGGCGGTAAGTGGGAAGAGGTCGAGCTGGAAAGCTGGCGTCACCACAATCAGGACATCATCATCAAGCTGAAAGGCATTGACGATCGTGATGCCGCGAATGCGCTGACTAATTGTGAAATTGTCGTGGATTCGTCGCAGTTGCCACAGCTGGAAGAGGGCGACTACTACTGGAAAGACCTTATGGGTTGCCAGGTAGTCACTACTGAAGGCTACAGCCTGGGGAAAGTCATCGATATGATGGAAACCGGGTCAAATGACGTTCTCGTCATTAAGGCAAACCTGAAAGATGCATTTGGCATCAAGGAGCGGTTGGTTCCGTTCCTCGATGGACAGGTTATCAAGAAAGTCGATCTCACTACTCAAACCATTGAAGTAGATTGGGATCCTGGTTTTTAAATTCTCCGGATAAACGGTAAAAGACGGCGCTATGTGGATTGGCATAATTAGCCTGTTTCCTGAAATGTTCCGCGCGATTACCGATTACGGGGTAACTGGCCGGGCAGTAAAGAATGGCCTGCTGAGCATCCAGAGCTGGAGTCCTCGTGACTTTACTCATGACCGGCACCGTACCGTGGACGATCGTCCTTACGGCGGCGGACCGGGGATGCTAATGATGGTGCAACCCTTACGGGACGCCATTCACACAGCAAAAGCCGCGGCAGGTGAAGGCGCAAAGGTGATTTATCTGTCACCTCAGGGACGCAAGCTTGATCAAGCGGGCGTGAGCGAACTGGCGACGAATCAAAAGCTGATTCTGGTCTGTGGGCGCTACGAAGGGATAGATGAGCGCGTAATTCAAACCGAGATTGACGAAGAATGGTCTATCGGCGATTACGTTCTCAGCGGTGGTGAGTTACCCGCAATGACGCTGATTGACTCCGTCGCCCGGTTCATTCCGGGGGTTCTGGGCCATGAAGCTTCGGCAACGGAAGATTCCTTTGCCGATGGGTTGCTGGACTGTCCACACTATACTCGTCCTGAAGTGTTAGAAGGGATGGAAGTACCGGCGGTGTTACTGTCTGGAAACCATGCCGAGATACATCGCTGGCGTTTGAAGCAGTCGCTGGGCCGAACCTGGCTTAGAAGACCTGAACTTCTGGAAAACCTGGCTCTGACTGAAGAGCAAGCAAAGTTGCTGGCCGAGTTCAAAACTGAACACGCGCACCAGCAGCATGAACATGATGGGAATGCGTAATACGCTCCCGAATATCAGTTTACCCAGGATAAGAGATTAAATTATGAGCAACATTATTAAGCAACTTGAACAAGAGCAGATGAAGCAGGACGTACCTTCCTTCCGTCCAGGTGACACCGTGGAAGTGAAAGTATGGGTTGTTGAAGGTTCCAAAAAACGTCTGCAGGCATTCGAGGGCGTGGTTATCGCTATTCGTAACCGCGGTCTGCACTCTGCATTCACTGTTCGTAAAATTTCCAACGGCGAAGGCGTTGAGCGTGTCTTCCAGACTCACTCTCCGGTAGTTGACAGCATTGCTGTTAAACGTCGTGGTGCTGTACGTAAAGCTAAACTGTACTACCTGCGTGAGCGTACTGGTAAGTCTGCTCGTATTAAAGAGCGTCTGAACTAAGATTCGCTTAAGCGACATCCTGTTAGAAAGGGCTGGCCGAAAGGCTGGCCCTTTTTTTATCCCTGCGCATTTCTCACGTTAACCCTTTTGTCATAAATCATTTACAATGCTTGCCTCTTGAGTGGAGGGGACGTGGATAACGTACTGCATCAGCCTAACCGGAAACGCGCAGCGGCATTGACCGCGCTGTTTGCGATCCTGCTGATCGTGGTGGCGCCGCTTATCTCCGTCTCGCTGCAGAAAGATCCCATGAGCGCGATGCCGGGCATGCATCATGACGTGAGCATGATGTCGATGGATGAGCATCACAACGATATGCCGCACACGATGCCTGTCGATCATGCGGAAGCGTGCGGTTACTGTGTGTTGTTAGCGCACGTCCCTGGCGTGATGCTGGCGCTGATCGTTCTGCTCAGCGTGGTGCTGCAGAGGCTTCGCGTTAAGCCGCCGCGCCAGGCGGTCAGCCACTGGCACTTTTTCCCCTGGCTTTACCCTGATACCCGCGCGCCGCCGCGGCAGTCTGCTTTTTCCCTTTAAAAATAAATCGATAACTTACTGCCTTAAAAAGGAAAAGTATGACTACCTGCACTCCGCGCGCGGCATGGGGAAACCTGCTGCGTCGCCTCCATTTCTACGTTGGGCTGTTTGTAGGCCCGTTTATCTTCTTTGCCGCGCTGACCGGGACGCTGTATGTGGCGACCCCGCAGCTGGAGAATGCGCTCTACCGGCACGCGCTCCACACAAAATCCGTGGGCGAGCGGCAGCCGCTGGCGGAACAAATCGCCGTGGCGGAAAAAACCGTTGGATTGGATGTGCGTTTGCACGCCGTGCGTCCGGGGCTGGCTGAAGGGGAAACCACCCGCGTGATGTTTGCTGACCCGGCGCTCGGGCCAACGGAGAACCGGGCTATTTTTATTGATCCGGTAAGCCTGGCGGTGCTGGGAGATATGACGGTATACGGCACCAGCGGGATTTTACCGCTGCGTCAGACCATTGATTACCTGCATACCTCTTTGATGTTGGGCGACGTGGGTCGGCTCTACAGCGAGCTTGCCGCCTCCTGGATGTGGGTTGCCGCGCTGGGCGGTGCTGCCCTGTGGTTTTATACCCGACCCAAACGGCGGATCAACAATCGCTTCCAGAATCGTCGTCGCCTGCATGTGGCCCTGGGCTGGAGTCTGCTGGGGGGAATGCTGTTGTTCTCGGCAACCGGCCTGACCTGGTCCCAGTGGGCAGGAGGGAACGTCGACAGGCTGCGGGCAGAGATGAACTGGCTCACCCCGCAGGTGAACACGACGCTTTCCGGCCAACAGGAGATCGTGGATGAGCACGCCGAACACCGTGGTCATCACGGTGGAATGATGATGCCGGTGGCGATGGATTTGACGCGGTTTGATGGGGTGTTAAGCGCGGCGCGTAACGCGGGAATTGATGCCAACAGGCTGGAGATCCGCCCGGCGAAAACGGCGGATCGCGCCTGGACCGTGACGGAAATCGATCGCAGCTGGCCGACCCAGGTGGACGCCGTTGCGGTTGATCCTTCTACGATGCAGGTCCTGGACAGAACCCGTTTCGAGGATTTCCCACTAATGGCAAAACTGACCCGCTGGGGCGTGGATTTCCATATGGGGATCTTATTCGGGCTGGTGAATCAGCTTCTGCTCGTGGCGTTCGGCCTCGCACTGTGCGTGCTCATTATCTGGGGATACCGGATGTGGTGGATGCGTCGGCCGGCGCAATCGGCCGTGGATCCGCTGCAGACGCTTTGCCAGAGCTGGCTGGCGCTGTCGGGATGGGCAAGAGGGGGAACGGTGATAATCAGCGTATTGCTGGGGCTGGCCTTGCCGGTCATGGGCGTGAGTCTGGCGCTGTTTGTTCTGGTGGACTGGCTGCGCTGGCGAGCGGCAACCAGGGTGACGCTCGCCGAATCATCCGCTAAATAACCCTATGGTGTGCTGATAACCACTGCGACGCGGCGGTTTTCAGCGCGCCCTTTCGGGGTACTGTTGCTCGCAACCGGGTATTTTTGACCTAATCCCCGCGTGGTGAGATTGCTGCGCGGGATATTTGCCCCCTTCGCCCAGGCATCGGCCACGGCATTGGCGCGTTTTAACGACAGCGCTTCGTTGTAGCTTTCTTCACCGTAATTATCCGTGTGACCGTCCATTCGCGCGTGGTTCAGGCCGGTTTCCGCCAGGCGAGAGGCCATGGACTGGATCTGCGTTTCACTTTCCGGGCGCAGTCTGGCGTCATTTTTATCAAACAGGATGGTGTCCGACATGCCAAGCGACCAGTCACCGTTCAGTTCGTTAAAACCGTAAGACTTCATCGCCGAAATTTGCTCAGGAGTAAATTTACCTTTCGGCGGCGACTGACAGCCTGCCAGAACCAGTGAGGCCAGAACTATCGGCGCGAAGTAACGTTTTAACATAGTGTATCCTTTCTAACTTGTTGTTTTCGTACGCTGGTTTTTCACCTGGTACATGTTGCGGTCAGCCCTCTCCAGTAATGCTTCCACGGAAGCATTTTCCCACGCCAGAGCAAAGCCAATGCTGAGTGACATCGATGTTTTTTGTCCGTTATGAAGATCAAACGGACGGATAAACTGCTGCGAAAGCGCAGCACAAATGTGTTGAACCTCAAGCTCAGAGTGCACGCCGTAAAGCACCATGGCGAATTCGTCACCGCCAAGGCGGTATGACTGATGACGTTTGTCGCCAAACTCCATCATCCTGCTGGCGACTTCAATCAGCACGCAGTCTCCCGCCGCGTGTCCCCAGGTGTCGTTAATAAACTTAAAATTATCACCGTCGAGGAAGAGCAGGGCCGAGTTCGTTTTGGCAGACGGGTCGTTCATTAAGGCCGCAATGCTGTTACGAAACGCAGCGCGGTTGGCAAGACCGGTGAGCGGGTCGTGCATGGCGGTACGCAACAGCTGAGCGTTTTTCGCCTGGAGTTTCAGCTGCCACTCTTCCATCTCATCCAGAAGGCTATTGAAGTCTTCACCAAACTGGTGAAATTCTTCGATACGGCCATCTTTCACCCGACGGGAGAAATTGCGGTTCGTGCGTACGTCATGCACGACGTCGGTAATGTTTTGCAGGGCCGTGACCATGCCGTGATGCAAAGACTGGGTAATGGCGAGCGCGACGGCGGTAGCAAAAAGAATGCAGCCGGTCAGAACGGCAAACGACGTCCAGATGAAATGACTAATCAGGCTGTCACGCGCGGTAAGGCGAATTTCGCCGATCGTTAAGCCGTTATGCATAATGGGCTGCGCAACCGGTACGGGGAAAAGCCAGCGGCTGACCAGCGCGCCCAGCGTGTCGTTGTTATCTTCCGGGTTCCAGGACCAGTAGGCAAACCGATTTTTATGCGCGTTGATAACCTCGGCCTGCGCAAACTGGCCCTGTTTGCCGAGGGCGGCCAGCGTTTCGTTGGCCGCGAGCGAGTCGTTGAACACCAGAGAGGCTTCCAGGCTGTGGCTCATTGTGGCGCCGGTTAATTCGAGATTCTTTTGCGCGTATTGTTTTAAGGTTACGACGGAAGCAAAACAGAGCAACAGCCATATTAACGTCATCGTGATGATGACGCTTATCATGCTGTTTCGCCTCAATGTTCTTTTAAACGTCGGACGCGGCGTTGAAGTGAAATCTTTATCCATGCTGCTTATTCCGTGCAAGCATTAATACATCCGGATTGACTCTTACGCCACTGCGCGTCAATGCATCCAGGTTAACGGAGAACCGAACCTGGCCGCGATCGATTATCAGGCAAAAGGCACTGCCAATTACACATTCCGGATTTTGCTCTGAGATTAATAGCAATGCTCTGCCCTGATATTGACTTATTAATTCAAGTTGTTTTGCCGGTGATTCAGACCCGAAATAAATCGCATCGCACGTTGCGGCCAGGGCTTCCCGATCGTTACGTACAATAACGGGAGTATAGGGTAACTCGCTATGGCCCACATCGCCGCTGAGGGCATGCGTATAGTGAGAAGTGGCGTAGACGCAGAGTTTAGGCTGACCGGAAAGTGACGGCCATCGCGTATAGCTCACAATGCCTGAGACAATGGAGCGTACCGATTTATCCGTTTCCGTAAGCGTGCCTGCCGCCGCAGGGCCCACCATAAGGAACAGCATTAACACCAGAGTGAGTCGGAAAAAAGAGATCAAGAATAATTTTCTCACCAGAATCCGCCACATCGCTCCGGAAATAGATGTCCTTAAGAGTTGCGGGCAGAATACCATTGTTTATCAGAGCCGTCATTATGTCAGAAATAGCCTGAGGCTGACCTAAGCTAAATCCTACTGTTGTTTATTTTCCGGTGGATAAAAATAGCCTTAATTCAGTCTGCTGGAACGCATACTTTCATCCATCCCTTTCTGCCATGACGCACGCAGTTTTGCCGCGTTTTCGGCAGTATCGCAGCTGGCAGGGAAAGATTTGCCTGCTAATCCCCAGGCATGAATAAAACCTTCTTCGCAGACTTTCTTCTGACCATCAGCATAGCCGCGAAGATATTCGCTACGATCAACGTGTGTGTCGTTAAAACTATCGGCCAGGGCCTGGTTATCTTTAACCGGCAGGCCATTCATGGCGTCTTCTTTACCGGCATCAAACCAGGATGGGCTGGTCCAGTCGGGCTGGAAGGTATAAGGATTGATCTGACAGCCCGTTAAAAACAGCGACAACAGCGCGAGAGCAATTGAACGCATAGCCATTCTCCTTTTTTCTTCAGCATAGCCTGGCTAAAGAAAAATCGTCTGTAATTTAAAGTTTACGTTTTTATCGGCTGATTTTTGCAATAAATTGGCTTGTGTAAACTAATGTGTACGTATTTTGGATTGAAATGTTTACTTTTTATGGTATCGTGGTTTCACCTCATTGAGGAAAACAACTATCGCAAACGAGCTTTACAGGATCGCCATCATGCAAAAAGACGCGCTGAACAACGTACATATCACTGACGAACAGGTTTTAATCACTCCGGAGCAACTGAAAGCGGCGTTTCCGCTGAGCGTCGCGCAGGAGGCTCAGATCGAGCACTCTCGCCAGACCATTTCTGACATTATCGCCGGCCGCGATCCGCGCCTGCTGGTGGTATGCGGTCCTTGCTCCATTCACGATCCTGAAACCGCCATTGAGTACGCTCGTCGATTTAAAGCATTAGCGGAGGAGGTCAGCGATAGCCTCTATCTGGTGATGCGCGTCTATTTTGAGAAGCCACGTACAACCGTTGGCTGGAAAGGGTTGATTAACGATCCGCACATGGATGGCTCGTTTGATGTGGAAGCAGGCCTGAAGATTGCGCGTCGCCTGCTGGTGGAGTTGGTCAGCATGGGGCTGCCGCTGGCAACCGAGGCGCTGGACCCGAACAGCCCGCAGTACCTGGGCGATCTGTTCAGCTGGTCCGCAATTGGCGCGCGTACTACAGAATCGCAAACCCACCGCGAGATGGCCTCTGGCCTGTCGATGCCGGTTGGCTTTAAAAACGGTACCGATGGCAGCCTGGCGACGGCGATCAACGCTATGCGCGCTGCCGCCATGCCGCACCGTTTCGTCGGTATCAACCAGGCGGGCCAGGTATGCCTTCTGCAAACGCAGGGCAACCCGGACGGGCATGTGATCCTGCGCGGCGGGAAAGCACCTAACTACAGCCCGGCGGACGTGGCGCAGTGTGAAAAAGAGATGGAGCAGGCGGGACTGCGCCCGGCACTGATGGTAGATTGCAGTCATGGTAATTCGAATAAAGATTACCGTCGCCAGCCTGCGGTTGCGGAGTCCGTGGTCGCACAGATCAAAGATGGCAATCGTTCGATTATCGGTCTGATGATTGAGAGCAATATTCATGAAGGCAATCAATCATCTGAACAACCGCGCAGTGCAATGAAGCACGGCGTCTCCGTGACGGATGCCTGCATCAGCTGGGAGACGACCGATGCGCTGCTGCGTGAGATCCACAAAGATTTGAACGGCCAGCTGGCGACGCGTCTGGCTTAAGAGGTTAGTTATGGTTGCTGAATTGACCGCACTGCGCGATCAAATTGATGAAGTGGATAAGGCGCTGCTGGACCTGCTGGCGCGCCGCATGGCGCTGGTTGCCGAAGTGGGTGAGGTGAAAAGCAAATACGGCCTGCCGATTTACGTCCCGGAGCGCGAAGCCTCTATGCTGGCCTCCCGCCGTAAAGAGGCGCAGGCGCTGGGCGTATCGCCAGACCTGATTGAGGATGTTCTGCGTCGCGTGATGCGGGAATCCTATTCCAGCGAAAACGATAAAGGCTTCAAAACCCTCTGTCCGTCGTTACGTCCGGTGGTGATTGTCGGCGGTGCAGGGCAGATGGGGCGTCTGTTTGAAAAAATGCTGACGCTTTCTGGCTATCAGGTGCGCATTCTGGAAAAAGAGGACTGGGCGCATGCTCCGGAACTCATGAAAGATGCCGGGATGGTTATCGTCAGCGTGCCGATCCACGTGACGGAGCAGATCATCGAAAAGCTGCCTCCTTTACCGAAAGACTGCATCCTGGTGGATCTGGCCTCCGTCAAAAATGGTCCGCTGCAGGCCATGCTGGCTGCGCATACCGGTCCTGTGCTGGGTCTGCATCCGATGTTTGGCCCGGACAGCGGCAGCCTGGCAAAGCAGGTGGTGGTTTACTGCGATGGCCGTCAGCCGGAAGCCTATCAGTGGTTCCTGGAACAGATTCAGGTATGGGGTGCGCGACTGCATCGCATCAGCGCGGTTGAGCACGATCAGAATATGGCGTTCATTCAGGCGCTGCGCCACTTTGCGACGTTTGCCTACGGTCTGCATCTGGCGGAAGAGAACGTGCAGCTTGAACAGCTGCTGGCACTCTCTTCACCTATCTATCGTCTGGAGCTGGCGATGGTCGGGCGCCTGTTTGCTCAGGATCCGCAGCTTTACGCGGACATTATTATGTCCTCCGAGAACAACCTGGCGCTCATCAAGCGCTACTATCAGCGCTTTGGTGAAGCCATTACGCTGCTGGAGCACGGAGACAAGCAGGCGTTTATCGATAGCTTCCGCAAGGTCGAGCACTGGTTTGGCGATTACGCGCAGCGCTTCCAGAGTGAGAGCCGGACGCTGTTGCGCCAGGCAAATGACAGTCGCCAGTAATGCGATGATGTATATACTGAAAGCCAGCAATGCTGGCTTTTTTTATTTTGGGGAACTGTCATGGCCGAACCGCAGCTGCTGTTGAATTACACCGGGCATCTGCCTGAATGCCCGACGTGGAGCGCAGAAGAGCACGCGCTCTACTGGGCCGATATTCTGGAAGGAGAGATCCACCGCTACCATCTGCCGACGGCAGAACACACCGTGCTCTCTTTCCATGAGGAGGTGGGCTGTTTCGCGCTGCGCGAGCAGGGTGGTTTTATCGTTGCGATGAGAACGGGTATCTGGCTGACCGATAAACACGGCCTGCTGCGCCGCAAGGTGTGTGATAACCCTTCTAACCCACAGCTCGCACGTTTTAACGACGGCGGCACTGATTCTCTGGGGCGGTTCTATGCGGGCACGTTTTGGGGGCCGGGATATTACAACGGTGCCCTGCTGATGCGCATCGACAACGACCTGACGCCGAAAGTGATCCAGTGCGATATTCACGGGCACAACGGCTTAGCGTTTAGTCCGGATAATCAATGGATGTTTACTTCAGATACGCCAAACGGCGTTATTTACCGCACGCCGCTTGACGAGCAGGGCGAACCCGGCAGGCGTGAGGTGTTTCGTCAGTTTAAAGAGGGCGAAGGGATACCGGACGGCGCGGCCATGGATGCGGAAGGCTGCTACTGGAGCGCGCTGTTTGACGGCTGGCGTATTGCGCGTTTTTCGCCACAAGGTGAGCAACTGGAAGAATACCGCATGCCGGTACGTTGCCCGACGATGGTCTGTTTTGGCGGAGATGACATGAAAACGCTGTTTATTACCACCACGCGGGAAAATATGGATGCGGAGGAGGTGGCGAAGTATCCGCTTTCCGGCGCTATCTTCACCCTGCCGGTGAGCGTGGCAGGGATGAAGAAAAGTCGGTTTATCGAACGTTAAGCCGGGTCAACCGGGACCACGTTTTCGCTCGGATAGCAGCCCAGCACCTTCATGGAACGGGTGATCTCGCCCAGTTCGCGCAGGGCTTTCTGCATGGAAGCAGACTCGAGGTTGGCCTGGATATCGAGGTAGAACATCTCTTCCCACGGGTTGCCGTGGATTGGGCGTGATTCCAGCCTGGTCATGATCAGATTGTGGTTACGCAGCACCAGCAGGGCTTCAACCAGCGCACCGGCCTGTTGGCCGGTGGCCATCAGCAGCGTGGTTTTGGCTGGCACCTGGTCTGACACATTGATTGCCTTGCGGGCCAGCACGACGAAGCGGGTAATGTTTTGCGTCTGGTTCGCCAGATTGCGTTCCAGCACCTGTAAACCATACAGCGCGCCACCCGCTTCACTGCCGAGCGCAGCGACGGTTGGGGAGTTAGCCTGCGCCACTTTTTCCATCGCCGCCGAGGTGCTTTCGGTGTACTCAATTTTCCAGTTCGGATAGCGGTTCAGGAACTGGCTGCACTGCTGGAACGGTTGGGGATGACTGTAGACCGTCTCGATCTTGCTCAGGTCGGTGGAGCCGGAGACCAGCACGCAGTGATCGATAGGGATCGTCAGCTCGCCAACCAGCGACAGGCTGGTGTGCTGCAGCAAATCGTAGACGTCGTTGATGGCGCCGGAGCTGGTGTTCTCAATCGGCACCACGGCGTAATCCGCCTGGCCGGTCTCAACCTGATTAAATATGTCGGCAAACTTCGCGCAGCCGCTCTCGATAAACTCTTCAAAATGGCGTGCGGCATACTGACGTGCGGCCAGGTGAGAATAAGAGCCCTTCGGCCCGAGGAAGGCGATACGCGCAGAGTGCGGATTGGTTTTATTCAGATGCTGCTGGAGTAACGCTTGCTGGGTGAGGACGGAGTCTTCGATGATGAGCTGGAACAACCGGGTGATGTAGTGGGCATCGAGGTGATGCGCTTTACCGAGCTGGATCAACCGTTCCAGCAGATCGCGCTCGCGGTCGATATCACGTACCGGGCGATGGGAGTCCAGCTTGGCTTTGCCCACTTCGACGGCGAGCGCGCGGCGTTCGGCCAGCAGCGCCAGTAATTTCTCGTCCAGCGCGCTGATTTTTACGCGCAGATCCAGTAACGGGTTTTCCGGTGTCATAGTGTTGCCTGTCTCATTTTATCGTTATCAATAAAAAAGGCCTCCCGCTGTGGGAGGCCTTGTTGTTCGTCTTCGCATTCTTTATCACACGACGAAACGCCTCCCAGTCAGGGGAAGGTAAAAAAGAATGCGAAGAAGAACGGCGTAAGTTTCATAAAGTCATCCTGTGATTGATACCGTTAAAGTACCCGTACTGTTTTCACCCTGTCAATAAAAAACAAAAAACGCGCCCGAAGGCGCGTTGGCGGTACACTCAATTTAAAGGATTACTCTTCTTCAACTTCTTCCGCGAAGCTGGCGTCTTTCACCGATGTTGCGGCGCGACGGGCTTCACCTTTGTGTTGCACTTTATTGAGCTGCCGTTCCAGCTTGTTGATCAAATCGTTAATAGCGGTGTACATATCCTCGTGTTTTGCGCTGGCGACCAGATGGCCGTTTGGAGTATTGATAGTTGCGTCAGCGATGAAACCCTGCGGCTCCTTGGACAGGATGATATGTGGATTAATCAAATGAGTTTGCCATTTATCCAGTTTGGCGAGACGGTCTGCGACGTGCTGGCGGATTGCCGGAGTAATTTCCATTTGTTTACTGGTAATGTTCATTGTCATAAATTTTACCTCTTGTCTTTCCGTCTTGGTGATTCCAGCATACCCGACCTAATGTCAAAATGTGTGATTTAGATCACGTTATTTTGTCGGTTTTTGTCAGGGAATCTTTTTTGTGAGGCAGGGCAGGAAGAGGCGAGATTTACCTTGTCGAAGGCAAAAATTGGGGCCATAGTTGACTGGATGTGTTGAGGCTAACGCGCTTCGGCGACGCGCTAAAATGAATAAAAAAACGGCAGCCTTTGGGCTGCCGTTTTGCATTGAGGCAAGATCAGGTGTTGCTGCTGTTCGCGGCGATGATTTTCGCCACTTTTTCCGCCTGAGCGGTCATCTGCATCTGACGGTAAGCATTTTCCATCAGCTTCAGGCCGTCGCGCGTTGCCTGAGTATCCGGATAATCACGCAGCATACCTTCTACGCGGTTAACCACGGCAACCCATGCGCCACGGCGGGTATAGTATTCCGCCACAGAGTATTCATATTTCGCCAGACGATCTTTCAGGAACACCAGACGCTTGGTGGCGTCGGTCACGTACTGGCTGTTCGGATAGCCGCGCACCAGCTTGGAGAAGTCATTGAAGGCATCACGCGCATGCTGCGGGTCACGGTCGGAACGATCCACGCCGAAGAAGCCCTGCAGCGCACTGTCGTCCAGCGCCATGTTGGTGAGGCCGCGCATGTACATCACATAGTCGATGTTAGGATGAGTCGGGTTCAGACGCATGAAACGATCGATGGTTGCCTGAGCCAGCGGCAGATCGGCATTTTTATAGTATGCATAGATGAGATCTAACTGTACCTGCTGCGAATACGGACCAAATGGATAGCGATTATCCAACGCTTCCAGTTGCGTTATCGCCTGTTTCCAGTTACCGTCCTGCAACTTTTGTTGTGCAGTCGCATAGATTTCATTCGGCGGATTGTCAGGGACCTGTTCATTTGAACCGGAGCAGCCCACCAAAGCCAGGCTCAACGTGGCCGCTGCCACCAGATATTTCATGCGCGTCATGACGTTTTGACTTTCCTCAAATGTTTGTCCGGGAGAAACTCTGTTCCTGCTCCCGATTAAGACCAGCTACAATAGCACACTATATTAAACGGCAAAGCCGTAAAACCCAACGTTAAACGAAGAAGCAGTTTATGGCACAACGAGTAGAACTCACCGCAACAGTCTCCGAAAATCAGCTCGGTCAACGCTTAGATCAGGCTTTGGCCGAATTGTTCCCTGATTATTCGCGTTCACGCATAAAAGAATGGATCCTTGACCAGCGCGTGCTGGTAAACGGCAAGATCTGGGACAAACCAAAAGAGAAAGTGTTAGGTGGGGAAGCTGTCGCCATCAATGCTGAAATCGAAGAGGAAATCCGCTTCGAGCCGCAGGATATCCCACTGGACATCGTGTATGAAGATGATGACATTCTGGTGATCAACAAGCCGCGCGACCTGGTTGTTCATCCGGGCGCGGGGAACCCTGACGGTACGGTACTTAACGCACTTCTCCATTACTATCCGCCGATCGTAGATGTCCCGCGCGCGGGCATCGTGCACCGTCTGGATAAAGACACCACTGGCTTGATGGTGGTGGCGAAGACCGTTCCTGCTCAGACTCGACTGGTGGAGTCGCTGCAGCTGCGCGAAATCACCCGCGAGTATGAAGCGGTAGCCATTGGGCATATGACCTCTGGCGGAACGGTGGAAGAACCAATCAGCCGTCACCCAACCAAACGTACCCATATGTCGGTGCATCCGATGGGTAAACCGGCGGTGACGCACTATCGCATTATGGAACACTTCCGTATTCATACGCGTCTGCGTCTGCGTCTGGAAACCGGGCGTACGCACCAGATCCGCGTGCATATGGCCCACATCACCCATCCGCTGGTGGGGGATCAGGTCTACGGTGGTCGTCCGCGTCCGCCTAAAGGCGCATCGGATGAATTCATCAGCGTATTGCGTAAATTCGATCGTCAGGCGCTGCACGCGACCATGCTGCGTCTTTATCACCCTATCACCGGTATTCAGATGGAGTGGCATGCGCCTATCCCGCAGGATATGGTGGACCTTATTGACGCCATGCGTGCTGATTTCGAAGAACATAAGGATCAAGTGGACTGGTTATGACCAAACTGATTGTCCCGGAGTGGCCATTGCCTGCAGGCGTGGCTGCCTGCAGTTCAACCCGTATTGGCGGTGTTAGCCAGGGCGCGTGGGCGTCTTTGAACCTCGGTGCGCACTGTGGCGACAACCTGGAACACGTTGAAGAGAACCGCAGGCGTCTGTTTGCTGCGGGGAACTTGCCGTCGAAACCGGTCTGGCTGGAACAGGTTCATGGTAATGCGGTGCTGAAGTTGACGGGGGAACCCTATGCTTCTAAACGCGCTGATGCCTCATACAGTAATACTCCGGGAACCGTTTGTGCCGTAATGACCGCGGATTGTCTGCCGGTTCTGTTCTGTAACCGTGCAGGTACCGAGGTGGCAGCAGCACACGCGGGCTGGCGTGGTCTGTGTGAAGGCGTGCTCGAAGAAACAGTCGCCTGCTTTAACGATGAGCCCGCCAATATTATGGCCTGGTTTGGCCCGGCCATTGGTCCTCGCGCTTTTGAAGTGGGGCCAGAGGTTCGCGAAGCCTTTATGGAAAAAGATCCGCAAGCGGTGGAAGCCTTCCTGCCTTCGGGGGAGAAATATCTGGCCGATATTTACCAGCTCGCCCGCCAGCGCCTGAATAACGTCGGCGTGACGCAGATCTTCGGCGGCGATCGCTGCACATTCACCGAAAAGGGTGATTTTTTCTCCTATCGCCGCGACAAGACCACGGGACGTATGGCAAGTTTTATTTGGCTGATATAACCTAAAGAATCAAGACGATCCGGTACGTGCCGTTTTCTTTTCACATAATTCAGGTCATTAACCTTGAATAATTGAGGGATGACCTCATTTAATCTCCAGTAGCAAATTTGACCTGTTATGGGAGGAGTTATGCGTCTGGATCGTCTTACTAATAAATTCCAGCTTGCTCTCGCCGATGCCCAGTCCCTCGCACTGGGGCACGACAACCAATTTATCGAACCTCTTCATTTAATGAGCGCCTTGCTGAATCAGGAAGGGGGATCGGTACGTCCTTTATTAACGTCCGCTGGCATTAATGCTGGCCAGTTACGCACCGCTATCGATCAGGCGCTGAGCCGTTTGCCGCAGGTAGAAGGTACCGGCGGCGACGTTCAGCCGTCGCAGGATCTGGTACGCGTGCTTAACCTTTGCGACAAGCTGGCGCAAAAACGTGGGGACAACTTTATTTCGTCAGAGCTGTTTGTTCTGGCGGCGCTTGAATCACGCGGTACCTTGACCGACCTGCTGAAATCTGCCGGTGCGACCACCGCCAATGTGACTCAGGCGATTGAGAAAATGCGCGGAGGTGAAAGCGTGAACGATCAGGGAGCCGAAGACCAACGTCAGGCTTTGAAGAAATTTACGGTCGATCTGACCGAGCGTGCTGAGCAGGGCAAACTTGACCCGGTTATCGGCCGTGATGAAGAAATTCGCCGTACGATTCAGGTACTGCAGCGTCGTACCAAGAACAACCCGGTGCTGATTGGTGAACCGGGTGTCGGTAAAACCGCCATTGTTGAAGGGCTGGCGCAGCGTATCGTCAACGGTGAAGTGCCGGAAGGCCTGAAAGGCCGCCGCGTGCTGGCGCTGGATATGGGCGCGCTGGTGGCTGGTGCGAAATACCGCGGTGAGTTCGAAGAGCGTCTGAAAGGCGTGCTTAACGACCTGGCGAAGCAGGAAGGCAACGTTATTCTGTTTATCGACGAACTGCACACTATGGTAGGAGCCGGTAAAGCGGACGGCGCGATGGATGCCGGGAACATGCTGAAACCTGCGCTGGCGCGCGGTGAGCTTCACTGCGTCGGCGCCACTACGGTGGACGAGTATCGTCAGTACATTGAGAAAGATGCTGCGCTGGAACGTCGCTTCCAGAAAGTGTTTGTTGCTGAGCCAAGCGTTGAAGATACCATCGCGATCCTGCGTGGTCTGAAAGAGCGCTATGAGCTGCACCATCACGTGCAGATCACTGACCCGGCAATTGTTGCTGCGGCAACGCTTTCACATCGTTATATTGCTGACCGTCAGCTGCCGGATAAAGCGATCGACCTGATTGATGAAGCGGCTTCGAGCATTCGTATGCAGATTGACTCGAAACCGGAAGAGCTGGACCGACTCGACCGACGCATTATTCAGCTCAAGCTGGAACAGCAGGCGCTGAAGAAAGAGTCTGATGAAGCCAGTAAGAAACGCCTTGATATGCTCAATGAAGAACTGGACGATAAAGAGCGCCAGTATTCTGAGCTGGAAGAAGAGTGGAAAGCCGAGAAAGCATCCCTTTCCGGCACTCAGACCATCAAAGCTGAACTCGAACAGGCAAAAATTGCCATTGAGCAGGCTCGCCGTGTCGGCGATCTGGCGCGGATGTCTGAACTGCAGTACGGCAAAATTCCTGAGCTGGAAAAACAGCTTGAGATAGCGACGCAGTCAGAAGGAAAAACGATGCGTCTGTTACGTAATAAAGTGACGGACGCAGAAATCGCGGAAGTGCTTGCTCGCTGGACCGGTATTCCCGTGGCGCGCATGCTGGAAGGCGAGCGTGAAAAACTGCTGCGCATGGAGCAGGATCTCCACAACCGGGTGATTGGTCAGAACGAAGCGGTTGAGGCGGTTTCCAACGCCATTCGCCGTAGCCGCGCAGGGTTGTCCGATCCAAACCGTCCGATTGGTTCGTTCCTGTTCCTGGGGCCAACCGGCGTCGGTAAAACCGAGCTGTGTAAAGCGCTGGCTAACTTTATGTTCGACAGCGACGATGCGATGGTGCGTATCGACATGTCCGAGTTTATGGAGAAACACTCCGTCTCGCGTCTGGTCGGTGCGCCTCCGGGATACGTCGGTTATGAAGAAGGTGGTTATCTGACGGAAGCGGTTCGCCGTCGCCCTTATTCCGTCATCCTGCTGGATGAAGTGGAAAAAGCGCACCCGGATGTGTTCAACATCCTGCTTCAGGTGCTGGACGATGGTCGTCTGACAGACGGGCAGGGGAGAACGGTCGACTTCCGTAATACGGTTGTCATTATGACTTCGAACCTGGGTTCCGATTTGATTCAGGAACGTTTCGGTGAACTGGACTATAGCCATATGAAAGATCTGGTGCTGGGTGTCGTGAGCCATAACTTCCGTCCTGAATTCATCAACCGTATTGATGAAGTGGTGGTATTCCATCCTCTGGGTGAGAAACACATTGCGTCGATTGCGCAGATCCAGCTGCAGCGTCTGTACAAACGTCTGGAAGAGCGTGGGTATGAAATTCACATCTCCGATGAGGCGCTGAAGCTCCTGAGCGAGAATGGTTACGATCCGGTGTACGGTGCGCGTCCATTAAAACGTGCTATCCAGCAGCAGATCGAAAACCCGCTGGCGCAGCAGATCCTCTCCGGAGAGTTGATTCCGGGCAAAGTTATTCGTCTGGAAGCCAACGACGATCGTATTGTGGCAGTGCAGTAAGTCACAAAACGCAAAAACGAGCCGCTTGCGGCTCGTTTTTGTTTAAAAACCAGGCGAAAATTGAGGTCTGGAGTTAGTTTTGCCTGGAAAGTGAGCGGTCAGTAAATAATTTTCACTTTACCCTTGCGGCTTCGGAATAACTCCCTATAATGCGCCTCCACTGACACGGAACAACGGCACACACGCCGCCGGGTCAGCAGAGAAAAGCGAAAATAAACGCTTGACTCTGAAGCGGGAAAGCGTAATATGCACACCCCGCGCCGCTGCGAAAAGCGAAGCGGCACTGCTCTTTAACAATTTATCAGACAATCTGTGTGGGCACTCAAAGTGACATGGATTCTTAACGTCCTCGGACGAAAAATGAATACCAAGTCTCTGAGTGAACATACGTAATTCATTACGAAGTTTAATTCACGAGCATCAAACTTAAATTGAAGAGTTTGATCATGGCTCAGATTGAACGCTGGCGGCAGGCCTAACACATGCAAGTCGAGCGGTAGCACAGGAGAGCTTGCTCTCCGGGTGA